>CAJYQL010000001.1 GCA_913776965.1 uncultured Xylophilus sp.
GAACTCCTGCAGATGCTGGCGCGAGATGCGGTTCATCTTGTTGATCGTCTCGATCATGTGCACCGGGATGCGGATGGTGCGCGCCTGGTCGGCGATCGAGCGGGTGATGGCCTGGCGGATCCACCAAGTCGCATAGGTCGAGAACTTGTAGCCGCGGCGGTATTCGAACTTGTCCACCGCCTTCATCAGGCCGATGTTGCCTTCCTGGATCAGGTCCAGGAACTGCAGGCCGCGGTTGGTGTACTTCTTGGCGATGGAGATCACGAGGCGCAGGTTGGCCTCGATCATTTCCTTCTTCGCGTCGCGCGACGAGGTCTCGCCCGCGTTCATCCGCTTGTTGATTTCCTTCAGGCGGGTGAGCGGCACCACCACCTGCGACTGCAGGTCGATCAGCTTCTGCTGCAGTTCCTGCACCGGCGGGATGTTGCGCTGCAGGATCGTGCTCCAGGGCTTGCCGGCCGAGGCCTGCTTCTCGACCCACTTCAGGTTCAGCAGGTTGGGCGGGAATTCCTTGACGAAGGTTTCCTGCGGCATGCCGCACTTGTCCACGATGATGCGGCGCAGTTCGCGCTCCTTTTTGCGCACGTCCTCGACCTGGCCGCGCACCATGTCGCACAGCTTCTCGATGGTCTTGGCGGTGAAGCGGATCGTCATCAGCTCTTCGCTGAGTTCGTGCTGGGCCGCGACATAGGCCGGCGTGCCGTAGCCTTCCTTGTCGTAGATCGCGTGGACCTGCTCGAACAGCGAACGCAGCTTGTCGAAGCGCGACAGCGCCTCGCGCTTGAGTTCTTCCAGCTTCTTGGTCAGCGCCTTGGAGCCGCCCTTGCCGTCGTCGTCGTCTTCCTCGTCGAACTCGTCGAAGTCTTCCTCGGCCACGTAGTCGTCGGCCTCGTTGGGGTTCGAGAAGCCGTCGACGATGGTCGAGATGACGACCTTGCCCTCACGGATTTCCTCGCCCATCGCCAGGATCGCGGCGATGGTGGCGGGCGATGCGGAGATCGCCTCCATCATGTCCATCAGGCCGCCTTCGATCCGCTTGGCGATCTCGATTTCGCCTTCGCGGGTCAGCAGCTCGACCGTGCCCATCTCGCGCATGTACATGCGGACCGGGTCGGTGGTGCGGCCGAATTCGCTGTCCACGGTGGAGAGTGCGGCTTCGGCGGCTTCCTCGGCCTCTTCCTCGGTCGAGGCGGTCTGGGCGGTGTTGGTGACCAGCAGCGTCTCGGCGTCGGGCGTCTGTTCGTAGACGGCCACGCCCAGGTCGTTGAGCATCGAGATCACGACCTCGAGCGTCTCGGCGTCGATCAGCTTGTCGGGCAGGTGATCGGAAATCTCGCCGTGCGTCAGGTAGCCGCGGGTCTTGCCCAGCTTGATCAGGGTCTTCAGGCGCGACCGGCGCTTGGCCATGTCCTCTTCGGACAGGACGGTCTCGTCCAGCCCGAATTCCTTCATCAGCGCGCGTTCCTTCGCCTTGCTGATCTTCATCCGCAGCGGCTTGACCTTCTCGGCCGGCGCTGCAGCGTCGCCGCCAGCCGCGGCCGGCTCGGCATCGACTTCGCCTTCCAGGTCGGACTCGATGTCCGACAGGTCGGCATCGTCGCCGGCGTCGTCCGCCTCGGCCTTCGGCTTGCGACCGCGCTTGGCGGCCGGCTTGGACTCGGCCGCGGCCTTGGCCGGCCGGCCGGGCTTCTTCTTCGGCTCGGCGGCAGCGGCTGCCGTGGTGCCGGTCGCCAGTTCGTCGACGGCGGCTGCGGTCTTCTTGGCGGTGGTCTTGGCGGAGGGCTTCGTGGCTTTGGGCTTGGCGGTCGGGGAGTCGGACACGGCGGGCACTTTCTGGGCGGCGGGGGCGGCCTTGGCCGGCGTCTTCTTGGACGCAGCGGCGGCGGTTTTCAGGACGGCCTTGGCAGGCGTGGCGGACTCGGCAGACTTCGCGGGCTTTTGAGCAGGCATGACGACCTCGGATTCAAAAAGACGACAACACAAAGAAAAGACCAGGTGCGCCACGGCGTCGGCGCGGCGGGATGCAGACATCGGACGGGTGCGCGGGTGGCACCGTCGTCATGTCTTTCAGGTGAGGAGGAATCCTCGGACGGCAAGATGTCGGGCGATCATTTGGAGTGCAGCCCTTGCGGTGGAGAAAGGCCGGTCGTGCGCGGGGCATCGGTGGGCCGGAAGTCCGGAGGTACTGCTGTCGCTCTTGCCGTCAGCAACCGTACATTATAACGACGGGCCGATTTTCAAGAGCTGTTAAGAGGTCCGGACCAGGGTTGCACGCAGTGCGAGCAGTCGCGCATGCAGCGCCTTGTAGCGCTGCAGGGCGGCAGGATCCGCGCCGGCGTCGGCGATCGCCATGCGCTCCTGCTCCTCGATCTGCTCGATCTGCATGCGCGTCAGCAGGCCGCGCAGCTCCCGGGCATCGGCCTCGCCCTCGGCATGCGGGCCCGACAGCACCCGCGTCGCGAGGTCCTCGGCCTCGTGGCCACGCAGGCCTTCACGCAGCGCAGCCCACGGCTGGGCGCCGTGCTCGTGCAACTGGCCTTCGAGCCACAGGAACAGCGCGCCGTGCGGCGCGGGCAGGGCGCATAGCATCTCGCGCTCCTCGTGGGACAGGGAGTCGAGCGCCTCGACATGCAGCAGCAGCAGCCGCGCCGCATGGTCGGCGCGGGTCACCGGCGGCAGGCGGTGGCTGCTTCCGCCGCTGCGCGGACCGCGGCGGGTGCTGCCGTAGTGGTCGTCGCGCCCGCCGTCGCCGAAACCGCGGTTCCAGCTCGGCTCATGGCTGTGCCAGCCATCGTCTTCGGTATCGCCGCCGGTCTGCGGTGCCTCCCGGCTGCGCCGGCCGGACGGGGATGCGCTGTCCCGTCCTGCCCGCGGCCGGCGCTCCTGCGCAGCCGCACTGGTCCACAGCTCCGTCAGTTCGCGCGCGTCGAGCTGCACCTGCGCCGCGATCTCGCCGACGAGCTGTCGACGGAGCGCGCCGTCGGGCAGCAGATTCCACAGCGGCCGGGCCTGGCTTGCCATGCGGGCCCGTCCTTCAGCGGTATCCAGGTCGCAGCCGTCGCGCGCCGCTTCCAGCAGGAAGCGGCTAAGCGGCAGGGCATCCGCCACGTACTGTGCGAAGGCGTCGCGGCCGTGTGCCCGCACGAAGCTGTCAGGGTCGTGCTCCTGCGGCAGGAACAGGAACTTGACCGCGCGAATATCGGTCGCGAAGGGCAGGGCGGCGTCCAGCGCCTTGCGGGCCGCCCGGCGGCCGGCGGCGTCACCGTCGAAACTGAAGACGATCGTGTCGGTGAAGCGGAACAGCTTCTGCACGTGGTCCGCGGTGCATGCGGTGCCGAGCGTCGCCACCGCGTTCGGAAAACCGAGCTGGGCAAGGGCCACCACATCCATGTAGCCCTCGGTCACGAGGGCATGGCCGCTGTCGCGGAGGGCGGCACGCGCCTCGAACAGCCCATACAGCTCCCGGCCCTTGCTGAACACGGGGGTTTCAGGCGAATTGAGGTACTTGGGCTTCTCGTCGCCCAGCACCCGGCCGCCGAAGCCGATGCATTCGCCCTTCACGTTGCGGATCGGGAACATCACCCGGTCGCGAAAGCGGTCGTAGCGCTTGCGTTCGGACTCGGGCGTATGGCCGTCGTCCTCGCCGGCGATCACCAAGCCGCTTTCGACCAGCAGCGGATCGTCGTAGGCCGGGAACACGCTCGCCAGCGCACGCCACCCTTCAGGCGCATAGCCCAGGCCGAAGCGTTTCGCGATGTCGCCCGACAGACCGCGGCCCTTGAGGTATTCCACGGCCCGAGGAGAACTCTTAAGGTGGCGGCGATAGGCCTCGCCGGCCTTGTCCAGCACGTCGTGCAGCGTGACCTGCTTCTGCCGCTGAGCGGCGGCGCGCGCCCGGTCTTCGGCCGAGGCATTGTCCTCGGGAACCTGCATGCCGTTCTGCTGCGCCAGATCGTGCACCGCTTCTACGAAGGTGGCACCTGTATAGGCCGTCAGGAATTTGATCGCATCGCCGCTCGCCCCGCATCCGAAGCAGTGATAGAACTGCTTGGCAGGGCTGACCGAGAAGGAAGGCGATTTCTCGTCGTGGAAGGGACACAACCCCATGAAGTTGGCGCCGCCCTTCTTCAGCTGCACATGCTTGCCGACCACGTCCACCACGTCGGTGCGGGCCAGCAGTTCCTGGATGAATGATTGGGGGATGGCCACGATGGATTATCGGGTCCTACCTGGTACACACTAGGTTCAATGCGGACATGGCACTCACGAGATGGGCGTCGCTCCTGGAATGCCGTCGTCCACCCTGAACCGGGCGAGGTTCGTGATGTCGCTGTCCGCCTGCCTGGCATCGTCTACCACGCGGAGCGTGGTGTCCCATCGCGCCGGCGTTACCTCCACCCAACCGTAGCCCCGCTTTTCACTGATGGCCAAATGGATGTGCAGGTTGCGGCGGACCAGCGCATCGAGCCGTTCCTGCGAAGCTCCCGAGAGCGACGTGATGGACGTCCCGCAGAACTCGGTCGCCACCCGGGGGCCGGTGGCATGGGCGACGTCGGCATGCACGTCGCAGACGAAGTTCTGGTGGATGTCGCCGCCGATGAAAACCGTGTTCGCCGGCTGGTTGCGCTGCAGCGACGCGAGCAGACGGTCGCGCCCGGCCGGGTATCCGTCCCAGCCGTCGGTCGGCACAGGGCCACCATCCGCTCCGTAGTTCCGCGACGAGAACAGGGTCTGCTGGGCGATCACGCTCCATCGGGTGCGGCCGCCCGCGGCATCCGCTTGCAGGCCGGCATCGAGCCATTGCTCCTGGCCGGTGCCCAGCAGGGTGCGTGTCGGATCACTCAACGCTGCGCAGGCGTCGGCGCGCACGGCGCCGCTGCTGCTCTTGCGCATGTCGCGGCAGGCCTGCACATCCCGGTACTGCCGGGTGTCGAGTAGGTGAAACTGCGCCAGCCGGCCGAAGGCGTAGCGACTGTGGACGCGAACGCCATCGGGCTGACCCAGGCCCGCCAATCCGCGGACTAGGGCGGACGTGCGCAACGGCATGTTTTCGTAGAACGCCTGGTAGGCCGCGCTGCGCTGCATGAGGAACGCCCCCGGCGTTTCTGCCTGGCCGACGTCGCCGGCGTAGTCGTTCTGGACTTCGTGGTCGTCCCAGGTCGCGATCCAGGGACAGGCGCGGTGCGCGCGCTGGAGATCCGGGTCGCTCTTGTAGAGCGCGTAGCGGTCCCGGTAGTCGGCGAGCGTCGTGGCGTAGTGCAGCGTATGGCTGCGCACAATGCTGGGGTCGGGCTTGCGAGGGCTGGCGTATTCGTAGATGTAGTCGCCGAGGAACACCACCAGGTCGGGATGCTCGTCGGCCACATGCCGCCACGCCGCGTAGTAGCCGTGCTCCCAGCGCTGGCAGGATGCGAAAGCGAATCGCAGCCGTGCCGCCATCACGTCCGGCGCGGGGAACGTGCGGGTGCGGCCGACCGGGCTCGTCGCGTCGCCCAGGTGGAAGCGGTAGAAATACCACCGATCCGCGGCAAGGCCGCCGGCCTCCACATGCACGGCATGGCCGAGCGCGGGGACGGCTGCGGCCACGCCGGCACGGACGATCCGTCGGAACTGGACATCGTCGGCGATTTCCCAGCGGACGGCGGCGGTAGCGTCCGGGCTGGGCAGCGATACGTTCGCCACACGGGTCCACAACACGACACTGCGATCGTCCGGCGCACCGCTGGCGACTCCGCAGGCGAACGGGTCGGCGCGCAGCGATGCGGCCGACCGGGCCCAGCGGACCGGCAGGCTCCCGGTGGCAGCGGCAAAGGCCAGGCGGAGCAGGAGGCGTCGGTCCATCGTCCGATTGTCTGCCAGCGCGCGGTCGATAATCGGCGCGCTTCCTCACTCCTGCGCGGCCTGGCCGCCCCTCTCGCATGGCACACGTTCTGGTTCCGGTCATCCTGTCGGGCGGCAGTGGCAGCCGGCTCTGGCCGCTGTCGCGGGCGCAGCATCCCAAGCAGTTCCTGGGAGTGACCGAAACCCGCACCCTTTTCCAGTTGACGCTGGACCGTCTGCACGGACTGACCGGGGCGGAGGTGGCGGCGCCGATCGTCGTCGGGAACGAGGCCCATCGTTTCATCCTGGCGGAACAGGCCCGTGCGGCAGGGGTCGTCCCGGGCGCGTTGCTTTTGGAACCTGCTGGCCGTAATACCGCCGCAGCCATCGGCGCCGCGGCCGCCGCGGCTCTGCGCGACGGCGCCGACCCGCTGCTGCTGGTGCTCGCCGCCGATCATGTGATCGCCGATGTCGCCGCCTTCCACCGGGCAATCGCTGCCGGCGTGCCCGCGGCGGAGCAGGGGGCGCTGGTCACGTTCGGCATCGTGCCGACGGCGCCGGAAACCGGTTATGGCTATTTACGCGTCGCCGGACGGGCGGTCGAAGGAAAGCCTTCGCAGGTCGAAGCTTTCGTGGAGAAGCCTGACCTCGCTACCGCCCGACGGTACCTGGCCGAGGGTCGGTATCTCTGGAACAGCGGCATGTTCCTGTTCCGCGCGTCGGCGATCCTGGCGGAATTGGAGCGCTTCCGGCCCGCGATCGCTGCGGCCGCCCGGGCGGCGGTCGAGTACGCGAAGGCCGACCTGGATTTCCTGCGGCTCGATGCCGACGCTTTCGCTGCGTCGCCGTCGGAGTCGATCGACTACGCCGTCATGGAGCATTCGGACCGGGTCCAGGTGGTGCCGCTCGACGCCGGCTGGAGCGATGTCGGTGCATGGAATTCGGTCTGGCAGGTCGCTCCTCGCGACGCCGACGGCAATGTGCTGCGCGGCGACGTGATCGCCCAGGGCGCGCAGGGCAACTACGTCCATGCCGAGCACCGGCTGGTGTCGGTGGTCGGGGTCGAGAACCTGGTGGTCGTTGAGACGGCGGATGCGGTGCTGGTCGCCGCCAAGGACCGGGTGCAGGACGTGAAGAAGGTGGTCGACCGGCTGTCGGCCGACGGCCGGAGCGAGGCAGTCGTACATAGGAAGGTCTACCGCCCCTGGGGCACCTACGACGCGATCGACCGGGCGGAGCGCTACCAGGTCAAGCGCATCACGGTGCGCCCCGGGCAGAAGCTGTCGGTGCAGATGCACCACCACCGCTCCGAGCACTGGATCGTGGTGTCGGGCACTGCGAAGGTCCGCCTGGGCGACCAGGACATTCTGTTGACGGAGAACCAGTCGACCTACATCCCAGTCGGCGTGGTGCATTCGCTCGAAAATCCGGGCCGTATTCCGCTGGAGTTGATCGAGGTGCAGTCAGGGTCCTACCTGGAAGAGGACGACATCGTCCGGTTCGACGATGCCTACGGCCGCACCTGAGATTCGCTAAACACAGGACTTCGAGAGCGTTGCAACGAAGTGTGACTTCTATAATTCGTCACGCTCTTCAATCCTTTGCATCCCCGTGCGGAAACTCTTGGAAATCCCCGACGCGACGCCGTCTGCGGGACAAGAATGCTGCTGACATGAGCCCTTCCTGGCCCCTGCGCGATGCGTTGGCTCCTAGCGACATTCTGGGTCGTCCTGGTGACTCCGAAGCGCGCACCCTGCGGAGCCTGTCGGATACCTCGGGCGCCGGTCCTTCCGTCGCCCCTCCGCTGCCCGCGATCGTCAGCGGCCTGCACTCCCTGGTTGCCGATCTGCGTCGGCAACTGGCACAGCGGGACGACCTGCTGGAAACGGTGCTCGCGCATGTACCCGATCAGGTCTATCTGACCGATGGTGACGGCGAATGGCTCGCCGCCGGTCCCGCCGCGGTCGGGGCCTTGCGCGTGACGGGCCATACGCCCTCGAACGACGACTCGGCAGTTTCGGCGATTGAGGCCTCTGCGCGGTTCGTCGAAGCAGTATGGCGCGACGGACATCTGCTGCGTTGCGAGGAGACTGTCCACGATGCGGTGCGCGGCCCGCGCGTGCACGAGGTGACGTGCGTGCCTCGATTCGATGCGTCGGGCGGCCGGCAACACATGCTGGTGATGCGGCGCGACGTCACCGCGCTCCGCAGTGCCGATGCCCGCTTGCAACTGGCCGGCCGGGTGCTCGACCAGAGCACCGACGGCATCCTGGTCGCCGATGCCGAGCATCGCGTGGTGATGGTGAACGCCGCCTTCTGTGCGATCACCGGTCATACCCAGGCCGAGGCGCTCGCGCAGGACCCGATGGCACTGACGGCCGGCCAGCAGGACGAGGCGCTGAACCGCGCCATCTGGGAATTGCTGGAGAGCCAGGACCAGTGGAGCGGGGAGGTCTGGAACCGCCGCAGCGACGGCCAGGTGTTCCCGCAGCGCCTCAGCCTGTCGGTGCTGCGCGCCGAAGGTTCCGGTGCGATCACCCACTACATCGCGGCGCTGTCGGACCTGAGTTCCAGCAAGGCGGCGGAGGAACGGATCGCGACCTTGTCTACGCTGGACCCGGTTACCGGTCTGGCGAACCGTCACCAGGTATCGCTGCACACGTCCACCGAACTTGCCCGCGCCCGGTCCCAGGACGAGCAGGCGGCCGTCATGGTGGTGGACGTGGACAACTTCAAGGTGCTCAACGACTCGCTCGGCCATGGCGCGGGAGATCAGCTTCTGCGCACCGTGGGCGATCGGCTGCGCCTGGCGGCCGGCCCGCATGCAGTGGTCGGGCGGCTCGGCGGCGACGAGTTCCTGGTGATGCTGCCGGGCCTGCGCCATACCGCCGAAGCCGCGCACGGGGCGCGCAACCTGATGCGCGCGGTCAGCGAGCCGGTCGTGCTGGCGGGCATGCCGATCAACGTGTCGATCTCGATCGGCATCGCGCTGTTCCCGGCCGACGGCGAGGATTTCGACACGCTGTTCGGCCGTGCCGACAGCGCTTTGCACGCCGCCAAGCGCGGCGGCCGAGGCGACTACGAATTCGCGATGGCGGCGATGACCGAGGCGTCGCTGGAGCGGCTGCGGCTCGAATCCGCGCTGCGCCATGCGCTGGCCACCGACGGTCTGCGGCTCGAGTACCAGCCGCTCGTCGAGCTGGCCAGCCGGCGCATCGTCGGCGTGGAGGCCCTCTGCCGCTGGGACGACCCGCAGCACGGCACGGTGCCGCCCAACGTCTTCATCCCGCTGGCCGAAGAGAGCGGCATGATCGAGACGCTCGGCGGCTGGGTGCTGCGGACCGCTGCCCGCCAGCTGCGGGCGCTGCACGACGCGGGCCACGGCCACCTGATCATGGCGGTGAATCTGTCGGCCCGGCAGTTCCAGCGGGGCGTGGTGCTGGAGCAGGTGGAAAACGCGCTGGTCGAGTCCGGCATCCCGCCGGGCCACCTGGAACTGGAGCTGACCGAAAGCGTGCTGCTGCACGACGGCGAGGCGGTCACCAGCACGCTGCGCCAGTTGCAGGCCCTGGGCGTGAAACTGTCGATCGACGACTTCGGCACCGGCTATTCCAGCTTCGCCTACCTGCGGCGCTTCAAGTTCGACAAGATCAAGATCGACCAGTCCTTCGTCCGCGACCTGATCGACGACCCGGACAACGCCGCGATCGTGCGCGGCATCATCTCGCTGGCCCGCAGCCTCGGCCTCGACGTGCTGGCCGAAGGCGTCGAGACCGAGCCGATCGCGCAGCGGCTGCGGCACCTGCACTGCACCTATGCGCAGGGCTACCACTTCGCCCGGCCGCTGCGGCCGGAGGTGCTACTTGCGCGGCTCGCCTCCTAGAGCTCGGTCGCGCAGCCGCGACCGGGCCGCTGCCGTTCAGCCCGCCGCAGCGTCGTTGACCATCACCAGTTTGCCCTTCACCTCGCGCGAGCCCATCCGGGCATATGCCTCGGGCAGGGCGGACATCGGCAGGGTGCCGTCGATCACCGGGCGGATCCGGCCTTCCGCGTACCACTGCATCAGTTCGCGGAACATCGCGGCGTTGGCCTTCGGCTCCTTCTGCACGTAGCCGCCCCAGAACACCCCGACCACCGAAGCGCCCTTCAGCAGGGGCAAATTGAAGGGCAGCGCCGGGATGGGTCCCGCCGCGAAGCCGATCACCAGGTAGCGGCCGCGCCAGGCGATCGAGCGGAAAGCCGGCTCCGCCAGGTCGCCGCCCACCGGGTCGTAGACCACGTCCGGGCCCTTGCCGCCGGTCAGGTCCTTCAGCGCCGTCCGCAGGTCCTGCGTGCCGTAGTCGATGGTGGCGTCGGCGCCGAGGCTGCTGCAGACCGCGCATTTCTCCGCGGACGACGCGGCGGCGATCACCCGCGCGCCGGCGGCCTTGGCGATCTGGATCGCCGCCGTGCCGACCCCGCCGGCCGCGCCCAGCACCAGCAGCGTCTCGCCCGGCTGCAGCTGGCCGCGGTCGATCAGGGCGTGGTGCGACGTGCCGTAGGTCATGATGAAGGCGGCCGCATCGACGTACGGGAAACCTTCCGGCAGCGGAATGCAGCGGGCCGCATCGGCGAGGACGTGCGTCGCGAAGCCGCCGGTGCCCTGCAGGCAGGCGACGCTGTCGCCGACCCGCAGATGCGTGACGCCCTCGCCGACCGCCTCCACGACGCCGGCGAATTCCGAACCGGGCACGAACGGTGTGGCCGGCTTCATCTGGTACTTGCCCTGCACGATCAGCAGATCCGGGAAATTCAGGCTCGCGGCACGGATGGCGACCCGCACCTCGCCGGCGCCGGGGGAGGGCGGCGGCAGCGACTTCCATCGCAGGTCTTCCACGCCGGTGGGGGTATCGCATATCCAGGCTTGCATGGCGTCTCTTTCGTTGTGTGTGTCGGCGCGGCGCATCATAGGAGCGGGCGGATCGGGCTTTTGTCCCTCCGGCGACCGGGTCGCCGCCCGGCTTTTTTCGGTCCGCCGCCTACAATCCGTTGCACTTCCGATTGCTCCATGAAGATCCTGATTTCCAACGACGACGGTTTCCAGGCGCCCGGCATCGTGGCGCTGCATGCGGCGCTGCAGGACCTGGCGGAGGTCGAGGTGGTGGCGCCCGAGCACAACAACAGCGCCAAGTCCAACGCGCTGACGCTGAATGCGCCGCTGTACGTGCACCGCGCATCCAACGGCTTCCGCTATATCAACGGCACGCCGGCCGACTGCATGCACATCGCCCTCACCGGGCTGCTGGGCTACCGGCCGGACTTGGTCGTCTCGGGCATCAACAACGGCGCCAACATGGGCGACGACACCATTTATTCCGGCACCGTCGGCGCCGCGATGGAGGGTTTTCTGTTCGGCATCCCGGCGATCGCTTTCTCGCAGGTCGAGAAGGGCTGGAGCGAGCTGGAGGCCGCCGCGCAGAAGGCCCGCGAGATCGTCGCGCAGCTGGTCGCCGACGCGCAGGTCGGCAGCGCGCCCTGGCTGCTGAACGTCAATATTCCCAACCGGCCGCTCGCGGCGCTGAAGCCGGTGCGGCTCTGCCGGCTCGGCCGCCGCCATGCTGCGGAGCGGGTCATCACCCAGGAAAGCCCGCGGGGCGAGACGATGTACTGGATCGGCGGCGCGGGCTTGGCGAAGGACGATGCCGAAGGCACCGACTTTCACGCGACGGCCCAGGGCCACGTCGCAATCACCCCGCTGAAGGTCGACCTGACCGACCACGACAACCTCGGTTACTGGGTCGAGACCGCGACCCGGCTGGGCGGCGCGCTGGCACCCGATGCCGACCGCGACCCCGACGAGGGCGTGATCCGGGCGCCGGCCTGACACTGCACGACCGATAGTGAAGACGCCTGGCCGTCCGTCCGATCCTGCAGGCGAGCGCGCCCGGCCGCGTTTTCCAGCACGTCTCGCGCCGGCAGGCACTGCTCCTGCGTTGCCGGAAACTCCTAAAAAGATAGCTGGTTACGCAGGCGGAGCGGGCGCTGGAGGCCAAAAACCATCGCAAAACAAGGTGCCGCTGGACCGCCCCGCCGGTCACGGGCTCGATTCGCAGGCGGTGCGGATGCGGATGGTGCAGAAGCTGGAGGCGCAGGGCATCCGGTCCGATGCCGTCCTGCAGGCGCTCGGCCGGGTCGAGCGCCACCGCTTCGTCGATTCGGGGCTCGCCAACCAGGCCTACGAGGACACCAGCCTGCCGATCGGCTGGGGCCAGACCATCTCCAAGCCCAGCGTCGTCGCCCGCATGGCCGAACTGCTGCTCGGCGCCGACATCGTGCGCCAGGGCGGCATGCCAGCGCGGGTGCTGGAGATCGGCACCGGCTGCGGCTACCAGGCCGCGCTGCTCGCACAGCTGGCACGCGAGGTCTACAGCATCGAGCGGCTGCGCGGCCTGCACGAGAAAGCCCAGGCCAACCTGCGGCCGTTCCGCATCGCCAACCTGCACCTGCTGTTCGGCGACGGCATGGCCGGCTATGCGCGCGGGGCGCCGTACGCCGGCATTATCGCGGCCGCCGGCGGGGAGGAGGTGCCGTCGGCATGGTGCGAGCAACTCGCCGTGGGCGGCCGTCTCGTGGCGCCAACGGTCATGGTGGGCGGCCGTCAGGCGCTGGTGGTGATCGACCGCTCTGCACAGGGCCTGCAGCAGACGGTGCTCGAAGACGTTCACTTTGTCCCCCTAAAATCCGGGATTGCCTGAAAAACGGCCTGATCTGGAAGGGATGCGTATGCTGGGACCGCGTGGACGGATGTGGATCGGAACGGGCGCGCTCGCCGCGGCCACCGCGATGCTGGCGGGGTGCAACACCGCGCCGGACACCCCACGCCGGGCGCCACCGGTCGAGGACCGGGGCATCGGCGCGGGTTCCTTCCCGCCGCCGTCCACCGCGACGCCGCCTTTCGCGCCGCCGGTTCGGCTGCCGGGTGCCGAGAATGCCGGCAAGCCCGGCTACTACACCGTCAAGCCCGGCGACACGGTGCGCCGCATCGGTCAGGAAACCGGCCAGAACTGGCGCGACATCATCCGCTGGAACGAGCTTGCCAATCCCGACCTGATCGAAGTCGGACAGGTGCTGCGCGTGGCACCGCCCTCAGCCCAGGTCGCGCAGACCGCACCGGCCAAGCCGACCGATCCGGCCGCCCCGTCCACCGTCACCCCGACGCCGCTGCCGCCCGCCACCCCGGCCAGCACCGTGCGTCCGATGCCGTCGGGCGGCGGGGGCGAGGAAGAGATCGCCTTCATCTGGCCGGCGTCGGGCGTGCTGATCGCGAGCTTCGACGAGGCGAAGAACAAGGGCTACGACATCGGCGGCAAGGCAGGCGACCCGGTCGTCGCCGCGGCCGATGGACGGGTGGTGTATGCCGGTGCCGGCCTGCGCGGCTACGGCAACCTGGTCATCCTGAAGCACAACAACACTTACCTGACCGCCTACGCCCACAACCAGTCGCTGCTGGTGAAGGAAGACCAGACGGTCAAGAAAGGCCAGAAGATCGCCGAGATGGGCAGCAGCGATGCCGACCGCGTCAAGCTGCACTTCGAGATCCGCCGCCAGGGCAAGCCGGTCGATCCGTCGCGCTACCTCGCCGCCCGCTGAGGCGGCGCGCGCGTCGCCGGCGCCCACCGCCTGCCGCTCAGGCGGCCAGCGCCTCCAGGTCGGCCTCGCCGGCGACCGGCGCGATGCCGTCGATCAGCCAGGCGAAGAGCCGCTCCACGTCCAGCGACTGGATCAGCAGGGCCCCGCGGTTGGCCTTGATCACCTCGGTGATCAGCATCGACTGCCCCTCCGACGCGATCGGCGTGCGGATGATCTGCCGGGGGTCGAACTGCGGCACCGCATGCAGGTCGTCCACCAGCAGTCCGAGCGTGTGGGCGCCGTGGCGCACCACCAGCACCTGGCTGTGGGGCGTGACCGCAGTGGGCGCCGCGCCCAGCAGCTGGGCCAGGTCGTAGACCCACATGAAGCGCTGGTGCATGTCGGCGCGCTGCAGTCCCAGGATGCCGATCCGGCCGGTACCGCCGCCCAGCGGGGTGGGGCGCACGTCGGAGAACGGGACCGCCTCCAGCACATGCTCCGCGCCGATCGCATACAGGCCGTCGCGGCAGAAGAAGGTGGCGAATTCGGCGGCATCGGCGGGTGCGGCTTCGTGCTCGATCTGCAGCGCCGCGCGGTCGCTCGCGGCCGAGGTGGCGCGCACCGCACCAAAGCTCTGAAACACTACGGCGATCACGTCCTCCTGGTAGCCGTCGGTGACCTTGAATTCGCGATAACCGGCCGATACGGTGCAGGCGACGATCGCGTACTGACCGTCGTGCAGGGTGATGCGGGCGGCACTCTCGCCGTGGGGCAACGCCCGAAGGTCGGCGTCGAGTTCCAGCACCGTGCCGACCGGCCGGGTGTCGTCGGTGGTCGAGAGGATGCGGCCCGCGCGGTCCACGTAGAACGCAGCGGTCTTTTCCTTGCCGTTCAGGCCGGCCGCCAGCATGTTGCGGAATTCCGGCGCTGCGTCGAACACGATGCCGATGCCGCCGACGACTTGCGACGCATCCTCCAGATCGCGCACCGCAGCGTGGTAGACATAGGTCGGCCGGCCGTCGTAGAGGGGCGTGGGCTCGAAAGGCGTGACGTGGTAGTCCTGCGCAGTGCGCAGCTGCATCACGGCCGCGAGCGTCGCCGGGTCCAGCTGGCTTCCCACCACCGGCAGGCCGCTGCCATCCGCCGCACCTAGATAGGCGGCGCCGGTGCTCGCCACCACCCGGCCGTCCCGGTCGTACACGAAGAGCCGCGTATAGACGGTGTAGAGCCGATTTATGTAGTCCAGGATGTCCGCGATCCGGCGGGTGCTGTCGGCGTCGCCCGCGGCCAGCCCGGCCCGCAGCTCGGGCGTCAGCGCCCACCAGCGGCAGTCGTCCGACCGTTCATAGAGGTTGCGGTCCAGCAGGTCCACCAGCAGGTGCGAAGTGAACGCGGCGTCGCGCAGGCTCGAGGCCAGCACCGTCTGGTACAGGTCGCGGATCGAGCGGGCGAAGAGCTCGTTGCTGCGGTTGCCGGTCTCGCTGATCTGGTCGAGCACCGTCTTGAGCTTCTGCATGTCGCCCTGCTGGCCGGCGGTCATCACCTGGCCGTTCCAGACGATGCGCTGGATCGTGCGGGCAGCGGTCATGATGTCGTGCAGCGGTGGGCAGAACGACTCGGCATGCGACAGCAAGCCTTCGGCGATCGCCGGGGCGAGGGTCGACAGCGTGTCGCCGCCGGTGCCTCGGAACGCCACGTCGATCGGGATCATCACCTGGCCCTGCCACCCGACCGGCCCCGGATAGCCCTGGTAGCCGTCCGACGCGAAGGTGCGTACCAGGTATTCGCGCCCGCCGAACACCCGGGTGCGCGGCTCGGCATCGGAGTTCACCGGCACGACCGTGCCCGGCGGTATCCACAGTTCGTCGGCCGCCGAGATCACGCGGTTGTCGCCGTCGAGCAGCAGCAGGTTCGAGCGCTCGTCGCCGGCGCGGTGGGAACCGAAGATGCCGCGCATCTCCTCCTCGAAATGAAAGCACAGGCACAGCACACCGATCACCGCGCCGGACTCGGGATGGTGCATGCGGCGCGAATAGACCAGCGCACGGTCCTTGTGCGGCCGCAGGTCGGTGCGGCGGAAGGTCTCGACGTAGGTTTCGCTCTCGAGTGTCTCGCGCACCAGGGGGTCGCTGCTGTGTTCCAGCGGTGTCGTCGGATCGATCTGCACCAGCACGTTGCCGTCGGTATCGAGCAGCAGGATCTCATCGTAGACCGTGTACTTGCTGCGGTATTCGCGCAACCGCAGCCGGGTGGCAGCGCGGTCCTCCTCGTTGGCGTCGTCGTCGCGCGCCTCGCCAGAGCGCACGACGAATTCGCACAGCAGCCGGTCGGTCGCGAGGAAGCCGACGTCGGCGGTGCGCTCGAACAGGTTGCGCACCACGATGTCGATCACGTACTGCGCCTGAGTGCCGATCCCGGCCATCACGTTGCGCACCTTTTCCTGCACCAGGCTCTGCACCAGCTCCTCCTCCAGCCGGGCGAAGCCGCTGCGGGTCGCGGCCATCGTCGGCAGGATGGTCTTGGCCTCGGTCGGGCAGTTCATCTTAGCCGACGACTCGATGATCCGCCACATCATGTTGAGCTCGTGCAGCGACTGCTCGCAGCGCGAGACGTCGCGCATGAAAGGCATGAAGGTGTCGGTGTCCAGTGCGGCATGCGGGGCGGCGGTGGGCATGGGGTCTCCTGTGTCGACGGGCGGCGGGATCGCCTGTAGGAGAAGAAGCAATTAGCGGGCCCGGACGGCTGCCGAGCGGCGCAGGGGAGGCGGATGCACGGCTGAGACAATAGGCCCATGACCGTCCCCACCGACCCATCCCCACACGCCGCCGACCGTGCGGCGACGGCCGTTCCCGCCGATCCGCTGTTCCCCGATGCGCTGCGCGTCGATTCGCTCGACCTGGAAGCCCAGGGCGTCGCCCGCCGCGCCGACGGCAAGGTCGTCTTCATCGAAGGTGCGCTCCCGACCGAGGTGGTCAGCGTCCAAGTCGGCCGACGCAAGAACAACTGGGAGCAGGCGACGCTCACCGCGATCCACCGCGAATCGTCGCAGCGGGTGCGCCCCGGCTGCCCGCATTTCGGCCTGCACGCCGGGGCCTGCGGCGGCTGCAAAATGCAGCACCTGCACGTCGGCGCGCAGGTGGCGGCCAAGCAGCGGGTGCTGGAAGACAACCTCTGGCACCTCGGCAAGACCCGCCCCGGCACCGTGATGCGGCCGATCGAGGGCCCGGCCTGGGGCTACCGCTACCGCGCACGTTTTGCGGTGCGCTACGTGCAGAAGAAGGGCACGGTGCTGGTCGGCTTCCACGAGCGCAAGAGCCGCTACATCGCCGATATGCAGGTCTGCCCGGTGCTGCCGCCGCACGTCGACCGCATGCTGATGCCGCTGCGCGCCCTGATCGGCTCGCTGGAGGCACGCGAGACCTGTCCGCAGATCGAGCTCGCCTGCGGCGACGAGGTGACCGCGCTGGTGCTGCGCCACCTGGAGCCGCTGTCGGAGGCCGACCGCGCCCGCATCGCCGCCTTCGGTGCCGAGCACGGCGTGCAGTGGTGGCTGCAGCCGAAGGGGCCCGACACGGTGCACCTGCTCGATCCGGCGGACGGGCCGACGCTGTCGTATGCGCTGCCCGAGTTCGGCATCGAGATGCCGTTCAAGCCGACCGATTTCACCCAGGTCAATCCGCACATCAACCGCGTGCTGGTGTCGCGGGCGGTGCGCCTGCTGGACGTGCAACCGGACGAACGGGTGATCGACTGGTTCTGCGGACTCGGTAATTTCACGCTGCCGCTGGCGACCCGCGCCCGCGAGGTCCGCGGCATCGAGGGCTGCGAGGCGCTGGTTGCGCGTTCGCGGGAAAATTATGCGAAGAATCGGGCTTCTGCGCCCGCAGGACGGGCGCTATGTGCTACGGATTTTGTAGCGCGCAACCTGTTCGAGATGACGCCGACGCTGCTGATGCAGGACGGCGTGGCCCAGAAATGGCTGGTCGATCCGCCGCGCGACGGTGCATTCGCGCTGGTCAAGGCGCTGGCCGATCTGCACCAACAGCGGATCGGCGCCGTACCGACCGTGGAAACTGAAGGGGAGGAGGCGGCTCCAGCCGCTACCCGCGTCGATCCTGCAGCGCTGGCGGCCTGGACGCCGCCCCGCCGGATCGTCTATGTGAGCTGCAACCCGGCGACCCTGGCGCGCGATGCCGGGCTGCTGGTGCACCAGGCGGGCTACCGCTGCACGTCGGCGGGCGCGGTCAACATGTTCCCGCATACCGCGCACGTCGAGAGCATCGCGGTGTTCGACTACCTCGGCTGAAAAAACAGTTCGGATCGGCGCGGCCCGCCCGCCGTCAGAGCGGCGCGACCTTGCGGGGTTTGCTGCCGGCCGCGTTCAGCACCTTTTCGGTCGCGCGGTCGAGGCTGGCATCGACCTCCACCGTCGCGGCCGCCGGCTGCGCACCCGGCGCGAGCGTGGCGGGTGCGCCCGCGATCTTGTTCTCGCGCATGTACTGGTCCATGTCCTTCCAGCCGGTGAACACTGCGGCCTTGGCCGCCTTGGGATTGAGGGTGTAGCAGTCCTCGATCCCGCGCTGGGCATGCCGGCAGGCGCCACCGATCGCCTTCGAATCGGCCTCCCGCTGGGCGATCTTCGGATCGGGCCAGACGCCCGGGATTTCGCAGCCGGTCAGCAGGAGGACGAGGAAAGGCAGGACGAGGATGCGCGGCGACATGGGCGTGTCCGGAGGGGTTTTCGTTCATTATCGGCAGCCGTACCGGGAACTGGAGCCGCCCAAAAAGAAAGGGCCCGCAGGCCCTTTCGTCGTGGATGGGACTGCGGGCGTCAGTCGCGCTCGCCGCCCATGATGCCCAGCACGGCGAGCAGGCTCTGGAACACGTTGAAGAGGTCCAGGTACAGCGCCAGGGTGGCGCTGATGTAGTTGGTCTCGCCGCCGTCGATGATCTGCTTCAGGTCGTACAGCATGTAGGCACTGAAGATGCCGATCGCCGCGACCGAGATCGCCAGCATGCCGGCGGTGGAACCGACGAACACGTTCACGACCGAGCCGACCAGCAGCACCAGCACGCCGACGAACAGCCATTTGCCCATGCCGGACAGGTCGCGCTTGATCACGGTCGCCAGGCTCGCCATCACGAAGAACACGCCGGCCGTCCCGGCGAAGGCGGTCATCACCAGCTGGGCACCGTTGCTGAAACCCAGCACCATCGCGATCAGCCGCGACAGCATCAGTCCCATGAAGAAAGTGAACGCCAGCAGCACCGGCACGCCGGCGGCGGAGTCCTTGGTCTTGTGGATCGCGAACATGAAGCCGAACGCGCCGGCCAGGAAGACGATCATGCCCAGGCCGCCGCTGAGCGCCCGGGTGATACCGGTCTCGACGCCGATCCAGGCGCCCAGCACGGTCGGCAGCAGGCTGAGTGCCAGCAGCCAGTAGGTGTTGCGCATCACGCGCTGTCGTTGGTCCCGGACGGCATCCCAGCCGGCGCCCGCGCTGCGATCCAGGGTTTGCGTCTGCAAGTGGTTGTCCATATGGTCCTCGTAGTCCCGCGAAATGCGGGTGTCGTCAAAATTCTAAGTGGGGCTTTGCCGAGGGCCCGCAACAATGACCCTCGCAGGCAGTTCCTACTTTTTGTAAGGGCACTCGTGTGCTGCGCAGCGGCTGGACCCGCCCAGCGGCCGGTATGCTCGCCCGCTTCCGATCGCTCTTCTTTTTCTGATTCCGACATGCAACACAAGTTCTTCCTCGAACTCGCCGACCTGAAGGCCATCGCGGCAGCGGCCGAAGCCGAAGCCCTGCGCAATCATTGGGCCGTCACGATCTCCATCGTCGACGACGGCGGGCATCTGCTCTGGCTGCAGCGCATGGACGGCGCGCCGCCGATCTCCGCGCACATCGGGCCGGCAAAGGCCCATACCGCGGCACTGGGCCGTCGCGAAACGAAGGTCTACGAAGACATCATCAACGGTGGTCGCACGGCCTTCCTGAGCGCACCGGACGTTCAGGGCCTGCTCGAAGGCGGCGTGCCGATCGTGAAGGACGGTCAGGTGATCGGCGCCGTGGGCGTCAGCGGTGTGAAGTCGAGCGAGGACGTGCAGATCGCCAAGGCCGGCATCGCCGCGCTGGGTCTTTGACGGACGGCCGGCCCCTCGCTCTCGCAAAAGCAGCCCTCGGGCGGCTTTTGTTTGGGGTGCGGCGATATGCGGGCCACCACGGGCCCAAGTCCGCGTGCAACGGAGCCCGTCACATACATGGCGGGCGCGTCGTACGCGTTATTTGGTAAGGATCAACTTACCCAGGCGGGTCGCTTGCAGCCGATAGACGGCGCCGTTGTGCCGGATCTCGACCGTCTTGTGCCCGCGCAGCAGCGCATCGCTGTCGACCAGCGGCGCGTCTGCCACGGCACGGCTGGAAGCCGCATCGGCATCGCGGAGAAGGGCCGGGTGCAACGACAGCGGCGAGAGCGAAGCGGTATGGGTGTACAGAGCGGTCATGAGGATCTCCTTCAGTGAGTCGCGCGTTAAACGATAAGCATTATCAAATGGGTGCCTGACAGTGCCGCAAGCTTTTTGGATCCGCCGGCGACCTGATGCCGGCGGATGCGCCCCCGTCAGGGGTTCTTGGGCTCAGTGATGAAGCCGATCTTCTTGATGCCTGCCTGCTGGGCCGCGGCCATGGCCTGCGCGACGCGTTCGTAGCGCACATCCTTGTCGCCGCGGAGGTGCAGTTCCGGCTGCGGGTTCTTGCCGGCCTCGGCACTCAGGCGCGCCAGCAGGTCGCCATCCGCGATCCGGTTCTCGTTCCAGTAGTAGCCGCCGTCCGCCGCCACGCTGACGCGGATAGTCTCGGGCTTCACGTCTTCTGGCTGGTTGGTCGCACGCGGCAGGTCGATGTTGACCGCATGCTTCATGACCGGCACCGTGATGATGAAGATGATGAGGAGCACCAGCATGACGTCGACCAGCGGCGTCATGTTGATCTCGTTCATCACCTCGTCGGTGTCGTCCTGGGTACCGAAGGCCATGCTCAGGCCCCTTTCTTGAGCGGCAGCACCGACGATTGGCCGGCCGTGCTGACCCGTGCGCCGGTGACGAAGTAGGCATGCAGGTCGTGCGCGAAGCTGTTGAGCTTGTTGAGCACCGACTTGTTGCCGCGCACCAGCGCGTTGTAGCCCAGCACCGCGGGAATCGCCACCGCCAGGCCCAGCGCGGTCATGATCAGCGCCTCGCCGATCGGACCGGCCACCTTGTCGATGGTGGCCTGGCCGGCGGTGCCGATGCTCATCAGCGCATGGTAGATACCCCAGACCGTGCCGAACAGGCCGATGAACGGCGCGGTCGACCCGACCGATGCCAGCACCGCCAGGCCCGACTGCATGCGCGCCGTCACCTCGTCGATGCCGTTGCGCAGCGTGCGGGTGATCCAGTCGCTCACGTCGAGGCTGTCGTGCAGGTGTGCCTTGGTGTTGCGATGGTGCGCGGTCGCTTCCCGACCTTCCAGGGCGAGCTGGCGGAACGGGTTGGCGGCGTCCGAGCCGAGCTTCGTCAGGCCGGCCGCGAAGTCCTCGCTGTGCCAGAAGTCGTCCGCGGCGCGGGCGAAGGCCTTGTGGCGCACGATGTCCAGCGCCTTCATGATGATGACCATCCACGAGGCCAGGGACATCGCCAGCAGCAGTACGGCGACACCGCGGATGACGAAGTCACCCTGGGTCCAGACATTGGCAAGGCCGAATTGGGAATCCATACGAGAAGCTCCAGAAATTATTCGAGGACAAAGTTGATCGGGACGGCGAACCACATCGTCTCGGGCACGCCGTTGCGCTTGCCGGGCGTGTAGCGCCATTTCATGACGGTATCGGTCGCTGCCTTGTCGAGCCGTTCGAAGCCGCTGGAGGTGCGGACTTCGGCGCGCTGGGGCAGGCCGTCGGCACCGATCAGGACCCGGATGATGACCTTTCCCTGTTCGCCCAGCCGTTTGCTGATCGGGGGGTAGGCCGGTTTTGGGTTCTGCAGGTAGTCGGCATCGCTCGACGGAAGGTCGATCTTCGGTGGGGCGGGTGGCGCCGGGGGAGCGGGCGGCGGTGCGTCCGGCACCGCCGGGGCGGCGATCGGCGGGGCTGGCGGCTGGGGCGCGGTGACGCCCACAGGCGCTGACGGCGCCGGCGTGGGATCGGCCACCGCCACGGGACGTGGCGCGGGCGCCGGCGTCGGTGCCCGGGGGCGCGGTGCGGGGGCCGATGGAGGCGGCTTCGGTGCGGGCGGCGGAGGCGGCGCGGGCGGGATCTGGGGAGCCGCAGGCGTGATGATCTCGCTGATCATCTCCGCAGGCACGACGATCTCGACCACCCGCTGGACCAGTCCGGACTGGATCGCCCACAGCACTGCCACATGGAACAGCACCACGCCGCCTGCGATGGCGGCATTGCGGCTGATGCGGGGCGGAGGTGCGGGGCGGGAATAGGTTGCGGTCATGGGGTTTCAGGCGCTGGCGGCCCGAGACCCCCTGCGCACGGCAGTACTACTTGCGGAAGATCCACCAAGTCGATGCCACGACCAGGATCAGACCGGCAGCGAGCGATGCGAGGAATTCCACGCCGTGCTCTCCAGGATCGACGGGGCCAGCTGGACCACCTGCGCACCAGGCGCGCACTGGATGGCCGCCATCGGATGCGATGCGCTGCACTGGGCGACGACCTCGCGCGCGCAGCTTTCGCACTGGCCGCACTGGGTCGCCACGCCCAACTCGAACTGGATGTCGTCGAAGTCCATGCCCGCGCGGACATGGCGGGCGATTTCCCGGTCGGATACGCGATGGCAAACACAGACGATCATGGCAGCGAAAGTGGTGGCGGGCTATGGAAGAGATAGTGAGTATAAATAAGAATCCATCGCATTCCAAACTGCCTCGACCCTTTCTGCTTCGGGGATATCGGGGCTCAAGCGTTGGCCATCGCAACCACTCGGGCAAAAAAAAGCCACCTCATCAGGGTGGCTTCGGCGGAGCGCGAAGACGTCAGCTGACGTGCTTGCCGATCAGCGCGGCCAGTTCGAACATCGAGACCTGGTCCTTGTCGAAGATCGCCTTCAGCTTGGCATCTGCATTGATGTTGCGCTTGTTGGCCTTGTCCTGAAGGTCGTGCTGCTTGATGTACGTCCACAGCTTGCTCACGATCTCGGTACGGGGCAGCGGCGTGCTGCCCACCACGGCGGCAAGGGCAGGGCTCGGCGTTAAGGCCTTCATGAACGCCGGGTTCGGCGTGCGCTTGGCGGCCGGAGCCTTCTTCGCCGCAGCCTTGTCGGAGGCGGCCTTCGCCGGTGCTTTTGCCGGCGCTTTCTTTGCAGTTGCCATGGTCGGGAAATCCTTGTGGAGTTGGTCTTGCACCAGCGAGAAGGCGGGTCCGCACTGGCTGACCGGATGCTAAAGGAGAAAAAACCGCTTTCCAAGCGCCGCTACAACTTTCGGCACCGCGAAGTCTCGCGGAATGGGGAACCCGCAAATTTTTGAAATGAGAGAAAGAATTTCGCCATACAAAATTCTGGATTGTTGCGCCGCCGCATAATTTCTCAATACGGGAAAATTGATTTCGCCCAATGATATTGCAGCGACAACCCGTTGTTTTTGATAAAGAAATTTTTTGTCTTATATAAGACATAGGACTTCATTTTGTCTTTTATAAGACCTAAAGTAAGCCCACGAACAGCGATTGCTGCACACCATTCTTCAACCCCCGGAGCACATCACCATGCCGCAGACCATCACCGAACAGCTGAGCCGCGAACAACAGATTTCTGCCCTCGAGAAGGAGTGGGCCACCGATCCGCGCTGGAAGGGCATCAAGCGCGGTTACTCCGCCGCTGACGTGGTCCGCCTGCGCGGTTCATTTCCGATCGAGCACACGGTTGCACGCCGCGGCGCCGAGAAACTGTGGGATCTGGTGAACAACGAGCCCTACGTGAACTGCCTCGGTGCACTCACCGGCGGTCAGGCCATGCAGCAGGTCAAGGCGGGCATCAAGGCCATCTATCTGTCCGGATGGCAGGTCGCCGCCGACAACAACAGCTACGCCGCGATGTATCCGGACCAATCGCTGTACCCGGTGGACTCCGTGCCGACGGTGGTCGAGCGCATCAACAACACCTTCCGCCGCGCCGACGAGATCCAGTGGTCCAAGGGCGCGAACCCCGGCGACGCCGGCTACGTCGACTACTTTGCACCGATCGTGGCGGACGCCGAAGCAGGTTTCGGCGGTGTGCTGAACGCGTTCGAACTGATGAAGGCGATGATCCGCGCCGGCGCCGGCGGCGTCCACTTCGAGGACCAGCTGGCATCGGTCAAGAAGTGCGGCCACATGGGCGGCAAGGTCCTGGTGCCGACGCAGGAAGCGGTGCAGAAGTTGATCGCGGCCCGTATGGCGGCGGACGTCTGCGGCACGCCTACCCTTGTGATCGCCCGCACCGATGCCGAAGCCGCGGACCTGATCACCAGTGATTACGACGAGAACGACAAGCCGTTCCTCACCGGCGAGCGCACCGCCGAAGGCTTCTACAAGACCCGCAAGGGGATCGACCAAGCCATTTCCCGCGCGATCGCCTATGCGCACTACGCCGATCTGGTCTGGTGCGAGACCGGCACGCCGGACCTGGCCTTCGCCAAGAAGTTTGCCGATGCCGTGCACAAGGTGCATCCCGGCAAGATGCTTGCCTACAACTGCTCGCCGTCCTTCAACTGGAAGAAGAACCTGGACGACGCCACCATTGCCAAGTTCCAGCGCGAACTGGGTGCGATGGGCTACAAGTACCAGTTCATCACGCTCGCCGGCATCCACTCGATGTGGTTCAACATGTTCGATCTGGCGCAGGACTATGTGGCGCGCGGCATGTCCGCCTATGTCGAGAAGGTGCAGGAGCCGGAATTCGCCGCCCGTGGCCGCGGCTACACCTTCGTGTCGCACCAGCAGGAAGTGGGTACCGGATACTTCGACGAGGTGACGACGGTGATCCAGGGCGGCCAGTCCAGCGTGACGGCCCTGACCGGCTCGACCGAGGAAGAGCAGTTCCACTGATCTTCGGAAAGCATGGACGGGGCCGGATGCTAAAATCCGCGCCCCATCCACCGGCAAGAGCGAGAAAGGCGAACCGGTTATGACACCGCGAACTCCGTCGGAGACCCCGACCGGCCGTTAGGCCGATATGTTCGCGCCTGCCCGGACCTTGGTTGCCGGATCACCAAAAGCGCGGACCTCCGCGCTTTTTTGTTGTCTGCTCGCTCACATCCCATGATCCAGATCACCCTTCCCGACAATTCGCAGCGCCAGTATCCCGGTCCGGTCACGGTGGCCGAGGTGGCCCAGTCCATCGGGCCCGGCTTGGCCAAGATGACCGTCGCCGGCAAGATCGACGGGCGGCTGGTGGATGCCAGCGACGTGATCAACCACGACGCGCGGCTGCAGATCATCACGCCGCGCGACGAGGAGGGGGTGGAGATCATCCGCCACTCCTGCGCCCACTTGGTCGGACATGCGGTCAAGCAGCTCTACCCGACTGCCAAGATGGTGATCGGGCCGGTGATCGAGGAAGGCTTCTACTACGACATTTCCTATGAGCGCCCGTTCACGCCCGAAGACATGGAGGCGATCGAGCAGCGCATGCGGGAACTGATCGCGCAGGACTACGACGTCGTGAAGAAGATGACGCCGCGGGCGGAGGTCATCGAGGTGTTCCGCAGTCGGGGCGAAGACTACAAGCTGCGCCTGATCGAAGACATGCCGGACGAGACGGCCATGGGCCTGTACTACCACCAGGAATACGTCGACATGTGCCGCGGGCCGCACGTGCCGAACACACGTTTCCTCAAGGTGTTCAAGCTGACCCGTGTCTCCGGCGCGTACTGGCGTGGCGACGCGAAGAACGAGCAGCTGCAGCGGATCTACGGCACCGCGTGGGCCGACAAGAAGGACCTCGAGGCATACATCCGGCGCATCGAAGAAGCCGAAAAGCGCGACCACCGGCGGCTCGGGCGCGAGCTGGACCTGTTCCACATCGACGATGTGGCGCCGGGCGTCGTGTTCTGGCATCCCAAGGGCTGGTCGGTCTGGCAGCAGGTCGAGCAATACATGCGGCAGGTCTACCGCGATACCGGCTACCAGGAAGTCAAAGGTCCGCAAATCCTCGACAAAGGCCTGTGGGAGAAGACCGGCCACTGGCAGAACTACCGGGACAACATGTTCACGACCGAGTCGGAAAAGCGCGAGTACGCGCTCAAGCCGATGAACTGTCCGGGCCATGTGCTGATCTTCAAAAGCGACCTGCGCAGCTACCGCGACCTGCCGCTGCGCTACGGCGAGTTCGGGCAGTGCCACCGCAACGAACCAAGCGGCGGCCTGCACGGGATCATGCGGGTGCGCGGTTTCACGCAGGACGATGGGCATGCGTTCGTGACCGAGGATCAGATCCTCGACGAGGTGGTGGCCTTCACCGCCAAGCTGCAGGCCGTCTACCAGGACTTCGGCTTCACCGACGTGCTTTACAAGCTGGCGACCCGGCCGGAGAACCGTGTGGGTTCGGACGCGCTGTGGGACAAGGCGGAGCACGCCTGCATGGAGGCGCTGCGTCGGTCCGGTGTGGACTTCGTGATCGCACCGGGCGATGGTGCGTTCTACGGACCGAAGATCGAATACACCTTGCGCGACGCTATTGGACGGCACTGGCAGTGCGGCACCATCCAGGTGGACTTCAACACCGCCGAGCGTCTGGGCGCCGAGTACGTCACGGAAACCAGCGGCCGCGCGCACCCGGTCATGCTGCACCGGGCCATCGTCGGGAGCCTGGAGCGTTTCATCGGCATGCTGATCGAGCACCATGCCGGCGCCATGCCGGTCTGGCTGGCGCCGGTCCAGGTCTCGGTGCTCAACATCACCGACGGTCAGGCGGACTACGCCCGCGATGTTGTCAGAACGCTGCAGAATCAAGGGCTTAGGGTGCAGTTGGATTTACGCAACGAAAAGATCACGTATAAAATACGGGAGCATTCGTTGCAGAAGCTGCCCTACATCCTCGTCGTGGGCGACAAGGAAAAGGCGGCTGGTGCCGTAGCGGTGCGTGCCCGGGGCAACAAGGACCTCGGCGTAATGTCCCTCGACGACTTCGCCCAGAAGGTCGCCGCGGATATTGCCCTCAAGAGTTGATCATTCCCGATTTGGCTGTTGACGCACGTGCTGTCTGCGCTTAGTGCTACGCTTTTCGTAGCAAATTTCGAGGATTAAAGCCATCGCTACTGAATTCCGTGACCGTCGCCACCGCGAGGAACGCAAGCACCGTTTGAACCGCGAGATCATGGCGCCCGAAGTCCGCCTGTCCGGACCCGAGAACGAGCCGCTCGGCATCGTGAGCCTGTCGGACGCCTTGCGCATGGCGGGCGAACTGGATGTCGACCTGGTCGAGATCGCCGCGACGGCCAATCCGCCGGTGTGCCGGCTGATGGACTACGGCAAGTTCAAGTACCAGGAACAGAAGCGGGCGGCCGAGGCGAAGGCCAAGCAGACGGTCATCGAGATCAAGGAAATCAAGTTCCGTCCCGGTACCGACGACGGCGACTACAACATCAAGATGCGCAACATCCGGCGTTTTCTTGAGGATGGCGACAAGTGCAAGATCACCCTGCGGTTCCGCGGACGGGAGATCACGCACCAGGAAATCGGTATCGCCCTGCTGAACCGCATCCGTGCGGATCTGGGCGACACGATCCAGGTTGAGCAGTTTCCGAAGCTCGAAGGGCGCCAGATGATCATGATGATCGCGCCGAGCCGCAAGAAGCCCGCGCCGGCACAGAAGCCGGCAGCGGAATCCAGCCCGGCCTGAAGCCGGGGGAACGAAAAGGATTCGTCCGGGGCAACCCGGGCGAGGGTGACGGAGCGATCCGGCACTGCGCGGCGTGTGAGCGCCGCATGAAAAGTGTCTCGGGGCCTGCAAGTACGTGAAAAGTTCGCGTCGCCTCACGAGCACAAACAAAGGAGCATTCACATGCCCAAAATGAAGACCAAGAGCAGCGCGAAGAAGCGCTTCCGTGTTCGTCCCGGTGGCACCGTCAAGCGCGGTCAAGCCTTCAAGCGTCACATCCTGACCAAGAAGACCACCAAGAACAAGCGCCATCTGCGTGGTGCGGTTGCTGTGCACGAGACCAACATGGGCTCGATTTCACAGATGCTGCCCGGCATGGGCGTTTAATTTACTGACGAACAAGGAGTACTTACATGCCTCGCGTCAAACGTGGTGTTACGGCCCGTGCCCGTCACAAGAAAGTCCTAGCCCTCGCCAAGGGGTTCCGCGGCCGCCGCGGTAACGTCTTCCGCATCGCCAAGCAGGCGGTGATGAAGGCCGGCCAGTACGCCTACCGCGACCGCCGGACCAAGAAGCGTGTGTTCCGCCAGCTGTGGATCGCCCGTATCAACGCCGCATCGCGTGAACTGGGCCTGACCTACAGCCAGTTCACCAACGGCCTGAAGAAGGCCGCCATCGAGATCGACCGCAAGATGCTGGCCGACCTCGCCGTGCATGACAAGGCGGGTTTCGCCAGCATCGTGGAACAGGTCAAGGCCAAGCTGGCTGCTTGATGTTCGACGGCGGGTTGCTATCGTTTCGATAGCTGCCTGCGCAACTGAGACAAGGGCTAGGGCTGCAAAAGGCACTAGCCCTTTTCCATTTTCACGAAAAGATCCCATGAACGAGTTGGAAGCCCTGGTCGCCGACGCCCATGCCGGTTTCGCCGCCGCCGCCACGCCTGCCGATCTGGAGAACGCCAAGGCGCTGTACCTCGGCAAGTCCGGCCGCATCACGGAACTGATGAAGGGCATGGCGAGCCTACCGGTGGAGGAGAAGAAGGCGCGCGGCGCGGTCATCAACACCGCGAAGCAGGCGATCGAGGCGGCCCTGACGGCGCGGCGCCAGGCGCTGGCCGATGCCGAGCTCGACCGCCAGCTCGAGGCCGAAGCGCTCGACGTGTCGCTGCCCGGCCGCAGCACGGGCGCCGGCGGGCTGCACCCGGTGTCGCTGACGCTGGAGCGGATCGAGGGCATCTTCGGCTCGATGGGTTTCGCCGTGGCCGACGGCCCGGAGATCGAAACCGACTGGTTCAATTTCACCGCGCTCAACACGCCAGAAGACCATCCGGCGCGGTCGATGCACGACACCTTCTACGTCGAAGGCGGCACCGAGGCCGCGCCGCTGCTGCTGCGCACCCACACCAGCCCGATGCAGATCCGCCATGCGGTGCAGCACGTGAAGCGCTACCGGCACCTGCTCGATGCGGGCCAGCCGATGCCGGAGATCCGGGTGATCGCGCCGGGCAGGACCTACCGCGTGGACAGCGACGCGACCCACTCGCCGATGTTCCACCAGTGCGAAGGCCTGTGGATCGGCGAGAACGTCAGCTTCAAGGACCTGAAGGTGGTCTTCACCGCGTTCTGCCGCACCTTTTTCGAGAGCGACGATCTGGTGCTGCGGTTCCGCCCGAGCTTTTTCCCGTTCACCGAGCCGAGCGCCGAAGTGGACATCCAGTTCCAGAGCGGTCCGAACGCCGGCCGCTGGCTGGAAGTGGCCGGATCCGGCCAGGTGCACCCGAACGTGGTGCGCAACATGGGGCTCGACCCCGAGCGCTACATCGGCTTCGCGTTCGGCATGGGTCCGGACCGCCTGACGATGCTGCGCTACGGCGTGAACGACCTGCGTCTGTTCTTCGACGGCGACCTGCGTTTCCTGCGGCAGTTCCAGTAATCGACGCATCCCGGACCCGAGCGAAAGAATCCTTCCATGCAATTTCCCGAATCCTGGCTGCGCGAATTCTGCAATCCGCCGATCGGCACGCAGGCGCTGGCCGACACCCTGACCATGGCCGGCCTGGAGGTCGAAGACCTGCAGCCGGTTGCGCCTCCGTTTCACGGCATCATGGTGGGCCGCATCATCGACACGGTGCAGCATCCCAACGCGGACCGGCTCCGCGTCTGCCAGGTGGACGTGGGCCAGTCAGCTCCGCTGTCCATCGTCTGCGGTGCGCCGAACGCCCGCCCGGGCATCAAGGTGCCCTGCGCGACCGTCGGTGCCGAGCTGCCGCCGGCCGAGGAGGGCGGCGCACCGTTCCGCATCAAGATCGGCAAGCTGCGCGGCGTCGAGAGTTTCGGCATGCTCTGCTCGGCCCGCGAGCTCAAGCTGAGCGAGGCGCACGAGGGGCTGCTCGAACTGGCCGACGATGCGCCGGTCGGCGCCGACATCCGCGAATGGCTGCGGCTCGACGACACGCTGTTCACCCTCAAGCTCACGCCGAACCTAGCGCACTGCCTGAGCATCTACGGCGTGGCGCGCGAAGTCGCGGCACTCTCCGGTGCGCCGCTGCGCCCGCTGGACGTGCCGGCCGTGCCGGTCGAGGCAACGCAGCGGGTACCGGTGCAGGTCAGTGCGCCCGACCTGTGCGGTCGCTTTTCCGGCCGTGTGGTGAAGGGGGTGAATCCGCGCGCCACGACGCCCGCCTGGATGGTCGAGCGGCTCGAGCGCTGCGGACAGCGCAGCGTCTCGCCGCTGGTGGATATCTCGAACTACGTGATGTTCGAATGCGGGCAGCCGTCGCACATCTTCGATCTCGGCAAGATCCGCGGCGCGCTCGACGTGCGCTGGGCCCGTGCGGGCGAGTCGCTGAAGCTGCTGAACGGCACGACGGTCGCGCTCGACGACAAGGTGGGCGTGATCGCGGACGAGGCACAGGTCGAGTCGCTCGCCGGCATCATGGGCGGCGATGCCACGGCGGTATCGGACGACACGGCGGACATCTACATCGAAGCCGCCTTCTGGTATCCGCGGGCAGTAGCCGGCCGTTCGCGGCGCTTCAACTTCTCCACCGATGCCGGGCACCGTTTCGAGCGCGGCGTCGATCCGGCGCGGACCGTCGAGACGATCGAGCGCATCACGGCCCTGGTGCAGCAGATCTGCGGCGGCACCGCCGGTCCGGTGAACGACCTGCAGCCCTGCATGCCGGCCGCGCAACCGGTCACCCTGCGGGCGGCCCGCGCGTCCAAGGTCATCGGCATGCCGCTGACGGTGGAGCGGTGCGCCGAGGTGCTGGCATCGCTGGGCCTTCCGGTGACGGTGGCCGGCGACACCGTGACGGTGCAGCCCCCGTCCTGGCGCTTCGACCTGACGATCGAGGAAGACCTGATCGAGGAGATCGCCCGGATGGTCGGCTACGAACAGCTGCCGACCACGCCGCCGCTGGCCCCGATCACGCCGCGTTTGCGGGCGGAGGACCGACGCGGACCGTTCGACGCGCGGCGCGCCCTGGCGGCACGCGGCTACCAAGAAACCATCAACTTCAGCTTCGTCGAGGAACGCTGGGAACGCGAACTGGCGGGCAATGCCGACCCGATCCGGCTGCTGAACCCGATCGCCAGCCAGATGAGCGTGATGCGGTCGTCGTTGCTCGGCTCGCTGCTGCAGGTGCTGCGCTTCAACCTCGACCGGCGGCAGTCGCGCGTCCGGGTGTTCGAGCTGGGCCGCGTGTTCCTGCGTGATGCGGCCGCCGCGCACAGCGACACCACCGTGGCCGGATTCGACCAGCCGATGCGCATCGCCGGTGCAGCGGTCGGCGCGGCATCACCCCTGCAGTGGGGGAGGGCCGATGCGCCGGTCGATTTCTTCGACGTGAAGGGCGATGTCGAGGCGCTGCTGGCGCCGCGTGCCGCCACCTTCGTCGCCGCGACCCATCCGGCGCTGCACCCCGGCCGCTGTGCGCAGGTGCTGGTGGACGACCGCGTTATCGGCTTCGTTGGCGAGCTGCACCCCCGCTGGCGGCAGGCCTGGGGCTTCGCCCAGCAGGCGCCGGTGCTGTTCGAGCTGGACCTCGACGCCGTGCTGGCCCGCCCGGTGCCGAAACCCACGGCGGTGGATCGTCAGCAGGATGTCGAGCGCGATCTGGCGGTGGTAGTGGCCGAAGCGGTGACCCACGCGCAGGTGCAGGACGCGATCCGCGCCGCGGTGCCGGCCGGCCTGCTACGCGAAGCGGTTCTGTTCGACATCTACCGGCCCAAGCCGGGCAAGGACGGCGCGCTGCCGGCGGGCGGCTGGGCACCGGGCGAAAAGAGCCTTGCCCTGCGGCTGACGCTCAACGGCGGCGATGCGGCCCTGACGGACGAGCAGATCGACGGCGCGGTGCAGGCCGTTCTGGCGCAACTGTCCGAACGCCTGGGCGCACGCCTGCGGGCCTGACGGAGCGCACCGACCATGGACATGCCGACCCACGATGATCTGTCCGTCCAGACGCTGGAAATGCCGGCGCTGACGAAGGCGCAGCTGGCCGAACTGCTGTTCGACCAGATCGGACTGAACAAGCGCGAATCGAAGGACATGGTCGATGCGTTTTTCGACCTGATCAGCACCCGCCTGATCCAGGGCGACGACGTGAAGCTGTCGGGCTTCGGCAACTTCCAGATCCGCACCAAGGCGGCACGGCCGGGCCGCAATCCCCGGACCGGCGAGCTGATCCCGATCGAGGCGCGTCGCGTGGTGACTTTTCACGCCAGCCACAAGCTAAAAGAGCAGATACAGGGCTGAAAAACTGACCCATGGTCGCGGAGGCCGGTTTTGATCTGTTTCCGCGTGGCCCGTATCGGACACGGGCGCCTTCCCTGGATCGAGTGCATGCGCTAACCTTCCGGGTTCCGCTTTTTCCAGAGTCACTGCAGCGTCATGGGCCTTCCGCTTCCTTCCATTCCGGCCAAACGCTATTTCACGATCGGCGAGGTGGCGGAACTGTGCGACGTGAAGCCGCATGTGCTGCGCTACTGGGAACAGGAATTCACGCAACTGCGGCCGATGAAGCGGCGCGGCAACCGCCGTTATTACCAGCACCACGAGGTGCTGATGATCCGCCGCATCCGCGACCTGCTGTACGAACAGGGTTTCACGATCAGCGGTGCGCGGAACAAGCTGCAGGAGTGGATCCAGGAAGGGCGCAGCGGCCGGGCCGGGGTGGTGCCGGGATCCCTGAATCCGGACCATGAAGCGGCAGATGGAGATGTCGATACGGTGGAAGACGGTGCTTCCGATCGCCCTTCGATCGCGCTGCAGGATTCGGCCGATGCGTCGACCTTGCACCGCGAACTTCTCGAAATTCGTGCCCTGCTGACGATCTGAGGTACAGGCACGGTATACTCGCAGGCTCTCGGCGTGTAGCGCAGCCTGGTAGCGCACTTGCATGGGGTGCAAGGGGTCGCGAGTTCGAATCCCGCCACGCCGACCAACGATTCACGAATCAGATGAACGGGTTACGACCACAAGTCGTAGCCCGTTTTTCTTTGTGGGAGCGTAATACGGTGTGCTGTAGTACCTCTGCCTCGTGCGTATTCGAGAGTGAGTGAGACGGTTACGGCAGATGCCGCTCTTTCCCGAGCCAAGTCGACGGAGTGCGCTGCAAGGCAAGACGCCCCTTCATATCCGCTTGGTAAAGAGGGCAAACACGGTCATCTCCGACCTGCGAAAACGCGTTGACGGAGGAGATGCGCAGCTTTGGATGCGCTGAGGACCATCTTCCGGAGTATCGAGCCCGACGACTCGGCCCATGCCGCCCGATGGCACATCCGACAGACCAACCATGAGGGTCGCCGCACACCATGACCACTGCCGTTTCTGCACCAACCCTGGTCCGCTGCCTCTATGTGAGCCGGCGGGTCGACGAGGCGACCGACCCTCGGCACATCGACGAGATCCTCCAGGCCTCCCGGGCGCGCAATGCGCATTGCGACATCACCGGCGGCCTGATCTACACCGGCGAATTCTTTTTCCAGGTCCTCGAAGGACCCGCCGCGGCCACGGCCCAGGTGATGCAGTCGATCAATGCGGACCGGCGGCATAGCCACGTCACTCCGCTGATCTTCGAGACGACGAAGGAACGCCGCTTCGACCGATGGGCGATGGGCTACGCGGACCTGCCGTCGGCAGTCGCCCTCATCGAGCCGCTGTTCAAGGCGCCGGACGACGAGCATGCCCACCATGCGATGGCCGTGCTGCTGCATGCGCTGCAGCAAGGTGTCGCGCAACGCCACGCCTTCTGACCGGCGGGCGTCGTTCAGCCCTCGCCGTCGCGGCGGTGTGCGCCGCAGCAGGCCCTTCCGGGCCCTGCCTCCAGGCCGTCTGCGCCCGGCTGTTCGCGCCGCCGACCTCGGCCAGCAGGCTCAGCTTTTCGTCGGTGGACTTCTCCTCGTCCAGGGTGGCCTGCAACAGCTTCACGGCATCGCCGTATCCCAGCTGCCGTCCCAGGGCGACCAGCGTGCCGTAGCTGGCGATCTCGTAATGCTCGACCTTCTGGGCCGCGGCGATCAGCGCGGCGTCCAGGATCGGGCCTTTCTCGATTTCCTCGATCACCTCGGCGGCTTCCTCGACCAGGCCTTCCATCGCGGCGCACTTCATCCGCCTCAGCTTGAGGCCGGTGGCTTCCACCACGCCGTCGATGCGTTCGACCTGCCCCTGGGTTTCCTCCAGATGGGCGGTGAAAGCAGCCTGCAGGTCCGGCGAGGCGGCGTTGCGGGCCATGCGGGGCAGGGCCTTGACCAGCTGCTTTTCCGCGCTCGCGGTGTCCGACAGCAAGTGGACGAAAAGGTCTTCGAGTGTTCTGCGTGCCATGAGGGCTCCTGTGCTGAAAGGCCGGACGATGCGGGCAGCGGGATGTGGATGGGTTAAAAGCAGTTACTGACCTGAGGCGATAAAAGTTGATTTAAATCAATGCCTTGCGAGCGCCGAAAAATCGGATTCGCATGTTCGGAGCGCAGTGTCATTAGCTTTGGGTACGTGCGAAAAACTCTTCGGGCTCCCGACCTACGTAGGGCAAGACCGCACACCGCATCCGGGATGCACTGATTTGAGAATGATTCTTAAATAAGATGCGCTGTTCGCTGCGCGCCTCGGCTGCGGCATCTTTGTCGGAGCACGTTCATGCCATACATCGCCCCTGTCGCCTCCACCGCACTCGAGCCGTCGCTCGACCATGAACATGCGGTGCTGGTGTCTGCCTACGCCCGTGCACAGGCCCGCTGCACCGAGTTGATCGCGCAGCAGGCGACGCACATCGAACAGCTCCAGGCGACCGTGATGCGGCTGCGCGCCGAGGTGATGCTGCGCGACACCCGGCTGGACGCACTGCGCGGTTCCGGCGCGCGCCCGTCCGGCACGCCGCCTTCGTTGCCGCGCACCTCGGTGCGGCGGCGCGCGGTGTTGTGCGTGGGCGAGGACACGGCGGCCGCGACCGCGGCGCAGCGGGCGATCGAAGGTGCGGGCGGACACTTCCTGCACCAGAACGGCCAGGATGCGGCGGCGCTGGAGGACAGCCTGGTCGCCGCCGACCTGGTCATCTGCCAGACCGGCTGCCTGAGCCACGGCGCCTACTGGCGCGTGCAGGACCACTGCCGTCGGACCGGCAAGGCCTGCGTGCTCGTCGATCAGCCGGCCGCGATCCGGATCGTGCGCGGTGCGGCGCTGGCGGACGCGGTCCCGCAGCAGGGATGACGGACAGTCTTCCCGCCTCAGCGACGGCGCAGATAGCGCACGAAATCGAAGGGCAGCCCCGACGCAGCGACGTGCGAGGTGCGCGAGGACTCGACCCAGCGGGAGGGATCGAGCACCGGCGCCTGGGCGTCGCCGTCGAAGTCGCGGCAGATTTCCGTCACGTCGGCGCTGTCCGCGAGCGGCTCGGCCTCGGCGTAGATCTGCGCGCCGCCGATGATCCAGACATCCGGCGAGTGCTCGCAAAACGATAGCGCCTCGCGCAGGCTGGATGCGCGCTCGGCCCCGATTTCCGCCCAATCCGGCTGCCGGGTGACGACGATGTTGCGCCGGCCGGGCAGGGGCCGGAACCGCGGCGGCAGCGAGTCCCAGGTGCGCCGGCCCATCACGACCGGTGCGCCCTGGGTCAGCGAGCGAAAGTGCGCCAAGTCTTCGGGCAGGTGCCAGGGGATCGTGTTGTCGCGGCCGATGACGCCGTTGGCGGCACGCGCGAAGATCAGGCGGACGTTCATACCGCGACGGCGCCCTTGATCGCCGGATGGCTCTGGTAGTCGCGCACCTCGATGTCCTCGTAGGCGTAGTCGAAGAGGGTCGGCGGGCGGCGGCGGAAATGCAGCGTGGGGTAGGGGAAGGGCTCGCGGGTGAGCTGCAGCGCGACCTGATCGCGGTGGTTGCTGTAGATGTGGCAGTCGCCGCCGGTCCAGACGAAGTCGCCGACGTCGAGGTCGCACTGCTCGGCCACCATGTGGGTCAGCAGCGCATAGCTCGCGATGTTGAACGGCACGCCGAGGAAGATGTCGGCACTGCGCTGGTACAGCTGGCAGCTCAGCTTGCCGCGCTCGCCGGGCGCCTGCGGCGGCGCAACGTAGAACTGGAAGAACGCATGGCAGGGCATCAGCGCCATCTTGTCGAGGTCGGCGACGTTCCAGGCGCTGACGATGATGCGTCGCGAATCGGGGTTGCTGCGCAGCGTGTCGATCACCTGCTGCATCTGGTCGATGTGGCCGCCGTCGGGCGTCGGCCAGCTGCGCCACTGGACGCCGTAGACCGGGCCGAGGTCGCCGTCCGCGCGGGCCCACTCGTCCCAGATCGTCACGCCGCGCTCCTGCAGCCAGGTGTTGCTGCTGCTGCCGCTCAGGAACCAGAGCAGTTCCTGCACGATGGAGCGCAGGTGCACCTTCTTGGTGGTAACCAGCGGAAAGCCCTCGTGCAGATTGAAGCGCATCTGGTAGCCGAAGACGCTGGTCGTGCCGGTGCCGGTGCGGTCGCCCTTCTGCACGCCGTGTTCGAGGACATGGCGGACGAAATCCTCGTACTGGCGGCGGACGGGGCGGGGGGCGGCAGGTGCGGTCATGGCGGGCGGCGAGGTCGGCAGGAGGACCGGGGATTCTAGGAGCGCACCCGACAATCGCCCGATGCCCGACCCGCTCCCCTCGCCGCGCCTGCTGCTGCGCACCCTGACCCGCGGCGACGGCCTGCTCGGCATGGCGCCTTCGCCGCCCTTCGGCCCGCGGGCGGCGCCGGTGACGGTGGCCTGGGTCGACCGGTTGCCGCCGGACACGGACGCCGATGCGGCCCTCGCGCCGTGGGGGCTGCACCGCATCCCGCCCGACAGCCTGCAGTGGCGGGGCGATGGCGCTGCGGAGGCGGCCTTTGGCGGTCCGCCACCCGCGCTGTGGTCGCTGCCGCAGGAAGACGCATTCGGAGACTTCTGGGCCGACCAGGTGCCGGCATTGCGCGCGGGCGGATGGGCGGTGGTCGTCCAGCCGGGATTCGCCCACGAGAGCGTGCCGGTCGAGGCGTGGCGCCTGGTGGTGGCACCCGACACCGGCGAGGTGGTGGGCCGTGCGGTCGCCGGAGCGCATCGGCCGGCAGCCCCTGCCGCCGTGTCTGCGGGTGGCCTGTCGCTGCCGCGGCGCGAAGGATCGTGGCTGCTGACCCTCGGCATCGAGATCGACGGCGAGGCGCTCGACCTCGCGCCGCTCCTGGCCGACCTGCTGCGCCGCGATCCGCGCTGGCGCGATGCGGCGGCGCTGGCGGCGATCGACGACGCGGCCCGCATCCGCCTGCGGGCACCTGGCGGACGGCGCATCGACGCACCCGCCGCGCCGCTGAAGGCGATCGTCGGCGGGCTGCTGGACCTGCTGGCCGATCCGCGCCGGCGGGCCGGTCCGCTGCGGCTGTCGCATTGGGATGCCGACCGGCTGGAGCGGCTGCGGTCCGCGCTGGCGGCCAGCCAGGCCGGCCGCGCCGGGCCGTCGGGCGCCTGGGCGTTGCAGGGCGACGCCGGCCTGCAGGCGCTCGCCGCCCGGCTGCGCGACAGCGGGCCGCCGGCGCCGGTCGCCGCGCCGGCCGGGCTGGGTATCACGCTGCGGCCCTACCAGCAGGAAGGGCTGGCCTGGCTGCAGTACCTGCGGGCGCAGGGTCTCGGCGGCATCCTGGCCGACGACATGGGCCTGGGCAAGACGGCGCAGGCGCTGGCGCACCTGCTGGTCGAGCGCGATGCCGGCCGGGCCGACCGGCCGTCGCTGGTCGTCGTGCCGACCTCGCTCGTCTTCAACTGGCAGGCGGAAGCGGCCCGGGTGGCGCCGGCGCTGCGGGTGCTGGCGCTGCAGGGCGAGGACCGCCGGGCGGCCTGGCCGACGCTCGCAGACCACGACCTGGTGATCACCACCTATCCGCTCGCCTGGCGGGACCTCGACCACCTGCGGGCCCAGAGCTGGCACCTGCTGGTGCTGGACGAGGCGCAGATGGTGAAGAACGCCACCGGCCGTGCCGCACGGGCCCTGCGCCGGCTTCCGGCCCGTCACCGGCTCTGTTTGACCGGCACGCCGTTGGAGAACCACCTCGGCGAGCTGTGGGCGCAATTCGACTTCCTGATGCCCGGCTTCCTGGGCGACACCCGCAGCTTCCACCGGCTGTGGAAAAAGCCGATCGAGGTCGGCGGCGAGACCGCCCGCGCCGCGTTGCTCGCCGCGCGGGTGCGGCCGTTCATCCTGCGGCGCCGCAAGGACGACGTGGCGCCCGAGCTGCCGCCCCGCACCGAGATCGTCGAGCGGGTGCCACTGGTCGGGCGCCAGCGCGAGCTGTACGAGAGCGTACGGGTCGCGGCAGACGTGCAGGTGCGGCGGGTGCTGGAGAGAAGCGGTTTTGCCGGTGCGCAGATCGCGGTGCTCGATGCCCTCTTGAAGCTGCGCCAAGTCTGCTGCGACCCGCGGCTGCTGCGCGACACCGCCACCCCGCCGGACATGGAACACGCCAAGATCGACCGCCTCTGCGAGATGCTGCCGCCGATGGTCGAGGCCGGCCGGCGCGTACTGGTGTTCTCGCAGTTCACCGCGATGCTGGCGCTGGTCGGCGCGGCGCTCGATGCGCGGGGCCTGCGCTGGATCGCACTGACCGGCGCCACGCCGGCCGCGGACCGGGGTAACGTGGTGGCGCGCTTCCAGGCGGGCGAAGTGCCGCTCCTGCTGGCCAGCCTGAAGGCCGGCGGCACCGGGCTCAACCTGACCGCGGCCGACACGGTGATCCACCTCGACCCCTGGTGGAACCCGGCGGTGGAGGAACAGGCCACGGCCCGCGCCCACCGGATCGGCCAGACCCGGCCGGTATTCGTCTACCGGCTGATCGCCGAAGGCAGCATCGAGGAACGGATGCAGGTGCTGCAGGCCCGCAAGGCGGCGCTGGCCGACGGCGTGCTGGGCCGCGACACCGCGGGCGGTGCGCCGAAGTTCGGCGAGGCCGACCTCGCAGGATTGCTCGCGCCGCTGGACCTGCCGGGCGGCTAAGCGCCGACCCTCGTCAGGCCGCGAGCATGCGGCCCGGATTCATCAGGTTCTGCGGGTCCAGCGCCCGCTTGACCGCACGCATCATCTCCAGCGCCACCGGCGATTCGTACTGCGCCAGCGTGCACACCTTCAGGCCGCCGACGCCGTGCTCGGCCGAGAAGGAGCCGTCGAAGTCGGCGACCGAGCGGTAGACCAGTTCGTTGATCGCGTGCTCGTGGTCGCGCAGGAAAGCGCGGGTGTCGCCGCTCTCCGGCGCCTGCACGTTGTAGTGCAGGTTGCCGTCGCCCAGGTGGCCAAAATTAACCAGCCGGATGCCCGGGAACGCATCCTGCAGCAGGCGGTCGGTGGTCGCCACGAAGTCGGGGATGCGCGAGACCGGCACCGAGATGTCGTGCTTCACGTTCAGGCCTTCCTCGGCCTGGGCCAGCGGGATGTTCTCGCGGACGTGCCAGAGCTGGTGGGCCTGCGCCAGGTTTTCCGCAACGACCGCATCGGTGACGCAGCCGTCCTCGAACGCGGTTTCCAGCAGCCGCTCGAACTGGGCGCGAGCATGTTCTTCCGACTCGCTGTCGGAGTTCTCGAGCAGCACGCAGTAGGGCACGCCCTCGTCGCCCAGGAACGGCACCCGCAACTGCGGCATGTGCTTGCCGACCAGCGACAGCGCGAACTGGCCCATCACCTCGAAACCGGTGAGGCCGGCGCCCAGGTGCCGATGTGCGAGGCCGAGCAGCGTGACCGCGTGGCCGAGCGAGGGCACAGCCGCCCAGGCCGTGAGCCGCGCGGCGGGCTGCGGATAGAGCTTCATCGTCGCCGCGGTGATCACGCCGAGGGTGCCCTCGCTGCCGACGAACAGGTTGCGCAGGTCGTAGCCGGTGTTGTCCTTGCGCAGGCCGGTCAGGCCGTTCCAGACCTCGCCGCCGGCGGTGACCACCTCCAGGCCTAGGCACAGGTCGCGGGCATTGCCATAGCGCACCACCTGCGTGCCGCCGGCGTTGCTCGCAAGGTTGCCGCCGATCGTGCAGCTGCCCTCGGCTGCGAGGCTCAGCGGGAACAGGTAGCCGGCTTTTTCCGCGGCTTCCTGCAGCACCTGCAGTACGCAGCCGGCCTCGACCGTGACGGTCAGGTTGTCACCGTCGATCGCGCGAATCGCGTTCATGCGCGCGAGGCTCAGCACCACCTGCGTGCCCGAGGTGTCGGGCGTCGAGCCGGCGACCAGCCCGGTGTTGCCGCCCTGCGGCACCAGCGCCGTGCCGGCGGCCGCGCAGGCCTGGACCACTGCGGCGACCTCGTCGGTGCTGCCCGGCCGCACGACGGCGAGGGCGGTGCCTTTCACGCGGCGGCGCCAGTCCTGCTCCCAGGCGGTGAGGTCGGTGGCGGGATCGTCGTGCGTCAGCACGTTGGCGGCGCCGACGATGTCGGCGAGCTGGGCGAGAAGCGTCATGGGAAAGCCGTCCTGCAGAAGATGAACTGGGTGGGAGCTTAGCCCTGCTGCCGCTGCGGCACAATTTGAAGAATTCGCATGGTTATGCCGGTTTTTCCTCACAACGTCTCCCTGCGGCAGCTGCGCGCCTTCGTCGAGGTCGCGGACGGTGGTTCGTTCGCCGCGGCGTCCCGACGGCTGTTCATCACCCAGTCGGCGCTGTCGGAGTCGATCCGGCAGCTGGAGGCCGCAGTCGGCCTGCGGCTGGTCGACCGCACCACCCGCACCGCCGGCCTGACCGAGGCCGGTGCGCTGTTCCTGCTGGATGTGCGGCAGGCGCTCGACACGCTGGAGCAGGGCATGCGGCGGGTGGGCGACCTGGCGTCGCTGCGCGGCGGCGACGTGCGCATCGTCGCGGCGCCGTCGGTGCTGGCCGCTATCGTCATGCCCTGCCTGCCGGCGCTGCGGGCGGCCCATCCGGGCGTGCGGGTGTCGCTGCACGAAGAGGGCGGCGACGCGGTGGTGCGCTGGGTACGCGAGGGTGCCGCCGACTTCGGGGTGGGCGGCTGGCGCGACGATGCCAAGCCGCTGGAGGCCGAGCCGCTGCTCGAGGATGCGATGGGCCTGCTCGCGCTGCCCGACGAACCGCTGCTGCGCCGGCGGCGGCTGCTCGCGTCGCACCTCGCCGACCGGGCGATGGTCGGCTACACCACCGATACCGCGATCCATGCACTGCTCAGCGCGTCGGCCGAGGTACCCGCATCGGTGCGCGCACCGGCGCTGCGGGTGTCGAACACGGTGCTGCTGCAGCAGGCGATCGCCTCGGGGCTGGGCATGGCGGTGGTGCCGGCGCTGATCGCGCGCCATCCGGCCCTGCAGGCGCTCGGGTTCGCGCCGCTCGCGGCACCGCGCATCCTGCGGCGGGTGATGGTGTTCCGGCGTCCGCGACGGGCGCTGTCGCCGGCGGCGGAAGTGTTCCGCACGGCGATCCTGCGGCAGGCGGCGGCGCTGCGGGGGCTGCCGGGGTTCGGCGACGCGGCCTGAGCCGCGGCGGCCTCAGCGGCCTGCGGCGGCGGTGGGCGGGGTGGCCGCGGCCTCGTGCCGGGCCGAGCGCAGCCGCAGCCGCACATGCAGAGCGCAGGCGACGAAGAGCGCCAGGCACAGCACCACCTCGATCATCGCGAGCCAGTTGCCGGGCGGCCGGTCGCTCCAGGCCCGCACCACGCCTTCGGTGAAATACAGCCAGACCAGCAGGCTCACCCAGCGGTAGGTGTACATCCGGTGCTTGAGCAGCCCGGCCAGCGGCAGGCACAGCGGCAGCGCCTTCAGCGCCAGCCAGGAGCCACCGGGCCGGATCGGCGCCAGGACCAGTTCCCAGGCCAGGCACAGCACGATCAGGCCGAGCAGGCTGCCGACCGCGAGCCAGCGGGTGCGGCGCACCGCCAGCGACGGAAGGACGGGGGCGGCGGGACGGCCGGGCGTGGGGAGGGAAGGGGCGGCCATGGGGGCTGGCATCATAGCGGCCATGCCTTTTCCTCCCCCGCGCACGGTGCTGCTGCAGCGGCTGCCCGGCGGCCTGCGCGGGCGCGCCGACTCCCTGCTGCACGATCTCTCGCGTTTTCCGTGGCGTATCACTGCGGCCACGCTGCGCGAACGTTTCCGCGAGGACGACCTCGCGCTCACCGCCAGCAGCCTGACCTTCACCACCATCCTGGCGCTGGTGCCGTTCTTCACCGTGGCGCTGGCGGCGTTCACCGCCTTCCCGATGTTCTCGGAGATGCAGATGCAGCTGCAGCGCTGGCTGGTGGCGAGCCTGGTGCCGGACGGCATCGCGCGGCAGGTGCTGGGCTACCTGACGCAGTTCTCCCGCAGCGCGAGCAAGCTGGGCGTGGCGGGCCTGACCGTGCTGCTGGTCACGGCGCTCGCGCTGATCCTGACCATCGACCGCACGCTCAACCGCATCTGGCGGGTGCGCCGTCCGCGGCCGCTCGGCCAGCGGGTGCTGATCTACTGGGCCGCGATCACGCTGGGGCCGCTGGTGCTCGGCATCAGCCTCGCGACCACCGCCTCGGTGCTGGCGATGTCGCGCAGCGTGGTCGACAGCATCCCGGGCGCACTGCGGGTACTGCTCGACTCGATGGAATTCTTCCTGCTGGCGGGCGGCATCGCGTCGCTCTACCACTACGTGCCCAACACGCGGGTGAAGTGGAGCCATGCCTGGGTGGGCGGCGCCTTCGTCGCGTTCGGGATCGAGATCGCGAAGCGGGTGCTCGGCCTGTACATCGACGCGGTGCCGACCTATTCGGTGCTGTACGGCGCCTTCGCGACGCTGCCGATCCTGCTGGTGTGGATTTATGTCGCCTGGGTGATCGTGCTGCTCGGCGCGGTGGTGACGGCGTATCTGCCGAGCCTCTTGGCCGGCGTCGCGCGTCGCGCCGGCACGCACGGCTGGCAGTTCCAGCTGGCGATCGAGGTGCTGCAGCAACTGGCCGCGGCACAGCACGCCGGGCACCACGGCCGCACCGCGGTCCAACTCGCCGAGGCGCTGCAGGTCGATGCGCTGCAGCTGGAGCCGGTGCTGGAGACGCTCGCGGCCCTCGACTGGATCGGCCAGCTGCGCGAGGCGCAGGACGGCATGCCGTCGCGCACCGTGCTGCTGGCGGATGCTGAGGCTACCGCGTTGGAGCCGCTGGTGCAGCGCCTGCTGCTGCCGCGCGCGCCCAGCGTGCAGGATGTGTGGGAAAAGTCCGCTCTGGGCAGGCTGCGCCTGCGCGACGTGCTATAAAATCGTGAGCGAACACGCGACGGCTGGTGACGCGAAAGGGCTGGACATGCCGAACCGCCGGGCGATCTAATCGACATCCGCCGCGCCAGGGCGTGCGGCACCACGGAGACCACCATGAAAGTCAGCGACATCCTCCGCGTCAAGGGCAATACGCTCTACACCGTCACCCCCGACGAGCCGCTGTCGGCCGCCATCGCGATCATGTCCGAGCGCGACATCGGCTCGCTGGTCGTCATGGAGCACGGCGACCTGGTGGGCATGCTGACCTTCCGCGAGGTGATCCAGATGCTGGTGAAGAACGGCGGCAGCGTCGGCACCACCCTGGTCCGCAGCGCGATGGACGACCATCCGCTCACCTGCACCTCCGAGACCGAGCTGGACGAGGTCCGCCGCATGATGCTCGACCGCCACGCCCGCTACATGCCGGTGATGAACCAGCGCATGCTAATGGGCGTGATCAGCTTCTACGACGTCGCCAAGGCGGTGGTGGACAGCCAGAATTTCGAGAACCGGATGCTCAAGGCCTATATCCGCGACTGGCCGGAAGGCGCGGAACAGGCTTGAGGGAGAGCATCCCCCCGAGCGGCTGCGCCGCTCCCCCCTTCTCTCGCTGCGCGGGAAGGGGGGCGCAGTCGGTGGACCGGCGGAGCCGGATCCACGACTGCCCGTGTGAAGGCAGGGTCTGCCGACGGCGGGCGGGTTGATCGGCGTCCCCGATAATCGCCGCCCATGAGCGGCAATACCTTCGGCACCCTTTTCTGCGTCACGAACTTCGGTGAATCCCACGGGCCGGCCATCGGCTGCGTGATCGACGGCTGCCCGCCCGGCATGGCGCTCTCGGAAGCGGACATCCAGGCGGACCTCGACCGCCGGCGGCCGGGCACCAGCCGGCACGTCACCCAGCGCAACGAACCCGATGCGGTCGAGATCCTGAGCGGCGTGTATGAGGGCAAGACCACCGGCACGCCGATCGCGCTCCTGATCCGCAACGCCGACCAGCGCAGCAAGGACTATTCCGAGATCGCCCAGCGTTTCCGCCCGGGCCATGCCGACTACACCTACTGGCACAAGTACGGCATCCGCGATCCGCGCGGCGGTGGCCGGTCGTCGGCCCGGCTGACCGCGCCGACCGTCGCCGCCGGCGCGGTGGCGAAGAAATGGCTGGCCGAGAAGTACGGCGTGCAGGTCCGCGGCCACATGACCCAGATCGGCGAACTGCCGATCGGCTTCGACGATTGGCGCCACGTGCCCGAGAACCCGTTCTTCGCGGGCGTGGCCGACGTGTCGGCGCTCGAGGACTACATGGATGCCCTGCGCAAGGCGGGCGACTCCTGCGGTGCGCGGCTGCGGGTCGTGGCCTCGGGCGTGCCGGTGGGGCTCGGCGAGCCGCTCTACGACAAGCTCGACGCCGACATCGCCTACGCGATGATGGGTCTGAACGCGGTGAAAGCGGTCGAGATCGGCGCCGGCTTCGCGAGCGTGGTCCAGCGCGGCACGGTGCATGGCGACGCGCTGTCGCCGGACGGCTTCAAGTCCAACAATGCCGGCGGCATCCTCGGCGGCATCAGCACCGGGCAGGACATCGAGGTGTCGATCGCGATCAAGCCGACCAGCTCGATCATCAGCCCGCGCGAGTCGATCGACGTGCAGGGACAATCGGTCGAGGTGGTGACCAAGGGCCGCCACGACCCCTGCGTCGGCATCCGGGCCACGCCGATCGCCGAGGCGCTGCTGGCGATGGTGCTGATCGACCACGCCCTGCGCCATCGCGCCCAGTGCGGCGACGTGACGCAGGCGGTGCCGCCGATCAAGGCGTCGTTTCTGTAAGCGTTGCCGGCAGGGCCGCCGTCGCGAGCAGGCGGCGGATGCCCTCGCCGATGGCCGGGAGTTGCCGGCACACGAGCGCGAGCTGGCGGCGGGCACGGTCTTCGGCGCTGTCCGCCGCAGCGGCGGCGTCCAGCGCATCGGCCAGGGCCGCCAGGGCCGCATCGTCGGTCGTCTCGGGCGCCTGCCGTGCCGCCAGCCGTTCCGCCATGCGGGCGATTGCGCCCGGCAGCAGATCGGCAGCGGTATCGATCTCGGGCGTAGCTGCGGAGGCACCGCCGTCGCGACGGTGCGCGCCGAGGGCGGACAGGTAGTTCAGCAGCGTGTGGGACTGCAGCAGGAAGCGGATGCCGGACTCGGCACTGTCGCGCAGGAAGCCCGGTTCCTGCAGCATGCCCGACAGGGCCGACGACAGCGCGGCATCGGCGTTGTGCGCATTGCGGCGGGCGAGCCGGTAGGCCAGATCGTCGCGCTTGCCGGTGCGGTACTGCTCCAGGATCTGCTGCAGGTAGCGCCCGCTGGCAGCCAGCGCCGCGGACGCGACCTGCTCCAGCCGGCGGCTGCGCCAGTCCGGCAGCACCAGGAAGACGGCCGCCCCGGCGATCGCCGCGCCGATCACCGTATCGACCAGCCGCGGCACGATCAGGTCGTAGCCGTTGCCGATCTGGTTGAAGCTGAGCAGCACCAGCAGGGTGATCGCGCCGGTGGCGACGGTGTACCGGGTGCGGCGGGTCGCGAAGAAGACCACGCCGGCCGCCACCGCCACGACGGACTGCATCCGCAGGTCCGGAAACAGGTCGAACAGCGCCCATCCGACCACCAGCCCGCCCAGTGTTCCGGTGACCCGCTGCACCACGCGGCGCAGCGTCTCGCCATAGCTCGGCTGGCAGACGAACAGGGTGGTGAGCAGGATCCACCAGCCCTGGTCGAGCTGCAGCACCTGCTGGACGGCGAAACCCGCGGCCAGGGCGAGCGACAGCCGCACGGCATGGCGGAACACCGCGGCCTGCGGCGTGAGCTGCAGCCGAACCCGCGCCAGCGCTTCGCGCCAGCCGTGCGCCGACCGGTCGAACAGGCTGCGGTCGGAGCGCGGATCGTCCAGCGCCGCCGGCCGGGTCGCCCCGGTGAGGCGCATGTCGAGCGCCGCCAGGTTGCCTTCGAGCGCCACCAGCGACCGCAGCAGCCGTTCGCGCGCGGGCGTGCGGCCGGCCGTCTGCGTCTGCAGGTGGGCGATCGCGTCCCGCAGGTCCGCAGCAGCCTGCTGCCGGTCGCCGCTGCCGCCGTCGAACGGGCGGCGCAGCTGGATCGCGCGCGCCAGCTGCTGGCAGGCGGTGCCTTGCAGCGCGAGCAGGCGCTGGCAGCGGTACATCACGTCGCTGTGGAAGAAGGCGTCGGTCATCTCGCCGTAGGCGGCGTGGGAGGCGCTGGCACGCTCGTGGACGTCCTGCGCCAGGAAGTAGAGCGCCAGGTAGCGCCGCAGCCGCCGCGATCCGGTGCGCGAACCCGGCGTGTCGGTCCGGCGGTAGAGGCTTTCCTTGGTGGTGTTGAGCGCTGCCACCAGCGTTGCGTTGTGCCGTGCGAGGCCGATCCGCCGCCGCTCCACGTCGATGCCGCGCACCGGTTCGAACAGCGCAGACTTGAGCCACAGGTATTCGCCGAGCAGCGTGTAGAGCCGCGCGAGGTTCTGCTGCACCGGCTGGTGGACGAACACCGCCGCCCATGCGACCGACAGCAGGCCGTACCAGGCCGCGCCCAGCAGCAGCAGCGCCGGCTCCTGCCAGAACGGCGCGCCGGTCGCCGCGAAATGCTCCATCCCGATGGCGCCGTAGAGGGCTAGGATGAGCGTGGCCGAGGCGATCGCCCGGTAGCGCTCGCCGACCGCGCCGAGCATCGTCAGCACGAAGGCCGCCGCGACCAGCATTGCCGCCAACGCGATGCCGTGCGCATACAGCATCTGCACCGCGAGCGCTGCCGCCGCGAAGCAGCCGAGCGTGGCGAGCAGCGCGCGCAGCCGGCCGCGCCAGCTGTCGTCGGTTTCGGCGAGGGCCGAGGCGATGATGCCGAGGAAAGTCGGCATCACGAACGCCATGCGGTCGCGTGTCCACCACAGGGCCATCACCGCCGACAGCGCGATCAGTACGCGCAGGCTGTAGACGAAGGTGTCGCGGGCCCACAGCCGTCGCCACAGGCCGGGCGACGGCGGAGACGCCGCAGCTGCAACTGCCGGAGTCAGGTGCGCACCTCGTCCACCAGCGTCTTGAAGTCGTCGATGTCCTCGAAGCTGCGGTAGACGCTCGCGAAGCGCACGTAGGCGACCTTGTCCAGGCGCCGCAGTTCGCGCATCACCAACTCGCCGATACGGCTCGAAGGGATTTCACGGAGACCGAGGGTCAGCAGGGTTTCCTCGATCCGCTCGACGGCGCTGTCGACCTGCTCGATGCCGACCGGCCGTTTGCGCAGCGCCAGGTTCATCGACGCGCGCAGCTTGTCGCGCTTGTAGTCGACCCGGCGGCCGTCCTTCTTGACGAGGGCGGGGAAGCTGACGTCCGGCCGCTCATAGGTGGTGAAGCGCTTGTCGCAGGCGCTGCACCGGCGGCGCCGGCGCACGAAGGTCGCGTCTTCCGACACGCGGGTCTCGACGACCTGCGTGTCGGCATGGGCGCAGAACGGGCACTTCATGCGCGCGGTGCCCGGTGGATCAGCGGTAGACCGGGAAGCGGCTGGTCAGCGCGTGCACCTTGGCGCGGACCGCCTCGATGTTGGCGGCGTCGCGCGGGTTGTCGAGCACGTCGGCCACCAGGTGGGCGGTGGCGCGGGCTTCCTCGTCCTTGAAGCCGCGGGTCGTCATCGCCGGGGTGCCGATGCGCACGCCGCTGGTGACCATCGGCTTTTCCGGATCGTTCGGGATCGCGTTCTTGTTGATCGTCATGTGGGTCGCGCCCAGCACCGCCTCGGCTTCCTTGCCGGTGATGCCCTTGGCGCGCAGGTCGACCAGCATCACGTGGCTCTCGGTGCGGCCGGACACGATGCGCAGGCCGCGCTCGGTCAGCGTCTCGGCGACGATCTGCGCGTTCTTCGCGACCTGCTGCTGGTAGGTCTTGAATTCCGGCGCCATGGCTTCCTTGAAGGCGACCGCCTTGGCGGCGATCACGTGCATCAGCGGGCCGCCCTGCAAGCCGGGGAAGATCGCGCTGTTGATCGCCTTCTCGTGCTGCGACTTCATCAGGATGATGCCGCCGCGCGGGCCGCGCAGGCTCTTGTGGGTGGTGGAGGTGACGACGTCGGCAAACGGCACCGGGTTTGGGTACACGCCCGCCGCGATCAGGCCGGCATAGTGGGCCATGTCGACCATGAAGATCGCGCCGACGTCCTTCGCGACCTTGGCGAAACGCTCGAAGTCGATCCGCAGGCTGTAGGCCGACGCACCGGCCACGATCAGCTTGGGCTTGGACTCGTGGGCCTTGCGCTCCATCGCGTCGTAGTCGATGGCTTCGTTCGCATCGAGGCCGTAGGAGACGACGTTGAACCACTTGCCCGACATGTTCAGCGGCATGCCGTGGGTCAGGTGGCCGCCTTCGGCGAGGCTCATGCCCATGATCGTGTCGCCGGGCTTCAGGAAGGCGAGGAACACCGCCTCGTTGGCGGAGGCGCCGCAGTGCGGCTGCACGTTGGCGGCGTCGGCGCCGAACAGCGCCTTCACGCGGTCGATGGCCAGCTGCTCGGCCACATCGACGTGCTCGCAGCCGCCGTAGTAGCGCTTGCCGGGGTAGCCCTCGGCGTACTTGTTCGTCAGGACCGAGCCCTGCGACTCGAGGACGGCGCGCGGCACGAAGTTCTCGGACGCGATCATCTCGAGGGTGTCGCGCTGACGGCCGAGCTCGTTCTGCAGGACCGCGGCGATCTCGGGGTCGACCTCGGCGAGCGGTGCGTTGAAGCTCGACTGCGTGGTCACAGTGGGCAGATCGGTGATGGACACGGGACTCCTCGTTGTCGGTTCCGCCGCGCACGAGCACGACGAGGTGGACGGGTGGGCGCGGCCCAGGCGTACGGCCGCGCACCGTGTCAGGTGTCGCTCCCCGATGGTGACCCATCCAACGCCAGTCGCGACCTCCCGATCGTACCGAGCGCTCCCGTTCGTGTCACCCTGGTGGCATGACCTTGACCACGCCGGACGTCGACGAGCGGACGACGACCCGCTCCGAGACCCCCTGGGTGACGGTGGTCTGGGACGACCCGGTCAACCTGATGTCGTACGTCACCTACGTCTTCCAGTCGTACTTCGGGTTCAGCCGCCCGGAGGCGGAGCGGCTCATGCACCAGGTCGACGAGGAGGGCCGGGCGATCGTCGCCACGGGCGCCCGCGAGGTGATGGAGGCGCACGTGCAGGCGATGCACGGCTACGGCCTGCAGGCGACCGTCGACCGCGTCCCGGCGCCGTGATCCCGTTCATCCGCCGGTCCGACGGCGTGCACCTGGCCATGTCCCCCGGCGAGCGCGACGTGCTGACGTCGCTGACCGAGCAACTGCAGCAGGTGCTCGCCGGGAACGTCTCGGCGGACCCGGTGGCGACGCGGATGTTCCCGGACGCATACCCGGGCGACGCGGCGGCGAGCAGCGAGTTCGGCCGGCTGACCCGTCCCGACCTGCTGACGCAGAAGACGACGAACGCCTCGGTCGTGCACGACTGGTCGACGGGCGTGCGGGACGGCGCGTTGACCCCGGAGGACGTGCAGGCCTGGCTCCGGTGTCTGACGGACCTCCGACTGACGATCGCGGAGCGCCTCGGGATCACCGACGCGGCCAGCGAGGAGGCCTCGGCTGCGGACCGGTCCGACCGTGCGGTGGGGCTCCGTGACGTCTACGACTGGATCGGGTACGTGCAGGAGCACCTGGTCGACACCATCAGCGTCCCTTGATCGTCAGGCCGCTGCGCCGAGTCGGAGCAGCTCGTGGCGGTGTGACCGGGCCCAGCCGGCCAGGGAGCGAGGCGGCTCCCCGGTGATGAGCTCGACCTCGTCGGT
>CAJYQL010000002.1 GCA_913776965.1 uncultured Xylophilus sp.
ATCCAGCCGCTGATGGCCGACTTCAAGAAGCGCATGAACGACGACATGACGCAGAACTCGATCTACCACACCTTCGCGCTGCTGGATGCGGCCTTCGTCAAGACCAGATCCACCGATCCGGTGAAGGTGGCCGCCGCGCTGGAGGGCATGACCATCAAGAGCTTCAACGGCGAGGTCGAGATGCGCAAGGCGGACCACCAGCTGCAGCAGGGCCTGTACATCACCCGCTGGGAGAAGGCCGGCGGCAAGTATCCCTACGACGCGGAGAACACCGGCTACACCTTCGCACCCGTGAAGTACTACGAGCCCTACGTCGCCAGCACCCCCACCAGCTGCCAGATGAAGCGGCCCTGAGGCCCGTGCACCAGGGCCGTGCTACCGCAGGGTAGAAGGCAGCTTCGGCGCCTGTCGCACGGGTGATAGAAAAGGCAGTCTCCAGAGGGGAATCGCGGGGCTTTCCCCTAGCGAGCGGGCGCTGAAGCACTGTACGCTCGTGCAAGTTCCAGCACCGGAACACCACTCAGGAGACATGCCTTGAAGACCATTTTCAAATTCACCGCCGCGGCCTGCGTCCTGGCCTTCGGCAGCAGCGCTTTTGCCCAGCAGGGCGAGACCGTCAAGATCGCCTGGCTCGATCCGCTGTCGGGCCTGATGGCGGCGGTGGGCACGAACCAGCTCAAGACCTTCCAGTTCCTGGCCGAGGAGTTCAACAAGAAGAACGCGGCCGGCGTGAAGTTCGAGATCATCGGCATCGACAACAAGCTGAGCCCGCAGGAGACCACCAGCGCGCTGCGCTCGGCGATGGACCAGGGCGCCCGCTACGTGGTGCAGGGCAACGGGTCCGGTCCGGCACTCGCGATCATCGACGCGCTGGAAAAGCACAACGCGCGCAACCCCGGCAAGGAGGTGCTGTTCCTCAACTACGCCGCGGTGGACCCGGACCTGACCAACAGCAAGTGCAGCTACTGGCACTTCCGCTTCGACGCCGACACCTCGATGAAGATGGAGGCGCTGACCACCTACATGAAGGACCAGCCGGAGATCAAGAAGGTCTACCTGATCAACCAGAACTATTCGCACGGCCAGCAGGTCGCGAAGTACGCGAAGGAAAACCTGCAGCGCAAGCGCCCCGACATCCAGGTGGTCGGCGAAGACCTGCACCCGCTCGCGCAGGTGCGCGATTTCGCGCCCTACATCGCGAAGATCAAGCAGTCGGGCGCCGACTCGGTCATCACCGGCAACTGGGGTTCCGACCTGGCGCTCTTGATCAAGTCGGCCAACGACGCGGGCCTGAACGTCAAGTTCTACACCTACTACGCGGTGACGACCGGGACGCCCACCGCGATGGGCGCGGCCTCGGACGGCAAGGTGTATGCGGTCGGCTACGGCCACTACAACATGGGCGGCGAGATCGGCCGGCTGGCCGATGCCTACAAGGCGAAGTTCAACGACGACCTGTACACCACCGACATCTATACCGTCTATGCGGCGCTGGTCGAGGCCTTCGTGCGCAGCAAGTCGACCGATCCGGTCAAGGTGGCGTCGACGATGGAAGGCATGAAGTTCAAGAGCTTCAACGGCGACGTGGAGCTGCGCAAGACCGACCATCAGCTGCAGCAGGGCCTGTTCATCTCCAAGTGGGAGAAAGCGGGCGGCAAGTATCCGTACAGCCCGGAGAACACCGGCTACACGCTGGCACCGGTGAAGTACTACGAGTCGTATGTGTCGAGCACGCCGACCTCGTGCCAGATGAAGCGGCCGGGCTGACCGCTCGCCCCCAGGCTGCGCGCACGGTGTGCGCTCCGCCAACCCCCTGCCGGGGGCGACACCCGAGGGCCGGCGGAGCCGGACCCTCGGTGTCCCTGGATGATGCACGGTCGCTTCCGGGCCCGGAGGGGCTCTTTCTTACGCTGGACTCTCCTGCATGACCCTGGAATTCTTCGTCATCTCCCTGCTGAATGGGGTGAGCTATGGCCTGCTGCTCTTCATGCTGAGCTCGGGCCTGACGCTCATCTTCAGCATGATGGGCGTGCTCAATTTCGCGCACACCAGCTTCTACATGCTGGGGGCGTACTTCGCGTACAGCATCTCGCAGGTGGTGGGCTACTGGCCGGCGCTGATCGTCGCGCCGCTGGTGGTCGGGCTGCTCGGCGCCGCGTTCGAGCGCTACAGCCTGCGCCGGGTGCACAAGTTCGGCCATGTGCCGGAGCTGTTGGTCACTTTCGGCCTGTCGTATTTGATCCTGGAGCTGGTGCAGCTGGTGTGGGGCCGCTCCACGGTGCCCTACGCACTGCCGCCGCAGTTGCAGGGGCCGCTCTTCACGCTCTACGGCACGCAGTTCCCCAAGTCGCGCAGCTTCGTGATGCTGGTGGCGCTGGTGATGCTGGCGTCGGTCTGGCTGGTGCTGACCCGGACCCGCGTCGGGCTGGTGATCCAGGCCGCGCTGAAGCACCCGGAGATGACCGAAGCCCTCGGCCACAACGTGCCGCGCGTCTTCATGATGGTGTTCGGCGGCGGTGCCGCACTGGCCGGGCTGGCCGGGGTGGTCGGCGGCAACACCTACGTGACCGAGCCGGCGATGGCCGCGTCGGTCGGCTCGATCATCTTCGTGGTGGTGGTGGTGGGCGGCATGGGCTCGCTGGCGGGCGCGTTCCTCGCCTCGCTGCTGATCGGGCTGCTGCAGACCTTCGCGGTGGCGCTCGACTGGTCGCTGGCCGGCGCGCTGCGGTCGGCCGGCATGGCGGTCGGCGAGCAGACCTTCGGCTGGCCGCTGCTGCGGCTCACCGTGTCGCAGGTGGCGCCGATCCTGCCGTACCTGCTGCTGGTGCTGATGCTGATCTTCCGGCCGCGCGGCCTGCTCGGAACGCGGGAGGACTGACGCGATGGCTGCCGTTCCCGTCTCCGCGTCGGCGTCGACGCACTACCGTTTCCGTCCGCTGAACATCGGCCGCATCGTCGTCTGGACAGGCTTCGCGCTGGCGCTGATCGTGGCGCCGATGCTGTTCCGCAGCAGCCTCGCGCTCACGATGCTGTCGCAGATCGGCTACGTGATCATCATCTGCCTGTCGTACAACGTGCTGCTCGGGCAGGGCGGCATGCTGAGCTTCGGCCATGCGGTGTATACCGGTTTGGGCGCCTTCGCCGCAGTCCATGCCATGAACCTGGCCGCAGGACCTGGAGGCCCGCCGGTCCCGCTCGTGCTGGTGCCGCTGGTGGGCGGCCTGGGCGGGCTCGCGATCGCGGCACTCCTCGGCTTCGTCACCACCCGCAAGGCAGGCACCACCTTCGCGATGATCACCCTCGGCGTGGGCGAGCTGGTGGCGTCGATGGCGCTGATGTTCCCCGAAGTCTTCGGCGGGGAGGGCGGCATCAGCACCAACCGGGTGTACGGCGCCAAATTCCTCGGCTTCGATTTCGGCTCGCAGCTGCAGGTGTACTACCTGATCGCGGTGTACTGCTTCGTCTGCACCGCCCTGATGTTCGCCTTCACCGGCACGCCCCTCGGCCGCATGCTGAATGCGGTGCGCGACAACCCGGAGCGGGTCGAGTTCATCGGCTTCAGCACACGGCGCATCCGCTACCTAGCCTTCATGATCGCCGGCTTCTTTGCCGGCATCGGCGGCGGCCTGGCGGCGATCAATTTCGAGATCGTCACCGCGGCCGACAGCGTGAGCGTGGTGCGCTCCGGCGGCTACCTGCTGTTCACCTTCCTCGGCGGCGCCACCTTCTTCTTCGGGCCGATCATCGGTGCGGTGCTGCTGGTGCTGGCCTCGGTGCTGCTGTCGGAATTGACCAAGGCCTGGCTGCTGTACCTGGGCCTCATCTTCCTGCTGATGGTGATGTACGCCCCCGGCGGCATCGCCAGCCTGATCATGACGAATCTGCGGGTGGCGCGCCACGGCCTGCTGCGCCGGCTGCTGCCGCACTATGCCGCGATGGCCGGGGCCGCCCTGGTGCTGACGGCCGGTGCCGCGATGGCCATCGAAATGCTCTACCACCTGCAGCTCAATGCGGCGCTCGGCTCGCAGCTCTCCTTCGCCGGTCTCACGCTCGATGCCCACGGCGTCGGCAGCTGGGTGGCGGCGGCCGTGCTGTTCGTCGTCGGTGCCGTGCTGCTGGAATGGCGGCGGCGGCGCTTCCTCGCGCAGTGGAACGCGGTGCAGGAATCCATCGAAGCCACGATCCGCAAGGAGGGTTCGGCATGACGGCCGCCCTGCATCCTGCTGCCGGCCGCGCGCCGGCCATCGAACTGCGTCAGCTGCGCAAATCCTTCGGCCGTACCGAGATCATCCGTGGCGCGGAGCTGCAGGTGGCCGCCGGCGAACGCGTCGCGGTGATCGGTCCGAACGGCGCCGGCAAGTCCACGCTGTTCAACCTGATCAGCGGCCGCCTCGCGCCCACCAGCGGCGAGGTGCTGCTGCACGGCCAGCGCATCGACGGACGCACGCCGTACGAGATCAACCGCATGGGCCTGGCCCGCAGCTTCCAGATCACCAACATCTTCCCGAAGCTGAGCGTGTTCGAGAACCTGCGCTGCGGGGTGCTGTGGAGCCTGGGCTACCGCTACACCTTCCTGCGCTTCCTGTCGGGCCTGCACGATGCGAACGACCGCACCGACGCACTGCTGCAGCGCATCGGCCTGGCGGCCAAGCGCGACGTGCTGGCCGCCAACCTGACCTATGCCGAGCAGCGCGCATTGGAGATCGGGGTGACGATCGCCGGCGGGGCCGACGTGATCCTGCTCGACGAGCCCACCGCCGGCATGAGCCGCAGCGAGACCCGGCATTTCATCGACCTGATCCGGCAGGTGACCGAGGGCAAGACCCTGCTGACCGTGGAGCACGACATGGGCGTGGTGTTCGGCCTGGCCGACAAGATCGCGGTGGTCGTCTACGGCGAGGTGATCGCCTTCGACACGCCCGAGGCGGTGCGCGCGAATCCGCGGGTGCAGGAGGCGTACCTGGGCACGCCCGCCGCGCAAGCCGCGCACGGAGGGCACTGAGATGCTGTCGTTGCGCAACCTGCATGCCTACTACGGCAAGAGCCATGTGCTCCACGGCGTCAGCTTCGACGTGCGGCCCGGCGAGATCGTCGCGCTGCTCGGCCGCAACGGCTCGGGCCGTTCCACGACCGCCAAGGCGATCATGGGGCTGGTGCACTGGGAAGGCGAGATGCAGTGGAAGGACCGCAGCCTCTCTGGCTGCAAGGCCTACGAGATCGCCCACCGCGGCATCGGCTACGTGCCCGAGAACCGCGATATCTTCCCGAACCTCACCGTGCACCAGAACCTGCTGCTGGGCCAGAAGGGCAAGGGTCGCGACAGCCGCTGGGGCTTCGACGACATGTACACGATGTTCCCGCGGCTGAAGGAGCGCCAGCACACCGAGGCCGGCGTGATGTCCGGCGGCGAGCAGCAGATGCTGACCCTCTGCCGCACGCTGATGGGCGACCCCGACCTGATCATCATTGACGAGCCGACCGAGGGCCTCGCGCCCAAGATCGTCGAACTGGTCGGCCAGTACCTTAAGACGCTGAAGGACCGGGGCGTCTCGGTGCTGCTGATCGAGCAGAAGCTGACCATCGCGATGGAGATCTCCGACCGGGCGCTGGTGATGGGCCACGGCACCATCGTCTTCGACGGCACGCCTGCCGGCCTGCGTGCCGATGCCGGCGTGCGCAAGGAGTGGCTGGAAGTCTGACCGGCCGGCCACGGCACGGCGCCGCTGTGGCGCCTGTCGCCGGCACGACCCGCCCGGGGTCCTCCCGTATTGCGTCGCAGCATCGGACTCCTAGAATCGTCCGGCAAAACGCACGATCGTTCTATTCGTACCACCAGAGGACATCCGCATGACGGCTGAGTACCAAGTCCACGGCGACATCGCCGTGATCACGCTGAACAATCCCCCCGTCAACGGCCTCGGCCTGGCGACCCGCCAGGGCATCACCGATGCGCTGGCGAAGGCGCAGGCCGACGCGGCCGTGAAGGCCATCGTGCTGACCGGCGCCGGCAAGGCGTTCTCGGGCGGCGCCGACATCAAGGAATTCGGTTCGCCCAAGGCGCTGCAGGAGCCCAACCTGCTGAGCGTGATTCGTGCCGTCGAACTCTCCACCAAGCCGGTCGTCGCCGCGATGCACTCGGTCGTGATGGGCGGCGGTCTGGAACTGGCGCTCGGCGCGCACTACCGGATCGTGGCGCCGGGTACCAGCGTCGCGCTGCCGGAAGTCAAGCTGGGACTGGTGCCGGGTGCCGGCGGCACCCAGCGGCTGCCGCGGGTCCTCGGCGTGGAGACCGCGCTGAACATGATCGTCTCCGGCGAGCCGGTGAAGAGCGAACTGCTGGCGCAGCAGCCCGGCCAGAAGCTGTTCGACAAGGTCGCCGCATCGGCCGCATCGCTCGCCGAGGAAGCGCTCGCTTTCGCCCGCGAGGTCGGCGCCCGCCATGCCGACGGATCGCCGCTGCCACTGGTGCGCGACCTGCCGTGCAAGCATCCGCTCGGCGATGCGTACTTCCAGTTCGCCCGCAACATGGTCAAGGGCATGGCCAAGAATTTCCCCGCGCCGCTCAAGTGCGTGGATACGGTGGAGGCAGCCACCAAGAAGAAATTTGAGGACGGCCTCGCCTTCGAGCGCGAGACCTTCATCAACCTGATGTGGACGCCCGAATGCCGGGCGCTTCGGCACATCTTCGTGTCGGAGCGTGCAGCCTCGAAGATCCCGGACGTGCCCGAGGACACCGCCAAGCGCGAGATCCGTACGGTCGGCGTGGTCGGCGCCGGCACGATGGGCGGCGGCATCGCGATGAACTTCCTGAACGCGGGCATCCCGGTCACGATCCTGGAAACGAAGCAGGAAGCGCTGGACCGCGGCATCGCCACCATCCGCAAGAACTACGAGGCGCAGGTCAAGAAGGGCAAGCTCAAGCAGGAGAAGTACGACGAGCGGATGGCGCTGCTCTCCACTACGCTGGACTACGCCGCCCTGAAGGATGCCGACCTGATCATCGAGGCCGTGTTCGAGGAACTCGGCGTGAAGGAGACGGTGTTCCAGCAGCTCGACGCGGTGGCGAAGCCCGGTGCGATCCTGGCCTCCAACACCTCGACGCTCGACGTGGACAAGATCGCCGCCTTCACCCGGCGTCCGCAGGACGTGGTGGGCATGCATTTCTTCAGCCCGGCCAACGTGATGAAGCTGCTGGAAGTCGTGCGCGGCAAAGAGACCGCCAAGGACGTGCTGGCGACGGTCATGGCCATCGCGAAGAAGATCAAAAAGACCGCCGTGGTCTCGGGCGTGTGCGACGGCTTCATCGGCAACCGCATGATCGAGCAGTACAGCCGGCAGGCCGGTTTTCTGCTGGAGGAGGGCTGCACGCCGCAGCAGGTGGACAAGGCCATCGAGAAGTTCGGCTTCGCGATGGGGCCGTTCCGGATGGGCGACCTGGCAGGCAACGACATCGGCTGGGCGATCCGCAAGCGGCGCTACGTGGAAAAGCCGCAGATGAAGTACAGCAAGACCGCCGACCTGCTCTGCGAGATGGGCCGCTTCGGCCAGAAGACCGGCGCCGGCTGGTACGACTACCAGCCGGGCAAGCGCGACGCGATCCCGTCGGCCGCCGTCAACGAGATGGTCGAGCAACACCGGCAGGCGCTCGGCATCACGCCGCGCAAGATCGGCGACGAGGAGATCGTGCAGCGGCTCGTCTATTCGCTGGTGAACGAGGGCGCCCGCATCCTGGAGGACGGCATCGCGTCCAAGGCGAGCGACATCGACATGGTCTACCTGACCGGCTACGGCTTCCCGGCCTGGCGCGGCGGCCCGATGCATTACGCCGACCAGGTCGGCCTGTTCAACGTGGTGCAGAGCATGCAGCGCTTCGCGCGCAATCCGCGGGACGACGCCGACTTCTGGCAGCCCGCGCCGCTGCTGGCGCGCCTGGCGGCCGAAGGCAAGACGTTCAACTGATCACCGCAGGATTCCCATGACCCAGGCTCTCATCGTCTCCACCGCCCGCACGCCGCTCGCCAAGAGCTGGAAGGGCGCTTTCAACATGACCCATGGCGCCACCCTCGGCGGCCATGCGGTGCGCCATGCCATCGCCCGCGCCGGCATCGACGGCGCGCACGTCGAGGACGTCCTGATGGGCTGCGCGTCGCCGGAAGGTGCCACCGGCTCCAACATCGGCCGCCAGATCGCCCTGTCGGCCGGCCTGCCGGTGACCGTGTCGGGCGTCACGGTCAACCGTTTCTGCTCCTCGGGGCTGCAGACGATCGCGATGGCCGCGCAGCGCATCGTGGCGGGCGAGGGCGACGTCTATGTCGCCGGCGGCGTGGAAAGCATTTCCTGCGTGCAGCAGGAGGTCAACACCCACATGCTGCGCGACCCGAACCTGATGAAGCAGAAGCCCGAGATCTACTGGAGCATGCTCGAGACCGCCGAGCAGGTCGCCAAGCGCTACGGTATCGGCCGCGATGCGATGGACGAATACGGCGCGGCCAGCCAGCAGCGCGCCTGTGCCGCCCAGGCCGCGGGACTGTTCGACGACGAGATCGCACCGATCACCGTGACCGCCGGCGTCGCCGACAAAGTCATGGGCCTGCGCACCCGCGAGGTCACGGTGAGCCGCGACGAGGGCACCCGCGAAGGCACGACCAAGGAAGGTATCGCCGGCATCCGCTCGGCCCTGCCGGGTGGCCTGATTTCGGCGGGCAATGCCAGCCAGTTTTCCGACGGCGCCGGCGCCTGCGTGATGGTGCACGAGGACTACGCCCAGAAGCACGGCCTGAAACCGCTCGGCCGTTTTCTCGGCTTCGCCGTCGCCGGCTGCGAACCCGACGAGATGGGCATCGGCCCGGTCTTCGCGGTACCCAAGGTGCTGGACCGGCTCGGCCTCAAGGTGTCGGACATCGACCTGTGGGAGCTGAACGAAGCCTTCGCGGTGCAGGTGCTCTACTGCCGCGACAAGCTCGGCATCCCCGCCGATCGGCTGAACGTGAACGGCGGTGCGATCGCGCTCGGCCACCCGTACGGGGTGTCGGGCCAGCGGCTCACCGGCCATGCGCTGATCGAGGGCAAGCGCCGCGGCGCGAAGCGGGTGGCGGTGACGATGTGCGTCGGCGGCGGCATGGGCGCAGCGGGCATCTTCGAGGTGCTGTGACCGCCGGCGCCGCCGGGCGGCAGGCGGGGCGGGACGGGGCGGGACAATCGCCGGTTCTGCACCGCACCGGAGAACGGCCCTGGACTACCTGATCACGATGGCGCACGGCGCCGCCTGCTACCGGCAGGAGGCGATCCACCTGCTGCTCACCTGGCGCGCCCGGCGCACCACCGGCGCGTCCGGCGTGCACGGGGCGGTGGCACTGGTCGTCACCGACGTTCCGGATGAATTCCGCGCGATCCTGGGCGACGGCGACGGCGACGACGTGCGCTACCTGCCGGTCGATGCCGCGCAGCTCACCGCCTGGCGCGGCGGGCCGCAGGGCTACATCCACCGGATCAAGCCGCTGGCGATCCTGCATGCGGTGGCGAGCGTCCAGGGCTGCACCGACGATGCCTTCCTCTTCGTCGATTCCGACACCAGCTTCCTCGCCGACCCGGCACCGCTGTTCGCCGCGGTGCATGCCGGCGACGTGTTCCTGCACGAGCGGGAAGGCACCATCGCCGGCAACCGGCGGCACACCCGCTCGCAGGGCCGGCTGCATGCAATGAGCCGCCACCGGTCGTTCACGATCGGCGGCCGCCCGCAGCGGCTCGCGCCCGACCTGCCGCTGTGGAATTCCGGTGCGATCGGGCTGCGCGGCGACCGCTTCGGCCTGATCGCCGAAACGCTCGAACTGACCGATGCGATCCATGCCGTGCTGCCGATCGCGACCGCAGAGCAGGTGGCGCTGGCGGCTGTACTGGCCGAGCACCGCATCGTGCCGCGGCCGGCAGCGCCTTGGCTGCTGCACTACCACGTGTTCAAGGAATTCCGCGACGACCTGGCGGCATTCTTCGCCCACTACCGCGGCACGCCGCCCGACGGCTGGATCGCGCTGCTGCCGCAGGTCGATCCGCAGCGGCGCATCGCGCCCAAGCTCGCCTTCAACCGCCAGCCCAAGTGGTGGCGCCAACTGCGCAAGGCCGTCGGCCGGCCGTGGCGGCCGCTGCCGTATCCCTGGCTCACCTGACCCTGTCCGAAAGCGCCCGATGGCCGACCTGCGTTCCACCCTCGATTTCCTGCTCTACGACTGGCTCCAGGTCGACCGCCTGCCGGAACGCCCCCGCTTTGCCGAGCATTCGCGCGAGACCTTCGACGCGGTGCTCGACACCTGCGAACGCATCGCCCGCGAGAAGTACGCGCCGTTCAACCGGCTGGTCGACACCGAGGAACCGCGGGTCGAGAACGACCGCGTGGTGCAGCCCCGCGCCACCCACGAGGCGCGGCGCGCCTATGCCGACAGTGGCATGCTCGCCGCCGCGCAGGACTACGAGGACGGCGGCATGCAGCTGCCCTACACCGTGGAGGCGTCGGCCAATGCCTTCTTCGCGATGGCCTCGATCAGCATCGGCTCCAACCTGCTGACCACCGGCAACGCGAACCTGCTGAAGGTCCACGGCACCCCGCGCCAGCAGGCGGTGTTCGCTGCGCGCGAATTCGCCGGCGACTGGGCGGGCACGATGGCGCTGTCGGAGCCGCAGGCCGGCTCCAGCCTGTCGGACATTGCGACCCGCGCGGTGCCGGACGGCGAGGGCAGCGGTGCCGATCCGCTCGGCCCGCGCTACCGGCTGACCGGCAACAAGATGTGGATCTCCTCGGGCGACCACGAGCTGACCGAGAACATCGTGCACCTGGTGCTCGCGAAGATTCCCGGCCCCGACGGCCGGCCGGTGCCGGGCACGCGCGGCATTTCCCTCTTTATCGTGCCCAAGCACTTGGTCGATGCCGACGGCCGGCTGACCGGTGTGCGCAACGATGTGGCGCTCGCGGGCCTGAACCACAAGCTCGGCTGGCGCGGCACGACCAACACGCTGCTCAATTTCGGAGAGGGCCGCTATCCGGTGGAGGGCCGGCCCGGCGCCGTGGGGTACCTCGTCGGGCAGCCCGGCAAGGGCCTGCACTGCATGTTCCACATGATGAACGAGGCGCGCATCGCCATCGGCATGGCGGCGACGATGCTCGGCATGGCGGGCTACCACGCGTCGCTCGCCTACGCCCGCGACCGGCCCCAGGGCCGACCGGTCGGCCCGGCCGGCAAGGACCCGGCGCAGCCGCCGGTGCGGATCGTCGAGCACGCGGATGTGAAGCGCATGCTGCTCGCGCAGAAGGCCTACTGCGAGGGCGCGCTGGCGCTGGAGCTGTACTGCGCGCGGCTGGTGGACGAGCAGGACACCGGCGACGCGGCGGCGGCCGACGAGGCCCGCCTGCTGCTGGAAGTGCTGACGCCTATCGCCAAGAGCTGGCCGAGCGAGTTCTGCCTGGAGGCCAATTCGCTCGCGATCCAGGTGCACGGCGGCTACGGCTACACCCGAGACTTCCCGGTCGAGCAGTACTGGCGCGACAACCGGCTCAACATGATCCACGAGGGCACCCACGGCATCCAGGCGCTCGACCTGCTCGGCCGCAAGGTGACGATGGAAGGCGGCCGCGGCCTGATGCTGCTGGCCGGCCGGATCAACGCGACCATCGAGCGGGCGATCCAGCAGCCGGCGCTCGCCGCGCATGCGAATGCGCTGGGCGCCGCGCTGCAGCAGGTGGGCGCCGCCACCAAGGCCGCCTGGGCGACCGACACGCCGGCGGAGGCGCTGGCAAACGCGGTGCCCTACATGCAGGCCTTCGGCCACACGGTGCTCGCCTGGATCTGGCTGGAGTTGGCGCTGGCCTCGCCGGGCGACGCGCCGGCGGCGGTCGGCCGGCGCACCGCGGCGCGCTACTTCTATCATTACGAGCTGCCCCGCATCGGCGCCTGGCTGCAGGTGGTGCGCGACCGCGACATGACCTGCGCCGGTATGCCCGAGGAGGCGTTCTGACACCCCTGCCGCCGCCCCCCTTTCCATGACCGCACCCAAACCGCACAAGCGCCTCGAGAACTTGATCTGGATCCTGATCTACGGCGGCCTGCTGTCGATCCTGGCCGGCGCCGTCACCGCCCGTGCCGGGGCGATCGTGTCGCATCCGCTGGTGGTGATCGGCGTGGTCGCCGCCATCGCCGGGGTGGTGCTGATCTTCGTGCGCGCCCGCCTCGACCAGGACTGACCCGGCGCTATCGCAGGAGGGACAGCGGCACGGTGGCGGCACGGCCAGAATGGCCCGCATTCCGATCCCACCGCAGCAGCAGGAGACACGTCCCATGGTCCGCACCGTCCAGCAACTCTTCGACCTCACCGGCAAGACCGCGCTCGTCACCGGCGGCTCGCGCGGCCTGGGCCTGCAGCTGGCGCAGGCGCTCGGCGAGGCGGGCGCACGCATCATGCTCAGCTCCCGCAAGGCGGACGACCTGGAGCAGGCGGTCGCGCAGCTGCAGGACCGCGGCATCGACGCCCGCTGGATCGCCGCCGACTGCGCCTCCGAGGCCGACGTGATCCGCCTCGCGACCGACACGCTCGAGCGCATGGGACCGGTCGACATCCTGGTCAACAACGCCGGCGCCGCCTGGGGCGCACCGGCCGAGGACCATCCGGTCGCCGCCTGGGACAAGGTGATGAACCTCAACGTGCGCGGCTATTTCCTGCTGAGCCAGCAGATCGCCAAGCGCTGCATGATCGGCCGGCGCAGCGGCAGCATCGTCAACGTGGCATCCATCGCCGGCCTGAACGGCAACCGGCCCGGCATGCAGACCATCGCCTACAACACGTCGAAGGGTGCGGTCATCAACTTCACCCGGGCGCTGGCGACGGAATGGGGTCCGTACGGCATCCGCGTCAACGCGATCTGCCCCGGCTTCTTCCCGAGCCGCATGACCGCCGGCACGCTGCAGGCGCTGGGCGCCGAGACGCTTGCATCGCATGCGCCGCTCGGCCGGCTGGGCGACGACGAAGACCTGAAGGGCCTGTGCGTGCTGTACGCGTCGGACGCCGGCAAGCACATCACCGGCCAGTGGCTGGCGGTGGACGGCGGCGTCAGCGTGGTGACCGGCGGCTGACCGGGCGCGGTCGGCCCGTACCGCGCGCAACCGCCGTTGCACGCCGGTTGCAGTCGGGCCGCGCAGCGCCGGCAGAATCGACAGCCGTTTTCGTTTCCTTTTCCTCGCTCCCCTTTTTCCGCATGCCGACCCCTACCGAAGCAGACAACATCGCCCTCTGGAACAGCATCCGCATCCCGTTCGCCACGCACCTCGGCTTCGAGCTGACCGGCATGGTCGACGGCACGTCGGAGATCCGCTACACCGCCAAGCCCGAGCACCTCAACACCTTCGACGTGACCCACGGCGGCGCGTCGATGGCGCTGCTCGATGTGACGATGGCCGCGGCGGCCCGCAGCGTCGCGCCGCAGATGGGCGCGGTGACGATCGAGATGAAGTCCACCTTCATGCGCCCGGCGCGCGGCCCGCTGGTTGCACGCGGCCGGCTGCTGAACCGCACGCTGACCATGGCCTTCGTCGAGGCGTCGGTGTTCGATTCCGACGGCAACCAGTGCACCCACGCCACCGGCACATTCAAGTACGTGGCGCGCCGCACCGATGCGCCGGCCACCGCCGCGCCGTCGTCGGACTGACGGTCGTGTACGGCCATTTGCGATCCAGATCGGCCTTTTGCGCCCGCGCAGCCAGCGTCAGCAGCTACTGATTCGATAGCAGTCCATCCCTCCAGGAGAACCCCATGCCCCGCAACCAGCAGATCGTGCTCGACAACCGCCCGGACGGCGAAGCCACCACCGGCAACTTCCGGCTCGTGACGTCCGACACGCCCGCCCTGCAGGACGGCCAGGTGCTGGTGCGCCACCACTACCTGAGCCTGGACCCGTACATGCGCGGCCGCATGAACGACAGCAAGAGCTACGCGGCGTCGCAGCCGCTCGGCGAGGTGATGATCGGCGGCACCGTCGGCGAAGTGGTCGAGAGCCGCAACCCGCGCTTCGCCGTCGGCGACCCGGTCGTCGGCATGGGCGGCTGGCAGGAGTACAGCGTGGTCGATGCGGGCCAGCCGGGCGCACTGCGCAAGGTGGATACCACCCACGTCCCGCTGTCGTACTACCTGGGCGCGGTCGGCATGCCGGGCGTCACCGCCTGGTACGGCCTGGTGAAGATCATCGCGCCGAAGGCCGGCGAGACGGTCGTGGTCAGCGCCGCCACCGGGGCCGTCGGCAGCGCCTATTCCGCGCTCGCCAAGGCCCGCGGCTGCCGGGTGGTCGGCATCGCCGGCGGACCGGAGAAGTGCGCCTATGCGACCGGGCAGCTGGGCTTCGACGCCTGCATTGACCACCGGGAGCACGGCGACCTGAAGGCGATGTCGAAGGCGCTGAAGGAAGCCTGCCCGGACGGCATCGACGGCCATTTCGAGAACGTCGGCGGCTACATCCTCGATGCGGTACTGCTGCGCGCCAACGCCTTCGCCCGGGTGGCCGTCTGCGGCATGATCGCCGGCTACGACGGACAGCCGCTGCCACTGCAGAACCCCGCGCTGATCCTGGTCAACCGCATGAAGGTCGAGGGCTTCATCGTCAGCGAGCACATGGAGATCTGGCCGGAAGCGCTGGCCGAACTCGGCGGGCTGGTGGCGGCCGGCAAGCTGCAGCCGCGCGAGACCGTCGCCCAAGGCTTGGCGTCCGCGCCGGAAGCCTTTCTCGGCCTGCTGAAGGGCCGCAACTTCGGCAAGCAGCTGGTCAAGCTGGTCTGACGACCGCCGTCGCGCCTCCGGGAGTCGCCGCCATGCACGAACCGATCCTCCACCACTACCCGACGTCGCCGTTCTCCGTAAAGGTCCGGCTGGTGCTGGGCGCCAAGCAGATCGCCTGGCATTCGGTGCTGATCCCGAGCATCGCGCCGAAGCCGGAGCTGACCGCGCTCACCGGCGGCTACCGCCGGGCACCGGTGCTGCAGATCGGCGCCGATATCTACTGCGACACCGCGCTGATCTGCGACGTGCTGGAGCACCTCCAGCCGTCGCCGACGCTCTACCCCGAGCCGGAAAAGGGCCTGGGCCGCACGCTCGCGCAGTGGGCCGACACCACGCTGTTCTGGACCGCGATGGCCTGGAACCTGCAGCCGCAAGGCGCCGCGCAGCTGTTCGCGGGCCTGCCGCCGCAGGCCGCGCAGGCTTTCGCCAACGACCGCAAGGCGATGGCCGTGGGCGGCATGACCCGGCTGCGGCCGGCCGATGCCGCGGCGGCCTACAAGTCGTACCTGCGGCGCCTGTCCGACATGCTCGACGACCGGCCGTTCCTGCTTGGCGACCTGCCGTGCATCGCCGACTTCGCGGCCTACCACCCGCTCTGGTTCACCCGCACCCGCGTTCCTTCGGTGGCGCACATCCTCGACCTGACGCCCGCGGTGCTGGACTGGATGGACCGCATCGCCACCATCGGCCACGGCACGTCGGGCCGGATGGAGGCCGAGGAGGCGATCGCCGTCGCCCGCGCCGCCGAGCCGCTGCCGGTGGCGGGCGACGATGCCTTCCAGGACGACCACGGCATTCCGCTCGGCAGCCGTGTCACGGTGGCGGCCGAGAGCTTCGGTCCCGAGACGACCGAGGGCGAACTGCTGGCCGCGACTCGTATGCACTTCACCCTGCGGCGCGAAGATCCGCGCGCCGGCACGGTCCACGTGCATTTCCCGCGGATCGGCTACGTGCTGCGCGCAGCCTGACCGCGCCTGCAGGTCGGCGCGCCCGTGCGCTCCCGGCACGGTCCAGAACGACAACAAGGAGACATCTATGATCGACGACTTCGCCGGCAAGACCGCCGTGCTGACCGGCGCCGGGTCCGGCTTCGGGCTGGAGTGCGCCCGGATCGGTGCGGCCCGCGGGATGCGGCTGGTGCTGGTGGACGTGCAGCAGGATGCCCTCGACCGCGCGCGTTCGGAAATGGAGGCCGCCGGTGCCGAGGTGCTCGCCCGCCGGGTCGACGTGTCCGATGCCGCGCAGATGGAGGCGCTGGCCGCCGAGCTGCAGCAGCGTTTCGGCGCGCCGCACTTCGTCTTCAACAACGCGGGGGTCGGTGCCGGCGGGCTGGTCTGGGAAAACAGCGTGCGCGACTGGGAGTGGGTGCTCGGCGTGAACCTGTGGGGCGTGATCCACGGCGTACGCCTCTTCACGCCGATGATGCTGGCGGCCGCCGCGGCCGATCCGGCCTGGCGCGGCCACATCGTCAACACCGCCAGCATGGCCGGCCTGCTGGCGCCGCCCAACATGGGCATCTACAACGTCAGCAAGCATGCGGTGGTGAGCCTGACCGAGACGCTCTACCAGGACCTGCGCCTCGTCACCGACCAGATCGGCGCCAGCCTGCTGTGCCCGTATTTCGTGCCGACCGGCATCAGCCAGAGCCACCGCAACCGGCCCGCCGCCGACGCCGGCGCCGCGCCGACCCGCAGCCAGCAGGTCGGGCAGGCGATGAGCGACAAGGCGGTCGGCAGCGGCCGCGTCACCGCGGCGGAAGTCGCCGCGCAGGTGTTCGACGCGGCAGCGACCGACCGTTTCTACATCTACAGCCACCCGCAGGCGCTCGGCACGGTGCAGACGCGGATGGAGGACATCGTGCAGGGCCGCAATCCCAGCGACCCGTTCGCGGCGAAGCCGGCGCTCGGCGAGCAACTGCGCGCGGCGCTGCGGGCGCCCGCGGCGTGACGGGTAGGGCGCACGGCCGACGGTCCACGCGGTCAGGCTTCGAGCCGCCGACATATCGGCGCGCGCTTTCGACCCGCTGAAAATCCGAGAGAAATAGGCACTTTGCGCAGTTGGGGACTGCGCATGCAGCTATAAAAAAGATAGCTTCACCGACCCGACCGTCCGACCGTCTGACCGTCCGACCGTCCGACCGTCCGGCAGTCAGCAGTCAGCAGTCAGCTCGCCAGCCGACCGACGGCTCAGGACTCGGCCACGCCCGCCGCAGGCAGATGCAGCCGTGCATACAGCCCGTCGCGCGCCAGCAGTTCGGCGTGCGTGCCCTGTTCGGCGATCCGGCCCTGCTGCATCACCACCACCCGGTCCGCATGCTCGATGGTCGAGAGCCGGTGTGCGATCACCAGGGTCGTCCGCCCCTGCATCACCCGCTGCAGCGCCTGCTGGACCAGCCGTTCGGAGCCGGTGTCGAGGGCCGAGGTCGCCTCGTCCAGGATCAGGATCGGCGCATCCTTGTAGAGCGCCCGTGCGATGGCCAGCCGCTGCCGCTGCCCGCCCGAGAGTTCCGCCGCGTTGTGGCCGACCGGCGTGTCCATGCCGAGCGGCAGGCCGCGCACGTGCTCGGCCAGGTTGGCGTCTTCCAGACAGCGCTGCAGCCGTTCCCGGTCGATCGGCTGGCCCATCGCCACATTGGCCGCGACCGTGTCGTTGAACATCACCACGTCCTGGCTCACCATCGCGAACTGCGACCGCAGCACCGGCAGCTGCCAGTCGGCCACGTCGTGCCCGTCGAGCAGCACCTGGCCGGAGGAGGGCAACACGAAGCGCGGCAGCAGGTTGACCAGCGTCGTCTTGCCCGAACCCGACGGCCCGACGAACGCGACCACCTCGCCCGGCCGGACCGACAGGTCGATGCCGTCGAGCGCCGGCGCGCCATCGTCGCGGTAGCGGACGGTCGCGCCGCGCCATTCGATCGCGCCGCGCATGCCCGGCCGGCCGTCCACCGCAGGCGGAGTCCACTGGCCGCCGGACTCGGCGCCGACCTCGCCGAGCAGCGTCAGGCCGCGCTCCAGCGCCGCCACGCCGCGGGTCACCGGGCTGGCGATCTCGGCCAGCCGGCGGATCGGCGCGATCAGCATCAGCATCGCCGTAATGAAGGCGACGAAGCCGCCGACCGTCACGCCCCGGGCGTCGATGCCGGCACGGTCCTGCCAGAGCGCGATCACGATCACCGCCGACAGCGCCGCCGCCGCGAGCAGCTGGGTCAGCGGCGTCATCGAGGCGGACGCGATGGTCGACTTGATCGCCAGTTGCCGCAGGTTGCGGCTCAGCTGCTGGAAACGCGCGGCCTGCGTGTCCTGGGCGCCGTGCAGCCGCACCATCCGGTGCGCGAGCACGTTCTCCTCCACCACGTAGGCGAGGTCGTCCGTCGCCTGCTGGCTCGACTTGGTCACCCGGTACAGCCGGCGCGACAGCGTCTTCATGATCCAGGCCACGCCCGGGATCAGCACGCCGACGATCAGCGTCAGCCGCCAGTTCAGGTAGAGCAGGTAGCCGAGCAGCGCGATCAGCGTGAAGCCGTCGCGCGACAGGCCGAGCAGCGCCTGCACCAGCAGGGTGGAGCCGGTCTGCACCTCGTAGACCACCGTGTTCGACAGCGCGCTGGCCGATTGGCGGGAGAAGAGGCCCATCTCGGCCGACAGCAGCCGGGCGAACAGCGCGCGGCGCAGCGTCACCATGCCCTCGTTCGCGATCCGGGCCAGCGCGTACTGCGAGACGAACTGCGCGAGCCCCCGCAGCGCGAAGAGGCCCATGATCCCGGCGGGCACCATCCAGAGCTGCAGCTCGCCCTGCACGAAACCCTTGTCGAGCAGCGGCTGCATGAAGGCGGGGATCAGCGGCTCGGTGATCGCGGCGACGACGGTGGCCAGCACCGCGAGGGCCCAGGCGGCCTTCTGGCCGCTGAAGTAGGCGGCGAGCCGGCGCAGGCGCTGCACCATCGAGAGAGAAGAGGGCGCGGAGGCATCGGGGCGGCTCATGGGAGCGGCGATTCTACGGGTGGGGTCCGGCGCCTGCAGCGGCGCGCCCCGGTCGGCGCCCCACACCTTTTGTGACAGCGCCTTCCCACCAGTGTGTAACATTCCGGCTTTGCCATCGTCGGGTCGCCCGGCCGCCTGGCGTCCGCTACGGCCCGCATCCGCC
>CAJYQL010000003.1 GCA_913776965.1 uncultured Xylophilus sp.
GACGACGAACTGGTCGAGATCACGCCGAAGAGCGTGCGTCTGCGCAAGCGCTACCTGAAGGAGCACGAGCGCAAGCGGGCATCGCGCGAGGCGTGATGGCGGAAATCGCTGCGCACGTCAGCCTGCGACGATAGAAAAAGCCCCGGCATGCCGGGGCTTTTTTGTGGGCCACGTTTGCGGGACGGTGGGGTGTCAGCGCGCTGCCGTGCCGGCCACCCGCCAGACCGTGTTGCCCACATCGTCTGCCACCAGCAGCCCGCCGCGTTTGTCGATCGCGACGCCGACCGGGCGGCCGTTCGCATCGCCGTCGCCGTTGACGAAGCCGGTCAGCACGTCCACCGGCTGGCCGGTCGGCCGGCCGTCCACGAAGGGCACGAAGATCACCTTGTAGCCCGACCGCGGCTTGCGGTTCCAGGAGCCGTGCAGGCCGATGAACGCACCGCTGGCATACGGCGCCGGCAGGTTGCTGCCCTCGGCGAATGCGAGGCCGAGCGGCGCCACGTGCGAACCGACCGCGTAGTCCGGCACGACGGCTTTCGCCACGAGGTCCGGCTTCTGCGGCTGGATGCGTTCATCCACGTGCTGGCCGAAATAGCTGTAGGGCCATCCGTAGAAGGCCCCGTCCTTCACCGAGGTCAGGTAGTCCGGCACCAGGTCGCTGCCGATCTCGTCGCGCTCGTTGACCACGGTCCAGAGCGCGCCGGTCTTCGGCTCCCACGCCATGCCGTTGGGATTGCGCAGCCCGGTCGCGAAGAGGCGCTTGCTGCCCGAGGCACGGTCCACCTCCCAGATGGCAGCGCGGCCTTCCTCGATCGCCATGCCGTTCTCGCCGACGTTGCTGTTGGAGCCGACGGTGACGTAGAGCTTGCTGCCGTCGCGGTTGGCGACCACGTTCTTGGTCCAGTGGTGGTTCAGGCCGGCCGGCAGATCGGTGACCTTGACCGCCGGTGCGGCGATGCGGGTATCACCTTCGCGGTAGGGGAACTTGACCAGCGCATCGGCGTTAGCGACGAACAGTTCCTGGCCGACCAGCGCCATGCCGAAGGGCGAGGTGAGGTTATCCAGGAACACCGCCTTCGTTTCCGCGACGCCGTCGCCATCGGCGTCGCGCAGCAGCGTGATGCGGTTGGCGCTCGGCACCTTGGCGCCAGCGCGCTTCATCATCAGGCCCTGGATCCAGGCCTTGGGGCCGCCGGACTTGGCGTCTTCGGGTTTGGGCGGAGCGTCGCTTTCCGCCACCAGCACATCGCCGTTCGGCAGCACGTATACCCAGCGCGGATGGGCCAGGCCATCGCCGTACTTCGTCACCGTGGTACCGGCCGCGGCCTGGGGCATGGCGCCCGTTGGCCAGCCCTTGGCAGGCGCGATGTGGACGGTCGGGATCAGCGTCTTCTGCGGCGCGGGCAGCGTCGGGTTGGGACCGATGCCGGCCGATTCGGGCAGCAGCGCCGTGTCGCCGCAGGCGGTCAGCAGGCAGGCGAGCAGGGCAGCGGAGGCGAGGGCGGCGGTGCGTGGGCGCATGGGGCGTGGTTCCGGAAAGAAGAAACCTGCATGCTGGCACCGCCTGCGTCCGCCCGTTGTAGGCGACCGTGCCATGCCGCGGGGCGCGCCGTGCACCTCGTGACTTTATCTGCTATGAAAATAGTAGCTTGGTACGTAGGTCCCGCCTGCGCAAAGGCCCTAAAACCTTCGCAAATCAGCGGTTGCGGCTCTTCATCGCGCGCTCCACTTCGCGCTTGCCTTCGCGGTCCTTGATGGTGTCGCGCTTGTCGTGCTCGGCCTTGCCCTTGGCCAGCGCGATCTCGCACTTCACCTTGCCGGTCTTCCAGTGCAGGTTGAGCGGCACCAGGGTGTAGCCCTTCTGTTCGATCTTGCCGACCAGCCGCTTGATCTGCTCCTTGTGCAGCAGCAGCTTCTTCGTGCGCACCGAGTCCGGGCTGATGTGTGTCGAGGCCGACTTCAGCGGGTTGATCTGGCAGCCGATCAGGAACAGCTCACCCTCGCGCACCACCACATAGCCGTCGGTCAGCTGCACCTTGCCGTCGCGCAACGCCTTCACTTCCCAGCCCTGCAGCACCATGCCGGCCTCGTAGCGTTCCTCGAAGAAATAGTTGTAGGCCGCCTTCTTGTTGTCGGCGATGCGGGCGTCGGTCTGGGGTTTCTTCGGGGTGGCCATGCGGGAGCAGATGAGGCGTTACGGGCGGTTTGGAAGGCCTCCCTACAATGATCGGCCACGTGCGGAGAAGCGCTTCGATTCTATGAAAACAGTCAACAAGTCCGTCCTCATCTGGTACAGCGCCGACGAAATGTTCCGCCTCGTCACCGACGTGGCGCAGTATCCGAAGTTCCTGCCGTGGTGCGACCGCGCGGTCGTGGTGAGCGAAGACGCGCAGGGCATGACGGCGCAGGTCGGCATCGCCTTCGGCGGTATCCGCCAATCCTTCACCACCCGCAATACCCATGTGCCGGGGCGTGAGGTACACATGCAGCTGATCGACGGGCCGTTTTCGCAGCTGGACGGCGTGTGGCGGTTCGTCCCGGTCGAGGGCGAGGAGCGGGCCTGCCGCATCGAGCTGCAGCTGCGCTACGGGTTCTCCAACCTGGCGCTGTCGGCGCTGGTCGGCCCGGTGTTCGACCGGATCGCCGGCAGTCTGGTGGATGCTTTCGTCAAACGCGCCGACGAGGTGTATGGCGGCTGAACGGTTGCGCATCACCGTCGCGGTGGCGCTGCCCGGCGCGGTGCAGGAGACGGTCGTGGAGCTGCCCGTCGGCAGCCGGTTGGGCGATGCATTGGCAGCAGCGGCAGTGGTGCCGGACGGCGAGCACGATGCAGGCATCTGGAGCCGCGCCCGCCCGCTCGATACGGTGCTGACCGCAGGCGACCGAGTGGAGGTGTACCGGCCGCTACGGGTCGATCCGAAGACGGCCCGACGCGAACGTTTCCGGGCGCAGGGTGCGCGGGCGACCGGACTGTTTGCGGGTCGCCGGGCAGGGGCGAAGGCCGGCTACTGAGGCGCTGAAGACGCCGTCGGCAGCCACGCCATCGGCACGGCCGCCGTTACCGGCAGTCGCTCGCCATCACCGCCTGGTTGCGCTGCGTCTCGGCGGCGCGGGCCGCTTCGTCCATGAAAACCCGCTCGCCCTGCGCGTTGACCTGCGCGATGCGGATGCCCGAATCCAGCGTCGCCTGCGCCTGGCGCGCCCGCTGGCAGTTGTCGGCCCGGGCGCGTGCGGCGCGTTCTTCCTCGGCCTTGCGCTTGGCCGCTTCGGCTGCATCGGCTTCGCGCTTCCTGGCCTCGAGTTCCGGATCGCGTCCCGTCGGCTTCGGCAGGGCGCCGGCAGCCTGGCCCGCAGCATTGGCCGGGGCTGCAGCCGGCGCCGGCGTGGTGGCCACCGCGGCTGCCGGAGCGCCGGCCGGCTGACGCAGGATGTTGCGGACCGGCACGTCCGACGGCGGCGGCCGGTCGCTGAAAACCTTGCGGCCGTCCTTGTCGAGCCACTGCCACTGCGCCATCGCAGGCCAGGCCAGGGTGCAGAGCAGGACAAGCGCGAGCGGGCGATGGAGCGTCATGGCGCAAAGTTTAGTCCTGCCTATGTGGCGTGGCGCCTGCAGGGATACCCTGCGATGCGACGGGTACAATCCTTTTTTTGGAGCTTTGACATGCGCCTTCTCGGCAAAGCGCTCACCTTCGACGATGTGTTGTTGGTGCCTGCGTTCTCCCAGGTCCTGCCCAAGGACACGTCCCTCGCGACCCGCCTCTCCCGCAACATCACCCTGAACCTGCCGCTGGTGTCCGCCGCCATGGACACGGTGACGGAGGCGCGCCTCGCGATCGCCATCGCGCAGGAGGGCGGCATCGGGATCGTCCACAAGAACCTGACCGCGCAGGAACAGGCCGCGCATGTCGCCAAGGTCAAGCGCTACGAATCGGGCGTGCTCCGCGACCCGGTCGTCATCACGCCGGAACACACGGTGTTCCAGGTGCTGCAGATGCAGGAACAGCTCGGCATCTCCGGATTCCCGGTGGTGGACGGCGGCCGCGTCGTCGGCATCGTCACCGGCCGCGACCTGCGCTTCGAGAAGCGCTACGATGTGCAGGTCCGCGAGATCATGACGCCGCGCGAACGGCTGGTCACGGTCTCGGAGGGCGCGACCGCCGACGAGGCCAAGGCGCTCCTGAACAAGCACAAGCTCGAACGCCTGCTGATCGTCGACGACGGCGACCAGCTGCGCGGCCTGATCACCGTCAAGGACATCACCAAGCAGACCAGTTTCCCCAATGCTGCCCGCGACGCGCAGGGCCGGCTGCGGGTCGGCGCCGCCGTCGGCGTGGGCGAAGGCACCGAGGAGCGGGTCGAGGCGCTGGTCCGTGCCGGCGTCGATGCGATCGTGGTCGATACCGCCCACGGCCACAGCAAAGGCGTGATCGACCGGGTCCGCTGGGTCAAACAGAACTATCCGCAGGTCGACGTGATCGGCGGCAACATCGCGACCGGCGCCGCCGCGTTGGCACTGGCCGAGGCGGGCGCGGATGCGGTCAAGGTCGGCATCGGCCCGGGCTCGATCTGCACCACCCGTATCGTCGCGGGCGTCGGCGTGCCGCAGATCATGGCGATCGACAACGTCGCGACCGCATTGCGCGGCACCGGCGTGCCGCTGATCGCGGACGGCGGCATCCGCTATTCGGGCGACATCGCCAAGGCGATCGCCGCCGGTGCCAGCACCGTGATGATGGGCGGCATGTTCGCCGGCACCGAGGAAGCGCCGGGCGAAGTCATCCTCTACCAGGGCCGCAGCTACAAGAGCTACCGCGGCATGGGCTCGATCGGTGCGATGCAGCAGGGCAGCGCCGACCGGTACTTCCAGGAATCCACGACCGGCAACCCGAACGCCGACAAGCTGGTGCCCGAAGGCATCGAAGGCCGCGTGCCGTACAAGGGTTCGATGGTCAGCATCGTCTACCAGATGGCTGGCGGCGTTCGCGCATCCATGGGCTATTGCGGCTGCGCAACGATCCAGGAGATGAACGACAAGGCCGAGTTCGTCGAGATCACCGCCGCCGGCATCCGCGAAAGCCACGTGCACGACGTACAGATCACCAAGGAAGCGCCGAACTACCGCGCCGACTGATTCGGCCGGATTGCACTTTCAGGCCAGATTGGGGACAATCTGGCCTGTTTTCATTTTCGGGCCAGAAAAATGCAGACCGTCCCTGTCAATCAGGCCAAGGACCGCTTTTCCGCGCTGCTGCAGGCGGTGGAGAACGGCGAGGAGGTCGTGATCACGCGGCACGGCAGGAAGATCGCCCGCATCGTGCAGGAGCTCGACAGTACGGATGAGTCCGACCGCGACCGGCTGCGGGCCGAGGCCATCGAACGCCTGCGCGCCTTCCAGGCCCGGGTCAAGCCCGATCCCGACTACCGTCCGGGGGACTGGAAATCCTACCGCGACGAAGGCCGGCGCTGACCGCATGAAACCTATCGTGATCGACGCATCGGCGGTGGCTCCGTGGGTCCTTCCGGACGAAGCCACGCCGGTGTCCGAGCAGCTCTACGCGGACGTGATGACGTCGTCCCGCCAGTTCTTCGCACCGCATCTGTGGCTGTGGGAGACGAGCAACATCCTGCTGAGCGCCTTCAAGCGCCGACGCGTGACACAGGACGAGCTCGACGCAGGCCTGGCGCTGATCGACGCCTGCCCCGTCGAATTCGACGCGCCGCCCAACCTGCACTACCGCGCGCAAACACTGCGCTTGGCGCAGGCGCACAGCCTCAGCTTCTACGACGCCAGTTACCTGCAGCTGGCGCTGCGCCTCAACGGCCAGTTGGTCTCGCTCGACCGTGCTCTGGTCACCGCCGCCAAGGCCTGCGGCATCCCCTGTCTCGACCTCTGATTCCTTTTCCGAACCTCCCATGCAACACCACAAGATCCTCATCCTCGACTTCGGCTCCCAGGTTACGCAGCTCATCGCCCGGCGGGTGCGGGAAGCCCATGTCCTGAGCGAAGTCCATCCCTGCGATGTGAGCGACGAATGGATCCGCGCGTACGCCAAGGACGGCATGCTCAAGGGCGTGATCCTCTCCGGCAGCCATGCCAGCGTGTACGAGGACACGACCGACAAAGCGCCGCAGGCGGTGTTCGAACTGGGCGTGCCGGTGCTCGGCATCTGCTACGGCATGCAGACCATGGCCCACCAGCTCGGCGGCCGGGTCGAGAGCGGCCACCAGCGCGAATTCGGCTTCGCGGCCGTGCGGGCACGCGGCCACACCGAATTGCTGCGCGACATCGCCGACTTCACCACGCCCGAAGGCCACGGCATGCTCAACGTCTGGATGAGTCACGGCGACAAGGTCACCGAACTGCCGCCGGGCTTCAAGCTGATGGCCAGCACCGAGAGCTGCCCGATCGCCGGCATGGCCGACGAGGAGCGCCGCTTCTACGCGGTGCAGTTCCACCCGGAGGTGACGCACACCGTGCAGGGCCAGGCCATCTTGAACCGCTTCGTGCGCGACATCTGCGGCGCGCGGCCGGACTGGATCATGGGCGACTACATCGCCGAGGCGGTCGAGAAGATCCGCGCGCAGGTCGGCGACGAGGAAGTGATCCTGGGACTGTCCGGCGGCGTCGATTCGAGCGTCGCGGCGGCACTGATCCACCGTGCGATCGGCGATCAGCTGATCTGCGTCTTCGTCGACCACGGCCTGCTGCGGCTGCACGAGGGCGACATGGTGATGGAGATGTTCGGCGACCGGCTGCATGCCAAGGTGGTGCGGGTCGATGCGGCCGACCTGTTCCTCGGCAAGCTCGCGGGCGTGTCCGATCCCGAGGCCAAGCGCAAGATCATCGGCCGCGAATTCGTCGAGGTGTTCAAGGCGGAAGCGGCCCGCCTGAAGGCCGGTGCCGACGGCGCGCTGAAGGGCGCGACCTTCCTGGCGCAGGGCACCATCTATCCCGACGTGATCGAGTCCGGCGGAGCCAAGAGCAAAAAGGCCGTCACGATCAAGAGCCACCACAACGTCGGCGGCCTGCCCGAGCAGCTGGGCCTGAAGCTGCTGGAGCCGCTGCGCGACCTGTTCAAGGACGAGGTACGCGAACTCGGCGTGGCGCTCGGCCTGCCGCCGGAGATGGTGTATCGCCATCCGTTCCCGGGTCCAGGCCTGGGCGTGCGCATCCTGGGCGAAGTGAAGCAGGAATACGCCGATCTGCTGCGCCGCGCCGACGCGATCTTCATCGAGGAACTGCGCAACTTCGTCGACCCGTCCACCGGCAAGACCTGGTACGAGCTGACCAGCCAGGCCTTCACCGTGTTCCTGCCGGTCAAGAGCGTGGGCGTGATGGGCGACGGCCGCACCTACGACTACGTGGTGGCGCTGCGTGCGGTGCAGACCAGCGACTTCATGACCGCGGACTGGGCCGAACTGCCGTACGCGCTGCTGAAGAAGGTCTCGGGCCGGATCATCAACGAGGTCCGCGGCATCAACCGCGTGACCTACGACGTGAGCAGCAAGCCGCCGGCGACGATCGAGTGGGAGTGATCTCTGGGCGTGGGCGTCAGGGCAGGGCGCCTGGCGCCCTGACGCGGCGCTCCCGGCTTACCAGACCTTCCACCAGGGATCGGTGTTGGCCTTGAAGCCGCGGGTCAGGTATTCGCTCTTCGGATAGTTGGTCGCGATCACCCGCTGGGTGTCGTCGCGCAGGTCCTGCATGCCCAGCGCGTCGTAGGAGCGCATCAGGATGTAGAGCGCTTCCTCGATCGCCGGCACGTCGCGGTAGTCGGCGATCGCCAACTGCGCGCGGTTGATCGCCGCCACGTAGGCGCCCCGGTTGAAGTAGTAGCGCGCGACGTGCACCTCGTACTGCGCCAGCGAATTGACGATGTACGTCATGCGCTGGCGGGCGTCGGGCGTGTATTTGGAGTCGGGGAAACGGGTCGTCAGCTCGCGGAACGATTCGAACGAATCCTTGGCCGCCTTCTGGTCGCGCTCCGACAGGTCCTGGCGCGAGATGAACGAGAACAGGCCGAGGTCGTCGTTGAAGTTGACCAGACCCTTCAGGTACAGCGCATAGTCCAGCGCCGGGCTGGCCGGGTGCAGCTTGATGAACCGGTCGAGCGTCGCAATCGCCTGGGCCTGCGAGCCGCCCTTGTACTGCGCATAGGCCTTGTCGAGCTGGGCCTGCTGCGCGAGCGGGGTGCCGGCAGCGCGGCCTTCGAGCTTCTCGAACAGCGGGACCGCCTTGTCGTAGCTGCCGGAATTCGCCTCGTCCTTGGCTTCCGAATAGATGCGGTTCGGGCTCCAGCCGGCGGTCTTGTCTTCCTCCGTGGTCGAGCAGCCGGCCAACAGGCCCGCCAGCAGGGCCACCGCGAGAGGCGCAACCGATAATTTGACACGACGCATGACAGGCCCACCTTCTTGAAAAAAACCTCTTCGATTATATCGGCGCCCCCCCTGGAAGCCCCGGTGCAGCAGGCGCTGGACGACTCCGCGGACGAGGCCATCGACGGCCTCGGCCCCGTCTCGGAAATCCGCTCGGCGCCGGTCCCGCGCGAACTGCACGACCAGCGCCTGGACCGCGCGGTGGTCGCGGTCGCGCCCGAGTTCTCGCGCAGCTACCTGCAGCAGCTGATCGCGGCCGGAGCGGTGCGCAAGGCCGGTGCCGTCGTGACGAAGGCGTCCGCACGGGTGCGCGCCGGCGAAACGCTGGAGATCGAGCTGCGCCCGACACCGCAGAGCCAGGCCTTCATGGCAGAGCCGATGGACCTGGCGGTGGTGTACGAAGACGAGCACCTGCTGGTCCTCGATAAGCCGGCTGGGCTGGTGGTGCATCCGGCTCCCGGCAACTGGAGCGGCACGCTGCTCAACGGACTGCTGGCACGCGATCCGCGCGCAGCCGAGTTGCCGCGCGCCGGCATCGTGCACCGCCTCGACAAGGACACCAGCGGCCTGATGGTAGTGGCCCGCTCGCGGCTGTGCATGGACGCGCTGGTGCAGCGCATCGCCGTACGCAGCGTGAGCCGGCAGTACCTGGCACTGGCGCACCGGCCGTGGACCGGGCCGTCGCCGCGCGATGTCGAGGCCGCCGTCGGGCGCGATCCGCGCAACCGGCTGCGGATGGCGGTGGTCGATCTGTCGCGCCAGTCCGGCAAGGAGGCGCGGACCACGCTGCGGCTGCTGGCGGATGCGGACGACGGCTGCTGGGTGCAGTGCACCCTCCACACCGGCCGCACCCACCAGATCCGGGTGCATATGGCGTCGATCGGCCATCCGCTCGTCGGCGACACGCTCTACGGCGGTGCGCCGGCAGCCGGGCTCGAACGGCAGGCGCTGCACGCTTTCCGGCTCGGTTTCGAGCATCCGATGACCGGCGAGCCGCTGCAGTTCGAGAGCCCGCCGCCGCCGGATCTGCAGGCGGCTCTGCGCGCCTGGGGGGTCGACTACAATGCCCCGCCGATCGCCTGACGGGCGGTCGTACCCGCCGACGGGACGCCGCATCCACCGGCCGGCCCGCCGCACCGTGCGGCCGACCGGCCCGCGCCGTCGGGACCGCCTTCCGCCCGTGCAGCTCTGCACCGCGGGCTCCGCGCCTTTTTTCCCATTGTCCAGCGCCTGACCATGAACACGGCGGATGCCAAGCGCATTCTCGAAACCGCACTGATCTGCTCGCCGCAGCCGCTGGCGCTGCGCGAGCTGCGGGTGCTGTTCGCTGATGCGCTGTCGGCCGACACCGTGCGCCAGTTGTTGGAAGACCTCCAGCTCGACTGGGCACAGCGCGGCGTGGAACTCGTGCAGGTGGCGAGCGGCTGGCGTTTCCAGAGCCGGCCCGCGATGCGCGAATACCTGGACCGTCTGCATCCCGAAAAGCCGCCGCGCTACACACGCGCCGTGCTGGAGACGCTGGCGATCATCGCCTATCGCCAGCCGGTCACCCGCGGCGACATGGAAGACATCCGCGGCGTGGTGATCGGCAGCCAGATCCTCAAGCAGCTCGAGGACCGCGGCTGGATCGAGGTGATCGGCCACCGCGACACGGTCGGCCGACCCGCGCTGTTTGCCACGACGCGGCAGTTCCTCGACGATCTGGGTCTACCGTCGCTCGATGCGCTGCCGATCGCCGACGGACCGGCGGCGGAAGAGGCGATGCGCGCCGCGCTCGCGGCCGCAGCCGGCGCCGGTCAGGCCGACCTGCCGATCGAATCGGCTTCCGAGCTGCCGGACGACGACCCGGCCGACACACCGGCGACGACCGAAGCTCCGGCCGACGCCATCCCCCTTGCTACCGACGTGCCAGCGGGCACGCCCCCCGACCAGGAATCTGCCCCATGAACGCCGCCCCGCCACCGATCCCCCCGTCCGATGCCGAACATTCGGACCTGAATCCGGCTTCTGCTCAGGCTGCGCCTGCGGAGGATGCTACTGAAAAAGTAGCAACCAAGCGCAAGCCGCGCAAGAAGCCTGGCGCCGCCGCATCTCCGTCGCCAGAGGCGAACGCTGCAGAGACGCCCGATGTTGCTCCCGCGGCCGCCGCAGTATCGGCGGACGATGCCGCCGTCGGCGCTGACGAGGCATCGGATGACGCCACGACGGCCGAGCACGACGTGTTCGATGCCACCTCACTGCCAGCGACGCCCGCCGAACCCGTCGAAGGCGCCGTGGCCTTCGACGACGTGGTCTCGGGCCGGTTCGACGCGGACGAGGACGACGCCGTCATCGCCCCCGCCAAACGCGTGCTTGCGCCGCAGCAGGAAACTCCTAAGCTGCACAAGGTGCTGGCCCAGGCCGGACTCGGTTCGCGGCTCGAGATGGAGCAGTTGATCCTGGAGGGCCGCATCTCGGTCAACAACGAGCCGGCGCATATCGGCCAGCGCATCCAGTACGGCGACCAGGTCAAGGTCAACGGCAAGCCGATCCGCTACCGGATCGATCCGCCGCCGGCACGGGTGATCGCGTACCACAAGCCGGCCGGCGAAGTGGTGACCCACGACGATCCGCAGAACCGTCCCACGGTGTTCCGCAAACTGCCCCGACTGCAGCACGGCAAGTGGCAGTCGGTCGGCCGTCTGGACCTGAATACCGAAGGCCTGCTGCTGTTCACCAGTTCCGGCGAACTGGCCAATCAGCTGATGCACCCCCGCTTCGGCCTGGAGCGGGAATACGCGGTCCGGGTGCTGGGCGCGCTCAGCAAGGATGAAAAGCAGGAGCTGCTCGACGGCGTGCGGCTCGACGACGGCATGGCGCAGTTCGGCTCGATCGAGGACGGCGGCGGGGAGGGCGCCAACACCTGGTACCGCGTGACGATCTCCGAAGGCCGCAACCGCGAAGTGCGCCGCATGCTGGAGGCGGTCGGCCATGCGGTCAGCCGGCTGATCCGCATCCGCTACGGCGCGATGCTGCTGCCGCGCGGCCTGAAGCGCGGCGCCTGGATGGAGCTGGACGAACGCGACATCTCCGCGCTGGTGCAGGCGGCCGGCGGTTCGCGCCGCGAGGCGCGTCCGCCGATGCAGACCGGCGGCAAGGATCGGCGCGGCGGTGCGCCGGGCGCCAAGGGCTACGGCAAGCCGGGCAAGCAGGGTCCGCTGCGCCCGCCTACTGGGCCACGCTCGGGCGGTCCGGGCAAGTCGTCGGCCGGCGGCCGGGGCGGCAACGACCGCCGCGACGGCGGCGGATCGTCGCAGCCCGATCCGATGAAGACATCGCTCGGCTACATCGGCGGCGACAGCTTCAACCGCGCGCGGCAGGAGCAGCGGCGCGGTCCGGCCGGGGGCGGCCCGCGCCGGCGCGGCCGTTGAGCGGCGCGGAACTCCGCGGCGCCGGAACGGTCATCCACGCAGGCTAAAATCGCAGGCTTTGCCCATCGGCAAAAAAATTTTAAGAATCAATCAGTTAGAGGAATCATCTCCATGGCCATCGAACGCACCCTTTCCATCATCAAGCCCGACGCCGTCGCGAAGAACGTCATCGGCCAGATCGTCTCCCGTTTCGAAGCCGCCGGCCTGAAGATCGCTGCTGCCCGCCTGGTGCAGTTGTCGCGCGCCGAAGCCGAGCAGTTCTACGGCGTGCACAAGGAGCGTCCCTTCTTCAAGGACCTGGTCGACTTCATGATTTCCGGCCCGGTGTTCGTGCAAGTGCTCGAAGGCGAAGGCGCGATCCTGAAGAACCGCGATCTGATGGGCGCCACCGATCCGAAGAAGGCCGAGAAGGGCACGATCCGCGCGGACTTCGCCGAGAGCATCGACGCCAATGCCGTGCACGGCTCCGACGCCGCCGAAACCGCTGCGGTCGAGATCGCGTTCTTCTTCCCCGCTCTGAACGTCTACACCCGCTGAGCGCGGCGCGGCCTGCCGGCATGACGGTCAACCTGCTCGATTTCGACCTCGACGGCTTGGCCGCGTTCTGCGAGCGGCTGGGGGAGAAGCGTTTCCGCGCGACCCAGCTGTTCCGGTGGATCCACCACCGGGGCGCGTCCGACTTCGGCGCCATGACCGACTTGGCCAAGTCCCTGCGCGAGAAGCTGCAGGGCGCGGCCGAGGTTCGGGCGCTGCCGGTGCTGACCGAGCATGTGTCGGCGGACGGCACGATCAAGTGGCTGTTCGACGTCGGCAGCGGCGATGCGGTCGAGGCCGTCTTCATTCCCGAGGAAGACCGCGGCACGCTCTGCGTCTCGTCGCAGGCGGGCTGTGCGGTCAATTGCCGCTTCTGCTCGACCGGCCACCAGGGCTTCAGCCGCAACCTGACGACCGCGGAAATCGTGGCCCAGCTCTGGTACGCGGAGCATTTCCTGCGTCGGCGGCGCAACACGGACGAACGCGTCATCTCCAATGTGGTGATGATGGGCATGGGCGAGCCTCTGCAGAATTACGGCGCCCTGGTGCCTGCTCTGCGCACCATGCTCGACGACCATGCCTACGGCCTGTCCCGCCGGCGGGTGACGGTGTCGACCTCCGGCGTGGTCCCGATGATGGACCGCCTCGGGCAGGACTGCCCGGTCGCCCTGGCGGTGTCGCTGCACGCGCCCAACGATGCGCTGCGCGACAACCTGGTGCCACTCAACCGCAAGTACCCGATTGCGGAGCTGCTCGACGCCTGCAACCGCTACCTGGAACACGCGCCGCGCGACTTCATCACCTTCGAATCCTGCATGCTCGATGGGGTCAACGACCAGCCCGAGCATGCCGAGCAGCTCATCGCGCTCGTCCGCCGGCATGGCGGGCGGGGCGTGTCCTGCAAGTTCAACCTGATTCCGTTCAACCCTTTCCCGGCTTCCGGACTGTTGCGGTCGCCGGCACCTCGTGTCGCGTCCTTCGCGCGGCAACTGGCCGATGCGGGCATCGTGACCACGGTGCGCAAGACCCGCGGCGACGATATCGACGCCGCCTGCGGCCAGCTGGCCGGCGACGTCAAGGACCGTACCCGCGTGGGCGAGCGGATCGCCCAGCAGCGGCGCATCCCGCTGGTCCCGGTGCCGGTGGGCCGCTCGGCGGAGAAAGCGTGACATGATGCTTCGTCTGCTTGCATGGTTGCTGCCGGGCCTCGTGGCTGCCGGTACTGCACTGCTGATCGGCTGCGCTCAATGGCCCGGCGGTAGTGCCGACTCCGGTGCCACCCCGGCCGACCGCCCCGACCTGGTCACGGCATCAGACGAGACGCCTGCCCGTCGCCGGGCCCGCATCCGTCTGGAACTGGCCGCCGGTTACTTCGAAAGCGACAAGGCCACCATCGCGCTCGACGAGGTCAAGCAGGCCATCGCGGCCGATCCGACCTTCGGCGATGCGTTCAACCTGCGCGGGCTGATCTACATGCGGCTCAACGACTTCGCGCTGGCCGACGACAGTTTCCGCCGCGCGGTCGCGCTCAATCCACGCGATGCCAACGCGATGCACAACCATGGCTGGCTGCTCTGCGAGCAGAAGCGGTTCGCCGAGGCCGACCGGATGTTCGCGCAGGCGGCGGCCCAGCCGGGCTATGCCGACAAGGCGAAGACACTGATGACCATGGGCCTGTGCGAAGTCCGTGCCGGCCAGCCCGCCGAGGCCGAACGCATCCTGTCGAAGTCCTACGAGATCGACCCGGGCAATCCGATCACCGGATTCACGCTGGCGAACCTGCTGTACCAACGCCGCGAATACCAGCGGGCGCAGTTCTACATCCGCCGGGTGAACAACAGCGATTACGCGACCGCCGAATCGCTCTGGCTGGGCGTGCGCGTGGAGCGTCGGCTGGAGGACCGCGTCGCATCGCAGCAACTGGCCGACCAACTGCGCAAGCGGTTCCCGCTGTCGGTCGAGCGGGCGGCCTTGGATCGGGGGGCATTCGATGAATGACGGCCAGCAGGTGGACACGACCGATCCGTCGGTCGGTGGTGCGGGTGCGCAGTTGCGCGCGGCGCGGGAAGCTGCAGGGATCCATATCGCGGCGCTCGCGGGCGCGTTGAAGGTGCCGGTCGCACGACTGGAAGCGTTGGAGGCCGACCGTTTCGATCTGCTGCCCGATCCGCCGTTCGTGCGGGCGCTGGCCGGCAGCGTGTGCCGGGCGCTCAAGATCGACGCGGCGCCGATCCTGGCCCGGCTGCCGCAGCGCAAGCCGCTGCCGCTGGAAGAGGGGAGCCGGGTCGCCGACGCGCCGAGTTTCCGCGCTCCGCCCGCACGTGCGGCAGGGGGCGCGCCTGCGGTGTCGCGGCCGGTGCTGGTCGCCGTCGGGGTGCTGCTGGTGGGCGCGCTCGGTCTCGTCCTGGTGCCGTCGGAACGATGGAGCAGGTGGAAGCAGGCGTTGCAGGAACGTATGGCGCCGCCGGCAGGGTCGTCGTCCGAGGCAGTCTCCGCCGGAGCGGTGCCTTCACCGGCAGGCACCGTCATGGAATCGGTGCCGTCGGCGCAGCCGATACCGCCCGAACCCTCCGCTGCCTCGGCACCTGTGTCGCCGCCGCCGGCAGCTGCTCCGGCAGCGGCACCGACCGTGTCGGTACCAGTGGAGGCGGCAACACCCGCAGGGCTCGTGTCGTTCAAGGCCACGGGCGATTCCTGGATCAAGGTGACCGACGCCCGGGGCGCTGTAGTGATGCAGAAGCTGCTCACCGCCGGCGCGACCGACAGCATCAGCGGCGAGCCGCCGCTGGCCGTCGTGGTCGGCCGTGCCGACGCCACCGAGGTCCAGGTGCGGGGCCGGCCTTTCGACCTGACATCCATCGCGCGCAACAACGTCGCGCGTTTCGAGGTGAAGTGACGTGAACGATCTGACCCGCGCTGCCGATGCCGCGCCCATCGAGGTGTCCCGTCCTGCCGCCCGCCGCTCGCGGCAGGGCCAGGTCGTCTGGGGCAGCCGTGTCGTGACCGTCGGCGGCGATGCGCCGGTGCGGGTGCAGTCGATGACCAACACCGACACGGTCGATGCGATCGGCACCGCGATCCAGGTCAAGGAGCTGGCGCAGGCCGGCTCCGAACTGGTGCGGATCACGGTCAACACGCCCGAGGCCGCGGCACAGGTGCCCTACATCCGCGAACAGCTCGACCGGATGGGCATCGATGTGCCGTTGATCGGCGACTTCCACTACAACGGCCACCGGCTGCTGACCGACTACCCGGCCTGCGCCGAGGCGCTGTCGAAATACCGGATCAACCCCGGCAACGTCGGCAAGGGCGACAAGCACGACAAGCAGTTCGGCCAGATGATCGACGCGGCGCTGCGTTGGAACAAGCCGGTCCGCATCGGCGTGAACTGGGGCAGCCTGGACCAGGAACTGCTCGGCGAACTGATGGACGAGAACAGCCGCCGTCCGGTGCCGTGGGAGGCGCGGCAGGTGATGTACGAGGCGCTGATCACCTCGGCGATCGATTCCGCCCAACTGGCGGCCCGAATCGGCATGGACCCGAGCCAGGTGATGCTGTCGTGCAAGGTCAGCGGTGTGCAGGACCTGGTGTCGGTCTACCGCGAGCTGGCCCGCCGCTGCGACAACCCGCTGCACCTGGGGCTGACCGAGGCCGGCATGGGCACGAAGGGCACGGTGGCGTCGACCGCCGCGCTGTCGCTGCTGCTGCAGGAAGGTATCGGCGACACGATCCGCGTGTCGCTCACGCCGCAGCCGGGCGAGGCGCGCACCCAGGAAGTGGTGGTCGCGTCCGAGATCCTGCAGTCGCTCGGACTGCGCATGTTCGTGCCGAGCGTCACCGCCTGCCCGGGCTGCGGCCGCACCACCAGCACGACGTTCCAGGAACTCGCCAAGCAGATCGACGATTTCCTGCGCATGCAGATGCCGGTGTGGCGTAACCGCTATCCCGGCGTCGAAGGCCTCAAGGTCGCGGTGATGGGCTGCATCGTCAACGGGCCGGGCGAAAGCAAGCATGCCGACATCGGCATCAGTCTGCCCGGCACCGGCGAGGCACCAGCCGCACCGGTCTTCATCGACGGAGAAAAGGCGCTGACCTTGCGCGGCGACAACATCGCCACCGAATTCCACCAGCTCGTCGAGCGCTACATCGAACAACGCTTCGGCACGACCGCCACCGTCCCGGCGGCGACTGCCTGACTCCCGACATGCCAGACATTTCCAGCGCCGCGGTTGCGGCACCGCCCCCTATGGCGAAGGCGACGAAGATCGCCGGCGTCAAGGGCATGAACGACATCCTGCCGACCGAGGCCGCCCGCTGGGAAGCGCTCGAACAGACCGTGCGCGACGTGATGCGGCGCCACGCGTACCGCAACATCCGCACGCCGATCGTGGAGCCCACCGCGCTGTTCGTGCGCGGTACCGGCCAGACCACCGACATCGTCGAAAAGGAGATGTACGCGTTCCAGGACCGGCTCAACGGCGACGAGCTGGCGCTGCGGCCGGAGAACACGCCGGGCGTGGCCCGAGCGGCGATCGAGCACAACCTGACCTACGACGGCGGCAAGCGCCTCTGGTACACCGGCCCGATGTTCCGCCACGAGCGGCCGCAGCGCGGCCGCTACCGCCAGTTCCACCAGCTCGGCGCCGAGGCGCTCGGCTTCGGCGGACCGGAAGTCGATGCGGAACTGATGCTGCTGGCCCACGAGCTGCTCCGCACCCTCGGCCTGCAGAATTTTCGTGTCGAGCTCAACAGCCTGGGCGTGCCGGCCGAGCGGCAGGCCCACCGTGCAGCGCTGATCGCACATTTCGAACAGCACGCCGACCTGCTCGACGAGGATGCCCGCCGTCGCCTGCACAGTAATCCGCTGCGCATCCTCGACACCAAGAATCCGGCGATGCAGTCGATGGTGGAAGCGGCGCCGCAGCTGCTCGACTACTTGGGCGACGCGTCGCGCCGGCACTTCGAGACGGTCCAGCAGCTGCTGACCGCGTGCGGCATCGCGTGGCGGATCAATCCGCGCTTGGTGCGCGGGCTGGACTACTACACCCACACGGTGTTCGAGTTCATCACGACCGAACTCGGCGCGCAGGGCACGCTCTGCGGCGGCGGGCGCTACGACGGGCTGTTCGAGGTCCTCGGCGGCAAGCCGACGCCGGCGGTCGGCTGGGGCATGGGGCTGGAGCGGGTGCTGGACCTGCTCGCCACGCAGGGCCATGCGGCGAACGCGCCCGCGCCCGACGCCTATGCGATCGTGCCGGACTATGCTGCATTGTCGCAGGTGTTCCCGCTGCTGCAGGCCCTGCGTGCGCAGGGTGCGCAGGTGCAGATGCATGCCGGGGGCGCCGACGGCCCCGGCAGCTTCAAGTCGCAGTTCAAGAAAGCCGACGCCAGTGGTGCCGCCTACGCGCTGGTCTTCGGCACCGACGAACTCGCGGCCGGCACCGTCACCATCAAGGCGCTGCGCGACGGCGCGGGCGCCCAGCGTACCGAGCGGCTCGACGCCGTCGGCGTCTGGGGGCCGACCCTACAATCCCGCACCTGACGCAGGCACTCCCGCCACCGATCCCGGATACGCATGGCCACCCATCTCGACCTCGAAGAACAAGAACAGCTCGACCAGCTCAAACATTTCTGGGAACGCTGGGGAACGTTGATCACCGCCGTCCTGCTCGTCGCGCTGCTCGCGCTGGCCGGCTGGAACGGCTACCGCTGGTGGCAGCGCAGCCAGGCGGCCCAGGCCTCGATCCTCTACGACGAAGTCGATCGCGCCGCGCAGGCCGGCGACACCGCCCGGGTGGAACGCGCCTTCCATGACATCCGCGACAAGTTCGGCCGCACCACCTATGCGCAGCAGGCCGGTCTGGCAGCAGCCAAGGCGCTCTACGACAAGAACAACGCCGACGGTGCGCAGGCGGCCCTCGGCTGGGTCGCGGACAAAGGCACCGATCCCGGCCTCCAGGCCGTGGCGCGGCTCCGTCTGGCAGCGATCCACCTGGATGCGAAGCGCTACGACGATGCGCTCAAGCAGCTCGACGGCACCTGGCCGACCGGCTTCGCCGGACTGGCCGCCGACCGGCGCGGCGACGTCCTGGCCGCGCAAGGCAAGCGGGACGACGCGATCGCCGCCTACCGGTCGGCGTGGAAGGACACCGACGCCGCATCCGACTACCGCCGGCTGGTGGAAGTGAAGCTCAACGCGCTCGGCGTCGATCCGACCGCAGCGGGGGCCACCGCAGCCGCACCCGCCACACCGGCCAAGCCGTGAAGGGAGTAATGACCGATGTCGCATGATTTTCGAGGGTTTACGCAGGCGGGGCGTGCGCTTACAGCTATCGTTTTGGTAGCATCGCTAGCGGGTTGCTCGGCCGTGTCGGGCATCACGTCCACCGTGGGCGGCTGGTTCGGCAGCAAGCGACCGGAGCCGGCTCCGCTCGGGCCCAACATCGTCAAGGTCGGCGTGCGCCAGGCCTGGGCCGCAAAGGTCGGCGCAGTCGATTTCGCCCTGACGCCGCAGGTCAGCGGCAGCCGCGTGATGCTGGCGAGCACCGACGGCACGGTCGTCGCGCTGGACGGTGCAACCGGCCGCGAAGCCTGGCGCGCCGGCGCCGGCGCGCCGCTGTCGGCCGGCGTCGGCAGCGACGGAGCCCTGACCGCCGTCGTCACCCGCAACAACGACGTGGTCGCCTTCGCCGACGGTCGCGAACGCTGGCGCACCAAACTCCAGGCCGAGTCGTTCACCGCGCCCTTCGTTGCCGGTGGCCGGGTCTTCGTGCTGGCGGCCGACCGTTCCGTCTCGGCTTTCGACGGCCAGAGCGGCCGCCGCATCTGGCTGCAGCAGCGACCGGGCGAGGCGCTGGTACTGCGCCATTCGGGCGTGCTGCTGGCGGTGGGCGACACGTTGGTGGCCGGCCTGTCGGGCCGCCTGGCCGGCTTGAATCCGGACAACGGCAGCCTGCGCTGGGAGGCGCCGATCGCATCGCCGCGCGGCACCAACGACGTGGAACGGCTGGTCGATCTGGTCGGACGGGTCAGCCGCCTCGACGGTGTCGTCTGTACCCGCGCGTTCCAGGCAGCCGTCGGCTGCGTCGATGCGACCCGCGGCCAGCTGCTCTGGACCAAGCCTGCCAACGGCTATGCGGGCGTGGACGGCGACGATGCGCGCATCTACGGGACGGAGGCGAACGGCTTCGTGTCGTCGTGGCGCCGTGCGGACGGCGAGAAGGCGTGGACGGTCGAGAACCTCCGCTACCGCCAGCTGACCGCACCGCTGGTGCTTGGCCGCTCGGTCGTCTTCGGCGACAACAGCGGCAACGTGCATATGCTGTCGCGCGAGGACGGCGCGCCGCTCAACCGGCTGACCACCGACGGCACCGCCGTCGCCGCGGCGCCGGTCGCGGTCGGCGACACCCTCGTGGTCGTGACCCGCAGCGGCGGCGTCTTCGGCTTCGTGCCCGAGTGAGGATGCCGCAGGCCGGATGTCCATGAAACCCGTCATCGCGCTCGTCGGGCGCCCCAACGTCGGCAAGTCGACGCTCTTCAACCGCCTGACCAAGTCGCGCGACGCGATCGTCGCCGACTTCGCCGGCCTGACCCGCGACCGCCACTACGGCAACGGCCGCCAGGGTAAGCGCGAATACATCGTCATCGATACCGGCGGGTTCGAGCCCGATGCCGGCTCCGGCATCTTCAAGGAGATGGCCCGGCAGACGCAGCAGGCGGTCGCGGAAGCCGATGTGGTCGTGTTCGTCGTCGATGCCCGCGCCGGCGTGTCCGCGCAGGACCACGACATCGCGAACTACCTGCGCCGTCTGGGCAAGCCCTGCGTGCTGGTCGCCAACAAAGCCGAAGGCATGAAGGAGGGCGTGCAGCTCGCCGAATTCTTCGAGCTAGGCTTGGGCGAGGTCGTTCCGGTCTCGGCCGCGCACGGGCAAGGTGTGCGCAGCCTGGTCGAACTCGCGCTGGAGCCGCTGAACCTGCCGGAACCTGAGGACGACACCGACGCCGCGGACGATGCGCCGATCAAGCTCGCCGTCGCGGGCCGGCCCAACGTCGGCAAGTCGACGCTGATCAACACCTGGCTCGGCGAGGAACGCCTGGTCGCGTTCGACATGCCGGGCACCACCCGCGATGCGATCAGCGTGCCGTTCGAGCGCGAGGGTCAGCGGTTCGAGCTGGTCGATACCGCCGGTTTGCGCCGCAAGGGACGCGTGTTCGAGGCGATCGAGAAGTTCTCGGTCGTGAAGACGCTGCAGGCGATCGAATCGTCCAACGTCGTGCTGCTGTTGCTCGATGCGACGCAGGGCATTACCGACCAGGACGCCCATATCGCCGGCTACATCCTCGAGAGCGGCCGCGCGGTCGTCGTCGCGGTGAACAAGTGGGAGGCGGTGGACGCCTACCAGCGCGAACTCCTGCAGCGCTCGATCGAGACGCGTCTCGCGTTCCTGCGTTTCGCGTCGGTGCATTTCATCTCGGCCAAGAAGCGCCAGGGACTGGGTCCGCTGTGGTCGTCGATCGCACAGGCCCACCGTGCCGCGACACGCAAGATGTCGACGCCGGTGCTGACGCGCCTGCTGCAGGAGGCGGTTCAGTTCCAGAGTCCGCAGCGTGCCGGCATGTTCCGTCCGAAGATGCGGTACGCCCACCAGGGCGGCATGAATCCGCCGGTGATCGTGATCCACGGCAATTCGCTGGAGCATGTGACGGACGCCTACAAGCGTTTCCTGGAAGGCCGGTTCCGCAAGGAGTTCGACCTCGTCGGCACGCCCCTGCGCATCGAGATGAAGACCTCGAGCAATCCGTACGCGGACAAGGAAGAGCGCTGACGCGCAGCCTGCGATGGCTGCGCAGACGCATGCGCTCGCTTTCTTGTGGAAATTCGTCACCGACGTCCGGTCTTCGAAAAAGCGTGTGTTAAGGTGAACCTTTACAACAACATCTCTTGAACACGGAACATATCGTGAGCAACAAAGGCCAACTCCTTCAGGACCCGTTCCTCAACACGCTCCGCCGCGAGCACGTGCCGGTCTCCATCTACCTCGTCAACGGCATCAAGCTGCAGGGCCAGATCGAGTCCTTCGACCAGTATGTGGTGCTGCTGCGCAATACCGTGACGCAGATGGTCTACAAGCATGCGATCTCCACGATCGTTCCCGGCCGTGCGGTGAATTTCTCGACCGCCGATCCGTCCGACACCGACAACGCAGCCTGATCTGGCATGGCGCCGTCCGCCCGGTGCGGCGGCGCCCAAGCGCATCTCCACCACTTGAGTTCCGACGTTTCCGTCCGTACGCCCGCACCCGTCGTTCTGGTCGGGGTGGATTTCGGTCTGCCGCATTTCGACGATACGTTGGAAGAGTTGGGCCTTCTCGCCCAGACCGCCGGCCTGCAGCCGGTCGCGCGCATCGTCGCGCGGCGCAAGGCGCCCGATGCGGCGCTGTTCATCGGCAGCGGCAAGGCAGACGAGATCCGCATGCTTGCCGAGCATCACGGCGCGCTCGAAATACTCTTCGACCAGGCCCTCAGTCCGGCGCAGCAGCGCAACCTGGAGCGGCATCTCGACCGTCCGGTGTACGACCGCACGCTGCTGATCCTCGAGATCTTCGCGCAGCGCGCGCGCAGCCACGAAGGCAAGCTGCAGGTCGAGCTGGCACGGCTGCAGTACCTCAGCACCCGGCTGGTCCGCCGCTGGTCCCACCTGGAGCGACAGACCGGCGGGGCCGGCGTCCGGGGCGGCCCGGGCGAAAAGCAGATCGAACTCGACCGTCGCATGATCGGCGACACGATCAAGCGCACCAAGGAGCGGCTGGCCAAGGTGAAGAAGCAGCGCGGCACCCAGCGCCGCCAGCGCGAGCGCCGCGACACCTTCAACATCTCGCTTGTGGGCTACACCAACGCCGGCAAGTCGACGCTGTTCAATGCGCTGGTCAAGGCCCGCACCTATGCGGCCGACCAGCTGTTCGCGACGCTCGACACCACCACCCGCCAGCTGTATCTCGGCGAGGCTGCGCGGTCGGTGTCGCTGTCCGACACGGTCGGCTTCATCCGCGACCTGCCGCACGGGCTGGTCGATGCGTTCCAGGCCACGCTGCAGGAAGCGGTGGATGCTGACCTGCTGCTGCATGTGGTCGATGGCGCCAACGACGCGTTTCCCGAGCAGATCGAGCAGGTCCAGCGGGTCCTGGCGGAGATCGGCGCGTCCGACATTCCGCAGCTGCTCGTCTTCAACAAGCTTGATGCGGTGCCGCCGGAGCGGCGTCCGGCGGAGCTGGAAGACACCTACGAACTCGACGGGCGGCAGGTGCCCCGCTTGTTCGTCAGCGCCCGGTCGGGCGAGGGCCTGCCGGCACTCCGCACCGCGCTGGCGGCGCGGGCGGTGGCCGGCAGCTCGACCAAGCCCCCAGCACCGGCGGACCCATTGGCAGGGGAGCCGGATTGATTCGGCACAATCGCACAATTTTTCACGGCGTCACAGTGGGACTTCGCGCATGACTCTCAATATTCAGGGCCGTCCTTGGTCCATGCTGCCGGGACGGCTCAGAGGGATGTTCAATCTGAACGATCCGCGCTGGGGACGCAGCGACGACGACGCCCGCGATGGTGCGCGTCCGACTGGGCAGCAGGGGCAGGGCGGTCTGCCGCCGCCACCCCCTCCACCGCCCCCGCCGCAGCCGCCCCACCGCCCGCGCGGGCAGGGCCCCAACCAGGGACCGCCGGACCTCGACGAACTCTGGCGCGATTTCAACCGCAAGCTCGGCGGACTGTTCGGTGGCCGCCGGGGCGGCTCGGGGGGCGGTTCCGGCGGCGGCAACCGCGGCGGTTTCCAGCCCGACATGCAGAACGCCGGGATGGGTCTCGGCCTGATCGCGGCGGTCGTCGTGCTGCTCTGGCTCGGCACCGGCTTCTTCATCGTGCAGGAAGGCCAGCAGGCGGTCATCACCCAGTTCGGCAAATACAAGTCGACGGTCGGCGCCGGTTTCAACTGGCGCCTGCCGTATCCGATCCAGCGCCACGAGCTGGTGTTCGTCACGCAGATCCGCTCGGTGGACGTGGGCCGCGATGCGGTTATCAAGTCGACCGGCCTGCGCGAGTCCGCGATGCTGACGCAGGACGAGAACATCGTCGAGATCAAGTTCGCGGTGCAGTACCGCCTGAACGACGCACGGCAGTACCTGTTCAATAGCCGCGACCCGGCCGGCACGGTGGTGCAGGTGGCAGAGAGTTCGGTGCGCGAAGTCGTCGGCTCGATGAAGATGGATTCGGCGCTCGCCGAAGAGCGAGACCAGATCGCGCCGCGGGTGCGCAAGCTGATGCAGTCCATCCTCGACCGGTACGAAGTCGGCATCGAGATCGTCGGCATCAACCTTCAGCAGGGCGGCGTGCGTCCGCCCGAGCAGGTGCAGGCGGCGTTCGACGACGTGCTGAAGGCCGGCCAGGAGCGCGAGCGTGCGAAGAACGATGCGCAGGCCTACGCCAACGACGTGATTCCGCGCGCAGCCGGTACCGCGTCCCGCCTGAAGGAAGAATCGGAGGCCTATAAGGCCCGGATCGTCGCGCAGGCGCAGGGCGATGCGCAGCGCTTCCTGTCGATATACACCGAGTACCAGAAGGCGCCGCAGGTGACCCGCGACCGGATGTACCTGGAGACGATGCAGAGCATCTACAGCAACGTGTCGAAGGTGCTGGTCGATTCGCGCCAGGGTTCCAACCTGCTGTACCTGCCGCTCGACAAGCTGATGCAGCAGGGCGCGAATTCGCCCGCGGCACCCGGCAGCGATGCCGCTGCCGCAGCTACCACCTCCCCGGCGGCCGGTCCGTCGTCTTCGGCGCCGACCTTCTCGAGCGACGTGCGGAACCGGGATTCCGGCCGCTCGCGTGACCGTGAATCGCGCTAGGAGTCCGTCGTGAACAGAATCGGTTTCATTGCTTCGTCCATCCTCGTCGCGCTGGCGCTTGCCAGTTCCATGCTGTTCGTCGTGGACCAGCGCCAGTTCGGCGTGGTCTATGCGCTCGGCCAGATCAAGGAGGTGGTGGCGCAGCCCGGCCTGCACGTCAAGCTGCCGCCGCCGTTCCAGAACGTCTCGTACATCGACCGCCGGTTGCTGACGCTCGACAGCACCGACACCGAGTCGATGCTGACCGCCGAAAAGCAGCGGGTCGTCATCGACTGGTATGTGCGCTGGCGCATCACCGACCCGTCGCAGTACATCCGCAACGTCGGTCTGGATGAAACCGCCGGTGCCAATCAGCTCAACCGCGTGGTCCGCAATGCGTTCCAGGAAGAAATCAACCGTCGCACGGTGCGCGACCTGATCTCGCTCAAGCGCGACGAACTGATGAACGACGTCAAGCGCGAGGTGCTGGAAGTGGTGAAGGGTTCGAAGCCGTGGGGCGTGGACGTGGTGGACGTGCGGATCACCCGCGTCGATTACGTCGAGGCGATCACCGAGTCGGTCTACCGCCGCATGGAAGCCGAGCGCAAGCGCGTTGCCAACGAACTGCGCTCCACCGGCGCCGCCGAGGGCGAGAAGATCCGCGCCGATGCCGACCGCCAGCGCGAGGTGGCGATCGCCAACGCGTACCGTGATGCCCAGAAGATCAAGGGCGAGGGCGATGCCGAGGCCGCGCGCGTCTACGGCGAGGCATTCGGCCGCGACGCGCAGTTCGCGCAGTTCTACCGCAGCCTGGAGGCCTATCGCGCAAGCATGGGGAAGAAGGGCGACGTGGTGGTCGCCGACCCGTCGTCGTCGGAATTCTTCCGGGTGTTCCGCGGCGGCACCGCCTCAGGCGCATCGCAGCCGGCAGCCGCTGCGCCGCGCCGCTGACACCACGCTCATCGGTGGACTCCGACAGCCTCTGGACCGCGCTGGCCCTGGTGCTGGTGATCGAGGGGCTGCTGCCCTTCGCATCGCCCGGCGGCTGGCGGCGCACGTTCGGCCAGCTGCTCCAGTTGCGCGACGGCCAGCTGCGCTTCTTCGGCCTCGCGAGCATCGCCTGCGGCCTGGCGCTGCTCTGGTTGGTGTCGTGATGCGACACGACTCCGCCTGCACGAAGGTGACAGGCGCGTGTCGGTAGAATCGCCTTTTTAACAGCGCCCCGTTTTTCCATGTCCGCCTGGGTCCTGCCGGATCACATTGCCGATGTCCTGCCGTCCGAGGCACGCCACATCGAAGAACTCCGCCGCGATCTGCTGGACACGGCGCGCAGCTACGGCTACGAGCTGGTGATGCCGCCGCTGCTGGAGCACCTGGAGTCGCTGCTCACCGGCACCGGCGAAGCGCTGGATCTGCAGACCTTCAAGCTGGTCGACCAGCTCTCCGGTCGCACGCTGGGCCTGCGGGCTGACACCACGCCGCAGGTGGCACGGATCGACGCCCACCTGCTGAACCGCCGCGGCGTGACCCGGCTCTGCTATTGCGGCCCGGTGGTCCACACCCGGCCCGGCCGTCCGCATGCGACCCGCGAACCGCTGCAGTTCGGCGCCGAGATCTACGGCCACGCCGGCATCGAAGCCGACCTGGAAATCCTGCGGCTGGCGCTCGATTGCCTGCGCGCCGCACCGGTGGAAGGCTTCCAGGTCGATCTGGGCGATGCCCGCATCCCGCAGGCGCTGCTCGACGGCGTGGCCGTCACAGATGCACAGCTTGCCGACCTGCACGCCGCGCTTGCCTCCAAGGATTCCAGTGCGCTGGCTACGCTGACCCGCGACCTGCCGCCTCCGGTGCGTGAAGCGCTGCGCGCGCTGGTGCAGCTCTACGGCGACGTGTCGGTGCTGGACGAGGCCGAGCACGTCCTCCAGGCGTTCCCCGCACTGCAGCCGGTGATCGCCGGCCTGCGGCGCCTGGCGCGTGCATTGCCGCCGGGGCGCGCGAGCTTCGACCTCGCCGACCTGCGCGGCTATGCGTACTACAGTGGCGCACGGTTCGCCATCTACGTGCCGGGCGCGAGCGACGCGCTGGTGCGCGGCGGCCGCTACGACGCGGTGGGTGCCGTCTTCGGCCGCAACCGGCCGGCGGTGGGTTTCAGCCTGGACCTGCGCGAGCTGGTGGCCGTCGCCCGCCCGCGGCCGTTGCGCGCGGCGATCCGCGCACCCTGGGCCGACGACGTCGCGCTGGGCCAGGCGATCGGCGCACTGCGCGCCAGCGGCGAGACCGTGGTCTGCGTGATGCCGGGCCACGAGAGCGAAGTCGACGAATTCCGTTGCGACCGCGAACTGGTGCATAGCGCCGGCGCGTGGACCGTGCATTCCCTTTGAACTGATTTCCCGAGATCGAAATGAGCAAGACGAACGGGCCGGTCGCCGGCCGCAACGTGGTCGTGGTCGGCACCCAGTGGGGCGACGAAGGCAAGGGCAAGCTGGTGGACTGGCTCACCGAGAGCGCGCAGGGCGTCGTGCGCTTCCAGGGCGGCCACAACGCCGGCCACACGCTGGTCATCAACGGCGTGAAGACCGCGCTGCACCTGATCCCGAGCGGCATCATGCGCCCTGGCGTGAAGTGCTACATCGGCAACGGCGTGGTGCTGTCGGCCGCCAAGCTGTTCGAGGAGATCGAAGGGCTGGAGAAGGCGGGCGTCGAAGTGCGGTCCCGCCTGCGGATCAGCGAGGCCTGCCCGCTGATCCTGCCGTTCCACGCCGCGCTCGACGTGGCGCGCGAAGCCTTCCGCGAGAAGGGCGGCATCGAGAAGATCGGCACCACCGGCCGCGGCATCGGTCCGGCCTACGAGGACAAGATCGCCCGCCGTGCGCTGCGGGTGCAGGACCTGAAGCATCCCGAGCGTTTCGCGGAGAAGCTGCGCGTGCTGCTGGAGCTGCACAACCATGTGCTGACCCAGGTGCTCGGCGCGCCGGCGGTGGAGTTCGATGCCGTCTACGACGAGTCGATGAAGCATGCCGAGTTGCTGAAGCCGATGATCGCCGACGTGTCGCGCGAACTGAACGATGCGCACCGCCAGGGCGCCAACCTGCTGTTCGAAGGCGCGCAGGGCACGCTGCTGGACGTGGACCACGGCACCTACCCCTACGTCACCTCCAGCAACTGCGTGGCCGGCAATGCCGCCGCCGGCTCGGGCGTGGGCCCGGGCATGCTGCACTACGTGCTGGGCATCACCAAGGCCTACTGCACCCGCGTGGGCGGTGGTCCGTTCCCCACCGAGCTGGACTGGGAGAAGCCCGGCACCGTGGGCTACCACCTCTCGACCGTGGGCGCCGAGAAGGGCGTGACCACCGGCCGCTCGCGCCGCTGCGGCTGGTTCGATGCCGCGCTGCTCAAGCGCTCGGCCCAGGTCAACGGCCTGTCGGGCCTGTGCATCACCAAGCTGGACGTGCTGGACGGCATCGA
>CAJYQL010000004.1 GCA_913776965.1 uncultured Xylophilus sp.
CCCTCGCCGGGGTTGCGCTTGTTGCACGGCGTGTCGACGTCGTAGAAGTAATAGCACCGGGTGCGCTGGTTGAGGTTGCCGCCGTTGGTCGCGGCATTGCGCAACTGCGGCGAGGCGCCGGCCAGGATCGCGGAGGCCAGCAGCGGATAGCGCTCCTGTACGCGGCTGTCATAGGCAGTGTCGTTGTTGTTGACGAGCGCGCCCAGCCGCAGCCCGCCGCCGTCAAGCTCCTCAATCCGGTTCAAGGGCAAGCGGTTGATGTCGACCACCTGCAAGGGCCGTGCGACATTCTCCTTCATCAGGTCGACTAGGTTGGTGCCGCCGGCGAGATAGGCGGTGTGCGTGCCGGCACCTGCCTGCAGCGCCTCGGCGACTGCGGTCGGCCGCGCGTAATCGAAGCGGATCATTCGCTCTTCTCCGTGCCCAGCACCTCGAGCACGGCGTCGGCAATATTGGGATAAGCGCCGCAGCGGCAAAGGTTGCCGCTCATCTGCTCGCGCACATCCTCGCGGCTTTTCGCATGACCTTCGTTGATAAGGCCTTGCGCCGAGCAGATCTGGCCAGGCGTGCAATAGCCACATTGAAATGCGTCATGCTCGATGAAGGCGGCTTGCAGCGGGTGAAGGTCGCCGGGCTGACCCAGCCCCTCGATCGTCGTTACATCGTGCCCGTCGAGCGTGACCGCAAGCTTCAGGCACGAGTTCATCCGCTTCCCATCGATCAGTACGGTGCAGGCACCGCACTGGCCGTGGTCGCAGCCCTTCTTGCTGCCGGTGAGGTCGAGCGTGTCGCGCAGCAGGTCCAGCAAGGTGGTCCAAGGCGAGACATGAAGGTGCCGCGCTTCGCCATTCAGCGTGAACGCCAGCGGAATGCTCCCAATGGGTTCGGAGGCGACGCGGGCACCGGAGGCGCGATCGAGAGTGACGGCTTCGTTCATGCGGGAATGTCCTCGATGCGAGCTGTATTGGCTTCGACCACGCCATTCTCTCGGTGGCGAAAGGTGCTGAGTGCCTGGTAGACCTGCAACCTTGCGCGCATCACCGATCCAAGCGGGCGATGCGCTGCCAGGCTATGCGCCGGGCGGAAGGTCATGACTTCGTCGAAGTAGCGCACCCGCTCTGGCGAGTAGGCCTGCTGGCGTGGGAGACGGATGGTGGCGACGGCGCGGTACTGGCTGTCCTGCGCCGGCCACTCGACCGAGGCGTCCTCGATCGGCTGGGTCTTGGCATTGGCCCAGAGTTGCACGCGCAGTTCGAAGACGACGTCATGCTCATCGAAGAACGCCACCGCGGCGTGGCGGAAGCCGTCTTCGTCTTGATGGGGATCGAGCTGCCAGTTGCGCAGGCCATCCTGGTAGGTCGAGGCGGGGAACGCGGCGACCTTGGCCACGTAGTCGCCCCAGCGCAGCGGCGCCTGGCTGAAGTAGCTGTCGCCCAGCGGATGGCTGAACGGATGACCGAAGAAGTCCGCCAACGCGCTCGGCGATGCCACGGTGCCGAGCACTTTGTTGAGGTTGCGCGCCAGACTAGACACCGAGCTCTTAGCGGTCTCGGGCAAGCCGGTCGCCTTGCCGATCACCGTGCCGTCGCGCAGGAAACCCTTGGCGGTGCCGGAGGGGAAAGTCGGCCCGGTCGCCAGCACGAAGTCCTGCGTATCGGCGTCATGGCCGGGTAGCTTCTCGCCCTCGACGCCGAAGACCTTGATCGACATGCCGCGGTGGGTCGAGACGCGGTCGCCCAGCGTCTCGCCGGGACCTTGCGCGAACCGGACCGCGACATCGTAGCTGCCGCTGCGTGCGAACAGGCCCTGCGCCAGTTCGGGCGGAAGGTCGTCCGGGATCGTCAGCGTGCCGATGGCACAAGCGGTGCTCTTGGCGTGGCTGGCGCGCACGGCGTGGTGCTCGCGCTTTTCTACAGTTTCGGACTGCTGGGTCATGCCCTGGATGATGCCGTCGATCGTCGCCTGCTCGTCCTCGTCAGGCTGTTCGATGTCGGGGCTGTAGTGCAAGTAAGTCATGGGTCGCGTCTCGGGTGTAAATGCAGGGATCAGCGCGCGGGCGCGAAGGAGAACAGTTCCGTACGGATCGACGGCGGCGCTCCAGGCTTGAACCACATGGTGTCCTGGATGTGGCTGGCGGTGACGTAGATCTTTCCGTCCGGCCCTTCCGCGAAAGTATCGGGCCAGCGCAGCCGTGGGTCGGTCAGTACCGTCTCCAGCAAGCTGCCGCGTAGCCGCTTGATCGAGTAGTCGGTGGGCGAAGTGACGTAGAGCACGCCCGCCTTGCTCATCCATAAGCCATCGGCGACCTGGCTCTGCGCGACCGTCTTCACGGAGGACCGGCGCTGGGCATCCTCGACGTCGCGGGCCAGCAGCCGGGTGTCGATGGAGTAGAGCGTCTTGCCGGTCAGCGCTTGATAGTAGAGCGTCCGCCCGTCCTTGCTGATCGCAATGCCGTCGGCGGCGAACATCGGCTGACGCCCGTCGGGCCGGCGCAGCGGCTGGCCGTCAAGGGCGACGGCGACCGTCTTGTCGACTTGTGTCGAGAAATGCCCGTCAAGCGCGCGCCAGCTCTCGCCACTGTCCAGATCGACGACTATGATCGCTCCGCGCGTCCCGCTGTCGGTGATGTAGCCCATCTTGCCATCGGGCGAGAAGCGGATGTCGTTCAGGTATGTCCCCTGCAGCGCGACATCCTCCGGCACGGGGATGATATTGGTGACTTGGTTGGTCTTGAGGTCGATCTTCACCAGCTTGGGCGCGCCGGGTAGGATCTTTTCGTTGCCGGGCGCTCCGGGATCGACGATCCACAAGTTGCCCTGGCCGTCCGGCACGATCGACTGGACGCACACGAAGTGGTTTCCCACCGGCAGCTCATTCGCCTTGGCGTTGCGCCAGGCGTTCCAGTTGGCGTCAGGGTAGGGGCGCAACGAGCCGTCCTTCATCACCTCGGCGACCGAGATCGGCGCGTCGTCGGTCCAGCGCGGGAAGTTGACGAAGCGGCGACCGTCGACCGCTACCGCCACGCCTGTCGCCTGGTGTTCGAACTGCGCCACCTGGGTTAGCGGCGAGGCGGCACGCTGGGCGGAGGCGGCGGTGGCGCAAAGCGCGGCGAGGCTGGCGAAACCGGCCAGCAGGGCGCTCTTGGTCATGGGCATCCTCTCTTGGTTCAATGGTTCGATCGTCTGAGGCATCTGGTCGTGACGGTTGCATAACTCCTTGGATTGCAAAGAGTTGTCGGCAGATCAGTTTGACCTGCGAAAAAGAATTGCGCGCGCCTGCCGCCGCACAAGCCCGGCCGCGCCGCCGAAGACAAGATGAGAGGCATAGCCGTAGATCGTGGTTTTCAGATCCGCCTTCCATGGTGCCTTACCAAGACCAACCGCAAACACCGCTGCCTCGTCGAGCAGGGTCGCCGCAGCGATGCCGAAGGCGCCGCCGTAACCGGTCGTGACTGCTGGCCGGAACTTGGCCGCAACGGCATAGGCGGCTCCCAGTCCAAGCCCGGGGGCATAGTGGACGGCCTGACCCGCCAGGGGCTTGTCGGCGTCCGGAACCTCGGCACCCGTCGCCGCCCTG
>CAJYQL010000005.1 GCA_913776965.1 uncultured Xylophilus sp.
TCTACCGCCGCGGACCGCCGGCCTGGACGCCCGACGAGACGCAGGCGGCGACCGCGCTCGCCCGCGCATCGACCGCCTGGATCTTCAGCAACTCCGAGGCGATCGGCCATCTCGTCCGTCTGCTGCCCGCCGGGACCGCGCTGCGCGAAGGGACCGCCGTGGCGACCCATCCCCGCATCGCCGATGCCGCGCATGCCGCCGGCTTCGGCCGCGTATTGCACAGCCGTCCGACCGTGGACGCCGTGGCCGACACCCTGTCGGCGCTGTGAGACACGCGCCGATCCGCCCGTCACCCCGTCGATAGAATCCTCCGCATGAGTTCGCCCGCTTCCGAGGCCGGCCTGCCGGTCGCCGCTGCCACCCCGTCGGCGAGCCTGCCGCCCACCGCGCATCCGGGCGTGCCGCGTCCGGTCTTCTACGGCGTGGCGGTGCTGTCCGTCGTGGCCCTGGTCGCCGCGGTCCTGCTGTGGCAGCGGCTGTCGTCGATCCAGGAACAGCTGGCGCGCCAGAGTGCCGATTCCGGCGCCCAGGCGATCGAGGCGCGCACCATGGCCCGCCAGGCCCAGGACACCGCGCAGGACACCGCGACGCGGGTCGGCGTGGTCGAGTCCCGGCTCGGCGAGGTCGCCCTGCAGCGTTCGCAGCTGGAAGAGCTGATGCAGAGCCTCTCGCGCTCGCGCGACGAAACGCTGGTGGTGGACATCGAGTCGTCGCTGCGCCTTGCGCAGCAGCAGTCCGAGCTCACCGGCAGCGTGGAGCCGCTGCTGGCCGCAATGCGCACCGCCGACCAGCGCATCGAACGCGCCGCCCAGCCGCGCCTGGTGCCGGTGCAGCGCGCACTCGCACGCGACATCGACCGCGTCCGGTCGGCCGGCACCACTGATACGCCCGGACTGCTGGCGCGGCTCGACGAGCTGGTCCGGCTGGTCGACAGTCTGCCGCTGCTCAACGCCGTCGCACAGGCCGGGGGCATGGCGGCGCGCCCGACCGCCACCGCAGCCGCAAATACCGACGTACCGGGCGATGCCGCGGCACTGCCGTGGTGGCGTACCGCACTGCAGCGGGGCTGGGCCGCGGTACGCGACGAACTGCGCGGCCTGGTGCGCGTCAGCCGGATCGATCGGCCGGAAGCGGCGCTGCTCGCGCCCGACCAGTCCTTTTTCCTGCGCGAGAACCTCAAGCTCAAGCTGGTCAATGCGCGGCTCGGCGTGCTCGCCCGCCAGCCCGAGGCGGCCCGCGCCGACCTCGCCGCCGCGTCGGCGGCGCTTGGCCGCTATTTCGACCCGGCCGCACGCCGCGTGCAGACCGCGACGTCGCTGCTGCAGCAGGCCCAGGCGCAGATCGGCGGCAGCGCCCTGCCCCGGCTCGACGACACCTTTGCCGCGCTGGCGACCGCCGCGGCCGGGCGCTGACGATGCGCGCCGCCCTCTGGTTCCTCGCGCTGTTCGGCGTCGCCGTCGCCGTCGCGCTGTTCGCCGGCAACAACCAGGGCACGGTGACGGTGTTCTGGCCGCCCTACCGCATCGACCTGTCGCTCAACATGGTGCTGCTGGCGCTGCTCGGCGGCTTCGTGCTGGTCCATTCGGCGCTGCGCGCGCTGTCGGTGCTGATCGACCTGCCGGTGCGTGCGAGCCGCTGGCGCACCCAGCAGAAGGAGCGCGCGATGCATGTGGCGCTGCTGGACGCGCTCGCGCACCAGACCGCCGGCCGGTTCATCCGGGCCCGCAAGGCGGCCGAACTCGCGATCGCGCAGGAAAAGGCGCTGGTCGGCAGCAGCGAGCCGCTCGCCCATGCGGTGCAGGTCCGTGGCCTCGCGCATCTGCTGGCGGCCGAGGCCTGCCACGCCCTGCAGGACCGTGCGGGCCGGGGGCTGCACCTGCAGCATGCGCTCGAACAGACCGCCGGCAATCCGTCGGCGCCGGGGCAGGAGGTCCGCGAGGGCGTGCAGCTGCGCGCCGCCACCTGGTCGCTGCACGACCGCGACGCCGACGCGGCGCTCGATTGGCTCGATGCGCTGCCGCAGGGTGCCGCCCGCCGCACGCTGGCGTTGCGGACCAAGCTGAAGGCGGCGCGCTTGGCCGGCCACACCCGCGCCGCGCTCGACACGGCCCGGCTGCTGCACAAGCACCGCGCGTTCTCGCCGGCGGCGGCTCGGAGCATCGTGCGCGGCTTGGCTACCGAGCTGGTCGATGAAGCCCACGATACCGAGCAGCTCGCCATGGCGTGGCTGTCGCTGGAAGCCACCGAGCGCAACCTGCCCGAGCTCGCCGTGCACGCAGCGCGCCGGCTGCAGCAGCTGGGCGGCGATCCGGCGCTCGCCCGCGCCTGGCTGTTGCCCGCCTGGGAGGCATTCGTCGCGAGCGAATCGGCCCTGCCCGAGCAGCTCGAGGTCCGGCTGGTCCGCGCGCTGGAAGACAGCCTGGAAGACGTCGATCCGGTCTGGCTGGCGCGGATCGAATCGGCCCAGCAGCGCAATCCGCGCGATGCGTACCTGCAGTACCTCGCCGGCATGGCCTGCCTGCGGCTGCAGCTCTGGGGCAAGGCGCAGAAACTGCTGGAACAGGCGAGCCGCGAACTGCGCTCCGACCGGCTGCGCTGCCGCGCCTGGCGGGTGCTGGCCGGCCTTGCGGAGCAGCGCGGCGACGATACGGCGGCGGCCCAGGCGTGGCGCCGCGCAGCCGACCTGCCGGACTGACGCACCCCCCGCTAAAATCGGCGTCGATCCGCCACCTGCACGAACGGCACCCCTCCGGTGCCGTTTTCTTTTTCCCCCAGCCCGCCCGACTGCCATGAGCGACCTTTCCCAGCCCGGCCTCCAGAGCCTGTCCAAGTCCTTCGAGCCCGCCGCCCTGGAGGCGCACTGGGGCCCGCTGTGGGAGGCCCGCGGCTATGCCCGCGCAGGCTACCGCGGCACCGGCGCACCGCGCGAGGGTGCGCCGGCCTTCTCGATCCAGCTGCCGCCGCCGAACGTCACCGGCACGCTGCACATGGGCCATGCCTTCAACCAGACGGTGATGGACTCGCTGGCCCGCTACCACCGCATGCGCGGCGCCAACACCCTCTGGGTGCCCGGCACCGACCATGCCGGTATCGCCACCCAGATCGTGGTGGAGCGCCAGCTGCAGGCCCAGGGCCAGAGCCGCCACGACCTGGGCCGCAAGAACTTCGTCGCCCGCGTCTGGGAATGGAAGGAGCAGTCGGGCAACACCATCACCACGCAGATGCGCCGCATGGGCGACAGCGTGGACTGGTCGCACGAGTACTTCACGATGGACGAGAAGCTCTCGACCGTGGTGACCGAGACTTTCGTGCGCCTCTACGAGCAGGGCCTGGTCTACCGCGGCAAGCGTCTCGTCAACTGGGACCCGACGCTGAAGACCGCGGTGTCGGACCTTGAAGTGGAAAGCGAGGAGGAGGACGGCTCGCTCTGGCACATCCGCTACCCGCTGGCCGACGGCTCGGGCGAATCGGTGGTCGTCGCAACCACCCGACCCGAGACGATGCTCGGCGACACCGCTGTCATGGTCCACCCCGAAGACGAGCGTTACGCCCACCTGATCGGCAAGCAGGTCGCCCTGCCGCTGTGCGACCGCACGATCCCGGTGATCGCCGACGACTATGTCGACAAGGCCTTCGGCACCGGCATGGTGAAGGTCACGCCGGCCCACGACTACAACGACTACGCGGTCGGCCAGCGCCACGGCCTGCCGATGATCGGCATCCTGACGCTCGACGCCACCGTCAATGACAGCGCTCCGGCCGCCTACCGCGGGCTGGACCGCTTCGCCGCCCGCAAGCAGGTGGTGGCCGACCTCGACGCGCTCGGACTGCTGGTCGAGGTGAAGAAGCACCGGCTGATGGTGCCACGCTGCGCCCGCACCGGCCAGGTCGTGGAGCCGATGCTGACCGACCAGTGGTTCATGGCGATGAACAAGGTCGGCGAAGGCGATGCCACCGGCAAGTCGATTGCGCAGAAGGCGATCGACGCGGTCGAGAGCGGCGCGGTGCGCTTCGTGCCCGAGAACTGGGTCAACACCTACAACCAGTGGATGCACAACATCCAGGACTGGTGCATCAGCCGCCAGCTCTGGTGGGGCCACCAGATCCCCGCGTGGTACGACGAGGACGGCTGCGTGTACGTCGCCCGCGACGAAGCCGAAGCGCAGGCCCAGGCGCCCGGCAAGACCCTGACCCGCGACGCCGACGTGCTCGACACCTGGTATTCGTCGGCCATGGTGCCCTTCTCGACGATGGGCTGGCCGCACCAGACCGACGGCGCCACCGACGACTACAACCTCTACCTGCCCTCCTCCACGCTGGTGACCGGCTACGACATCATCTTCTTCTGGGTCGCCCGGATGATCATGATGACCACGCACTTCACCGGCCGGGTGCCGTTCAGGGACGTCTACATCCACGGCCTGGTGCGAGACGCACAGGGCAAGAAGATGAGCAAGTCCGAAGGCAACGTGCTCGACCCGGTGGATCTGATCGACGGCATCGCGCTGGAACCGCTGCTGGACAAGCGCACCACCGGCCTGCGCAAGCCCGAGACCGCGCCCGCGGTGCGCAAGAACACGCAGAAGGAATTCCCGGACGGCATCCCGGCCTTCGGCGCCGACGCGCTGCGTTTCACCTTCGCCTCGCTCGCCTCGCTCGGCCGCAGCATCAACTTCGATTCGAAGCGCTGCGAGGGCTATCGCAATTTCTGCAACAAGCTCTGGAACGCCACCCGGTTCGTGCTGATGAACTGCGAAAGCCGCGACTGCGGCTTGGCCGAGCACAGCAAGGCCGACTGCCAGCCCGGCGGCAGCGCCCACGGCTATCTGACCTTCAGCCAGCCGGACCGCTGGATCGTCTCGGCGCTGCAGCGGGTCGAGGCCGAGGTCGAAAAGGGCTTCGCCGACTACCGGCTCGACAACGTCGCCTCGGCGATCTACGAATTCGTCTGGAACGAGTTCTGCGACTGGTACCTGGAGATCGCCAAGGTGCAGATCCAGACCGGCGACGAAGCGCAGCAGCGCGCCACCCGCCGCACGCTGATCCGCACGCTGGAAACGATCCTGCGGCTGGCGCATCCGGTGATCCCGTTCATCACCGAGGAGCTGTGGCAGAAGGTCGCCCCGGTCGCCGGCCGGCTGGCCGCCGGCACGCAAGCCTCGGTCAGCGTGGCCGACTACCCGCGCAGCCAGCCCGACCGCATCGACGCCACGGCCGAAGCCTATGTGGCCAAGCTGAAGGCGGCGGTGGATGCCTGCCGCAACCTGCGCGGCGAGATGAACGTGTCGCCCGCCACCCGGCTGCCGCTGTATGCGGTCGGCGATGCGGACTTCCTGCGCAGCGCGGCGCCGGCGCTGCAGTCGCTCGCCAAGCTGAGCGAGGTGCGGGTGTTCGACGACGAAGCCGCGTGGCAGCAGGCCGCGCAGGCGGCACCGGTCGCGATCGCGGGCGATGCGCGGCTGTGCCTGCACATGGAGATCGACGTCGCGGCCGAGAAGGCCCGCCTGGGCAAGGAAGCCGCGCGCATCGAAGGCGAGATCGCCAAGGCGCACGGCAAGCTCGGCAACGAGGCCTTCGTCGCCAAGGCGCCGCCGGCGGTGATCGAGCAGGAGAAGAAGCGCCTGGCCGACTTCGGCGCGACGCTGGCGCGGCTGCGCGAACAGCTCGCGCGCCTGGGCTGACAGCCCATTACAGCGGGCGGCACGCGGTCGATTAGGATCATGGCCGCTGCTGGCAGCCGCCGCGGCCGATCCGTATCGAAGGACCTACGACGCAATGAGCCAAGCCCCCGTCCGCATCCGCAAGGCGGTCTTTCCCGTCGCCGGCCTCGGCACCCGTTTCCTGCCTGCCACCAAGGCGCAGCCGAAGGAAATGCTGCCGGTGGTCGACAAGCCGCTGATCCAGTATGCGGTCGAGGAAGCGTATGCCGCCGGCATCCGCCAGATGATCTTCGTGAACGGCCGCAGCAAGCGGTCGATCCCGGACCACTTCGACACCGCGTTCGAACTCGAGCACGAACTGGAAGCGGCGGGCAAGAAGGAGCTGCTCGCGCTGGTGCACTCGATCAAGCCCGACGACATGGAGTGCATCTACATCCGTCAGGCCAAGGCGATGGGCCTCGGCCATGCGGTGCTGTGCGCACAGAGCGTGGTGGTGAACGAACCCTTCGCCGTGCTGCTGGCCGACGATCTGATGGTGGGCACCCCGCCGGTCCTGAAGCAGATGGTGGACCAGTTCAGCGAATGGCAGGCCTCGATCCTGGCGGTGCAGGAAGTGCCGGCCGAGCACACCAAGCGCTACGGCATCGTCGCCGGCTCGCAGATCAACGACCGGCTGATGGACCTGACCCACATGGTCGAGAAGCCGGCACCGGAAGACGCCCCGTCGCGCCTCGGTGTGGCCGGCCGCTACATCCTGACCCCGGGCGTGTTCCGCGAGATCGCCAACCAGCCGCGCGGCGTGGGTGGCGAGATCCAGCTGACCGACGGCATCGCCGCGCTGATGCGCCGCGAAAAGGTGTTCGCCTACCGCTACGAAGGCCGCCGCTACGACTGCGGCAGCAAGGAAGGGTTCCTGGAGGCCAACGTCGAGCTGGCGCTGGCCCATCCGCAGCTCGGCGCGGGATTTCGCGAGTACCTGAAGTCGCTGGCGCTCTGAGCTTGCAGCTTCACAAAACACAACGGCCTGCGTTATCCGCAGGCCGTTGTGTTTTTGGGGGCCACCTACCGGGATGGCGGTGCAACGATCGCCTTCAGCGCCGGCGCAGCACGTGGATGTAGTCGCTGCCCACCGTCTGCTGCTCCACCAGCTCGTTGCCGGTCTGGCGGGCGAAAGCCTCGAAATCCCGAAGCGATCCGCCGTCGGTGGACACCACCCGCAGCAGCTGGCCGCTCTGCATGTCGGCCAGCGCTTTTTTCGCCTTCAGGATGGGCAGCGGGCAGTTGAGTCCGCGGGTGTCGAGGTCCTTGTGGATGTCCATGGGTCGTTCTGGGAAAAGGGAAGTCGATTCTAGGAACGTCCGCCGTCGTCACCGGCGGGTGGCACGGCAGCGGGCCTGGGCCATTCCATGAAGCGCGGTTCGTGGCCACGCGAACGCAGCCAGGCCGCTAGCGCATGGCCGGTGCCGGCAGGCCAGCACTGCACCGCCGCCGGCTCCAGCAGCCGGTAGTCGGCCAGTTCGGGTGACAGGACGACCGTGCCGTCCGCCACCGCGTGGTAGCAGATCAGCACTTGGTTCATGCGCTGGAAATCCCAGACGCCGATCAGCGACACCGTATCCGTGTCGAGGTTGGTCTCTTCCTTGATCTCGCGGCGGATGCCGTCCTCCGGCGACTCGCCGGCTTCCATGAAGCCGGTGATGAGCGCATACATGCCGTTCGTCCAGGCCGCGTTGCGCGCCAGCAGCACCCGGCCCCGGTACTCGACCACCGCAGCGAGCACCGGCGTCGGGTTGTTCCAGTGGGTCCATCCGCAGGCGGGACAGCGGTTGCGCAGTTTCTCGCCGCCGTCCTCGGCCATCGCCAGGAACGCCAGCGGCGTGGCGCACTGCGGGCAGAAACGGAAGTCGCTCATCGTCGTCACAAGCTGGTTGCTATCGAATCAGTAGCTGGATGCGCAGGCAGGACGGGCGCTGGAGCCCGATTTCATGCCGGAAACACGCCGGTCGACAGGTATCGGTCTCCCCGGTCGCAGACGATGAAGACGATCGTCGCGTTCTGCTCGCGCTGCGCGATCTGCTGCGCCACCCAGCAGGCGCCGGCCGCCGAGATGCCGCCGAAGATGCCCTCTTCCCGCGCCAGGCGGCGGCACATCTCTTCCGCGTCGGACTGCGCGACGTTGACCGTCTCGTCGACCAGGCTGCCGTCGTAGATCTTCGGCATGTAGTCGGCCGGCCACTTACGGATGCCGGGAATGCGCGAGCCCTCTTCCGGCTGCGCGCCGACGATGCGCACCGACGGCTTCTTTTCCTTCAAGTAGCGGCCCACGCCGGTGATCGTGCCGGTGGTGCCCATAGCGCTGACGAAATGGGTCACGCGGCCATGCGTCGCCTCCCAGATCTCGGGGCCGGTGGTCTCGTAGTGGATGCGCGGGTTGTCGGCGTTGCCGAACTGGTCGAGCACCCGGCCCTTGCCGTCGCGCTGCATCTGCTCGGCCAGATCACGGGCGTATTCCATGCCGCCGCTCTTGGGGGTGAGGATGAATTCGGCGCCGAATGCCTTCATCGTCTGCGCCCGCTCGATCGACAGGTCCTCCGGCATGATCAGCTGCATGCGGTAGCCGCGGATGGCGGCGGCCATCGCCAGCGCGATGCCGGTGTTGCCCGACGTCGCCTCGATCAGCGTGTCGCCCGGGCGGATGTCGCCGCGCTCCTCGGCGCGCTTGATCATCGACAGCGCCGGCCGGTCCTTGACCGATCCCGCGGGGTTGTTGCCTTCGA
>CAJYQL010000006.1 GCA_913776965.1 uncultured Xylophilus sp.
ATCACGCTGGAGAACGTCAAGCAGATCCTGCAGTGGGGCCCGCTGATCGCCAAGCGCTGCAAGGCGACCGGCCGGGTGGTGCGCCTGGACGGCACCGTGGCCGCCGTCGGCGAGCGCGTGCCGGTCGCCCAGCAGCACCTGGTGCCGGACCCGCGGCACGCCGGCCGCTCCTGGCGGCGCTTCGTCGCCGCGCTGCAGGCGCTCGGCTACGCCGTCGACTGGCGCGTGCTGTGTGCGGCCGACTACGGCGCGCCGACCACCCGGCAACGGCTGTTCATGGTCGCCCGGTGCGACGACGCGCCGATCGTCTGGCCCGAGCCGACCCACCATGCGAAGCCGGCGAAGGGTCAGCAGCGCTGGCGGTCGGCGGCCGAGTGCATCGACTGGAGCATCGAGGGCCGCAGCATCTTCGAGCGCGAGAAGCCCCTGGCCGATGCCACCCTGCGGCGGATCGCGCACGGCATGAAGCGCTACGTACTCGACAACGCCGACCCGTTCATCGTGCCGGTGACGCACAGCGGCGGCGTGCGAGTGCGCGACATCCGCGAACCGCTCCGCACGGTCACCACCGCACAGCGCGGCGAGTTCATGATGGCCGCGCCGGTCATGGTGCAGGCCGGCCACGGCCAGGGCACGCCCGAGGCGCCGCGCTGGAGCCACGGCGCGAAGGACATCCGCCAGCCGGTCGGCACGGTGACGGCCAGCGGCGGAGGCCAGGCGGTGGCAGTCGGCTCGCTGGTGCAGATGGGCTATGGCGAGCGGCCCGGCCAGGCACCCCGCGCGCTCGATGTCGGCCAGCCGCTCGGCACTGTTGTCGGCGCCGGCAAGTTCGCCGCCGTCACGGCATTCGTGGAACAGGCGAACGGCGGATTTAACGCGACGCCGGCGCGCGATGCGCGCGAACCGCTGTCCACCTCGACTGCCAGCGGCTCCCAGCAACGACTGGTGACGGCCCACCTGGCGACGCTGCGGCGGAACTGCATCGGGCGCGGCCTGGATGAGCCTGTGCCCACCTCGACGGCCGGTGCAGAGCACCACGCCCTGGTGGAATACCACCTGTCGCCGGACCATGAAGCGAGCGCGCTACGCTGCGCTGCCTTCCTGATCCGCTACTACGGCCAGGGCGGGCAGATCGGCGACCTGTCGGAGCCGATGGCGACCAGCACGACGAAGGACCGCCTCGCGCTGGTCACGGTGTGGCTGCAAGGCTCGCCCTACGTGGTGGTGGACATCTGCCTGCGCATGCTGACGCCGCGCGAGCTGTACAACGCCAACGGGTTCCCGGCCTCCTACATCATCGACCGCGGCCACGACGGGCGAGTTTTCAGCAAGTCCACCCAGGTGCGCATGTGCGGCAACGCGGTACCGCCCCCTCTCGGCCGGGCGGTCATCGCGGCGAACTGGAACAGCCGGCCGGCACTGCGGGAGGCTGCATGACAGAAGCAAAAAAGACCATCGAACCAACCACGCCCGACGTGGTGATCCACCGGCAGGAGCTGTGCAAGGCGCTGGGCGTCGTCAGCGACACACTGCGCCGCTGGATGGCCGCCGGCAAACTGCCGGAACCCGATATCCGCATGAGCCAGAAGACGGTCGGCTGGCGGCTTTCAACCCTTCGCGCGGCCGGCATCAACATCGTCGAGCCAGTCCGCCCAGGCTTGCAGCATTGATCGGCGCTCGGGCAGGTACGCGGCGCGGTTGTAGGCCGCCCGCGTCTTGTCGTCCGGCGCATGGGCGAGCTGCCGCTCGATCGCGTCGGGGTTGTAACCGCGCTCGTTCGCCCAGGTCGAGCCAACAGAGCGCCATCCGTGGCCCGTCATGCGGCCTTTGAATCCCATCCGGTGCAGCAGATAGAGCACCGCGTTTTCCGACATCGGGCGGTCGTTCCGGTGGTCCGCCGGAAACACGTAGTCGCTGCGCGATCGCGCCCTCATCTTCTCTAGCACGGCGAGCGCCTGGCGCGATAGCGGCACGAGGTGGTCGCGGCGCCGCTTCATCTTCCCTTCCGGGATTCGCCACAAGTCCCCCTCGATCTCGCTCCAGACCATATTGCGCAGCTCGACGGTGCGCACCCAGGTCAGAGCCAGGAGCCGGCAGGCCAAGACTGACTGCAGGTCGGGCGACTCCAGCCCGATCCGCTGCATGAACTCGGGCACCTCGGACAGCTCGAGGGCCGCGTGGCTCTCGACCTTCGCGCGACCGAACGCCTTTTCGGTGCGGATCGTCTGCGCGGGGTTGTCGGCGCGGTGGCCCTGCTCGACCGCCCAATCGAATACCTGCGACGCCCACACGCGCGCCCGCCGAACGTAGACATGCAGGCCGGCCGCGTCCATGCGATTCAGCGGGCGCAGTAGGTCATCGCGCGTGATCGTGTCGATGGGCATGCCGCCCAGGTCGGGCTCGATGTGCATGGCGAGTCCGCGCACCGCGTTAAGTCGGTAGCCGGCGCTGATGTCCTTCCGGCCCTCCCAATACGCCGACGCGCATTCCTGAAACGTGGGCACCTTGCGCGCCACCTTGGGCCGCGGGTCGATGCCGTCGAGCAACTTTCGCCGCAGCTCGTCGCGCTTCTGCCGCGCCTCGGCAAGGGTGAGCAGCGGGTACGGGCCGAAGGTGGCCGTCTGCGGCTTTCCGTCAAGCCGGTAGGCCATGCGCCAGGTTTTCGTGGTGGCCGTGACGTGCAGGAATAGGCCGTGGCCGTCGAAAGACTTGCCTGGTTGGGCTTTGCGGCAAGCCGCGTCGGTAAGGGTGTTTGTTGTAGGCATAGGCGGTAGGTTTGCAGCCCTTGCCTACATCGGCACCTACACGACAGCCACGGGAAATGGTGGCGAAATGTCGGAAACGGTGGTGGAACGTCGATCCGGCACGCTGCTAACCCGTTGATTTTGCAACGCCCATACGCAAAAAAGCCCCGAATGTCGGGGCTTTTCTGGGTACTACTGGCGGAAACGGAGGGATTCGAACCCTCGATGAGGCTCTACACCCCATACTCCCTTAGCAGGGGAGCACCTTCGGCCACTCGGTCACGTTTCCAGCAGCTGGCAATTATGCCATCAAGAATGGCCGGTTCAGAGCTTCGGCTGGTCCAAATCGAACGCGCGGTGCAGCGCGCGCACGGCCAGCTCCATGTACTTCTCGTCGATCACCACCGAGGTCTTGATCTCGGAAGTGGAGATCATCTGGATGTTGATCCCCTCCTCGCTCAGCACGCGGAACATCTTGCTCGCGACCCCGACGTGGCTGCGCATGCCGATGCCGACGATGCTGACCTTGCAGATCTTCGCGTCGCCAACCACTTCCGACGCGCCCAGGCTCGGCAGGACCTTGTCCTTGAGCAGGTCGATCGTCTTCGCATAGTCGTTGCGATGCACCGTGAAGCTGAAGTCGGTCGCGCCGTCCTTGCTCAGGTTCTGGATGATGACGTCCACCTCGATGTTGGCGTCGGCCACCGCACCCAGGATCTGGTAGGCGATGCCGGGCTTGTCGGGCACGCCCAGGACGGAAATCTTCGCTTCGTCGCGGTTGAACGCGATGCCGGATACGACGGCTTGTTCCATGTGTTCGTCTTCCTCGAAAGTGATCAGGGTGCCGGACGCGGCTTCCTCGGCGATGTCGATGTCCCAGGGCGTGAAGCTCGACAGCACCCGCAGCGGGACCTTGTACTTGCCGGCGAATTCCACCGACCGGATCTGCAGCACCTTGGAGCCGAGCGAGGCCATTTCGAGCATTTCCTCGAAGCTGACCTTGTCGAGCCGGCGCGCCTCGGGCACGACGCGCGGGTCGGTTGTGTATACGCCGTCCACGTCGGTGTAGATCAGGCACTCGGCCGCCTTCATGGCGGCCGCCACGGCGACTGCCGAGGTGTCGCTGCCGCCCCGGCCGAGCGTGGTGATGTGGCCGTGCTCGTCGATGCCCTGGAAGCCGGTGACGATCACCACCTTGCCGGCTTCCAAGTCCTTGCGGACCCGCAGGTCGTCGATCGATTCGATGCGTGCCTTGGTGTAGGCGCTGTTGGTGCGGATCGGCACCTGCCAGCCGGCGTAGCTCACCGACTCCAGGCCTTCGGTCTGCAGCGCGATCGCGAGCAGTGCCGACGAGGCCTGCTCGCCGGTGGAGGCGAGCATGTCGAGTTCGCGGCTGTACGCGTCGCCCGGCTTGGCCGGCGCGAGTTCCTTGGCGAGGCCGAGGAGCCGGTTGGTTTCGCCGCTCATGGCGCTCGGCACCACCACCATCTGGTGGCCGGCGCGCGCCCACTTGGCGACCCGCTTGGCGACGTTGCGGATGCGCTCGGTGGAGCCCATCGACGTGCCGCCGTATTTGTGAACGATCAATGCCATCGGAAGGAAGGAAAAGCAGGAGAGCGCAAGAAGCGCGCGCGTCAGGCGCGGGGCGCGACGGGACCGTCGTTTTGGGGCGCCGGGTCTTCCTGTGCAGGAGGGGAAGCCAAAACCGCGGGATTGTACCAACCGAGCCGGTCGCCCTCGCGATGCACCATGCCCACGCCGACCTTGATCGCGATGCGGTGGCCGCGGGTCGTGCAGGCGGCGATCTGGCGTTGCAATTCGGCGAGCTGAACCGTGTCGGGCGTGGTGCCGTGCGCCTCCCGCAGCCAGCGGCGCACGACCATCGCCTGTCGGGGAGCGGAGAGCCGCTGCAGCGCCTGAAGAATCGGAGGCGAGCCGACATGGGCCAGATCGGCCGCGGCCACCTCGTCGAGCACGGCCTGCGCCTCCGCCGCATGGCGCGCACTGCGGGCGAACGTGGCGCGGAACTGCGGCAGCGCGGCGGCGAGCGCCGGCAGCACCTGCGCGCGGATGCGGTTGCGGGTGAAACGGGTGTCGACGTTGCTCGGATCCTCGATCCAGTGCAGGCCCCGCGCCTCTGCCCATGCACGCACCCGATTGCCCGGCACGTCGATCAGCGGCCGGTGGTAGTCGATGCCGTCGCGCTGCCAGTGGCGCCGCATGCCCGCCAGTCCGGCGATGCCGCCGCCCCGCGACAGGGCCAGCAGCACCGTTTCGACCTGGTCGTCGGCATGCTGGGCCAACGCTATGCTTTTAATAGCTGGATGCGCAGGCTGCTCTTGCGCAAACCGGTCAAAAGCATCATAACGCGCCCGCCGCGCCGCATCTTCCGGGCTGGCGCCCGGCTGGGCCCGGGCATCGACATGCAACACCTGCAGCGGCACACCGAGCATCGCGCAGGTCTGCTCGCATCGCGCCACGAACCGGTCGGCGGCCGCCTGCAGGCCGTGGTGCACATGCACCGCCTGCACCTGCCCGGGCCAGCGGGCAGCGCAGGCCGCGAGCAGCGCGGTCGAGTCCGCACCGCCGCTGAAGGCCACGGCCAGCGGCAACGCGGGCGAAAAGGCCGCGATCGCCCGGTCGACGGGGTCTACGGGATGGGGCATCGGTGTGGATGGCAAGGTCCTGGAACGACAACGCCCGCGGGCCCGGAGCACGCGGGCGCGAAGAACCGGCCGGGGTCGCAGCGCCTTACTTGCTGCTTTCGGCCTTCACGTCGTTGAACCGGCCATAGCTCTGCAGACGCGCATAGCGACGGTCCAGCAGTTCGGCGGTCTTCAGGTCCGACACCTGGCGGAACGCCTCGCCGAGCCCGCGTTTCAGGAACGCGGCCATCTGCTTGTGGTCCCGGTGGGCGCCGCCGACCGGCTCGCTGACGATCTTGTCGACCAGGCCGAGCGCCTTCAGGCGATGCGCGGTGATGCCCAGCGCGTCGGCCGCATCCTGCGCCTTCTCGCTGGTCTTCCAGAGGATCGACGCGCAACCCTCGGGGCTGATCACCGAATACACCGAGTACTGCAGCATCAGCACCTGGTCGGCCACCGAGATCGCCAGCGCGCCGCCGGAGCCGCCTTCGCCGATGATGGTGGTGATGATCGGCACCTCCAGCTGCGCCATCTCGAAGATGTTGCGACCGATCGCCTCGGACTGGCCGCGCTCCTCGGCATCGATGCCGGGATAGGCGCCGGGCGTGTCGACGAAGGTGAAGACCGGCAGGCCGAACTTCTCGGCGGTCTTCATCAGGCGCAACGCCTTGCGGTAGCCCTCGGGCTTGCTCATGCCGAAGTTGCGCAGGCCGCGTTCCTTGGTGTCGCGCCCCTTCTGCTGGCCGATCACCATGCAGGCGTGGCCGTTGAAACGGGCCAGGCCACCGACGATCGACAGGTCGTCTGCGAAGTGGCGGTCGCCGTGCATCTCGATGAAGTCGGTGAAGATTTCCTTCACGTAGTCGAGCGTGTAGGGCCGCTCCGGATGCCGGGCGATCTTGGTGATCTGCCAGGGCGTCAGGTCGCTGTAGATGTCTTTGGTGAGCTGCTGGCTCTTCTTGCCGAGCTGGCCGATCTCTTCGGAGATATCGACCGCCGATTCGGTCTGGACGTAGCGCAGCTCTTCGATCTTGCTCTCGAGTTCGGCGATGGGCTGCTCGAAGTCGAGGAATGTTTTCTTGGCCAAAGCCTTGCTCCTAGGAAAGGGCGCGCATCCGGGAACCGGTGCGGCAGCGGTCGCGTCAGTAGGCGACGGGCAGCGGGTCGAGCGACCGCCAAATATACCAAGTCGCCACGCTGCGGTAGGGCGTCCAGGCGGCCGCGACCTCCCGTGCATCGCTGCGGCTGACCGGATCGCCCGAGAAATAGTTTCGGCTGATGCCGGCGATCAATCCGGCGTCGTCCAGCGGCAGGACGTCCGGCCGCATCAGGTGGAAGATGAGGAACATCTCGGCCGTCCAGCGGCCGATGCCGCGGATCGCGACCAGCTCCGCGATGATCGCCTCGTCGTCCATCGACTCCCAGGACTTCACATGCACCGCACCGTTGTCGAAGTGCAGCGCCAGGTCCACGATGTATTCGACCTTGCGGGCCGACAGGCCGGCCGCGCGCATGTCGTCGACCTTCAGCTTGAGCACGTTGGCCGCGGTCATGCGCCGCGGCAGTTTCGCGAAGCGCTCCCAGACCGCCTGCGCCGCCTTGACCGAGATCTGCTGGCCGACGATGCTGCGCGCCAGGGTGGTGAACGCATCGCCGCGCGACTCCAGGCAGATGTCGCCGAACTGCGGGATCAGCCGCTTCATCACCCGATCGCGGGCGACGAGGTGATCGCAGGCTTCGGCCCAGTACGCAGGGCGCTTCAGCACCGGCGCAGCGGGCGCTTTCTTCTTCGCAGGCGCTTCCACCGTCGGCTCCTCCTCCAGGGCAGGCATGGTTCCGCTGAAATCCATCACGCGGCTGCCTCCCAAGTGGTTCCGGCGCTCGTGTCTTTCAGCACGATACCCTGCCCGAGCAATTCCTGCCGGATCCGATCGGCTTCAGCGAAGTCGCGGGCCTGCTTGGCCGCGGCGCGCTGCGCTATCAGCGCCTGGATCGCCGCCGCGTCCAGCGCGGTGCCGCCCTGCAGGAACGCACGCGGGTCACCCTGCAGCAGGCCGAGCGTGCCGGCCAGCGCCTTCAGGAGCGCGGCCGACCCGGCCGCACCGGTGCGGTTCACCTCGCCGGCGAGGTCGAACAGCACCGCGATCGCCTCGGGCGTGTTGAAGTCCTCGTCCATCGCCGCCCGGAACCGTGCGGCCTGGGGCTGCGTCCAGTCGATCGCGGTATCGCCGGCCGGGGCTACGCGGTCGAGCGCGGTGTAGAGCCGCTTCAGCCCGCCGCGGGCGTCGCGCAGGTGGGCATCGCTGTAGTTGAGCGGGCTGCGGTAGTGGGTCCGCACGATGAAGAAACGCAGCGTCTCGGCGTCGAACTGCTGCAGCACCTCGCGGATGGTGAAGAAGTTGCCGAGCGACTTCGACATCTTCTCGTCGTCCACGTTGACGAAGCCGTTGTGCATCCAGGTCTTCGCCAGCGGCACGCCGTGGGCGCCCTCGCTCTGCGCGATCTCGTTCTCGTGGTGCGGGAACGCCAGGTCGGCACCGCCGCCGTGGATGTCGAAGGTCTCGCCGAGCAGCGCGCAGGCCATCGCCGAGCATTCGATATGCCAGCCCGGCCGGCCGGGACCGTAGTCGCTCGCCCACTGGACGTCCGCCGGCTCGGTCGGCTTGGCGGCCTTCCACAGGACGAAATCGAGCGGATCCTCCTTGCCCTCGGCGACCGCCACGCGCTCGCCCGCCTGCAGCTCGTCGAGCGACTTGCCCGAGAGCTTGCCGTAGCCGGGAAAACGGCGCACCGCATAGTTCACGTCACCGCCGGCGCGGTAGGCGAGCCCGCGGGATTCCAGCGTGCGGACCAGGTCCAGCATCTGCGGCACGTAGTCGGTGGCACGCGGATCGTGGGTGGGCCGTGCGATGCCGAGCGCGTCGAAGTCCTCGTACATCGCCGCGACCATGCGGTCGGTAAGCTGGCGCACCGTCTCGCCGTTCTCCACGGCGCGCCGGATGATCTTGTCGTCGATGTCGGTGATGTTGCGCACGAAGGTCACGCGCCAGCCCTGCACCTGCAGCCAGCGCTGCACCAGGTCGAACGCCACGTTGGCACGCGCGTGGCCGATGTGGCAGTAGTCGTAGACGGTGATGCCGCACACATACATGCGGACATGGCCGGGCTCGATCGGCGAAAACTCCTCCAGGGCACGCGACAGCGTGTTGTAGATGCGCAGGGTCATGGAATCTCGGGGAACGGCCGTGCCGTCCTGGTCGCAGGACGGAGGCCACTCCGGTACAACGGGAACGGACAGGAGAACGGTGGGGAATGCGGGGGACGTACCGGCTGCGCGACGCCTGCGTGGGCGGGGCCTACGGCTACAATCCGCCGCAGTATAAAGCCCCCTCAGGCCGCCGCGCCGGGCTTCTCGTCCCCTCCGTTGTCCCTTTCCCCGAGGCCGTATGAAACCTGGCGCAGCCGCCCCCCGTCCGCTTTTCCGAACCCTGGCTGCGGCTGCGATCGCCGGGATTTTTCTCGCGGGCCCGGCCCATGCGGACGACTACTCCGACGTCACCCAGCTGGTGCGCGCCGGCAAGCTCGCCGATGCCCAGGCCCGTGCCGACAAATACTTGGCCGGCAACCCGCGCGATCCGCAGATGCGTTTCCTGAAGGGCGTGATCCAGACCGAGTCCGGAAAGCAGGGCGACGCGATCGCCACCTTCACCGCCCTCACCCAGGAATTCCCCGAGCTGCCCGAGCCGTACAACAACCTGGCGGTGCTCTACGCCAACCAGAAGCAGTACGACAAGGCGCGCACCGCCCTGGAAATGGCGATCCGCACCAACCCCAGCTACGCCACCGCCCACGAGAACATGGGCGACGTGTACGCCAAGCTGGCGAGCCAGGCGTATGCCAAGGCGCTGCAGCTCGACGCCGGCAACACCGCGGTGCCGCCGAAGCTCGCACTGATCCGCGAACTGTTCTCGCCGGCACCGGCCCGCGCGACCCGCACCAGCGCCGCAGCGCCGGCCCCGACCACGAAGGCGCCCGCCGCAGCACCCACGCCGATGCCGGCACCTCCGCCGCCTGCCCCGCCGGCTCCGGCGCCTGCCCCGACGCCGGCTCCCACCCCTGCCCCTGCCCCTGCCCCGGCACCTGCGGCACCCGCACCCGCCCCGACCCCGGCGCCCACACCGGCTCCGGCGCCCGCGCCCGCTGCCGAAGCCCCGTCGCGTGCGCAGGCGGAAGAGGTGGAAGCCGCCGTGCGCGCCTGGGCCGCGGCCTGGGCCGAACGCGACATGAAGGACTATCTCGCCGCCTACGGCCGCGACTTCAGCCCGCCGGGCAAGCAGACCCGCGCAGCCTGGGAAGCAGAGCGCCGCGCCCGGATTCTCGGCAAATCGAAGATCAAGGTCGGCATCAGCGACCTGAACGTGAAGGTCGACGGCAGCAAGGCCACCGCCCGCTTCCGTCAGGACTACAGCGCCGACGCGCTCAACGTGACGAGCCGCAAAACGCTGGAAATGGTGAAGTCCGGGGGAACCTGGGTGATCGTGCGCGAATCCACTGGCTGACCGTCCCGTCCGTTTCCGGCTGCCGCCCGCCGACCCGGGCGGCATTTTCTTTTTCGTGACCGTTTCTTCTATGCTGTTTCGCGCCGCCACGCCGTGGCTGCCACGCCTGCCCGCCGGCCTGCTCGCACTGCTGCTCGCGGCCACGGCCCTGCCGTCCGCCGCCCGCGACGACGGGGCGCGCACCGCACGCAAGAAGGCAGCGGTCGCAGCGACGGCGGCGGCTGCCGCCGGTACGGCGATCGCCGCCCCGTCGTCCAGACGGACCCGCGCAGATACCGCCGGCGATGCCCAGAAGGACGGCGAAGCCGAAGCCCGGCTGATCGCCGTCTACCGGCTCATCGGCCAGGGCGACGGTGCAGGCGCGCTCGCCGAAGCGGAGAAACTGGCCCGCGACTATCCGACCTTCCAGCTCGGCCAGCTGGTCTACGGCGACCTGCTCGCGCTGCGGGTGCGGCCGGTCCGCATGCTCGGCGATATTCCCGACGATTCCAGCCGCGATGCGCCGGCCCTGGCCGCCCTGCGGCACGAGTCCGCGATGCGGCTCAAGGCGCTGCGCGAGCGGCCGCCGTCCGGCACGGTGCCCTCGCAGTTCGTGCAGATCGCCGGCAGCAGCCGCCATGCGATCGCGGTCGATGCATCGCGTTCCCGGCTCTATTTGTTCGAGAACGGCCCCCAGGGTCTGACGCTGCTCGCGGACTACTACATCTCGGTCGGCAAATCCGGCATCGAGAAGTCGCTGGAGGGCGACATGCGCACGCCGCTCGGCGTGTACTACATCACCGGCAACCTCAACCCGCGGTCGCTGAAGGCGTTCTACGGTGCCGGCGCACTGCCGATCAACTACCCCAACCCCTACGACCTGCGGCGGGGCAAGACCGGCAGCGGCATCTGGCTGCACGGCACACCGAACGAGCAGTTTTCCCGCGCACCGCTGTCGACCGACGGCTGCGTGGTGATCGCCAACCCGGACCTGCGCCGCATCCTGCGCACGGTGGAGCCCCGCGCCACGCCGGTCGTGATCGCCGAGCGGCTCAACTGGGTCGCGCCGCCTGCGGCGAAGTCGGCGGCGCAGGGATTCGAGTCGGCCTTCGCTGCCTGGCGCACCGCGAAATCCGGCGGCGACCTGGTCCGCACGATCGGCTACTACACCAGCGACTTCAACAGCTACGGCAAGACACTGACCGACTGGACAGCGGTGGTACAACAGGACATGGCCCGCGCCAAGGGGCAGCCGCTGCAGACCAAAGACCTCACCTTCCTGCGCTGGCAGGACGGCAGCTCCGAGACGATGGTCGTCACCTTCGGCGAAGTGCCCGAAGGCGCGAAGACCGGCCCGGTCCGCCGCCAGTACTGGCTGCAGCAGGGCGGGCAGTGGAAGATTTTCTTTGAAGGAACCATCGGCTGATGAACACACCGTTTTTCCCGTCCTCGCGCCGTGTGGCCGGTCTGCTGCTGCTCGCGGGCGCCTTGGCCGGCGCCGGCGCATCGGCCCAGACCGCATCCCCGCGCGTCAAGCTCGCCACCTCCGAGGGCGACATCGTGCTCGAGCTGAACGCGTCCAAGGCACCGAAGACGGTCGACAACTTCCTGCAGTACGTACGCGACAAGCACTACGACGGCACCGTGTTCCACCGCGTGATCGACGGCTTCATGATCCAGGGCGGCGGCTTCGGACCGACCCTGCGCGAGAAGCCCGCCCGCGCGCCGATCGCCTTCGAAACCACCGGCTTGAAGAACGACCGCGGCACCATCGCGATGGCCCGCACCAGCAACCCGAATTCCGCGACGGCGCAGTTCTTCATCAACGTGAAGGACAACGCGATGCTCAATCCGCCGAATCCGGACGGCTACGGCTACGTGGTGTTCGGCAAGGTGGTGTCGGGCATGGACGTGGTCGACAAGATCCGTACGGTCGCGACCGACAGCCGCGGGCCGCACCAGAACGTGCCGGTGCAGCCGGTGACCATCAACGCCGCGACCGTCGTGGCGCCCTGAGGGCTGCGGCCCTCGTCTCCTACCTCTTTTCCTCCTGTTTCTCCGAAGGATCTCCATGAGCCAACCCAAAGTCGAACTGCACATCCAGAACCACGGCGTGATCACGCTCGAACTCGACGCCGACAAGGCGCCGAAGTCGGTCGCCAATTTCCTGGCCTATGTCCAGAAGGGCCACTTCGACAACACGATCTTCCACCGCGTAATCCCCGGCTTCATGATCCAGGGCGGCGGCTTCACGCCCGGCATGGACCAGAAGCCGACCGATGCGCCCATCGAGAACGAAGCCAACAACGGCCTGAAGAACGAGAAGTACACCGTGGCGATGGCACGCACCAATGCGCCGCACTCGGCGACCGCCCAGTTCTTCATCAACGTGAAGAACAACACCTTCCTCAACCACACCGCGCCTTCGGCCCAGGGCTGGGGCTACGCCGTGTTCGGCAAGGTGGTCGACGGCACCGACATCGTCGACAAGATCGAAGGCGTGAAGACCGGCCGCAAGGGTTTCCACGACGACGTACCGCAGGAAGACGTGGTGATCGAGAAGGCCGTGGTGGTCTGACGCGTCGCGACGCGCCGCGTTTCCCATGCAGTCGACCGTGCCGCCGGTGGCCGAGCTTGTCGCTCCGCCCGCCTGGCGCACGGTCGATGTCGTTTCCGACATCCATCTGCAGGCCGGCGACCGCCGCACCGCGGACGCCTTCCTGCGCTACCTGCAGGACACCCCGGCCGATGCGCTGTTCCTGCTCGGCGACGTATTCGAGGTCTGGATCGGCGACGACGCGGCCACCCCCGGCAGCTTCGAAGCGGACTGCGCCGCGGCGCTGTGCACCGCCTCGGCCCGAGTCGCCCTCTTCTTCCAGCCGGGCAACCGCGACTTTTTGCTCGGCGCGGATTTTCTGGCGCGCAGCGGCATGGCACCGCTCGCCGATCCGACGGTCCTGGCCCTGCACGGCCGGCGGTGGCTGCTGACGCACGGCGATGCGCTCTGTCTGGGCGACATCGACTACCAGCGTTTCCGCGCCGATGTCCGCAGTCCGGCCTGGCAGCAGGCGTTCCTCGCCCGCCCCCTGGCGGAACGCCGCGCCATCGCGCGCGGCTTGCGCAGCGAGAGCGAGGCCCGCAAGGCGTCGGGCGCCGACTACGCCGATGCCGATCCGCTGGCGGCCGACGCATGGCTGGCCGCTGCCGGCGCCGATACGCTGATCCACGGCCATACCCACCAGCCGGCCGACCACCGCATGGCCGGCGGCCAGACCCGGCACGTCCTGCCGGACTGGGACCTGTCGGCCGACCCGCCTCGCGCCGGCCTGCTGCGCATCGAGCACGGCGTGGTGCGCCGTCTGGCGCCGTGAGCCCCGCCATGGGCCTGTGGCAGCGGCTGCGCGCGCGGTGGCAGGCGCCCGCCGTGTTGCGGGCGGCACCCGCCATCCCCGACGCCCTGTGGCACGAGACGCTGGCCCGCTGGCCGTTCCTGGCCGCGGCCACCCCGGACAGCGCACGGCTGCGCGCCCTCGCCGACGCTTTTCTCGCGCAGAAGGAATTCCATGGCGCGCACGGACTGGAGGTGACCGACGCGATGGCGGTGGCGATCGCCGCGCAGGCCTGCCTGCCGCTGCTGCACCTCGGCCCGCCGGCCGAAGCGCTGGGCTGGTACGACGACTTCGTCGGCATCGTCGTGCATCCGGGCGAGGCTGTGGCGCGGCGCGAGTTCACCGACGAGAGCGGCGTGGTCCACCACTACGACGAGGTGCTCGCCGGCGAGGCGATGGAGCGCGGCCCGGTGATGCTCAGCTGGCCCGACGTCGAGGCCGCGGGCGGGCCGGAGGCGGAAGGCTACAGCGTGGTGATCCACGAATTCGTCCACAAGATGGACATGCGCAACGGCCCGGCCGACGGCTGTCCGCCGCTGCCGCCCGGCTTCCTCGGCACGAGCGGTCCACGGGCGGCACGCGCTGCCTGGCTCGCCGTGCTGGAGCCAGCCCACGAAGCATTCCGCGAACAGGTCATCATCGCCGAGCGTTTCGGTGGCGCCGAGCCGTGGCTCGACCCGTACGGCGCCGAATCGCTGTCGGAGTTCCTGCCGGTGGCCTGCGAGGCCTACTTCGTGCGCCCCGCGCGGTTCGCACAAGAATTCCCGACGCTGCCGCCGCTGTTCGACGCCTTCTTCCGACCGGCGCGTCATCCGCTATCGAATAGATAGCAAGCTGCGCAAATCCCACCTGCGCAAACGGCACTTTTACGCCTCGATGGCCAACAATCCGCATACCAGGCGGACCAGCTCGTCCTCGAACGCCGGCGTGCCGAGCAGCGGCGAATCTTCCAGCGACGCACTGCGGATCACGCCCATGACCGCGCGCGTCGCGACGAACATCATCACCGGTGTCGGCGGGCGCACGCCCGGCGCATCACCGGCCGCGATCAGCTGCGCCAGCGCCGTCGCGTTCCGGTCCGCACCTTCGCGCAGCGCCTGCGTGATGTTGTCATGGTGGTCGATCCGCCAGGCCATGCGGATGAAGGCGCGCCGCGGCCGCGAGGTGCCGCCGAAGGCCTGCACCAAGAGCGCGACCAGTTCGCGCACCGCCTCGCGGACCGGCCAGCGCTCGGCCACCGCGCGGTCGAGCATCGCCTGCAGGTCCTGCTGGGTCCGGTCGCGCTGGCGGCCGATCATCGCGAGCAGGATGGCCTCCTTCGAAGGGAAGTACTGGTACAGCGTGCCGATGGAAAAGCCGGCCTTTTCGGCGATGCGGTTGGTGGTCAGGGCGCCCTCGCCGTCGGATTCCACAATCTGAGCAGTGGCGGCGAAGATGGTCTCGATCGTGCGCTGCGCCCGGGCCTGCACCGGCTGTTTGCGCATGCGGGGCGCGGGCTGCGCATCGTGGGGCGTCTTCATCGCAGGGCCTCCGAAAAACTGAGCACAAGGCGAGTAGCCGCCCTGCGCCAAAACTGAATAATGCTCAGAAACGGGCGCCGGCTCAAGCCCACGCCCTCGTCAGCCTCAGCCAGGAGACCCGCCATGCACGACCTGACCCCCGCCCCCGAACGCCTGCTGATCCGCAAGCTGGAGATCGACCTGAAGCGCGGCTTCGGCCGCCACTGGCACGGCGGCGACGTGTTCCGCACCCAGTTCTTCAATGCGCTGTCGATGAGCTTCCCGGTCGGCGAGCAGTTCTTCATCGACGCCGTCCGCGAGGCCGCCAAGCTGCTGCCCGACACGGCGGAAGGCGCTGCGCTGCGAGAGACCGTGAGCGGCTTCGTCGGCCAGGAGGCGACACACCGCCACATCCACGGCCTCTACAACGCGCACCTCGAGAAGCAGGGCCTGGACAACCAGTGGCAGCACTGGGCCGAGGCCCGCCTGGCACGGATGCGGGCGCGCTGGCCCGACATGGACAAGCGCCACGCGCTGGCCGCGACCTGCGCCTTCGAGCACCTCACCGCCCTGCTCGCCGACGGCACGCTGCGCCATGACCGCTGGCTCGAAGGCGCCGAGCCCGACATGCAGGTGCTCTGGCGCTGGCATGCGGCGGAAGAGACCGAGCACCGCGCGGTCGCGTTCGCCGTCTACCGCGCGCTCGGCGGCGACGACCGCTGGCGCCGCCGGTGGTACGTGTACGTCTGCCTCACCTTTCTGCGCGATGCGACGCGGCAGACGCTGCTCAACCTGCGCCGCGACGGCACCCTGTGGCGGCTCGCGACCTGGCGCGAGGCGGCGAGCCTGTTCTTCGGCCGCGACGGCCTGCTGTGGCGCACCTGGCGGCCTGCGCTCGCCTACTTCCGGCGCGACTTCCACCCCGACCGCGAGACCGCGCAGCCGACGGCCCAGGCGCTGGCACGCGACTGGCTCGCGGCCCATGCGATGCGCTTCCGGGTGGTCGGCGGGCCGCGCTGATCTGCTGCGGCGTCGGCCGCCGTGCGGACCGCCGGGCGCGTCCGTTCAGGGCCGCCGCACGGCGACGGTCTGCCGCACCCAGTACGGGGCATTCAGGCGGTCGAGCCGGACCGTGCCGCCGGTCGAGGGCGCATGCACGAAGCGTCCGCCACCGACGTAGATGCCGGCGTGGGTCGGCGTGACGCGGCCGAACAGCACCAGGTCGCCGGTGCGGGCTTCGGTCAGTTCGGCCGGCGCGCCGAAGCCGGCCAACTGGGCGGTAGTCCGCGGCGGCGCAAGGCCGGCACGGCTGCGGTACACATAGCCGATCAGGCCGCTGCAGTCGAAACCGCCCTCGGGCGTGTTGCCGCCGTAGCGGTAGGGCGTGCCGACCAGGCCGAGCGCATGGATCGCGATGTCGCTCGCCTGCTCCACGCTGAGCGGCGCATAGACGGTCTCCCGCGGTCGCCGCGGCGACGGTCCGGCGCACCCGGCGAGCCCTGCGGCGCCCGTGGTGAGCATGGCGAGCCACCGCCGCCGCGACAGTGCGTCTGCCGCGCCGATACCGCCGCACTCAGAGGGCGAATCCATCGTCCGCCGCGATCACCGCGCCGTTGACGAAATGGCTCTGGCCGCTCGCGAGCATCACCAGCAGCGCGTCCAGATCTTCCGGCGTGCCCAGCCGCTTGCGCGGCAGCATACCGATCAGCTTCCTGCCCTGTTCGGTTTCCCAGTGGTGGTGGTTGATCTCGGTGTCGATGTAGCCCGGGCAGATCGCGTTGGCGGTGATGCCCCAGCGGCCCCATTCCACCGCCATCGCCCGCGTCATCTGCACCACGGCGGCCTTGCTCATGCAGTACACGCCGATCTGCGGCAGCACCTTCAGCCCCGCCATCGACGCGATGTTGATGATCCGCCCGCCGGTGAAGCTGCCCGGTGCAGCGCCTTGCGCACGGGCCAGCATTCGCTTGCCGACCTCCTGCGCGACGAAAAAGGCGCCGCGCACGTTGGTGGCGAAGACGAAGTCGAAATCCTCCTCCCGCACGTCCTGCAGCCGCTGGGTGGTGGAGACGCCCGAGTTGTTGACCAGGATGTCGATCGAGCCGACCTCGGTCTCGGCACGCGCCACCGCCGCCTGGATGCTGGCGCGGTCGGTCACGTCGCAGGCGACCACATGGGCGCTGCCGCCCTCGCCCTCGATCCGTGCGCGCAGTTCCTTCAGCCGGTCGGTGCGGCGGCTCGCCAGCACCACGTCGGCCCCGGCACGCGCCAAGGTCTGCGCGAACTGCGCGCCGAGTCCGCTCGATGCACCGGTGACGAAGGCCACGCGGCCGGATAGATCGATGGTGTAGGCCATGGGGTTCCTTGTTGGAGGTCCGGCGCCGCCGCGAGGGCGCGGGCCGGCACGGGTCAGGTAGGCGGTACCGCCGCATAAAATCGGTCGCATATCCGACAGGCGCGCCGCGGCGTGCCGGTCAGAATTCATTATCACGATCGAGACTCTGCCGCATGACCCACGACGAAATCCTGAGCACCTATGGCCCCCGCGAAGCGATGGAGTACGACGTCGTCGTGGTCGGCGGCGGACCGGCCGGCCTGTCCACCGCGATCCGGCTGAAGCAGCTCGCCGCCGAGCAGGAAAAGGAGGTCTCGGTCGTCGTGCTGGAAAAGGGTTCCGAGCCGGGTGCGCACATCCTGTCGGGCGCGATCATGGACCCGCGTGCGCTCACCGAATTGATTCCCGACTGGAAGCAACGCGGCGCACCGCTGAACCAGCCGGTGACCGAGGACGCCTTCCTTTTCATGGGCGAGAAAAGCGCGATCCGCACGCCCAACTTCCTGCTGCCGCACTGCTTCCACAACGACGGCAACTACATCGTCAGCCTCGGCAACGTGACGCGCTGGCTCGCGCAGCAGGCCGAGGAGCTCGGTGTCGAGATCTTCCCGGGCTTCCCGGCGGCCGAAGTGCTCTACAACGACGACGGCTCGGTCCGTGGCGTGGCGACCGGCAACATGGGCGTCGGCAAGGACGGCGAGCCGACCGAGAATTTCCAGCTCGGGATGGAGTTGCACGCGAAGTACACCGTCTTCGCCGAGGGCTCGCGCGGCCACCTGGGCCGGCAGCTGATCGAGAAGTTCCACCTCGCCAAGGACAGCGACCCGCAGAGCTACGCGATCGGCATCAAGGAACTGTGGGAGATCGACCCGGCGCGCCACCAGCCGGGCCTGGTGCTACACGGCGCCGGCTGGCCGCTCGACGCCGATACCTACGGCGGCGGCTTCCTCTACCACGCCGAGGACAACAAGGTCATCGTCGGCTTCGTCGTGGGGCTGGACTACCAGAACCCGTACCTCAGCCCGTTCGAGGAATTCCAGCGCTACAAGACGCACCCGAACATCCGCTACTACTTCGACGGCGACGAGGCCCACGGCATCCGACCCGCCAAGCGGATCAGCTACGGCGCCCGCGCGATCACCGCCGGCGGTCTGCTCGCGCTGCCGAAGACGGTGTTTCCGGGCGGTGCGCTGGTCGGCTGCGAGGCGGGCTACCTGAACGTGAGCCGCATCAAGGGCAGCCACTCGGCGATCAAGACCGGCATGCTGGCCGCCGAGGCCGCGTTCGATGCACTGCAGGCCGGCAGGCAGCACGACGAACTCGTCGACTATCCGGAAGCCTTCCAGAAAAGCTGGCTGCGCGAGGAACTGGAGAAGGACCGCAACTTCAAGACCTGGTTCAAGAAGGGCCGCGCCGTCGGCAGCATCATGACCGGCATCGAGCAGAAGCTGCTCGGCGGCAACATCCCCTGGACGATCCACCGCCGCGAAGCGGACCATGTGCGGCTGAAGCCGGCCTCGTCGTTCAAGACGATCCGCTATCCGAAGGCCGACGGCGTGCTGACCTTCGACCGCCTCTCCAGCGTCTTCGTGAGCAACACGAACCACGAGGAGAACCAGCCGGCCCACCTGACGCTGAAGGACCCGACGGTCCCGACGCGCATCAACCTGCCGGTCTACGCCGGCCCGGAACAGCGCTACTGCCCGGCGGGCGTGTACGAATACGTGCCGGACGAGGCCGCGGGCGAAGGCAAGGAACGCCTGCAGATCAACGCGCAGAACTGCGTGCACTGTAAGACCTGCGACATCAAGGACCCGACGCAGAACATCGTCTGGGTCACGCCGGAAGGCGGCGGCGGGCCGAACTATTCGGGCATGTGATCGGCGGCCGACAGGCCGCGTTCGTCCCTACAAGCCGGATCGCACGATCCGGCTTTTTTGTTGCACCGCCGCACCCACGAAAACCCCGATGCCGTCGGACTGCGCTATCCAGATAATGCGACGACCTTTCATCCAGGAGATCGCATGACCCGCCTTCCGCGCGCCGCCCTCGCGGCCGCCATCGCCCTCGCCATGGGCTCCGCCGCCGGTGTGGCACAGGCCCAGACGACCACGCTCAAGATCGGCTACGCCACCTCCAAGGAATCGCACTACGGCGTCGGCTCCACCGTCTTCTGCGACGAAGTCGAGAAGGGCACGCAAGGCCGCTACAAGTGCCAGCACTTTCCCAATTCGGCGCTCGGCGGCGAGCGCGAGCAGATCGAGGCGATCCAGTTCGGCACGCAGGACCTGCTCAACACCTCCACCGGTCCGGTCGGCAACTTCGTGCCGGAGATGAAGATCGTCGACCTGCCCTTCCTGTTCCGCGACTACGACCACGCCCGCAAGGTCATGGACGGCCCGATCGGCCAGGACCTGCTGACCAAATTCCCGGCCAAGGGCATCATCGCGCTCGCCTGGACCGAGAACGGCTTCCGGCAGATGACCAACAGCAAGCGCGACATCGTCAAGCCCGACGATGCCAAGGGCCTGAAGATGCGCACCATGGAGAACAAGGTGCACATGGACGGCTACCGCACCTTCGGCATCCTGCCGACGCCGATGGCCTTCCCCGAACTCTTCGGCGCGCTACAACAGGGCACCGTGGACGGCCAGGAGAACCCGATCCCCGTGATCCTCTCGGCCAAGTTCTCGCAGGTGCAGAAGCACCTCTCGCTGACCAACCATGTCTACTCGCCCGCCCTGCTGCTGCTGTCGCCCAAGGTGTGGAACAAGCTGAGCGACGCCGACAAGAAGGTGTTCGTCGAGGCCGCTAAGAAGGGTGCCGCTGCCCAGCGCAAGAAGGTCAACGACGACGAGGCGAACGGCCTGGCGCAGCTCGAGAAAGAAGGCGTGAAGGTCACCCGCACCGTCGACGGCGCGGCCTTCCGCAAGGCGATCGAGCCGGCCTACGTCTCCTACGCCAAGGAATTCGGCGAAGCCAACATCAAGAAGATCCAGGACGTGAAGTAAGCGGCATCCGTGCCGCGTCCTGCCCGGCAGCCCTCCTGCGGCCGCCGGGCTTTTTCGCTTTTTCCACCCCCGTTTCGTTCCCCACCGTGAAGAAGCTCGAACACCTGTTCCTCTCCGCCAACCGCTGGGCGCTGATCCTGCTCCTGGCGTCCATGTCGGTCATCATCTTCGTCAACGTGGCGCTGCGCTACCTCACCAACGCCTCGCTCGAATGGGCCGAGGAGGTCGCCCGCCACATGATGATCTGGCTCACCTTCCTCGGCGCAGGCCCCGTCCTGCGCTACGGCGGCCACATCGCGGTGGAGAACCTGCAGGACGCCCTGCCCGCAGCCGGCGGCATCGCCCTGCGTGCGGTCGTCGCAGCGCTGCTCTTCGCCTTCTTCGGCTTCATGGTCTGGTACGGCTGGCTCTACATGCAGCGCACCATGTTCCAGATGACCGCCGTCACCCAGATCCCGTTCGCCTACATCTACAGCGCGATGGCGATCGGCGGCGTGCTGCTGATCGTGCACTTCCTGCTGATCGTGCGCGACTACGTGCTGTACCGTCGATTCCCGTCGGATGCCCACTTCGACGCGACCGCGAGTGCCTCGCTATGAACGCGAGCGTCATCCTCATCTGCTCGGCCTGCGCGTTCCTCGCGATCGGGGTGCCGGTGGCCTTTGCGCTCGGTCTCGCGACGGCCGTGACCCTGATCTTCGCCGAGAGCTATCCGCTCCTGGTGCTGCTGAAGGAGACCTTCACCGGCATCGACAGCTTCCCGCTGATGGCGGTGCCGTTCTTCATCCTGGCGGCAGAGCTGATGAGCGGCGGCTCGCTGACCGAGGTGCTGCTGCGCTTCGCGGGCCAGTTCGTCGGCCACAAGCGCGGCGGGCTGGGCTACACCAACGTGGTGTCGCTGACCTTCTTCTCGGGCATCTCGGGCTCGGCGCTGGCGGACGCGGCAGGGCCGGGCTCGATGCTGATCCGGATGATGGACAAGGCCGGCTACGGCCGCGCCTATGCGGCAGCGCTCACCGCGTCGACCGCGATCGTCGGGCCGATCATTCCGCCGTCGATCATCATGATCATCTACGCGCTGCAGGACGAGAGCGTGTCGGTGTCCTCCCTCTTCGTGGCGGGGATCGTGCCGGGCATCCTGATCGCGGTCGCCATGTGCATCGTGAACTACCGGGTGTCGAAGGCCCGCAACTACCGTGGCGACGGGCAGCTGCCTTCGCTGCGGGAGATCGCAGCGACGACCTGGAAGGCGCTGCCGGCGATCCTGCTGCCGGTGGTGATCCTGGGCGGGATGCGGGCGGGCTGGTTCACGCCGACGGAAGCGTCGGTGGTGGCGGTGTTCTATGCGCTCCTGTGCGGCAAGTACGTCTACCGGACGCTGCAGTGGAAGGCGGTGCCCGACATCCTGGCGCGCTCGGCGCTGCTGTCGGCCTCGGTGCTGATCATCATCGGGCTGTCGGCGTCGTTCGCCTGGGTGCTGACGATCGAGGGGATTCCGCAGATGCTGGCGGAGTGGCTGATCTCGATGAACCTGTCGCCGTGGATGTTCTTGGTGTTCGTGAACATCTTCCTCCTGCTCTTCGGGATCTTCATCGAGCCGCTGCCGGGGGTGATGGTGCTCGCGCCGATCCTCGCGCCGGTGGCGATCAAGCTGGGGGTGGACCCGGTGCACTTCGCGATGATCGTGATTTTCAACCTGACGCTCGGGATGATCACGCCGCCGGTGGGCGGGCTCTTGTTCGTGACCTGCAACGTCTCGAAGGTGCCGATGACGGACCTGGTGCGGGAGCTGGTGCCTTTCCTCTGGGCCCACGGCGTGGTGCTGGTGCTGCTGACCTTCGTGCCGGCGATCTCCACCTGGCTGCCCAGACTCTGGGGGTTCAAGTGACGGGCGCTCTCGTCCGCTGACACGCCGCGCCGTGCAGGCGCACAATCCGGCGACCGGCGCTCACCCAGCGCCTGTCGCCGTTTCTCTTTTTCCCATGGCCAAAGCATCGCAGCGCACATCCCGCACGCTCCCATCCCCGCGCCCTCCTGCGGCCGACGACCGGCAGACCGCGCTGGCCCGCCGGGTCGCGGAGCTGGAAGCCGAAATCACCGTGCTGCGGTACAGCCATGCCGCGGCCGAAGGGGCGTCCGAACGCTTCGAGGCCCTGTTCGCGAGCGTGCCGCTGGCCCTGATGGTGGTGGACGAGCACGACATGGTGGTCCAGGGCAACGCCATGGCCCACCGGATGTTCCAGCCGGGCGAGCGCGACCGGCCGCTGACCTCGCTCCTGCCCTTCGTCAGCCGCGGCCACGTCGCCAAAGTCACGCATGCCTTCGCCGAAGCGCGCCGGCAGGGGCACAGCGAAACATCGGAAGTCGTGTTCACCATCGGCGAGAACAGCACCATCACCGGCGACCTGCACATCCGCCGCGTCGACGACGCACCCGACCCGGACGGCGCGGTCGATGGCATGCAGTTCATCTGTGCGGTGGTCGACCAGGGTCCGCTGCTCGCCGAGCGCCGGGCATTGCAGCAAAGCGCGATGGCCCTGCACGAACGCAACGAACTGCTCTTCGCCGGCGAGCGCAGGCTGGAGGCCGTCATCAATTCGGCGCTGGACGCGATCATCTGCGTGGATCAGCACCAGCGGATCACGGTGTTCAACCCGACGGCCGCTGCGCTGTTCCAGTGCAGCGCCGCGGATGCGCTGGGCAGCCCGCTCGAGCGGTTTTTGCCGGATGCCGCGCAGGCACTCGCCTTCGCGCAGATTTCGACCCAGGCGATGCTCGGCGAGCGCTCGGCCCGCACCGCGAGCGGGCGGGAACTGTCGGTCGAGGTGAGCGTGTCCTTCGAGCGGCACAGCGCCGGAGAGACGACCACCGTCTTCGCGCGCGACCTGACCGGCCGCAAGAAAGCCGAAGCGCACCGCGCCCTGCTTGAAGCCCAGCTGCGCGAGTCGCAGAAGATGCAGGCGATGGGCACGCTCGCCGGCGGCATCGCCCACGACTTCAACAACATCCTGAGCGCGATCCTCGGCAACGTCGACCTCGCGCGTACCGACGCGGCCGACCGCCCGGCCGCGCTGGAAAGCCTGGACGAGATCGGCAAGGCCGGCCGGCGCGCGCGCGACCTGGTCCGGCAGATCCTGACCTTCAGCCGCAACGAGCCGACGCAGCGCGCGCCGGTCGCGCTGGCCGCGGTGGTGGACGAGACCGAGCGGCTGCTGCGCGTCACGCTGCCGCCGCAGATCGAACTGCGCATCGCGATGGCCGACCCGCTGCCGCATGTGATGGCCGACGCGACGCAGGTCGAGCAGGCGCTGCTGAATCTCTGCACCAACGCGATCCATGCGATCGGCGAGCAGCGCGGCACCGTGCTGGTCGAGGCCGCCGCCGCGCATCCGGACCCGCGGCTCTGCGAACGCCTGGGCCTGGCGCCCGGCGAATACGCGACCCTGTCGGTGCGCGACACCGGCTCCGGCATGGACGAGGCTACGCTGGCCCGCATCTTCGAGCCCTTCTTCACCACCAAGGTGGTGGGCCAGGGCACCGGCCTCGGCCTGGCGGTGGTGCACGGCGTGATGCGCACCCACCAGGGCGTGGTGGACGTGCAGAGCACGCCCGGCCACGGCAGTACCTTCACCCTGTATTTCCCGGCCGCTGCCGCCCCGCAAAGCGTGCCGCAGGCCCCCGATGCGCGGCGCGATCCGCCCGCGGCCGCCGGCGCCGGCCGGCATGTGATGTACGTCGACGACGACACCGCGCTGGTCTTCCTGGTCGAGCGGCTGCTGCGCCGCCGGGGTTTCCGGGTCACCGGCTTTTCCGATCCGCACCACGCCGAACAGGCGCTGCGCGACGATCCGGCTGCCTGGGACCTGCTGGTCACCGACTACAACATGCCCGGCTACAGCGGGCTGGATCTGGCCCGGCAGGCACGGGCGATCCGGCCCGACCTGCCGGTGGCGCTCGCGTCGGGCTACGTGACGGCCGAGATCGAGGCGGCAGCGCAGGCCGAAGGCGCCCGGGCGCTGATCCACAAGCCCAACGATGTGGAGGAGCTCTGCGCCACGGTGCAGCGGCTGGTGATGGGCGACGATGGCCGCTGACGCCGGTCCGGGCGACCCGGGCCACAAGGGCGACATCATCCTGTGGGCCGACGCCCATCTCTGCATCGTCGACAAACCCGCCGGCCTGCTCTGCGTGCCGGGGCGCGGCGAGGACAAGCAGGACTGCCTGAGCGCGCGTCTGCAGGCGCTCGATGCCGCAGCACGGGTGGTGCACCGGCTCGACATGGTCACCTCGGGACTCGTCGTGTTCGCCCGCAGCGCGGAAGCCCAGCGGCGACTGAGCGACGCCTTCGCACGGCGTGCGGTGGACAAGCGCTACGAGGCCGTCGTGCAGGGATGCCCCGTCGCCGACGGAGGGGACACCGACGGCTGGCACACGATCGACCTGCCGCTTGCGGCCGATTGGCCGCGCCGGCCGCTGCAGAAGGTCGACCCGGTGCATGGCCGACCCAGCCGCACCCGCTGGCGCAGCCTCGGCCACGATGCGGCGGCCGACCGCAGCCGCCTGCTGCTCGCGCCCGAGACCGGCCGCACCCACCAGCTGCGGGTGCATCTGCAGGCGCTCGGCCACCCGATCTGCGGGGATGCGCTGTACGGTCTGGCGGTCGCCGCGCAGGCGCCGGCCGACCCGCGGCTCCTGCTCCACGCCACGCGGCTGGACTTCGCCCACCCGATCACCGGGGCACCGCTGACGTTCGACAGTCCGGCGCCGTTCTGACGGCCGGGGGCCGACCGCCTACCATGCGACCATGACCTCCCCTGCTGCCTCCCTCACCATCCTCACCGGCGCCTCGCGCGGGCTCGGCCGCGCCCTCGCAGAACGTCTGCTGCAGCCCGGCCATCGCTTGATCTGCATGTCGCGCTCGACCGACGAGGTGCTGCGCGCATTGGCCGACACCGCCGGTGCGCCGCTGGAACAATGGACGCAGGACCTTGCCGATGCCGACGGCGCCGCACAACAGTTGCGGATATGGCTCGACCGTCAGTCACCGGACGTTTGGACCGACGCCACGCTGATCAACAACGCCGGCACCATCCCGCCGGTGGTGCCGCTGCGGGAAGCCCGGGCCGACGACACCCGGTTCGCGCTGCGGGTGGGATTGGAAGCGCCGCTGCTGCTGACGTCCGCGTTCCTGGGCGCGACCCGCGCATGGCAAAGCCGGCGCAAGGTCCTCAACATCTCGTCGGGTCTCGGCCGGCGGCCGATGGCGTCGCAATCGGCCTACTGCACCGCCAAGGCCGGCATGGACATGTTCACCCGCTGTGCGGCGCTGGACGAAGCGCAGCAGCCGAACGGCGCCCGCCTGTGCTCGCTGGCGCCCGGCGCGATCGACACCGACATGCAGGTGCAGCTGCGCAGCGCCGATGCTGCAGGCTTTCCCGACCGCAGCCGCTTCGAGGCGCTGCATGCCGGCGGCCAGCTGACCTCGCCCGCCGACGCGGCGGACCGGGTGCTGGCCTATCTGGCCCGCGCCGATTTCGGCGCCGAGCCGGTGGCCGACGTGCGGGGCTGACGCCGGCCCCGCGCGCCGCCGATCAGACGGCCATGACCGAGACGGCCTTGGTCACCAGGTAGCCTTCCATCGCCTCCGGACCGCCTTCGGAACCGTAGCCCGAATCCTTCACGCCGCCGAACGGCATCTCGGGCGTGGGCGCGGCCGGCTGGTTGATCCACAGCATGCCGACCTCGACCTGCTGCGACAGCAGGTGCACGTTGCGCACCGAGCGGGTGAAGGCATAGCCGGCCAGGCCGTACGGCAGGCGGTTGGCCTCGGCGATCGCCTCTTCCAGCGAGTCGAAGCCGCGCACCGCGGCGATGGGGCCGAACGGTTCGTTGTTGAACACGTCGGCGGTCAGCGGCACGTTGTCCAGCACGGTCGGCGCGAAGAAGTAGCCGTCGCTGCCGACGCGCTCGCCCCCGGTGGCGACCTGTGCACCGGCGGCGCGTGCATCGTCCAGCACCTTGGCCATCGCGGCCAGGCGGCGGTCGTTGGCCAGCGGGCCGAGCGTGGTGCCTTCGGCCAGGCCGTCGCCCACCTTCAGGTTCTCCGCGTGGCGCACCAGCGCCTTCACGAACTCGCCGCGGATGCTGTTGTGCACCAGGAACCGCGTCGGCGAAATGCAGACTTGGCCGGCATTGCGGAACTTGGCGCCGCCGGAGGCCTTCACCGCCAATTCCACGTCGGCATCCTCGGCCACGATCACCGGGGCGTGGCCGCCGAGCTCCATCGTCGCGCGCTTCATGTGCTGGCCCGCGAGCGCGGCGAGTTGCTTGCCCACGGGCGTGGAACCGGTGAAGGTGACCTTGCGGATCACCGGATGCGGGATCAGATAGCTGGAGATCTCGGCCGGATCGCCGAACACCAAGCCGACGGTGCCGGGCGGTACGCCGGCGTCGACGAAGGCCTGCAGCAGCGCGGCCGGCGATGCCGGGGTTTCCTCCGGTGCCTTGACCAGGAACGAGCAGCCGCTCGCGAGCGCCGCGCCCAGCTTGCGGACGATCTGGTTGATCGGGAAGTTCCAGGGCGTGAAGGCGGCGACCGGGCCGATCGGCTCCTTCAGGACCAATTGCTGCGCATTCAGGTTGCGCGACGGCACGATGCGGCCATAGACGCGGCGGCCTTCGTCGGCGAACCATTCGAGGATGTCGGCGCCGGCCATCACCTCGACCTTGGCTTCGGCCAGCGGCTTGCCCTGCTCCTGCGTCAGCAGGCGGGCGATGTCGGCCGCGCGCTCGCGCAGCAGGCCGGCGGCCTTGCGGATGGTGGCGGCGCGCTCGTTCGCGGGAATGCGGCGCCATGCCTCGAAACCGCGCTGGGCGGCGGCGAGCGCGTCGTCCAGGTCGGAGGTGCTGGCATGGGCCACGGTGCCGATCACGGCGCCGGTGGCGGGGTTGAGCACGTCCTGGCGCTTGCCGCCGGCGGCGTCGCGCCAGGTGTTGTCGATCAGGAGGCGGGTGTCGGGATAGGAAGCGGAAGCCATGGGATGTCCTGTAAGTGGAAAACGAAAAGCGTGAGCGAAAAATGAACGAAGGGAAGCGGGATCGGCGACCGCGGTGCGCTCAGTCGCGCACCACCAGCACCGGCACGGTCGCGTCGGCCAGCACGCTCTGCGTGACACTGCCGAGGACCAGCTTCTCCAGCCCCTTGCGTCCGTGGGAGCCGATGACGATCAGGTCGGCGCCGAGGCTCTCGGCCGTATCCACGATACCGCGGTGGATCGCATGGCCCTCCACGACCTGCGTCCCCAGCGCGACGCCTGCCGCCTCGGCGGCGGTACGGGCGGCATCCAGGGCAGCGGTCGCCTCGTTGGCGGCGGCGGTCAGGTACTGCTCCTGGGCGAATGCGATATCGGTGCCGACACCGGCGAAGGGGTACGGGTCGATCACGTAGACCGCCGATACGCGGGAACCGAAGGCCTGCGCGAGGCGGGCCGCGCGGCCGATCGCCGCCAGGGCGGTATCGGAGCCGTCGACCGGCACGAGGATCTGCTGGAACATGGCGCTACTCCTTGGGTGGGGGTGACAGGTCGGTGCGCTGGCACCGGCGACAGGACGGCCGTCAGGCGACGCCTTCGCCCTGGAACGCACCGGCGCGGCAGGTGACCACGAGCGTATCGCGGTGGCCGCCCGCGTCCAGCGGCTGGATCGGCGTGGACTCGTGAATCATGCGTGCATCGTCGAGCAGCAGCAACGACCACGGCTCGGTCAGGGTGAAGCGCTGGCCGGACGGGCCGTCGGCCGCGAAGACGCGGGTCTCGCCGCCCTTGATGCCGGCCCGGTCGATCAGGAACACGGCCACCAGATCCACCCCGTCGCGGTGCGCGCCTTCGGGTGTCGGGCGGCCGATGCCGTCGGTGGTGTCGATGCGGAACTGGTGCGCCTCCACGAACCACGGCTGCGGCCCGCGGACCGCCGACGCCAGCCGTGCCAGCGCGGTGATCAGCGCATGCCAGGCGGGGGCGGCGATGGTCTGCGCATGCATCGGCGCGAACCAGCGCTCCATTCCGCCGTGCAGCGCGTTGTACTCCACCGGCTGCCAGTGGGGCCGGTGCGGCACCGGCGCCATCGCGTCGCCCTCGACCACGAAGCAGGCGTGCCGGCGGCGGCGGTAGCGGCCGCCGTCCTTCAGGTATTCGTCGGGTTCGAGCGTGTCCCAGTCGGCGCGCAGCGCGTCGAGGGCGGCAGCCTCCACGCAGGCCCACGCGCACACCGACGTGGCGGACAGCACCGCGCAGCCCTCGCTGCGCATCGCGGGGACCAGCCGGTCCACGTCGGTATAGGGAGGAGCGAAACTGGCAGCGGTCATGCGCCGAGCTTACTGCCGGCGCCCTCATCCTGTGACAAGCGCTGCCGCGGGCATTTCCATAATCGGGCGGAGGCGCCCTGCCGCGCCTGCCGAGACCGCACGGAGGATCCATGAGCCCGCCCCCATCGCCATCCCCGGCCAGCGCCGCCGCGCCCGACGCCCTGGCCGCCGAACCCGCGCTGCCGGCGGCGCATCCCGCCGCGTCCGGCCACACGCCGCACCGCACCCATGTGGTGATCGTCGGCTGCGGTTTCGGCGGCCTGGAGGCGGCGCGTGCCCTTCGCCGGGCCGACGTCGACATCACGCTGGTCGACCGCAGCAACCACCACCTGTTCCAGCCGCTGCTCTACCAGGTCGCGACCGCCGGCCTCGCGGCACCCGCGATCGCGGCCCCGATCCGGCATCTGTTCCGCCGGCAGGCCAACGTCACCGTGCTGCTCGGCGAAGTGACCGACATCGACGTGCAGGCCCGGCAGCTCGCGCTAGCCGACGGCGGCCGGCTGCACTACGACGCGCTGATCGTCGCGGCCGGCGCCGGTCACAGCTACTTCGGCAACGACGACTGGGCGCCGTTCGCGCCGGGTCTGAAGACGCTGGACGACGCCTTCGCGATCCGGCGCCGGGTGCTGCTCGCCTTCGAGGGCGCCGAGAAGGAGCCGGACCCGGCGCGCCGTGCGGCATGGCTGACCTTCGCGGTCGTGGGCGGCGGCCCGACGGGGGTCGAGATGGCCGGCACGCTGGCCGAGATCGCGCGGCACACGCTGCCCGGCGAGTTCCGCAACTTCGACCCCGCCGGCGCCCGGGTGCTGCTGCTCGAAGGCGGACCGCGGGTGCTGGCGAGTTTCCCGGAGGAACTGAGTGAGCGGGCCCGTGCACAACTGCAGCGCCTGGGCGTGGAGGTGCAGACCGGCGCGCGCGTCACCACGATCGACGCCGACGGTCTGATGGTGAAAAAGGGCTCCAGCGCCGATGGGGCGGACGCGACCAGCTACAGAATCGATAGCAAGTGCATGGTCTGGGCCGCGGGCGTCGCCGGATCGCCGCTCGGCCGCCTGCTGGGCGAGGCGACCGGGGCGTCCGTGGACCGCGCCGGCCGCGTGGCGGTCGAGCCCGACCTGTCGCTGCCGGGCCATCCGGAGATCGCGGTGATCGGCGACTTGGCCGCCGCACGCAGCCATGCGCCGGGCCAGGAACCGCGGCCGGTGCCCGGCGTGTCGCCGGGGGCCAAGCAGATGGGGCGTGCCGCGGCCGCCAACCTGCTACTGCGGCTGCGCGGCGAGGCGACGCAGCCCTTTCGCTACCGCGACTACGGCAATCTGGCCACCGTCGGCCGCCGCGCTGCGGTGGTGGATCTCGCGTCGCCGGCCGGACCGGTCCGCTTCTCGGGCACGCCGGCATGGCTGTTCTGGCTGTTCGCGCACATCTACTTCCTGATCGGCTTCCGCAACCGGCTGGCGGTGCTGTTCGACTGGGCCGCCGCGTACTTCAGCTTTGCGCGGCCGGCCCGGGTGATGACGGGTGTGCGGCACGCGCCGGCGGAGGACTGAGCGCCGTATGCTCACGGGCTTTGCCGCGCGGCCCGCATCTGCGGCGCCCGGTAACCCCCTCCCTTCCGACGAGACAAGCACCATGTTCCGACGCCGCCTCCTCCCCGCCCTGCTGACCTCGCTGCTGCTGGCCGCCGCGCCGCACGCCCAGGCCGCATTTCCCGACAAGCCCATCAAGGTGGTGATCGGCTTCCCGGCGGGCGGCCCGCTCGACCAGCACGCCCGGCTGTTGTCGGACCGGCTGCAGGCCGTGCTCGGCCAGCCGGTGATCATCGACTACAAGCCCGGTGCCGGCGGCGCCGTCGGCGCGGACTTCGTCGCCAAATCACCGGCCGACGGCTACACGCTGGTGCTGGCCAATACCGGCGTGGCGGTGATCAACGGGGCGCTGTACCCGCGCCTGCCGTACGACACGCTGCGCGACTTCGTGCCGATCGCCCGCACCGCCCAGCAGCCGCTAGCGCTGCTGGTGAACAACGCGGTCCCTGCCCGCACGCTCGGCGAATTCATCGCCTACGCCAAGCAGAACCCCGGCAAGATCAACTACGGCTCGGCGGGCAACGGCGGCATTTCGCACCTGGTGCCCGAGATGTTCAAGAACGCGGCCGGCCTGTTCATGGTCCACATCCCCTACCGCGGCAGCGCGCCGGCCTTCACCGACCTGATGGGCGGGCAGGTGCAGTTCATGGCGGAATCGATTCCCCAGGCCGCGTCGTATGCCAAACAAGGGAAGGTGCGGGCGCTGGCCGTCACCAGCCGGGAACGCAACCCGGCATTGCCCGACACGCCGACCGCGATGGAATCCGGCCTCAAGGGCTTCGAGGTGGTCGGCTTCTACGGTTTCCTGGCCCCGGCCGCGACGCCGAAGGATGTGGTCGCCAGGCTGAGCGATGCCTTCCGGCAGGTGCTGTCGCAGCCCGACCTGAAGGCCCGCATGGTCAGCCAGGGCGCCGACCCGGCCTTCCTCGGCAGCGAGGAGTTCGCCACCTTCCTGAAGGCCGAGACGCCGCGCTGGCAGCAGGCCGTCAAGGCTTCCGGCGCGAAGATGGACTGACCATCCGCCGCCGATGATCACCCTGCACGCCGATACCTCGCACGTCATCCAGCTGGCGATCGGGCCGGCGTTCATGCTGGCGGCGATCGCCGGCACCCTCACCGTCCTGACCAACCGGCTCGCCCGGGTGAACGACCGCACCCACAAGCGCCGGGACGACCGCGGCGACGCCGATGCGTCGCTGCAGGCGGAGATCGACGTGGAACTGGCGACCCTGTCGCGCCGCGCCCGCGTCCTGAATGCCGCGATCTGCATGAGTGCGGCCTGCGGGATGATCGTCTGTCTGCTGATCGGCTCGCTGTTCGTAGCCAACGAGCTCGGGCTGGCGTTCGACCGGCCGGTGGCGGTCCTGTTCCTCTCGGCGATGGGTGCGCTGATCGGCACCTACCTGCTGATGCTCGTCGAGATCTTCGTGGCCCAGCACAGCATCAATCCGACCTGACCTTCCCACCACCATGCGCCTCGCCTGCCCGCTCCTGTTCGCCCTTCCGCTCGCCGCCCTGCTCGCCGGCTGCAATACCGTCGCCGAAGCCGATCCGGACCATGTGACGATCGAACACACCAGCCTGCGCAGCCGCACGGCGGTGTACGAAAGCGCGCAGAAGATCTGCAGCCGCCAGGGCCGGGCCAACGCGGTGTTCCAGTCGCAGGTCAACCAGGACCCGACGCGGCCGCCGGCGACCGGCCCGCAGCTCAGCACCTTCGCCTGCCGCTAGGCAGGCGCCTCACCCGGGGCGGCTGAAGAGCCTCAGTCGAGGCCGAAATACTCGGCGTCGCGGCGTGCGGCGATGTGCGTCGCCGGCTCGCCCAGCAGCTTGACCAGTCCGTCGCGCCCGCTGGCCGCGCGGAACAGGAAGGCGCCGCCGGCTGCGGCCGTCAGCACTGCGCCGAAGCGGCTGTCGCTGCGCATCGCCGCCAGCAGCAGCGCGGCGCCCAGTCCCGCCACCGCCAGATGTTCGCCCGGCGCACTCGGACGGCTCCGGTCGTAGGCCTGCCATTCCTCGACGACTTCCCTCAAGCTCATTGCATTCGCTCCTGATCAATACGCACGGCCGATCTTCGCCGACCAGACGCTACATGTTGTAAGAAGGTGCGGAAGCCGCCTGCGCATGCGCCGCCAGGCACCGTTTTGGTACGCCAGATGCCGTGATAGTGGTGCACACGGCTTGTATACCAGTGGCACGGAACCTGCTCACCCGCAGGCATGCCTTCGGCCACCGACATCAGCAACCGCATCATCGAAGCCGTGATGGCGCAGAAGCTCGCCCCCGGCACCCGCCTGGGCGAGCAGCAGCTCGCGATCCTGTTCGACTGCAGCCGCACCATCGTGCGCGAGGCGCTCACCCGCCTGGCCACCCGCGGCATCGTCACCGTCAGCGCCCGGCGCGGCTGGTTCGTCGTCGAGCCGTCGGAGGCGGAGGCCCGCGAGGCGTTCGCCGCCCGCCGGGTGATCGAGGTCGGGCTGATCCGCGAGATGCCGCCGCTCGACAAGGACGCCATCAAGCAGCTTCGCGCGCACCTGCAGCGGGAAAAAGCCGCGGTGCGCGGCGAGGACGTCGGCGCCCGCAGCTTCCTGCTCGGCGACTTCCACGTCTGCCTGGCCGAATGCCTCGGCAACAGCCTGCTGGCCGACACGCTGCGCGACTTCACCGCGCGCACCACGCTGATCGCGATGCTCTACCAGTCGTCGCACGACGCTGCCCAGTCCTGCGAGGACCACGTCCGCATCGTGAGCGCGCTGGAAGCCGGTGACACCGCCCTCGCCGAACGCCTGATGACCAAACACATCGGCACGGTGCAGGCCGCGCTGCGCCTCAAGCCCGCGCCCGACGGAGATGCGCTCGGCCAGCTGCGGCAGGCGCTCGCGCCGCTCGGCCCCGAAGCCGGCGACCGCCGCGCCGCACCGGCCCCCGCGTCCGGCGCGAACCCGATTTCTTCCGACCCCGCCCCCTACCTAGGAGCCCTGCTATGACCCGCCTGTCCCACCGCATGCCTGCGCGCCTGTCGCGCCGCCTCGCGCTCTGCGCCCTCGCCGCCGCCAGCTTCGCCGGCGGTGCCGCCCACGCGCAGGACGCGCTCGACGCGATCCAGAAATCGAAGACGGTGAAGATCGCCATCCCGACCGATTTCCCGCCCTACGGTTTCGTCGGTACCGACCTGCAGCCGCAGGGCCTGGACGTGGACATGGCGCGCCTGATCGCTTCCAAGCTGGGCGCGCGTGTCGAACTGGTGCCGGTCACCAGCGCCAACCGGGTGCCGTACCTGCAGACCCGCAAGGCCGACCTGGTGATCTCGACCCTCGGCAAGAACCCCGAGCGCGAAAAGGTGATCGATTTCACCGCCGCCTACTCGCCGTTCTTCCAGGCAGTCTTCGCCGCGAAGACCCTGCCGGTCAAGAGCTTCGCCGACCTCGCCGGCAAGACCGTCGGCGTGACCCGCGGCGCGATCGAGGACCAGGAACTCAGCAAGCTCGCACCGGCCGGCGCCGACATCAAGCGCTTCGAGGACAACAACGCGACCGTGGCGGCCTTCGTCGCCGGCCAGACGCAAGTCATCGCCACCGGCGCGTCGGTCGCCGGCAACCTGATGGCCAAGAACCCGCAGCTGAACACCGAATACAAGCTGCTGCTGAAGGACAGCCCCAACTTCGTCGGCGTCGCCAAGGGCGAGGACGCGCTGCGCACCAAGGTCAACGAGATCATCGCCGAGGCGAAGAAGTCGGGCGACCTCGACCGCCTGGCCAACCGCTGGCTCGGCCGTCCCGCCGGCGACCTGCCGCAGTAAGCCGGCCGCGACGATCTCCGACGACGAAGGACGCCGCCGATGCGCATCGAACTCGACTTCCCCGCGGTGCTGGCCCAGTGGCCGCTGCTGCTGCACGGCCTCGCGTGGACCATCGGGCTGACCGCCGTCGCCACGGCGATCGGCCTGGCGCTCGGCATCGCCTTCGCGTGGGCCCGCTCGGCAGGGCCGGCCTGGCTGCGCTGGGCGGTCGGCGCCTATGTGGAGCTGATCCGCAACACGCCGTTCATCGTGCAGCTGTTCTTCGTGTTCTTCGGCCTGCCGGCCGCGGGCGTGCGGCTGTCGCCCGAGGCGGCCTCGGTGATCGCGATGGTGGTCAACCTGTCGGCCTATGCCACCGAGATCGTGCGCGCCGGCATCGACGCCACGCCGCGCGGCCAGATCGAGGCCGCGCAGAGCTTGGCGCTCGGCCGGCTGCAGATCTTCACCCGCGTCGTGCTGCCGCCGGCACTCGCCAAGGTCTGGCCGGCGATGGTCAGCCAGATCATCATCGTGATGCTCGGCTCCGCGGTCTGCGGCCAGATCTCGACGCCGGAACTGAGCTACGCCGCGAACCTGATCCAGAGCCGCAACTTCCGCGCGTTCGAGTCCTTCATCGTCGCGACCGCGCTCTACCTGGTGCTCGCCATCGCCCTGCGCCGCCTGCTGCAGTGGGCCGGCCCGCGCTTCGTCTTCGGGAGCTGACCGATGGTCGAATTCACCCTCTGGGACATCTTCCGCAACCTGCTGCTGGCCGCGCGCTGGACGGTGGCACTGTCGCTGATCGCCTTCGTGGGCGGCGGCATCGTCGGGCTGGCGCTGCTGGTGCTGCGGCTCGCGCGCGGACCCTGGGCGCAGCGGGCCGTCGGCGCGTATGTGCAACTGTTCCAGGGCACGCCGCTGCTGATGCAGCTGTTCCTCGCCTATTTCGGCGTGGCGCTGCTCGGCATCGACACCTCGCCCTGGTTCGCCGCCGCGCTGGCCCTCACGCTCTACACCAGCGCCTTCCTGACCGAGATCTGGCGCGGCTGCGTCGCCGCCGTGCCGCGCGGCCAGTGGGAGGCCTCGTCCAGCCTGGCGCTAAGCTTTTCCGAGCAGCTGCGCCACGTGGTGCTGCCGCAGGCGGTGCGCCTGGCGATCGCGCCGACCGTCGGCTTCCTGGTGCAGGTGGTCAAGGGCACCGCCCTCGCCTCGGTGATCGGCTTCGTCGAGCTGACCAAGGCCGGCAGCATGATTTCCAACGCCACCTTCCAGCCCTTCGTCGTCTACAGCTGCCTGGCGCTGATGTATTTCGCGCTGTGCTTCCCGATCAGCCTGTACGCCAAGACCCTCGAGAGGAAACTCCATGCCGACCGTCGCTGACGCCCCCACCACCGCCCCCGCCCCGGTCGCCGGCGCACCCATCGTCCAGATCACCGGCCTGCGCAAGTCCTACGGCACGAACGAAGTGCTGAAGGGCATCGACCTGCGCGTCGCGCGCGGCGAGGTGATCGCCATCATCGGCAAGAGCGGCTCGGGCAAAAGCACGCTGCTGCGCTGCATCAACGGGCTGGAGGTGTTCCAGGAAGGGGCGCTCACCGTCGACGGCGAGCCGCTGATCTACGAGAGCGCGATGGCGATGCGCGACCTGCGCCAGCGGGTCGGGATGATCTTCCAGGGCTTCAACCTGTTCCCTCACCTGTCGGTCGGCCGCAACGTGATGCTGGCGCCGACGCTGGTCAAGAAGAAGTCGCAGGCGGATGCCGCGGCGCATGCCCGCAAGCTGTTGGCGCGGGTCGGCTTGGCGGAGAAGTTCGATGCACGGCCCGACCAGCTGTCGGGCGGCCAGCAGCAGCGCGTCGCGATCGCCCGCGCGCTGGCGATGGAACCGGCGGTGCTGCTGTGCGACGAGATCACCTCCGCGCTCGACCCGGAGCTGGTCGGCGAGGTGCTGCGCGTCGTGGAATCGCTGGCGATGGACGGCATGACGCTGCTGATGGTCACCCACGAGATGAATTTCGCCCGCAAAGTGGCCGACCGCGTGATCTTCATGCACCAGGGCCGGGTGCACGAGGCGGGGCCGCCGGACGCGCTGTTCGGCGATCCGCAGACGGCGGAGCTGCGGCAGTTCCTGTCGTCGCTGCACGACTGAGCGGCTGTGGCTGTGGCTGTGGCTGTCGGGATTGGCGGCTGAGGGCTCGGGTACGCCGGTCACGGCCGGCGCGTCCGCACAGCCGTTCTGCAGATCGATGGCGCCTGCAGCGTCGTACGCTCCCATTTTCATAGCACTTGGCGTAGGTGGCACGGGCGCCAAGTGCCAAAAATCATCGGATTCCGCTGGACGCCCCCTGCACCGGACGGGAACGTTCCGAAGCGGCCGGCGATCCGACAGACCATGCCGCACCGCCCTGCCCCTTCCTCCGCGCCCGCTTTCTCCCGCTCCACCCGTCGCCGCTGGCTGCAGGCGCTGGCCTGCTCGTCAGCGCTGCCCGCCCTGTGGCCTGCCGCCAGCCATGCCGGCTATAACATCTGGACCGGCGAATACACGCTCGACAAGGCCACACTCCAGGTCGGCATCGAGAAGCGCTTTCCGGTCAACCTGCGGTATGCGGAGGTGTTCCAGGTCCAGCTGACGCAGCCGCGCATCGCACTCGACGCGCAGGGCAACCGGCTCGGGATCGTGTCCGATGCGCGCATCACCAGCCCGCTGCTGCTGTCGGCGCCGATGACGGGGCTGCTCGCGGTCAGCAGCGGCCTGCGGTTCGACCCGGCCGCGCGCGCGGTGCGGCTGCACGAGCCGGCCGCCGACCGGCTGGAACTGCGCGGCATTGCCGAGCGCGACAGCCGGCGCCTGCAGGCGGTCGGCACCGTGGTCGCGCAGGAAGTGCTGCGGGACTATCCGATCCACACCTTCGCGCCGGAGGAATTGCGCTTCGGCACCCGCGACATCACCCTGGGCGACATCACCGTCACCGCCGATGGCGTGAAGGTGGAGGTGCGCTGACCGCCGTCCGCGCCGCGGATCAGCGGGTGGCGAGCAGCAGCAGCGCGATACCGACGGCAGCGGGCAGCGTCTGCACGAAGAGGATCTTGCGCCCGACGGTCGCCGCGCCGTATGCGCCTGCGACCGCCACGCAGCCGAGGAAGAACAGCATCACCGGCACGCCCTCCGTGCCGAGCCACAGGCCCCACAGCAGACCCGCCGCCAGGAAACCGTTGTAGAGGCCCTGGTTGGCCGCCAGCACCCGGGTCGCGCGGGCGGATTCCGGCGTCTGGCGGAAGACCTTCCGGCCCGCCGGCCGCTCCCACAGGAACATCTCCAGCACCAGGATGGCGATGTGCAGCAGCGCCACCAGGGCGACGACGACGGATGCGGCAAGGAACATGGGGACTCCTTTCGACGGATGACTGGTACGCGGCCCGTCAGCGGGGAGCGGGCGCTGGGGCAGCGGCCGGCAGGGCCGCACCGCACTGCATGCAGTAGCCGGCGTCGGCCGCATGGCCGAGCGCACCGCAGGCCTCGCAGCGCCGGCCGGGCGGCTCCAGCCGGACCCGGCGGGCGGTGAACTCGGCCGTCACGATGCCGGTCGGCACCGCCAGCGTGCCCCAGCCGAGCAGCATCATCACCGACGAAATCAGCCGGCCGATGTCGGTGCGCGGCGTGATGTCGCCGAAGCCCACCGTCGTCATCGTCGTGATCGCCCAGTAGATGGCCGTCGGGATGCTGGTGAAGCCATGCTCCGGCCCCTCGACCACGTACATCAGGGTGCCCACCACCAGCACGATCATCAGCACCGCCGACAGGAACACGAGGATCTTGCGGCGGCTGGCGTACAGCGCATGGCCGAGCGCCTGGAATTCCGCCACATAGGCCGCGAGCTTGAAGATCCGGAAGATCCGCAGCAGCCGCAGGATGCGCACATCGACCAGCGCATGCACCTCGGGAAAGAAGAGCGCCAGGTAGGTCGGCAACAGGGCCAGCAGGTCGACCATGCCGAAGAAGCTGCGGGCGTAGCGCCACGGGTCGCGCACGCAGACCAGCCGCGCCAGGTATTCCAGCGTGAACACCACGGTGAAGCACCATTCGGCGATGCCGAACAGCCGGTGGTGCCGCAGGTGGATGGCCTGCACGCTGTCGGCCATCACCACCCCGACGCTGAGCAGGATCAGGGCGATCAGCAGCTTGTCGAACATCCGGCCGGCGGCCGTGTCCGACTCGAAGATCACGCAATAGAACGCGAGCCGCCAGCCGCCCGCAGGCTTGCCGAAGGGATGGTCGGGCGACGGAGCGGCGAACGTGGAAGAAGCAGGCGCGGCGGGCATCGGCGCATTCTAGGAAGGCCGGAGCAAGGCCGACGCGGTACGCCGCGACCTGCGCGTCGGCCACGGGCGGCCGGCCTCAGCCCGCAGGCGCCTCGGCCTCCTGCAGTGCCCGCCACATCACCTTGCCGCTGCCGCTCTTGGGCAGCGCCGCCACGATCTGCACGCTGCGCGGCGCCTTGTAGACCGCCATGTGCTCGCGGCACCAGGCGACGATGGACTCGGGCGTGGTGGCTTCGTGCCCCGGCCGCAGCACCACCACCGCCTTGACGCTCTCGCCGCGATAGGCGTCGCGGGTGCCGATCACGCAGGCTTCCTGGATCGCCGGGTGGGCGAACATCAGCGTCTCGACCTCGGCCGGCCAGACCTTGAAGCCCGACGCGTTGATCATGCGCTTCAGCCGGTCGGTCATGAAGAAGTAGCCGTCCTCGTCCATCCGGCCGATGTCGCCCGAGCGGAAGAAGCGCTGGCCGTCGATATCGACGAACGCGCGGGCGGTGGCCTCGGGCTGCTTCCAGTAGCCGTGGAACACCTGCGGCCCGCGGATCACGATCTCGCCGGGCGTGCCGGGCGCAACCTCCTCCAGCGTGTCCGGGTCCACGACGCGTGCGTCGGTGCCGATGTAGGGAATGCCCAGGCACTGCTGCTTCGGCGCGTCGAGCGGATTGGCATGCGAGGGCGCGGCCGTCTCGGTCAGGCCGTAGCCCTCGCAGTAGCGCAGGCCGTACTGCGCCTGCAGCCGCGCGGCCACCGCCTGCGGCATCGCGGCGCCGCCGCCGCCGATATAGGTCAGGCCCGACAGGTCGTACTCCGCTACCCGCGGGCTGGCGAGCAAGTCGATCACCATCGTCGGTATGTTGGTCCAGTGGGTGACCTTCCAGGCGGCGATCAGCCGGCCCGCCAGGTCGCGGTCCCAGCGCGGCATCAGCACAAGCGTCGCGCCGCCGAAGATGCTCGCGTGCATCACGCTCACCATGCCGGTGATGTGGAACATCGGTATCGCGACCAGCGCGACGTTGTCCGCCGACGCCGCGCCCCAGTGGTGGCCCGCCACCGCGTTGGCCATGACCGTGCCGTGGGTGTGCATGCAGCCCTTCGGCAGGCCGGTGGTGCCGCTGGTGTAGGGCAGCAAGGCGAGGTCGTCCGGGCCGGCCGCGGGCGGCGGCAGCGTGCCGGTGCAGGCGAGCGCATCGGTCCACGCATGCACCTGCCCGCCTGCGAGCGGCGGGGGTGCGTGGCGGGTCAGCAGCCAGTCGTGCCAGACGGCGGGCGGCGCATCGGCACCGTCGGTGCCGGCATCGAACGCGTCGGTGAAGTGGGTGACGATCAGGTGCGCCAGCCCGGTGCCGGCGGGCAGCGCATCGCTCGCGCGTGCGAGCTCGCCCGCCAGGTCGGCGGTGGTGAGCGCGACGCGGGCGTCGGCATCGGCGATGTAGTGCTTGAGTTCTTCCGCCCGGTTCATCGGGTTGACCGGCACGATCACTGCATCGGCCCGCAGGATCGCGAAGTGCGCGACGATCAGCTGCGGGCAGTTCTGCATGTCGACGATCACCCGGTCACCGCGCCGAACGCCGCAGGCGACGAGGAAGGCGGCGAGCCGCTCGGCCTGTTCGGCCAGCGCGGCATAGCTCGTGCGCCGCCCGAAGAACGCCAGCGCGGTCTTCTGCGGATAGCGCAGCGCCGAGACGGCGAGGTTGTGCCAGAGCGACGTGGCGGGCAGCGTGATCCGGTGCGGCACGCGCGACGGCCAGAAAGCGAAATGGGGGCGCATGGGACTCCTTTCGCCCGACAGGCTAACGCCGTGCCTACCCCACAGCATCGGGAATGGCCCCCGAAAAAGGCCTGCAGCGTCGCATCGGCGACGCCTGCACCGATTGTGGGATTCGCCTGACGAGCCCACGCGCGTGCCGCCTGCGAACCGGCCCCAGCCCGCGCATCACGATGCCCCTCAGACGCCGGAGATGGCGTCCGGCTCCCGCAAGGGAGGTCTGAGCACCATTCCAAAATTTTTCGAGGAGCTTGTCATGTCCCTTTCCCTCATCCTGCTGATCGTTCTGATCCTGATCCTGATCGGCGCACTGCCGACCTGGGGCCACAGCCGTTCGTGGGGCTACGGTCCCAGCGGCGGCATCGGGCTGGTCGTCGTGATCCTGCTGGTCCTGCTGCTGATGGGCCGCATATGACGGCACGGCCACGGCCGACAGGCTGCGGCTGACGCTCTCCCAAAACAACCGGCGCCCGCGGGCGCCGTTTGTTTTTGGTTGGTCGCAGAGGAACCGCTCAGGCGTTCATCAGCGCCCAGGCCTTGTCCAGCCGCTTGATGCTGACCGGTGCCGGCGTGCGCAGCTCCTGCGCGAAGAAGCTGATGCGCAGCTCCTCCAGCAGCCAGCGTTGTTCCTGCATCCGCGCATCGACCTGCCCCTTGCGCTCGGCGACCAGCCGCCAGTAGCGCTGCTCCTGCGGCCGCAGTTCGGCCATGCGCTGCGCATCGCGCGCCGGGTCGGCCCGCAGCTTGTCGAGCCGCAGCACGATGCCCTGCAGGTAGCGCGGCAGATGCTGCAGCTGCGCCCACGGCGTCGTCGCCAGGAAGGTCTTGCCGACCAGCCGCTGCAGCTGATGCTGAACGTCGGCCACCGCATCGGACTGGCCGCGGGTGTCCTTGATCTTGCGCACCGCCGTCGCGTAGTCGCCCAGGATGCGCGATGCCAGCCGGGCCACCTCGTTGGCGATCAGCGTCAGCCGCGCGCGGCCCTCGGCCAGGCGCTGGCGGAACGCCTCGGCGTCGGTCGGCAGCGGGTCGAGCAGAAAGGCGCGGTCGATCGCCAGGTCGAGGATCTGCTGGCGCAGTTCGTCCTGTGTGCCGAGCGGCATGAAGGCGACCGCCATCTTCTGCAGGTCCGGCAGGTTCTTCTCCAGGTACTTGAGCGCGTCGCGGATCTGCAGGGCGAACAGGCGCCGTAGGCCGGCACGGTGGCGCGCGGCGGCGGCTTCCGGCTCGTCGAACACTTCGATCCGCACCGCGTCGCCGGCATCGACCAGCGCGGGGAAACCGACCAGCGTCTGGCCGCCCTTGCGGATTTCCATCAGCTCGGGCAAGGCGCCGAAGGTCCAGTCGGTGTAGCGCTGCTCGGCCGGGGCGGCGGACGGTGCCGGGGCGGGGGCAGGCGCCGCCCCACGCGACGCTCCTTTTTTGATAGCTTCTTGCGCAGGTGCAGCGGGCGCTGGAGCCGCTTTTGCCTCCGAAGCCGGCGCACCGGCGACCCGCAGGGCCGCCAGCGCCTGGAAGGCACCGCGCGCCTGTGCGCCCAGCTCCGCCTTGAGCGCGGCCAGGCTGCGGCCGGCGCCGCGCTGGCGGCCGTGCTCGTCGGTCACGCGGAAGTGCATGAACAGGTGCGGCGGCAGCATGTCGGGCTTGAAGTCCGCGCGCTTCACGTCGAGCTGGGTGATCTCCCGCACCTGCCGCACCAGCGCATCGAGCAGCGCCCCGTGGCCGAATGCTTCGGGCGCGGTCAGCGCCTCGGCGATGCGCGTGGCCGATTCGGGCAGGGGCACCAGCCGGGCGCGCGGCTTCTGCGGCAGGCTTTTCAGCAGCGCCTGGATCTTGTCCTTCAGCATGCCGGGCACCAGCCATTCGGCGCGGTCCTCGCTCACCTGGTTGAGTACGAAGATCGGGACGGTCACGCTCACACCGTCCTTCGCATCGCCCGGCGCATGCAGATAGGTGGCGCTGCAGTCCACTCCGCCCAGCTTCACCGTGCGCGGAAAGGCGCTGCCGGTGATGCCGGCCGCCTCGTGGCGCATCAGCGCATCGCGGGTCAGCACCAGCAGCTCGGGGTTGCCCTGCGACGCCTCGCGGTACCAGCGCTCGAAGTCGCGGCCGGTGGCGATCTCCTGCGGCACCTGCTTGTCGTAGAAGGCGTAGATGAACTCGTCGTCCACCAGCACGTCCTGCCGACGCGCCTTGTGCTCCAGCTCCTCCACCTGGCGGATCGTGCGGCGGTTGGCGGCGAGGAACGGCAGCTTCGTCTCCCACTCGTCGCCGACCAGGGCCGAGCGGAGGAAGATCTCGCGCGCGCCCTGCGGATCGATGTGGCCGAACGGCCGGCGGCGGTTGTTGTAGACGACGAGGCCGTAAAGCGTCGCGCGTTCCAGCGCCACCACCTCGGCGCTGCGCTTTTCCCAGTGCGGATCGAGCAGCTGCTTCTTCAGCAGGTGGCCGCCCACCTCCTCCAGCCACTGCGGCTCGATGTTGGCGATGCCGCGGCCGAAGAGTCGTGTGGTCTCGACCAGCTCGGCCGCCACGATCCAGCGGCCGGGCTTCTTGCTCAGGTGGGCGCCCGGATGGCGGTGGAACTTGATGCCGCGGGCGCCGAGGTATAGGTCCTCGTCGTCCGGCTTGAAGCCGATGTTGCCGAGCAGGCCCGACAGCATCGCCTTGTGCAGCTCGTCGTAGCCGGCCGGCTGCCGGTTGAAGACCCACTTCTGGTCGTTGACCACCGTCAGCAGCTGGCTGTGGATGTCGCGCCACTCGCGTACGCGGCGGATGCTGATGAAGTTCTGCCGCAGCAGCTGTTCGTACTGGCGGTTCGACAGCTTGTGCTGCGGAGCGGGAGCCGCGGCGCCCGCGGGCACCACGACCGGCACCACCGGCGCGGCCTGCACGCTGCGCTGCGCGACCGGCAGCGCCGCGAGGTTGCGCGGCGCACGCGGCCCGGGCGATTCCTGCGTGCCCATCTGCCGCCGTGTCAGCGCGACCGGCGCGCCGCCGCGCGCATCGGCCAGCCATTTCCACAGCCGCAGGTAGCCGCTGAACTCGCTCTTCTCGTCGTCGAACTTGGCATGCGCCTGGTCGGCCTGCTGCTGCGCTTCCAGCGGCCGGTCGCGCACGTCCTGCACCGACAGGGC
>CAJYQL010000007.1 GCA_913776965.1 uncultured Xylophilus sp.
TTCCAGCCCTTCTCGGTGGCGATGATGCCCACGTCCTTGCCCTGCGCCTCGGCGCATTCGCGGGTGCAGCCCGAGACGCCGAACTTGATCTTGTGCGGCGCGCGCAGGCCCTTGTAGCGGTTCTCCATCTCCACCGCGAGGCCGACGCTGTCGCCCACGCCGTAGCGGCACCAGGTCGAGCCGACGCAGCTCTTCACCGTGCGCAGCGACTTGCCGTAGGCATGGCCCGATTCGAAGCCGGCCGCGATCAGCTCCTCCCAGATCAGCGGCAGCTGCTCGACCCGGGCACCGAACATGTCGACCCGCTGGCCGCCGGTGATCTTGGTGTAGAGGCCGTACTTCTTCGCGACCTGGCCGATGGCGATCAGCCCCTCGGGCGTGACCTCGCCGCCGGTCATGCGCGGCACCACCGAATAGGTGCCGTCCTTCTGGATGTTGCCCAGGTAGTAGTCGTTGCTGTCCTGCAGGCTGGCCAGCTCCTTCTTCAGCACGAACTCGTTCCAGCAGGAGGCCATGATGCTCGCCGCCGCCGGCTTGCAGATGTCGCAGCCCAGGCCCCTGCCGTGCTGCGCCAGCAGGTCGTCGAAGGTCTTGATCTGCCCGACCTGGATGAGGTGGTACAGCTCCTGGCGCGAATACGGGAAGTGCTCGCAGATGTGGTTGTTGACCGCCATGCCGCGTTTCGCCATCTCGGCCTTCATCACCTGGGTGACCAGCGGCACGCAGCCGCCGCAGGTGGCGCCGGCCTTGTTGCAGGCCTTCATCTGCGCGATGGTGCAGTTCCCCTCGCCGACCGCCGCGCAGATCTGGCCTTTGGTCACGCTGTTGCAGGAGCAGATCTGGGCGGTGTCGGGCAGCGCGTCCACGCCGAGGCCCGGCTTGGCCTTGCCGTCGGACGACGGCAGGATCAGGAATTCCGGATCTTCCGGCAGCGCGATGCCGTTCAGCGCCATCTGCAGCAGCGTGCCGTATTCGTCGGCGTTGCCGACGAGCACCGCGCCGAGCAGCTGCTGGCCGTCCTCGCTCACGACGATCTTCTTGTAGACGTTGCGGCGCTCGTCCACGTACTGGTAGTTGCGGCTGCCGGCGGTGCGGCCGTGGGCGTCGCCAATGCTCGCCACGTCCACGCCCATCAGCTTGAGCTTGGTGCTCATGTCGGCGCCGACGAAGGCGGCATCCGTCTGGCCGGCGATGTGCTTCGCGGCGACGCGGGCCATGTCGTAGCCGGGTGCCACCAGGCCGAAGGTCTGCTCGTTCCAGGAGGCGCATTCGCCGACCGCGTAGATGTCGTGGTCGCTGGTGCGGCAGGCGCTGTCGATCGCGACGCCGCCGCGCGGGCCGACCGCCAGCAGCGACTGGCGCGCCAGCTCGTCGCGCGGCCGGATGCCGGCGGAGAACACGATCATGTCGGTCTCCAGCCAGGTGCCGTCGGCGAACACCATGCGGTGGCGGGCGGTGGCGCCGTCGGTGATCTCGACCGTGTTGCGGCCGGTGTGCACCTGCACGCCGAGCTCCTCGATCTTGGCGCGCAGCACCCGGCCGCCGCCCTCGTCCACCTGCACCGCCATCAGCCGCGGCGCGAACTCGACCACGTGCGTCTGCAGGCCCAGGTCGCGCAGCGCCTTGGCGCATTCCAGCCCGAGCAGACCGCCGCCGACCACCACGCCGGACTTGGAGACCTTGCCCGCGGCGGTCATGCCCTCCAGGTCCTCGATGGTGCGGTAGACGTAGCAGTGCGGCCGGTCGCGGCCCGGCACCGGCGGCACGAAGGGGTTGGAGCCGGTGGCGATCACCAGCTTGTCGTAGGGCAGCACCTCGCCGTCGGCGGTGGTGACGGTGTTGTTGCGCCGCTCGATGGCAATGGCGCGGGCCTTGAGCCGCAGCGAATAGCCGGTGCGCTCGAAGAAGCCGTGCTCCACCACCGACAGCTCGTCGGCGGTCTTGCCGCTGAAGAATTCGGACAGGTGGACGCGGTCGTAGGCGGCGCGCGGCTCTTCGCACAGCACGGTGACCTCGACGCCGCCGGGCAGGTCCTGCTCGGCCAGGCTTTCGAGGAACTTGTGGCCGACCATGCCGTGGCCGACGACGACGATCTTGCGGGCGGGGTTTTTCATCGGGGGTCCTCTCTCGCGGATGGCGGGGGACGGGCGATGCGCCGACGACCCTCCGCAGGTGATACGGAAATGAAGGGGTTGGAACGTCCGGGCGCCGCGGTTGATGCGGCACGCGGGGTTCCGCCGTCATTGGCGGAGGGAAAACAATCGGTCCGCGGCGGCGTTACCTGCGGATGCGGGGAGTCGAGCAACTTCCGTGCCGCGGTGCTGCGGCAGGGATGCCGTCCTTGAATGCCAGGGGGCGCACCCATGAACGGCGCGGGATCGCCTCGTTCCGGTGCGAGAGGTCACCAACGCGGGGCGAGCGGCGGTCGGCAGACAGTGCGGCCCGCTGCCATCCACGCTGCTCGGCAACCCGGATCGACCTCGCCAGCCATCCCAGGTCGATTCGCTATCTTTTCGATAGCTGTCTGCGCACGCGCCACCTGCGCAAACGGCACTTTTCTTGGCGAAATCCGTCAGGCGGCCGCGTCGATGTGCGCAGCCAGCGCCGCATGCACGTCGGCCGCCGACGGGCGGTGCCCCGGCACGTCCTGCAGGCACCGCCCGGCCAGCGTCCGCAGCACGGCCGCATCGGCCGCGTCCGCCGGGTCGCGGACCGCCGCCAGTTCTTCCAGCAGGCAGCCCAGCGCCCGCACGTCCAGCGCCTGCCACCGGGCCGCGCCGACCGTCCCTGGCGCCGTGGGTGTGCCGAACGCCGCCGGCACCTGCCATGCCCCGCCGAAGTCGCCGAGCAGCGCCGCGCCGTCGGCCCTCGCCAACACGTTGTGCGCATACAGGTCGCCGTGCACGATGCCGCGCCCGTGCAGGTGCGCCGTCACCGCCGCGATGCCGGTCGCGATCCGCAGCGCCGCCCCCGGCGCCAGCCGCAGCCCCGGCGCATACACGTCGCGGGTGCAGGAGTCCAGCGACGGCGGCCCGGCCAACACGCCGAACGCCGGATCGACCAGCGGCATCACCAGCCCCTGCCGGCCCGCCGGATGGCCGACGATGCGGCCCCGCGCGCCGATCAGCTGCGGATGGGTGCCGGCCGCCATGCAGGCCGCCATCTCGCGCTGCGGCCAGCCGTCGCTGGTGACGGCGGCGCGGAACAGCTTGACGGCGACAGGCTGCCCGTCGTGCGCCGTTGCACCGGCGGTATCGGGCGTATCGGGCCGCCAGACGGCGCGGTGGATCTCGCCCGAGGCGCCCTCCCCGAGTCGCTCGCCCAGCGTCAGCTGCGACCAGGGGACTTCCGGCACCGCGCCGTCGTCACCCGGTGCTGCGCGCCCTGCGCCACCGTGACCGTCACCGCCGCCCATGTGGCTTGTGCTCCCGCCCGCGCCAATGCCGATTCCGGTTCTGTCACCACCCTCCACCGCCGCCAGCGCCGGATTGCCCGCGCAGGCCAGCCACGCCAGCCGCGGCAGGTCGGCCAGCCACGGCGGCAGCGCCTCGAACGCGTTGGCCGAGATGCGCAGCAGCTCCAGCCGCGCCGCACCCGCCAGCCCCTCCGGCAGCGCCTGCAGCCGGTTGCCCGCCAGCATCAGCTTCTGCAGCCGCGGCCGCGCGCCCAGCGCCGCGGGCAGCATGCCGACCGCGTTGTCGGTCAGGATCAGCCAGCGCAGCGCGGGCGGCAGGGAGGCAGCCGGCACATGGGCGATGCGGTTGGCCTTGAAGCCCACCATCTCCAGCGCGGGGCAGTCGCCCAGCACTTCGGGCAGCGCGGTGAAGCGATTGTCGGAGCAGAACACCACCCGCAGCCGGTGCAGCCGCCCCAGGTCGTGCGGCAGGGCGTCGAGCGCGTTGCCGGAGAGGTTCAGCACCTCCAGCGTGTCGGCCAGGCCGTAGATCTCGGGCGGGAAGGCGGTCAGGCCGCAGGACAGGTCGAGCCGGCGGATGCCGGCCAGGGCGCCGGAGCGGAGTTGGTCGAGGGTGTGCATGGGGGGCGGAGCATCGCATGGGCGGCACCGGCGATAGCCGGCCGCGCCGCCCGCACTGCCTGGTTCGCCCGGGCGTGCACGTTTCGCCCCTCGGGGGGCACGGTCAGTTGACCGTCGCGCCGGACGTCTTCACGATCTCCTGCCACTTGGCCGTTTCGGCCTGCATGAAGCTGCCGAAGGCCGCCGGCGTGTTGCCGACCACTTCGCCGCCCAGGTCGATCAGCTTGGCACGCATGTCGGGCTGGGCCACGACGCCGCGGATGTCCTTGCTGATCCGCTCGCGCAAAGCCGTCGGCATCGATGCGGGCGCCAGCACGCCGAACCAGGTCGCGGCCTCGAAGTTCTGCATGCCGGCCTCGGCGAAGGTCGGGATCTCCGGCACCTTCTCGACCCGGCTGCCGTTGGCCAGCGCGATCGGGGTGAGCTTGCCGGCCGCGATGTGCGGCAGCACCACGGTCAGCGTGGCGAACATCGCGTCCACCGTGCCGCCCATCATGTCGGTGATGGCGGGCGCGTCGCCGCGGTACGGCACGTGGGCCATTTTGGTCTTGGCCTTGACGTTGAACATCTCGCCCGCCAGGTGCTGAGCGGTGCCGTTGCCGGGCGACGCATAGGACGCCTTGTCGGGATTGGCCTTTACGTAGCGCACGAAGTCGTCGAGGGTGCGCACGTTGAGGCTGGGCCGCACCACAAGTACCAGCGGCACCTTGGCGATCAGCGTGAGCGGCGCGAAGTCGGTGACCGGGTTGAAGTCGAGCTTCTTGTAGATGCTGCCGCTGATCGTGTGGGCCGACGTGGTCATGTAGAGGTTGTAGCCGTCGCCCGGCATGCGCGCGACCTGGGCCGCGGCCAGCGTGGTGCCGGCGCCCGGCTTGTTCTCGATCACCACCGGCTTGCCCCACAGCGTGGCCATCTTGTCCGAAACGGCGCGCGCCACGATGTCGGTCGCGCCGCCCGCGGCGTAGGGCACGATGATCTTCACCGGGTTGGCCGGGAAGGCGGCGACGTCGCCCTGGGCGTGCGCCGCGCCGAGTGCGGCCGGCCCGATCGAGGCGACGGCCAGCGCCTGCAGCAGGCGGCGGCGGGTGGCGAAAAGGGATCGTGGGGTCATGGACGAGGTCTCCTGTAGGAATGGTTCCGGCGAGGCCGGACGGTCGGTGGCGCCGCGCGCCGGGTGGCCGGGGCAGCGCACGGCAGGGCGCGTCAGCCGCGGTCGCGTGCCATCAGGCGGCTGATCACCGGGTGGTACTGCTCGCCGAAGCCGGCGTCGATCGCCTCGGTGAACCACTGGTCCACCACGCGGGCGCCGCGGGCGTCCACGCCGCTCTCCTCGGCCAGCTTCAGCGCGTAGTGCAGGTCCTTGCGGGCGTAACGCACCGAGAAGGCCCGCTCCGGGAACGCGCCCGGCAGCACCGCCTTCATGCCGTGGTTGCGCAGCGCGAAACTGTCGGCCGAGCCTTTCGACAGGGTGTCGAACAGCACCTGCGGGTCCACGCCCGCGCGTTCGCCGATCGCCTTGGCCTCGCTGATCGCGACGACCGTCTCGAACAGCACCATGTTGTTGAGGATCTTCAGCACCTGGCCGCAGCCGACCGGGCCGCACAGCGCGATGTCGGAGGCGAAGGTGGCGATCAGCGGCTGCACCGCGGCGAACTGCTCCGGCGCGGCACCGACCATCACGGCGAGCGTGCCGGCCTCGGCCGCGGCGCGGGTGCGGGCCACCGGCGCGTCGATGAAATGCGCCTGGCGGGCGGCGAAGGCCTGGGCCAGGGCGCGGGTGGTGTCGACCGGCGAGGTGCTCAGGTCGACCACCGTCTGCCCGGGCCGCGCATGGGCCAGCAGGCCGCCGTCCTCGCGGCACAGCTGCGCCACCACCTCGCCCGAGGGTAGCGACAGGAAGACGACGTCGCACTGCGCCATCAGGTCCGCGGGCGAAGCCGCGCGCTGCACGCCATCGACAGCGAGCCGCTGCAGGGGGGCGTCGTCCAGGTCGCAGGCAGAGACCCGCGCGCCCGACTTGCGGGCCAGGTTGCGGCAGATGGGCTCGCCCATGACGCCCAAGCCGATGAATCCGATGTGTTGCTGCTGTGTGTGCATGGTGGGATGGAAAAGAAGTGCGGGCGGCGGCGGTGGTCACGCCGTGGCGCCCATGCCGACGTAGATGCCCTTGGTCTGCTGGTACAGCCGCATGCCGCCGATGCCCTTTTCGCGGCCGAGGCCGCTGTCCTTGAAGCCGCCGAAGGGCGTCGCGACCGACAGCTGCTTGTAGGTGTTGATCCAGACGGTGCCCGCCTCCAGCGCCCGCGCCACCCGCCAGGCCCGCGGGAAGTCCGCGGTCCAGATGCCGGAGGCCAAGCCGAAGGCCGAATCGTTGGCCTGGGCGATCAGGTCGTCCTCGTCGTCGAACGGAATCACGCAGAGCACCGGCCCGAAGATCTCCTGCTGCGCGATCGCCGCGCGGTTGTCGATGCCGGCGATCACGGTGGGCTGGTAGTACGCGCCGCGGGTCAGCCGGTCGCCGTCCGGCCGTGTGCCGCCGGTCAGGATGTCGGCGCCGGCGACCCGGGCGGCCTCGACCATCGCGGCGACCCGGTCGCGGTGCGCGAAGGTGGCCAGCGGCCCCATCTCGGCGCCGGGCGCGTCCGGCAGGTCCACCCGCAGCGCGCGGGCGGTGGCCACCAGCTGCGCGACCACCCGGTCGTACACGCCGCGCTGCACGAAGGCGCGCGAGCCCGATACGCACGACTGGCCGCTGCCCTCGAAGATGCCGCCGGCGATCGCGGCGACGGCCGCATCGACCGCCGCATCGTCGAACACGATGTGCGGCGACTTGCCGCCCAGCTCCAGCGCCACCGGCATCAGCTTGCGGGCCGCCACCTCGGCGATCCGGCGGCCGCTCTCGGTGCCGCCGGTGAACGACACCATGCGCACCAGCGGATGCGCGACCAGCGCCGCGCCCACCTGCTGCCCGGTGCCCGGGAGCACGTTCAGCAACCCCGGCGGCAGGCCCGCCTCGTGGGCGATGCGGCCGAGCAGCAGCGCGGTCGAGGGCGTGATCTCCGACGGCTTCAGCACCACCGCGTTGCCCGCGGCCAGCGCCGGCGCCACCTTCTGCGCCTCCATCGTCATTGGCGAGTTCCACGGCGTGATCGCCGCGACCACGCCGTAGGGCTCGTGCACCGCCATCGACAGGTAGTCGCCGCGCGAGGGGGTGACCTCGGAGCCGGTCGTCTCGCAGACGCCGGCGTAGTAGCGGAACGTGGCCGCGGCGCTCTTCACCTGGACCTGGCATTCGCGCCAGACCTTGCCGTTCTCCAGCATCTGCAGCCGCGCCAGTTCGTCGCTGCGTGCCTCCATGCCGTCGGCGATGCGCGACAGGATGCGGGCACGCTGCGGCGGCTGCATGCCGCGCCAGGTGCGGTCCCGCGCGGCGTCGTGGGCGTTGCGCACCGCCGCGTCGGTCGTCTGCGCGCCTGCGGCGGCGACGGTGTGGTTGGTCTCGCCGGTGGCCGGATTCACCGAGACGAGCGGCGCCACGCCCGCTTCGCCGTCGGCGGTTTCGCCGCCGATCCACATCTGTCGAAGGGTGTCTTGTGTCATCTGTTGCCGGTGCGGTTCACCGGATTAGTTCTGCCAAGCAGAACATATGTTCTGCAATTACCGCAGTTTAGGCTGGCACTGCCCGCTCTTGACCCCGGGTTTTCCATTACAGAACCATTGTTCTGTTTGGCAGAATGACGGCATGAACTTGCTCCCTGACTCCGATCCGCACGACGCGGATGCCCCCGGCGTCTCTGCCGGCTATGCCGCCAACATGAACGGCGTCGCCGCGGTGGACCGTGCGATGGCCGTCGTGCAGGCGCTGGAGACGGCCCGCCGACCGCTGTCGCTGGCCGAACTGGCCCGCACCACCGGCCTTTACAAGAGCGCGATCCTGCGGCTGGCGGTGAGCCTGGAGCGCTGCGGACTGGTGGTGCGGCGCGCCGACCAGAGCTACACCTTCGGGCCGCTCGCCTTCCGGCTGGGCAAGGCCTACGACGCGCAGGCGCCGCTCGAGACCACGCTACGCCCGCTGATGGACCGGCTGGTGCGCGACGGTATGGAAAGCCCCTCGTTCCACGTGCCGCACGACAGCGCCACCCGCCTGTGCCTGCTGCGCATGGACTCGCTGCACTCCACCCTGGACCGGGTGCGGGTCGGCGATCTGCTGCCGCTGGCGGCCGGCGCACCGGGCAAGGTGCTGCGGCAGGCGCCGCCCGACGCCCGCCTGCGCGACATCAGCCCCTGGCTGCAGCTCTCCTTCGGCGAGCGCGATCCGCACTGCGCGGCCGTCGCCGGGCCGGTGTTCGGCCCGGGCCATGTGCTGCTGGGCGCACTGTCGCTGTCCGGCCCGCTCGACCGCTTCGACGCACCCTCGGTGCGCCGGCTGGCGCCGGCACTGCTGGCGGCTTGCCGGGACGCGACCGCGACGCTGGGCGGCCAGTGGCCCGATGCGGAGGGAGCGCCTCCGGTCGACGGCCACGCCGGTTGATCGCTCCCGTCGGATTGTCTGTGCGCTGGCGCCGGCGCACGAGGCCGCGCCCTGCCAGGCCATGCACAGCAGTCTGACGGCGCCATGACATCCAAGAGCCGCTCTCCAGAAAATTCAACCCTACATATTTTGTGGCTAATATTTCTGGTCAGACCGGCACGGCACGGGGAACGCGGATCGATAGTCGCCGCTAACACTCGCATTCATCGACTGGCGGATGGCTTCGTTCACGCCGCAGGAGCCAGGCGTCGCCCAGCAGTGAACCCATGCCGGAACCCGTCGATTCCAGGAGCGTTGACCATGCGACAGAACCTTCCCGTCACCCAGCGCGAGTATCCGTTTCCCTCGGGCAGCACCCTGGTGTCCACCACCGACGTGAAGGGCCGCATCCTCTACTGCAATCCGCTGTTCATCGAGGTCAGCGGCTTCACCAAGGAACAGCTGCTCGGGCAGCCCCACAACATCATCCGGCACCCGGACATGCCGTCCGAAGCCTTCCGCGACATGTGGGAGACGATCGCGGCCGGCAAGCCCTGGTCGGCTCCGGTAAAGAACCGGCGGGCCAACGGCGACCACTACTGGGTCATGGCCAACGCGACGCCGCTGCTGGACGAACACGGCACGCCCACCGGCTACATGTCCGTCCGCACAGAGGCAACGCGCGAACAGATCGACAGCGCCGAGAAGCTCTATGCCCGGATGCGCGACGAAGCGGCGCGGGGCCGGCAGACGCTGGTCCTGCGCGAAGGCCGGCTGGTGCAGCAGACGCTGGCGGGCCGGTTCGCCGAAGCGGCACGGCTGGGCCTGTCGGCCAAGCTGCTCGCGGTGCTGTGCGCGATGCTGCTCGTCGTGTCGCTCGGCGTCGGGCTGGCCGCCCGGCACGGTGGCCCGGGGGCTTTCGGCGTGGCGGGTGCGGTGGTGCTCGCGGTGTTGGTGGGCGGATGGCGCCTGCTGGCGCACATGCTGGTCGCGCCGCTGGGCGCGGTCGTGCAGTCTGCCAACCGGCTGGCCGCCGGCGACCTGACCCGCACCACGAGCAGCCGCCGCAGCGACGACCTGGGCCGGCTGGACCGCGCGTTGGGGCAGCTCGGCGTCAACCTGTTCTCCGTCGTGCGGGACGCCCGCGACCAGAGCCGCGAGATGCTGCACGGCGCCCGCGAGATCGCGCAGGGCAACGGCGACCTGTCGCAGCGCACCGAGTCGCAGGCCAGCAGCCTGCAGCAGACGGCCGCCGCGGTGGAGCAGATGACCGGCGCCGTCCAGCAGACCTCGGACAACGCCGCGCAGGCCGCAGCGCTCGCCCGCGACGCCCGCGACATGGCCCGGCAGGGCGACACCGCCGTCCAGGAACTGGCGACGACGATGCAGGACATCCAGGCCGCCTCCGCCCGCGTGGGCGAGATCACCGAAGTGATCGACAGCATCGCCTTCCAGACCAACATCCTGGCGCTGAACGCCGCGGTGGAAGCCGCCCGCGCCGGCGAACAGGGGCGCGGCTTCGCCGTCGTCGCCGCCGAGGTCCGCACCCTGGCGCAGCGCACGTCCACCGCCGCCAAGGAGATCAAGGGTTTGATCGACACCGCCATCGGCACCATCGCCACCGGCCAGAGCAAGACCGGCGCGGCGCAGAAGACGATGACGCAGACCGTCGACGGCGTGAACCGGGTGACCGCGCTGGTCCAGGAGATCAGCGCGGCGGCGTCGGAACAGCTGACCGGCATTTCGCAGATCAACGCCGCGGTGGCGCAGCTGGACACCATCACCCAGCAGAACGCCGCGCTGGTCGAGCAGATGGCCGCCTCCGCGCAGGCCCTGACCGCGACGGCCGGAGCGGTGAACGAGAGCGTGCAGGTGTTCCGGGTGGACGGGGATGCCGGGGCGGCGGGGGATGCGGTGGCGCTGCGGAAGGCTGCGAAGGGGGCGCCGCAGGGGATGTCGGGTCGGATGCTGCAAGGGGAAGTCACGGCCTGATGCGATTTGCGCAGCGAGCGAGCGGCGCTTTCAGTCCGCTTCCGCCTCCGGCCAAAGATGGGGGAAGTAGAAGCGCAACGCATGCTGCGGCACACCGAAGCGCAGCCGGCCGTAAGGTGAGTCAGCCACCACCAGCCCCCGCCTGAGCAATGCACTGATCTGCGCCGTAGCCAGCCGGTCGCCGAGACCCAGCAACGTCTTGAATTCGCCGCGCTCCAGCTCCAGCCGGCTCAGCCAGAGGTAATGCAGCGCGCGCAGCGATTCCGTCCGTACGCCCTGGCGTACAACGTTCTCTTCGTAGGCCAGACAGGCGGCGATGCGCTCCTGCATGCCGGCCATGTCGAGCAGCCCCGCCATGAAGCGCACCTGGTCCCGGCACAGTGACAGCACGTAGCCGATCCAGTCCACCAAGGCCGCTTCCGACAGCTGTCCGCGCCCGTCCAGGTCGCCCCGCCTCGGGTTGTCGGCATCGGCCAGCAGTTGGTAATAGCGCTGCTGGGTGCGGGCGAAGCCGCGCAGCGGCGACCACAAGCCATTGGTCAGGCCCTCCGCGCCCAGCGCCAGGTAGGTGTGCAGCCGCGCCACCCGGCCATAGCCATCCTGGAAAGGATAGATCCACGCCAGCCGGTGGTGCGACGCCGCGATCGCCACCAGCCGCAACTCGCCGCGCCGCACGCCGCCATAGAAGCTGCTCCAACGCTGCAGTAGTGCGCCCAACGCCGCATGGGCCGGCGCAGCATGGATGCCGACGCTCACCTCGCGGTCGCGCAATGCGCCCGGCGCCAGCGGCTGACCATCCTCCATCACGCGGTCGGCCGCATCGAGCCGCGCGAACAGGTCCTGGTGGATGTCGCGCACCATCTGCGGCGACCAGACCTCGGCGTCGGACCACTGCGGCCAGCGTTGCTCCAGTTCCGCCTCGGTCGCCATGTGCGCCAGGGCCAACCGCTGGCGACGTGCCTCGTCGGCATTGGACGAGTAGTCGTCGCTCAACGCCCGCTTGATGTCGCGCGGCAGTGTGTGCTGGCCCTCGATGCGGTTGCTGTAATAGGAGTTCATCGCCCGCAGCAGCTGGCGCAGTTCCAGCGGTGCGCCGGCGGCCTGCAGAGCGAGCGCCTCGCGCTGCAGGTCATGGGCCTGCTCCAGCAGCGGGCGCAGGCGATGTTCGCCCGGCAGCAGCGGCTCCATGTCCGCGGGATCGTCGTAGAGCCGGAATTTTTGCGACTTTTCTGCCATCTCCAAGTCTATGTGCTTAAAGATAAAAACATGGTTTCTGCGACATTTTTTGCGACTTTACGGTATGTCGGTAGAGCGGCACTGCGCCGGTCGTGTCCAGTGCTCTCTTGGTTCACCTCCCTTGCACCACCGAACTGTGGGATTAGTTCAACCACCGAGGGGGGTACCAGTTGCTCACGGGCAGAACCATGCCAGCATCCACGATCTGCGGCGTGTTAGCTAGGCCGTAGAGCTTGGGCGGAAAAGCGGTTAGGCACAGGATAGGTCGAACCGGCGGATGCCGGCCGGGGGCCGGAGCGGAGCTGGACGAGGGTGGACAGGGGCGGACATGGCAAATGCGTCAGGCGCCAACGCCCTACCGCGGCCCCTACACTGCGCGCCAGGAGGAATTGGCGATGGGTTTGATAGACCGCGACTACATGCGTGAACGCCGGCCGGAAGACATTAATTTCCGCCCGCCACGCCGCCGGCCGTTGTCTGCTTGGGCGATCACCCTGATCTGCTGTGCCGTGCTTGCAGGTTTGTACCGCGCTGCCGACGTATACCTGGAACACCGTGCTGCGCAGGAAGATGCGCGCCGTCGTGCCCAAGCCGCCGCAGCGGCTGCCGCCAGCCGCACAGAGCCAGCCGCGATACGTCGTCCCAATTCCGACTATTTTCCCGGCGCGCCCGACCATCCAGCTACCGGCTCTGTCGCCCCGACAGCGATACGTCCGCCTCCTGCAGTGACAGTCAGCAAATGCGTGGATGCACGTGGCCGCACTGCCTATTCCGACGGCCCCTGCGCCACCGGAGAGCGCGCATCGCGCGTGGAGGCCCGGCGCGACATCAATGTGGCAGACGCAGAGCCGGTGCCGCTGGCGCAACAACGGTCGACCTATGCCAACGCGCAACCCGCTGGAGCCCTGTTTCCGATGGGTGCTGCCCAGCCCTACGCTTACGACCCACGCGTTACCTGCGCCGCGCTGGACCAAGCCATCGCCGCCTATGACGCTCAAGCACGGCAGCCGCAGAGTGCGCCGATGCAGGACTGGATCAGTGCACGTCGCAAGGAAGCGCGGGATCAGCAGTTCCGGCTGAAATGTTGATTGCGTCGCTTGGCCGGATTTGCTCCGTTCAAGAGGCCAAGGGTTGAATGACCTTGCCTTCCCATTGGATCAGCTGGAATTCCAGTCCAGAGGTTGCTTCCTTGAATACCGATTCGTTCTCGTCGAACGATGCCGCAACGATGGCTTGAAGCCCTCGCTGCGCAATCAGCAGCTGAAGCAGCGCACGCTGACTGGCGGAGCGCATTGAATGTTGACCCGGCTCATCCATCAGCAGAAGCCCAGGGTGTTGCCCTTCGAACCCACGGGTCGCAGACGTTTGGTATAGGGCCAGCAGGTAGCTCCAGATGAGGCGGACGAAGTCGCTCGCGCTCGAGTCCGCGGTGAGGCTAGTCTGCATCTTCGGGCGAAGAATCTCGCGCAGCTCTAACTCAGAGAGAATGGGGGTCAGCGTGTCTAGGCTGATGCGGATGTCAGCAATCTCTGCGCTCTCATATCCGAACGAACTAGCGTTGGCTCTGAAGTTCTTCTCGAAGAGAGAAATTCTCGACACGTCGGCATCGCTGTAGGCCTCTTTTGGAAGCGCGCGCCGGTTGGCTTGGTTTGCGGCCAGACGATCGGCAATCTCCCCGAAGGTAGCTATGAGGGCAGCCGCCTGCGCGTCGAATGCTTGCAAGTTCGACAGCTCAAGTTCGATCTGAATCTGGCGGCGGACAATGGCGCGAGATTCAGCTACGCCGGTGCTCACGTCGCCGCGCAGAGAGTTACGGTAGTCATGAGTTGCTGCCAGGCGGGCAGCTACATCGGCGACGGTAATCTCAGACTGACGAATCTCCTCTACTGCCCCATTGATCTGGTTCTGCAGCATCTTCCGCTGACTGTCGAGATAGGCGATGTTGGTGTTCAGGTCCATCTGTGGACCCGTCACGATGCCCAGCAGCAGCGTGTCGTCGACTGCTTGATGGCAGGTTGGGCAATGGTCCGTTGCGACCTCGACCTCCATCTGAGCGCCAAGATTCCGCAGTTTTAGAGCCGTTTTGTTTCGCTCCAGGTCCTCACTGGCTTCGGCTAGAAGGAGGCGCAGCTCATCCAGCGCAGCCTTCTGAAGCGTCAGATTCGTAGTCGCACGTTCATGCAGCACGCTGAGCCGCTGCAGTTCAGACGAGGCAACCTCGAGTTCGTGGAGAGCCTCTGCGCCGGAGGCCTTTCCGTATGCCTCTGCCTTCGCTCCCAGCGTACTGTGTTCAGCGCGAAGGTGGCTGACTTGGTCCACCAGGGAGGTCTTGGTCTTGCCATCGGACTTCACGAGCAGGACGGTCGTGGGGTCGAACATCGAGACCGGCGTGGCAGACAGGCCTTCAATGACAATGCCGTTTGCAGTTGCGGCCTGCCGCAGAGTGTCGTAGGCCTTGCGCCAATCCGAGTCAATCGCCAGGGAATCGGCATCGAGTTCTGCTCGTTTGGCCTGTCGCTCGAACACTCCCAAGCCCAGCAAGAACTCGGTGACCCTAATACGCGCGTCACGAATTCCGAAGAAGGGGATATTGGCGATGTAGTCAGTCCACCCGCGCTTCTGCTCCACGGCGAGCGCCGCGAAGATCGTTTGCAGATACAGCTTGGCCATACCGCCATTCGTCGTTGGGACTTGAGGCAGTTGGTAGCCCATGAACCCTTCAAGGAACTGGAAATAGCCCTCCTGCTTCTGGGCGCTACCAGGGTCAAAGAGGTAGGTCGGCCGCGGTGTACCGAGCTCGGTGCCCTCCGTGAGATGGGCACCCTCGAAAACTTCCACAAGCTTCGACTGGCGGACGGAATCACGGATTGCCCGACGCAGCGTAACGCTGCGCCCAGAGGCATTTTCCAGCTCGACAAGAACCTCGGAGCTCTCCACGGTGACGCGACTTTCGCCTTGTACGAAATACTCTTTGACCGCGTAGGGCAGAACCTTTTCACCTTTGCCGCCGATGAGCTCTTCCATACCCAAGCCGTAGATGAGGGTGTTGTAGAACGTGCTCTTGCCGCTCGAGTTGCTACCCCGAATAACTGTCAGGCCACGGCTAAATTCAAACTTGAACCCGAACTTTCCTTGGGAAGCCGTGATTCTTAGTGTTACGGCTCTGATCTTCATGCCGACTCCCATCCCTTCGCGACTTTCTCCACCATTCCTTCGGTGATGTCCTTACCGATCTGCGTTAAAAGCTTGCGCTCGGGTGCGAAGGCGTCGTCATCCTTGAGGACCTCGGTAATGAAGGCTCGGCCTTTTTCGGTCAATTGGTATCCGGTTGATGTTGCCTCAACCAAGTTCTCGGCCACGGCAAACCGAATGGCGATAGCGAGGGCGGGGTCGAAGCCCCACGCCGTCATTTTCAATACCTTGGCCTTTGCCGCATCAACCAGTTTCTGAATCCGTTCGGTACTCTTCAGCGCCCAGTTGAAAAGATGCAGGCGTGGCAGCGTCGACTTCCCGCCGCGAGACGAAATTTGGAGAACCAGAAGCAGTTGCGTGATCTTGTAGAGCGGCCGGTGCTCAACCAGCACTGGAGAAGGGCGCCGGACGAAGCGCAGACGTTGAGGCTCGACGACGGCAGCTTCAGTCATAGTCGACCTCACAAACTGCTATCCATCTCGCGACAATAAGGCGCGCGATATGAGCCGCGCCGGTAAGGTCGATGGCCGGTGCGAGCTCGTTGACGATTCGCTCCGTCAGGCCATCCCGGATTTTCTCTGTCAGCTCCTGAGGCGTCCCCACCCATGTGTCGCACGTCTCGCCGATGTCGGCTTCATAACCATTTATGAGTCGCGCTAGCCTCGAATGGACGGTCGGTGCCGTGTCATTGATCCGCTTGAGGTGGAGCCCGTGGTCGAGGAACTCGCGCAGGGTTTTCGTGTAGAGGCGAGCGACCTTGCCCTCTAGTTTGTCTGCCGGAGAATTCGCAAGTCGCGTACGCGTCTTACGCATGACGTTCTTCTCGTAGGTCTCGGAGCTATCGGTCAACTCAGGCAAGACCGCCGGCAAGCCGCCGAAATCGAGCGCCTGGCCGACAGCAAGCTTTATCTCCTGAATCTCTGTCGCGTAGTGGTCGGCGTCATGCACCAGCACCTGGAAGTCGGACGCCAGGATCGACAGATTCCACCCGCGAACTTCGGCCTCCTTCGCTTGTGCATGCTTGATGAGGTCGTTATGGGCAATGGTCGGCGTCACCAAGTGCCAGCGCTGCACCTTGGTCACGCCCAGAATCTTCGTGAGGTCGGCTTCGTTGGTTTGAAGCTTTTTCAGATCCGTTGTTATCTTGTCGCGCTGCTTCTCATAGAGCTCTTTCGGCGGGTAGACCTTATCAGGGCAGTAGCACTGATACCCATATCCGGTGGTCTTGGTGAAGCCTTCCAAACCGTAGTCGCCGGGAGTGGCTGGGATGTGGGTGTAGCCGTCGTCCGTGAACTTGCGCTTGAAGACCAACTGGCACAGCCGCTCCCAGCTATTCCCGTCGAATGCGCCATAGGCAGTATGGAACACGGCGGCGTAGTCGCTAGCTTTTAGCTGCGATCCGACACGGATACACCGATGCCCACCACTTTTGACAAAAGCGGTGAGGACGTAGTCCGGCGAATGCCAATTGAAGCGTTCAGCCCTACGCGCAAGCGGTCCTCCCAGATTGCTACCGCTGCAGAAGCTGCGCCAACATACTGCGCGGTGTGTGGTTTCCAGCCATTGTTCGATACAGATTGTTGCTTGTAAAGCGAACAGTCCCCAGGCTAGGCGTTCCGACTTGGATATGGCGGAGTACGTCTTGAGTCGGCCGAGCCTATGCGGCACCAAGGAGCCTCGTGCGGCGCTGAGTGAAGTGGCCATGAAATACTGTACATAAATACAGCCATCTCTGCACGCACACCGCATTCACAGAGTCAGGACTACGGCTTACAGCACTTCGAAGTCACGAGCCATTGAACTGGCCGGCAACGCAAGGGGGTTACCAATTTGCCGGATTTCTCATCTTATAGGCCTTAGTTTCGCGTCTTACGCTAGCTTCACAGAGCTCACACATCAATATTCGCCGCTCGCAACGCATTCGTCTCAATGAAATCCCTTCGCGGCTCCACCTCATCCCCCATCAGCATCGTGAACACCCGATCCGCCTCGATCGCGTCGTCGATCTGCACGCGCAGCAGGCGGCGCACTTCGGGGTCCATCGTGGTTTCCCACAGCTGCTCGGGGTTCATCTCGCCCAGGCCCTTGTAGCGCTGGCGGGCGGTGGCCCGTTCCGCTTCGTGCAGCAGCCAGGCCATCGCGCCGCGGAAATCGGAAACCTTTTCTTCCTTCGCCCGCTCGCCTTCGCCGCGCTTGACCGTCGCGCCTTCGGACAGCAGGCCGTTGAACGTCTCGGCCGCCTTGGCCAGCGCCTCGTAGTCGGCGCCGTGCACGAAGTCCTGGGTGATGACGCTGCTCTTCACATTGCCGTGGTGGCGGCGGCTGATGCGCAGGATCGGCTTGTCGGTGCGGGTGTCGAATTCGCTCGCCACCTCGGCCGGCACGCCGTTGGTCGCCAGTTCGCGCAGCTGGGACTGCAGCGCGACGGCACTGCGCTCGGCGGCGTCCACCGTGTCCAGGTCGAGCGACACGCCGCCGGCGATGGCGCGCAGCGCCTCGGCATCCATGAAGCCGCCCAGGCGGGCGATGACGGCCTCGGCCGCCTGGTGCTTGCGGGCCAGGTCGTCCAGCGTGTCGCCGGTCAGCACGCGCGGGGCGTCGCCGCCGGTGGTCACGCTTGCATCCTTCATCGCGATGCGCAGCAGGAAGGCGTCGAGCGCCGGGGCGTCCTTCAGGTACTGCTCTTCCTTGCCGACCTTCACCTTGTAGAGCGGCGGCTGTGCGATGTAGATGTGGCCGCGCTCGACCAGCTCGGGCATCTGCCGGTAGAAGAAGGTCAGCAGCAGCGTGCGGATGTGTGCGCCGTCCACGTCGGCGTCGGTCATGATGATGATGCGGTGGTAACGCAGCTTCGCCACGTCGAAGTCGTCGGCGCCGCTCTTGCCGTCGGGCGTGCCGCCGCCGGCCTTGCCGATGCCGGTGCCGAGTGCGGTGATGAGGGTCAGGATTTCGTTGGAGGTCAGCAGCTTCTCGTAGCGCGCCTTCTCCACGTTCAGGATCTTGCCGCGCAGCGGCAGGATCGCCTGGAACTTCCGGTCGCGGCCCTGCTTGGCGCTGCCGCCGGCGGAGTCGCCCTCGACCAGGTAGATCTCGCACTGCGCCGGGTCTTTTTCCTGGCAGTCGGCCAGCTTGCCGGGCAGGCCCATGCCGTCGAGCACGCCCTTGCGGCGCGTCATCTCGCGGGCCTTGCGGGCGGCCTCGCGGGCGCGGGCGGCCTCGACGATCTTGCCGCAGATGATCTTCGCGTCGGCCGGGCGTTCCTGCAGGTAGTCGGTCAGCAGCTTGCCGACGATGTCCTCCACCGGCGCGCGCACTTCGCTCGACACCAGCTTGTCCTTGGTCTGGCTGGAGAACTTGGGCTCCGGCACCTTCACGCTCAGCACGCAGCACAGGCCTTCGCGCATGTCGTCGCCGGTGACTTCGACCTTGGCCTTCTTGGCCAGCTCTTCCTGCTCGATGTACTTGCTGATGACGCGGGTCATCGCCGCGCGCAGGCCGGTCAGGTGGGTGCCGCCGTCGCGCTGCGGGATGTTGTTGGTGAAGCAGAGCACCTGCTCGCTGTAGCTGCTGTTCCACTGCATCGACACTTCCACGCCGATGTGGGTGCCGGGGATGCCGCCGTAGCTCTCGGCCGGCCGCTCGCCCGCGGCGTAGAACGGCGTGGGGTGCAGGACGGTCTTGCCCTTGTTGATGAACTCGACGAAGCCCTGCACGCCGCCGGCGCCCGAGAAGTCGTCCTCGCGGCCGTCGCGCTCGTCCTTCAGGCGGATGCGCACGCCGTTGTTCAGGAAACTGAGTTCGCGCAGCCGCTTGGCCAGGATCTCGTAGTGGAAGTCGTGGTTTTCCTTGAAGATCTCGGTGTCGGGCAGGAAGTGCACCTCGGTGCCACGCTTCTCCGTGTCGCCCGTCACCTTCATCGGCGAGACCTCGACGCCGTCCTTCGTCTCCAGCAGGCGGTTCTGCACCGCGCCCTTGCTGAACTCCAGCACGTGGACCTTACCCTCGCGCCGTACGGTCAGCCGCAGCATCTTCGACAGCGCGTTGACGCACGACACGCCCACACCGTGCAGGCCGCCGGAGACCTTGTAGCTGTTCTGGTTGAACTTGCCGCCGGCGTGCAGCTCGGTCAGCGCGATCTCGGCGGCGCTGCGCTTGGGCTCGTGCTTGTCGTCGAACTTGATGCCGGTCGGGATGCCGCGGCCGTTGTCGGTGACGGAAATCGAGTTGTCGGTGTGGATGGTGACGACGATGTCGTCGCAGTGGCCGGCCAGCGCCTCGTCGATCGAGTTGTCGACCACCTCGAACACCAGGTGGTGCAGGCCGGTGCCGTCGCTCGTGTCGCCGATGTACATGCCGGGGCGCTTGCGCACCGCCTCCAGGCCTTCGAGGATGGTGATCGAGCCGGCGCCGTAGCTGTCGGAGGTCACCTCGACGGGGATCGCCGCCTGGATCTCCGGCTCGTAGACCGGTTCGCTGTGGGGCTGGGGCAGGGAGTCTTGGCTCATGTTCGGGCTCCGGCGGCGCCGCGGCGCTGCGGTTTCGGGCAATCTTTCAATGACAAAACGGGCTGTAGCGCCCGTCCTGTCTGCGTAAGCAGCTATGCAATCTGTAGCATGTCCGTCAGATGCGCATCGGCATCACGACGTACTTGAAGTCGGCGTTCTCGGGGTTGGTGACCAGCGCCGAGCTGTTGGCGTCCGCCAGCGAGATGCTCACCATGTCCTGCGGCATGTTGGCCAGCGCGTCGATCAGGTAGGTGACGTTGAAGCCGATCTCGATCGTGTCGCCGCCGTAGTCGATGTCGAGCTCGTCGACCGCCTCTTCCTGCTCGGCGTTGTTCGACGCGACGCGCAGCGTGCCCGGCTCCAGGTTCAGCCGCACGCCCTTGAACTTCTCGGAGGTCAGGATCGCGGTGCGCTGCAGCGTGGAGAGCAGCGGCGCCCGGCCGAGCGTGACGCTGTTCTTGTGGTTCTTCGGGATCACGCGGTTGTAGTCGGGGAACTTGCCCTCGACCAGCTTGGTGACGAACTCCATGCCGCCGAAACCGAACTTCGCCTGGTTGTTGGCGAACTGCATCTCGATGCGCGGCGGGTTCTCGGCGTCGCCCGCGTCGGTCAGCAGGCGCTGCAGTTCCAGCACCGTCTTGCGCGGCAGGATGACTTCCTGCTTCGGCACGTCCACGTCGAGCTGGGCCGAGGCGAAGGCCAGGCGGTGGCCGTCGGTCGCGACCAGCGAGAGCGTCCTGCCTTCGGCGACGAACAGGATGCCGTTCAGGTAGTAGCGGATGTCGTGCACCGCCATCGCGAAGCTGACCTGGCCGAGCAGGCTCTTGAGCGTCTTCTGCGGCACGCTGAACGACGGGCCGAAGTTGGCGGCTTCCTGCACCAGCGGGAAGTCCTCGGCCGGCAGCGATTGCAGCGTGAAGCGGCTCTTGCCGCCCTTCAGGATCAGCTTGCCGCCGGTCGATTCGAGCGACACCGTCTGGTCCGGCGGCAGCGTGCGCAGGATGTCGATCAGCTTGCGCGCGCCGATGGTCGTGGTGAACGCGCCGTCGTCGCCGCCCAACTGCGCGGTGGTGCGGATCTGGATCTCCAGGTCGCTGGTGGTGAGCTGCAGCGACGGGCCGGTCTTGCGGATCAGCACGTTGGCCAGGATGGGCAGCGTGTGGCGCCGCTCCACGATGCCGGCGACCGACTGCAGCGCAGCCAGCAGTTCCGATTGCGGGGCCTTCAGGACGATCATGACAACCTCTTCTCCAATGCGTTCTACGAGTCTGTGCGGGTCGCGCTGTGAGCAGCGGCAAACCCTGTATTTTCGCCGCTTTCGCGGCACGGCCCCGGCGGACGCCGGTCAGCCCTTGAGGGTCTGCTCCAGCACGTGCAGCTGCTGGTTCAGCTCGGTCAGCTGCTGGCGTTCGGCAGCGATCTTGCGCACCGCGTGCAGTACCGTGGTGTGGTCGCGGCCGCCGAAGAGTTCGCCGATCTCGGGCAGGCTTTTCTGCGTGAGCTCCTTGGCCAGGTACATCGCGATCTGCCGCGGCCGCGCGATGCTCGCCGGCCGCTTCTTCGAATACATGTCGGCGACCTTGATCTTGTAGTAGTCGGCCACCGTCTTCTGGATGTTCTCCACGCCGATCTGCCGGTTCTGGATCGACAGCAGGTCGCGCAGGGCCTCGCGGGCCAGCTGGATCGAGATCTCCTTCTGGTTGAAGCGCGAATACGCCAGGATCTTGCGCAGCGCGCCTTCGAGTTCGCGCACGTTGGAGCGCACGTTCTTCGCGACGAAGAAGGCGACTTCCTCGGGCATCTCGGTCGCCTCTGACCGCGCCTTGTTGATCAGGATCGCCACGCGCATCTCGAGCTCGGGCGGCTCGATCGCGACGGTCAGGCCGGAATCGAAGCGCGAGACCAGCCGCTCGTGGATGTCCGCCAGTCCTTTGGGGTAGGTGTCGGACGTCATCACGATGTGGCTCTTCTTGGCCAGCAGCGCCTCGAAGGCGTTGAAGAATTCTTCCTGCGTCCGGTCCTTGTTGGCGAAGAACTGCACGTCGTCGATCAGCAGCAGGTCGAGCGAGTGGTAGCGCTCCTTGAACTCGTCGAAAGTCTTGCGCTGATAGGCCTTGACCACATCCGACACGAACTGCTCGGCGTGGATGTAGAGAACTTTCGCGTCGGGCCGGTCGGCGAGCAGCTTGTTGCCCACCGCGTGGACCAGGTGGGTCTTGCCGAGACCGACGCCGCCGTAGATGAACAGCGGGTTGTACAGGTGGCCCGGCATGCCGGCGACGTGCATCGCGGCGGCGCGCGCCATGCGGTTGGCGGTACCCTCGACGAGGGTGTCGAAGGTCAGGCCGGCATTGAGCCGGTTCTTGAAGGTGTTGGCGGTGTCGGTCTCGGCGAGGCCGGCCGGCTCAGGCTGCGCGGCAGCGGCCTCGGGCGTCGGGGCGGACACCGGCAGCACCGTGCGCGGCGCGGCCTCCCGCTGGGCGAGGGCCAGTTCCAGCGCCACCGGCTGGCCGTAGATCTGCTCCAGCGTCTGGGCGATGCGGCCGGCGTACTGGGCGCGGATCCAGTCGAGCTTGAAGCGGTTGGCGACGTAGAGCGTCACCTTGGAGAAGTCGTCCGCCACGCTGGCGACGAGGGGCCGGATCCAGGTGTTGAACTGCTGCTCGGGCATCTCCTGGGCCATCTGCTCCACGCAGGCCTGCCAGAGGCTGTGGCCGGCGTCGTCGGCGGCGGAAGGCGCGCCGGAGGGGTGTCCCTGGGTCATGGATTCGGGTCGGGGCGAGGTGTGGACAGGCCCGGAGGTGAAACCGGAGGAGTCTAGATTATCAAGACCTTGTCCACAAGGCGCGGCGGCGCGGCGGCAAGCCCCCGCTGCGCGGCCTGTCTTGCCAAGGAGCACGATCCTGGCGACAATCGCGGGTTTCCCTGAAAAGCGTTCAGGGGCATTTCCAAACCCCTGGCCGTTGGCCGGACCGATTTCCCGAGGATTTCCATCATGAAGCGTACCTACCAGCCCTCCAAAGTCCGCCGTGCGCGCACCCATGGTTTCCTGGCCCGCATGAAGACCCGCGGCGGCCGCGCCGTCATCAACGCCCGCCGCGCCAAGGGCCGCAAGCGTCTGGCCGTCTGATACGGCTGGGAAGCAAGGCGCACCGATCCGTCGCATGGCCGCGGCTTTCGCGGTACGTGGCGGCTCCTGCACCTCTTCTCGCTCCGGCACCCTCGGGTCCGGAGCGTTTTGTCGTTTGCGCCCTCCTCGCGTGGTGACCGCATGCAGCGCCTGAAGACCCGGCCGCAGTTCCAGGCTGCGATGGCCGGCGGCATCGTCTCGCGCACCCCGCATTTCGCGCTGCACCGGCTCGGCTTCGACCGACTGCCGGCAGTCGAAGCGGCGCACAACGCCGGCACCGGCGACAGCAGCACCCGCGCCGCCGCACGTCCGCTGTTCCCAACGACCGACGTCGTCTGGCTGGGCGCCATGGTGCCCAAGCGCTGGGCCCGCCGTGCGGTGACACGCAACACCATCAAGCGGCAGATCTACACCGTCGGCGGCGCCGCGCATGCGCAGCTGCCGCAGGCGGCCTACGTGGTGCGGCTGCGCACCGCCTTCGACCGCAAGCAGTTCGTCAGCGCGACCTCCGACGTGCTGAAGCAGGCGGTGCGCGCCGAACTGCAGCAGCTGCTGGCGCGCGTGGCGCGTCCCGCTACCGGGGCCGCCGTAGCCGTCGCTTCCGCGACTGCCCCCGGAGGCGCGCCATGACCGCGCGCCGCCTGCTGATGGGCCTGGTGCGCGGCTACCAGCTGCTGCTCAGCCGCTGGCTCGGCAGCAACTGCCGTTTCGAACCCAGCTGCTCGGCCTACGCCATGCAGGCCCTGGACCGCCACGGGGCGGCGGCCGGCAGCTATCTCGCGGCGGCGCGCATCCTGCGCTGCCAGCCCTGGTGCGACGGGGGCTGCGATCCGGTTCCCGACACCGCGCCCCGCCTGTTCTCCCGCCTGACCGGCACCGCTTCTCCTCCTGCAGAAAAGAAGACCTGTTCATGAACGACATCCGCCGCACGATCCTGTGGGTGATCTTTGGCTTTTCCATGGTGCTGCTGTGGGACAAGTGGCAGATCCACAACGGCCGCCAGCCCACCTTCTTCCCGACCACCACCCCGGTGGCGACCGCACCGTCGCCCGCGGCCGGCCGACAGGAAGGCGCCTCGGCCATCGACACGGTGCCCTCGGTGCCGACCGCATCCGGCGGCGCCGTGACCGCCGGCGGCACCGCGCTGCCGCCGGCCACGCCGACGGTCGCGAATCAGCGCACCGAGGTCCGCACTGACCTGCTGCGCCTGGTGTTCGATGCCGCCGGCGGCACGCTGGTGCAGGGCGAACTGCTGGCGCATAACGACCTCGAGCACCAGAACCAGAACTTCCTGCTGCTCGACGAAAGCAAGAACCGGGTCTACGTGGCGCAGACCGGCCTGATCGGCGGTGCCTTCCCGAACCACAAGACTGTGATGACCGCCGTGCCCGGCCCGCGCGCGCTGGCCGACGGCCAGGACACGCTGACCGTGCGCTTCGAATCGCCCGAGTCCGGCGGCGTGAAGCTCGCCAAGACCTACACGATCCGCCGCGGCAGCTACGCGATCGACGTGAAGCACGAGATCGTCAACGCCGGCACCGCGCCGGTCACGCCGCAGCTCTACCTGCAGCTGGTGCGCGACGGCAACAAGCCGCCGGGCGAGTCGTCCTTCTATTCCACCTTCACCGGCCCGGCGATCTACACCGAGGCCAAGAAGTACCAGAAGGTCGAGTTCAAGGCGATCGAGGACAACAAGGTCGACATCGAGAAGCACGCCTCCAACGGCTACGTCGCGATGGTGCAGCACTACTTCGCCACCGCCTGGGTGCTGGCCGACGGCATCCAGCGCGACCTGTTCATGCGCAAGGTCGACACCAATCTCTACGCCGTCGGCATGATCACGCCGGCCGGGACGCTGGCCCCCGGCGCCGCGAAGACCATCGACGCCACCTTCTACGCCGGCCCGCAGGAAGAGAACAAGCTCGAAGCGCTGACCCCCGGCCTGGAGCTGGTGAAGGACTACGGCTGGCTGACCATCCTTGCCAAGCCGCTCTACTGGCTGCTCGACAAGCTGCACGGCGTGCTGCACAACTGGGGCTGGTCGATCGTCGCGCTGGTGGTGCTGCTGAAGATCGCCTTCTACTGGCTCAACGCCAAGGCCTACGCCAGCATGGCCAAGATGAAGGCCATCAACCCGAAGATCATGGCGATGCGCGAGCGGCTGAAGGACAAGCCGCAGGAAATGCAGAAGGAGATGATGGCGATCTACCGCCAGGAGAAGGTCAACCCGATGGGCGGCTGCTTCCCCATCATGATCCAGATCCCGGTGTTCATCGCGCTGTACTGGGTGCTGCTGTCGAGCGTCGAGATGCGCGGCGCGCCCTGGATCCTGTGGATCAAGGACCTGTCCGCGCCCGACCCCTGGTTCATCCTGCCGCTGCTGATGACCGCCACCAGCCTGCTGCAGACCGCCCTGAACCCGGCGCCGCCGGACCCGCTGCAGGCCAAGCTGATGTGGATCATGCCGCTGGCGTTCTCGGTGATGTTCTTCTTCTTCCCGGCCGGCCTGGTGCTGTACTGGATCACGAACAACATCCTGTCGATCGCCCAGCAGTGGATCATCAACACCCGCATGGGTGTGCCGCCGCAATTCAATTTGCCGAAGTTCAAGTAAGACCTGTTCTTCCCCCACGACAAGGGCCGCTCTGCGGCCCTTGTGCTTTGGAGACCCGCCCATGACCGCCCTGCCCTCCCGGACCGAACCCATCGCCGCCATCGCCACCGCTCCCGGCCGCGGGGCGGTCGGCATCGTGCGGGTCTCCGGCACGGCGGTCGCGGCCGTCGCGCAGGCGGTCTGCGGCCGGCTGCCCGCGCCGCGCGAGGCCACCTACCTGCCCTTCCGCGCGGCCGACGGCGGCACGCTCGACCAGGGCCTCGCGCTCTGGTTCCCCGGCCCGCACTCCTATACCGGCGAGGACGTGCTGGAACTGCAGGCCCACGGCGGGCCCGTGGTACTGCAGCTGATCCTGGCCCGCTGCCTGGAGGCAGGCCGCGCGCAGGGGCTGCGGCTGGCGCGGCCGGGCGAATTCACCGAGCGTGCGTTCCTCAACGACAAGCTCGACCTGGCGCAGGCCGAGGCGGTCGCCGACCTGATCGACGCCAGCACCGAGGCGGCGGCGCGCAGTGCCGGCCGGTCGCTGTCGGGCGCGTTCTCCGAAGAAATCCACGCGCTGCGCGACCGGCTGATCCACCTGCGCATGCTGGTGGAGGCGACGCTCGACTTCCCCGAGGAGGAAATCGACTTCCTGCGCAAGGCGGACGCGCACGGGCAGCTATCGCATCTGCAGCAGACGCTCGGCCGCGTGGTGCAGCGGGCGCGCCAGGGGGCGCTGCTGCGCGAGGGCATCACCGTGGTGATCGCCGGGCAGCCGAACGCCGGCAAGTCTTCGCTGCTGAACGCACTGGCGGGCGCGGAACTGGCGATCGTCACCCCGGTCGCCGGCACCACCCGCGACAAGGTCACGCAGACGATCCAGATCGAAGGGGTGCCGCTGCACGTGGTCGATACCGCGGGCCTGCGCGACAGCGACGACGAGGTGGAACGCATCGGCATCGCCCGTGCCTGGGACGAGATCGGCCGGGCCGACGCGGTGCTGTTCCTGCACGACCTGACCCGGATGGACGACGCGGCCACCCGTGCTGCCGACGACGCCATCGCCGCCTCCATGGCGGGGCGGTTCGCGGACAAGCCGGTCCCGGTGCTCGACCTCTGGAACAAGCACGACGCGCTGCCGGCCGGCGCGCCGCTCCCGCCGGGCGCCGATTCACTGGTGCTGTCGGCGCGCACCGGTGCCGGGCTGGAGACGCTGCGCCGCCGGCTGCTGGCGATCGCGGGCTGGCAGTCGGCGCCGGAAGGGCTGTATCTGGCGCGCGAGCGCCACGTCGAGGCGCTGCGGGCGGTCGACGGCCACCTGATGGAAGCGGCCGGCCACCTGCACGGCGAGAACGGTGCCCTCGACCTGCTGGCCGAGGAACTGCGGCTGGCCCAGAACGCGCTCAACACCATCACCGGCGCGTTCGGCGCGGACGACCTGCTTGGCGTCATCTTTTCGCGTTTCTGCATCGGCAAGTAGACGGAGCCGACACGATGGACGTAACTGGATGTTGCGGCACTTGTCGCCACCCGGCATGATGGCTAAGGTGCCCGCCACCATGCAGTCGTCCTCCTTTTTCCACTCTTCCCTGTCGCAGCAGCCGGTCGGCCTGCAGGGCCTGATCGACGCGATCTCGGTCAGCCAGGGGGACGATGCTCTCTCCACCGCCTTCAGCGCCCAGCAGTGGCAGGGCCTGGCACCGTACCTGCAGCCGCACACGCTGGCGCAGAGCCAGATCCTGTTTTCGGAAGGCTCAGAGGACCGCACGATGTTTTTCATCGAGCGCGGCAGCCTGAGCGTGCACGTCGAGGACGAGGCCGGCCGGCTGCGGCTGGCGATCGTCGGCGCCGGCTCGGTCGTCGGCGAAGGCGCCTTCTTCTCGCACCAGCCGCGCAGCGCCACGGTGCAGGCCGCCAGTCCGGCCCGGCTGTGGGCGCTGCCGCCAGTCCGCTTCACCGAACTCTCGCACCGCCAGCCGGCCCTGGCGCTCGGCGTGGCGATGGCCGTGGGGGCGGTCATGGCCAAGCGGCTGGCCAACCGGCGGCGCCGGGTCGCGTCCACCTGAGTCCTGCACGCGACAGCTGCGCGCCCCTGCGGCACCGGGCGACGGTAACCCGGCGTTTCCAGTCGCAACGCACGCGCATAATGGTCCGCTGAGCGGTGTCACCGGCCCTGCCCGAAGTGGCCGCCAACCTGCACCCCTCCGTCCATGGCGTATTCCGTTCTTCTGGTCGACCCCGACCCCGCGCTGGCCGAGCGCATTGCGGCCGCGGCGGGCCGCCAGCGGCAGGCCTGGCAGCTGCGATCCGCAGGCAGCGTGGTGAACGCCCGGGCCGTCCTGCAGCAACAGGCGTTCGACGTGGTGGCCCTGCGCCACCGCCTGCCCGACGGCACCGCCTTCGATCTGCGTGACCTGACCGGCGACGCAGAGCGGCTGATCGGCATCGCGCCGGGCGAGGAAGTCGTCGCGGCGCGGGCAATGCGCCAGGGCTTCGCCGATTTCTACACCTACGACGAGGCGCAGCGCCATGCGATCGCGCTGCCGCTGCAGATCGCCCGCGCCTGCCAGCGCCGCCACGACACGGTGCAGCGCAGCAGCGCCAACGCCCAGCTGGCACGGCAGAACGCGCTGCTACAGGCGATCTCGCGGGCGCATTCGGAATTCATGACGCACGACGCGCCGGGCGCCGCCTTCGACACGCTGCTCGCGGATTTCGTCGCGCTCAGCCACAGCGTCTACGGTTTCCTCGGCGAGGTGTTCCGCGACGCGGCCGGCCAGCCGGTCCTGCAGTGCTATGCCGTCAGCGGGCTGACCGCGCGGCAGCACAGCGAGGTGCTGCCGCAGAGCCCGCAGGGCATGGTGTTCGCGCGGCTCGATACGCTGTTCGGCTCCTGCATGGCGACCGGCGAGCCGGTCATCGCCAACCGCCCGGCCGCCGACCCACGCAGCGGCGGCCTGCCGGCCGGCCATCCGCCGCTTGATGCCTTCCTGTGCCTGCCGGCGCATGCCGAAGGCGAACTGGTGGCGCTGGTGGGCCTGGCCAACCGCACGGGCGGCTACACCACGGCCGACATCGACTTCCTCGCCCCGCTGGTCACTACCGTCGGCCAGCTGGTGCGCGCGCGCCGGGCCGAAGCTGCGCGCAGCGAGAACGCCGAACGCCTGCGCGACAGCGAAGCCCGCTGGCGCAACCTGACCGAGCTGTCCTCCGACTGGTACTGGGAACTCGACGAGCACCTGACCCTCTCGCGCGTGGAAGGCAACTTCGCCCGCAACTGGATCGTCGGCGAACGGGTGCGGGTCGGCCTGCACCCCTGGGACCTGCTCGCCACCAACCTGAGCGACTTTCAGCGCCGCGCCTACCGCCAGCGGCTGGAGGCCCACGAGACGGTGCACGAGCTGGAGCTGGAATTCCGCAACGGCGACAGCGACGTGCACTGGGTGTCGGTGAGCGCCGCCCCCGTCTACGACGCCGACGGCCGTTTCCGCGGCTACCGGGGCGTGGGCCGCGACATCACCCCGCGCCGGCTGGCCGAGGCCCGCATCGAATGGCTCGCCTTCACCGACGACCTGACCGCGCTGCCGAACCGGCGCCGGCTGCTCGACCGGCTCGAGGAAGCCCTGGCCGACAGCACCCGGCTGGGCCGCAGCGGCGCCCTCCTGCTGCTGGACCTGGACAACTTCAAGGATGTGAACGACACGCTGGGGCCCGAGCACAGCGACCGGCTGCTGCAGCAGGTCGCCGCCCGGCTGCGCAGTTCCGTCCGGCCGCACGACACCGTCGCGCGCCTGGGCGGCGACGAATTCATGGTGCTGCTCGAAGGCCTGCCGCCGGAGCCGGAGCAGGCCCAGCGCCAGGTTGAGCAGCTGGTGCAGGCGGTGCAGCAGACGCTCGGTCAGCCCTATGCGGTGGACGACGCCGACGTGGTCAGCACGCCCAGCATCGGCATCGTGCAGTTCACCGACCACCTGACGCCGGCCGACGAACTGGTCAAGCGGGCGGACCTCGCGATGTACCAGGCCAAGGCGGCCGGCCGCAACACCTACTGCTTCTTCGCCCCGGCGATGCAGGAGGCCGCCAGCGGCCGGCTGCGGCTGGAGGCCGACCTGCGGCAGGCGCTGGCGCGCGACGCGCTGTCGGTGGCCTACCAGCCGGTGGTCGGCCGCGACGGCCGCGCGATCGGCGTGGAGGCGCTGGTGCGCTGGCAGCATCCGCTGCGCGGTCCGGTCTCGCCCGCGGAGTTCATCCCGGTCGCCGAGCAGAGCGGCCTGATCGTGCCGCTCGGCCGGCACGTGCTGCGCACCGCCTGCCGCCAGCTCAAGGCCTGGAGCACCGGCGCTCACACCCGGCACCTGAGCATCGCGGTGAACGTCAGCGCCCGCGAATTCCGCCATCCGCAGTTCGTGCAGCAGGTGATCGCGACCCTGGAGCAGGCGGACGCCGATCCGCGGCTGCTCAAGCTCGAGATCACCGAGAGCCTGCTGGTGCACGACATGCAGGACACGATCGCCAAGATGCACCTGCTGCGCAGCCGGGGTATCGGCCTGTCGCTCGACGACTTCGGCACCGGATATTCGTCGCTCAGCTACCTGAAGCGCCTGCCATTCGACCAGCTGAAGATCGACCAGTCCTTCGTGCGCGGCGTGCTGACCGATCCGCACGATGCGGCGATCGCCTGCTCGATCATCCAGCTGGCGCGCAGCTTCGGTCTGGTGGTGGTGGCCGAAGGCGTCGAGACGGAAGGCCAGCGGGAATACCTGCAGGCCAACGGCTGCGAATGTTTCCAGGGCTGGTTCTTCGGGCGGCCGGTGCCGGTGGAGCAGCTGGTGGTCTGATCCTGGCGCAGGCCGGCCACCGCCGGCCTGCAGGGCGGCCGTGCGTCAGCGGATCTTCGTGCTCCGCCGCCCATCCACCCCCACCGGCACGTCGCCGCTCACCGTCACCCGGCGCACCACGCGGTGGGCGTCGCCGTAGTCGTTGACCGCGTAGTGCTGGGTCGCGCGGTTGTCCCAGACCGCCACATCGCCCTCGTTCCAGCCCCAGCGCACCGTGTGTTCCAGCCGCAGGATGTGGCCGGTCAGGATCTCGATCAGCCGCTGCGAATCGTGGGTGGAGTAGCCCACCAGCCGCTTGGCGAAGTGGCCGAGCAGCAGCGCGCGTTCGCCGGTCTCGGGATGCACCCGCACCACCGGATGCTCGGCCTCGAACAGGGTGGAGGTGAACACTTCCCGGTAGCGCTTGCGGCCTTCTTCGTCGCCGCCGTCGGCGCGGACCGCGGCGTAGTCGTAGTCGTTGCCGTGGACGGCCCGCAGCGTGGCGGCCATCGCCTGCAGCGGCGCGGGCAGGCTGTCGTAGCCGGCCACGGTGTTCGCCCAGACGGTGTCGCCGCCGACCGCCGGCAACGTCACCGCGCGCAGGATGCCGATCTGCGGCGGCGCGACGTCGAAGGTCACGTCGGTGTGCCAGGAATTTGCCCGGCCGCCGTGGCGCGAATCGAGTTCCAGCAGCGTGCGACCGTCGGGCGACGGCACGGTCGGGTGCGGCTCGATCGGGCCGAACAGCCGGCCGAAGGCCTCGTGTTCCGCATCGTCGAGATGCTGTTGCCCGCGGAAGAACAGCACCTTGTGGCGCAGCAGCGCGGCCTTCACCGCGGCAAAGGTCTCGGGGGCCAGCTGGCCGGAGAGCCGCACGCCGCGGACCTCGGCACCGATGCGGCCGGCCAGCGGATGCAGGTCGAGTGCGGCGGCGCCGGAGGCGTCCGGGAACGCGACGGGGGACGGGAGGACTGCAGTGCTCATGGGATCTCCTGCGAGGGTGGGCAAACGAATGGACGAACGGAGGGAAGGAAAACGAGGGTGCGCAGGCCGCGCGGTCAGACCGCGAAATGCCAGCCCGCGATCGACGCATCAGCGTGCGGCGGCACCGGCCGCAGTGGCGGCTCGGCATGGGCGCTCGCCGGCCCGGCGAATTCGCGCAGCACGTCGTCCTTGACCCGCACGAAGGCGGGATCGACCCGCTGCCGCGGATGCGCGAGCCCGACCGGCACGATGCGGCGGATGCGGCCGGGGCGCGGCTCCATCACCACCACCCGGTCGCCGAGGTAGACCGCCTCCTCCACGTCGTGGGTCACCAGGATCATGGTGATGCCCTCGGCCTGCCAGATGCGGTGCAGCTCCTGCTGCAGGTGGGCGCGGGTCATCGCGTCGAGCGCGCCGAAGGGCTCGTCGAGCAGCAGGATCTCCGGCCGGTTGACCAGCGCCCGCGCGATCGCCACCCGCTGCGACATGCCGCCCGAGAGCTGGTGCGGATGCGTCTTCTCGAAGCCCTGCAGCCCGACCAGGGCGATGTGGTGCTGCACCGCCTCGCGCTTCTCGGCCGCGGACAGCGGCGAATTCAGCAGGCCGAGGCCCACGTTCTGCTCGACCGTGAGCCACGGGAACAGCCGGTGCTCCTGGAACACGATGCCGCGGTCAAGGCTGGTGCCGACGATGCGCTGGCCGTCGAGCAGAATCTCGCCCTGGTAGTCGTCCTCCAGGCCGATCACCAACCGCAAGAGCGTCGACTTGCCGCAGCCGCTGGCGCCGACGATGCTGACGAACTCGCCCGGCGCGATCGACAGCGTGATGTCCGAAAGGATGGGCAGCGGCCGTCCGTCGACCGGATAGGTCTTGTGGACGTGGCGCAGCGCGAGGGTGCCGGCGTGGGGCATGGAAATCTCCTAGTGAAAACCGGCGACGCTCGAACCGCGCCAGGCGAGAAGGCGGCGCTCGACCCGAGAGGCCAGCCAGTTGAGGACGAAGCCGACCAGGCCGACCACGACCACGCCGAATAGCACCAAGTCCAGCCAGAAGTGCTCGCGGCCGTCGATCAGCAGGTTGCCGATGCCCTTGCCCGACACCAGCAGGTATTCCGCGCCCAGCGTGGCGAGCCAGGCGTAGATCAGGCTCAGGTGCACGCCCGCCAGGATCGACGGCGCGGCCGACGGCAGCACCACCCGGCGCAGCAGCTGCCAGCGGCTGAAGGCGAACACCCGCGCCACCTCGATCTGCTCGCGCGGCACGCTGCGGATGCCCTCGAAGGTGTTGAGCACCATCGGGAAGAAGGCGGCCAGCGACAGGAACACCACCTTGGCCAGGTCGCCCAGCCCGAACCAGACCGAGATCAGCGGAATCCAGGCGAAGAGCGAGATCTGCTTGAGCGTGTGGAAGCTGGGGCCGACCAGGGCCTCGAACAGCCGCGACAGCCCGAGCAGCGTGCCGACCAGCAGCCCGGCCGAGGCGCCCAGCACGAAGCCCGCCAGGTTGCGCCCAAGGCTCGCGCCGAGCGCCGTCCAGAGCTGGCCGCTCGCCACCTGCTCCACCGCGGTCGCCGCCACCTTCGACGGCGCGACCAGCAGCGGCGAGGTGGACCAGCCGAAACGCACCGCCGCCCACCAGCCGGCCAGCAGCAGCACCGGGATCACCCAGCCGCGCAGCGGGCGCGGCACCAGGAGGAACGGGTTCATGCCAGACCCCTTGCTATGGTATCGATAGCTGCTTGCGCAGATCCCACGGTCGCAGAAGCCGCTTTTGCTTCAAGAATCCGGTGCATCACAGCCCCACCCGACGCCAGCGCAACAGCCGCGCCTCGGCGAGCGCCAGCAGCCGGTCGAGCGCGAAGCCGACCGCGCCCACCACCACCACCGCCGCCATCACCACGTCGAGCTGGAACAGCTGCCGGCCGTAGACGATCATGAAACCTAGCCCTTCCGACGACGCCAGCAGCTCGACCACCACCAGCGCCAGCCAGGCGTGCGTCAGCCCGTAGCGGATGCCGTTCCAGATCGGGGCCAGCGCCGCCGGAAACACCACCTTGGTCAGCAGCTGCCAGCGGCTGAAGCGGAACACCCGCGCCAGCTCGATGTAGCGGGTCGGCACGTTCTGGATGCCCTGCAGCGTGTTGATCGCCACCGGCACTGCGGCGGCCTTGGCGATCAGGATGATCTTCAACGCCTCGTCGATGCCCACCAGCAGCATCAGCAGCGGCAGCCAGCCGAGCACCGGGATCTGCGCGAACGCCTTGAAGATCGGATGCAGGTAGTCCTTGACCGTCGGCGATAGGCCCATCGCCACGCCCAGCGCCAGCCCGACGCCCGCGCCGGCCGCAAAGCCCCAGACCACCCGCCAGAAGCTGACGACCAGGTTCGCCCACAGCTCGCCGCTCTCCAGCAGCTCGACGAAGGTGCGCGCGACCGCGGCCGGCGACGGCAGCACCTGCGGCGCGACCCAGCCTTGGTGCGCCGCGAGCCACCAGACCGCCAGCACCGCCAATGGCAGCGGCCACGCGAGCAGCGGACGCAGCCTGCGCGACAGGCCCCGCGGCGCCCACGGTGCTTGCGCACCGGCGCCCCGCCGTGCGACGGCCGCCGGCGGGCTGCCGGCCAGAGCGATCGGCGTGCTCATGCCGCCGCCCGCCGCGCCGCAGCAGCCACCGCGCGGTGCTCCGGCCGCCGCAGCCCCAGGTGCTCGCGCAGCGTGCGGCCGGTGTATGCGGTGCGGAACAGGCCGCGGCGCTGCAATTCGGGCACCACCAGCCAGGCGAAGTCGTCCAGCCCGCCGGGCAGCGTGGGCGGCATGACATTGAAGCCGTCGGCCGCGCCCTCCTCGAACCACTGTTGCAGCTGGTCGGCCACCTGCGACGCGGTGCCGCGGATCGACCAGTGGCCGCGCGCGGTGCCGATGCGCTGGTACAGCTGGCGGATCGTCAGCCCTTCCTCGTAGCCGAGCTGGGTGACCAGATGGAAGCGGCTCTTCGGACCGTTGGGCTCGGGGATGCCGCGCGGCAGCGGCCCGTCGACCGGATAGCCCGACAGGTCGAAGCCGCCGATCACCTGCGACAGCAGCTGCACGCCGACCTCGGGATGCAGCAGGCCCTGCAGCGCGTCCCACTTCTCCTCGGCCTCCGACGCGGTCTCGCCCACCACCGCGAACACGCCGGGCAGGATCTTCAGTTCGTCCGGGTGCCGACCGAACTGCTGCAGCCGCCCCTTGATGCCGGCATAGAAGGCCTGTGCGCCGGCGAGCGACTGCTGGGCGGTGAAGATCACCTCGGCGGTCTGCGCCGCCAGCGCCTGGCCGGGCTCCGACGCGCCGGCCTGCACCACCACCGGCCGGCCCTGCGGCGCACGCGCCACGTTCAGCGGGCCGCGCACCTGGAAATGCCGGCCGCGGTGCTCCAGCACATGCAGCTTGTCGGCGTCGTAGTAGGTGCCCTCGGCCGCGTCCTGCACGAAGGCGTCGTCCTCCCAGCTGTCCCACAGGCCGTTCACCACGTCGACGAATTCGCGGGCGCGTTCGTAGCGCAGCGCATGGTCGGGATGGCGGTCGCGATTGAAGTTGTGGGCCTCCGACTCGCTCGACGAAGTGACCACGTTCCAGCCCGCCCGGCCGCCGCTCAAGTGGTCGAGCGAGGCGAACTTGCGAGCCACGTGGTACGGCTCGTTGTAGGTGGTGGAGACGGTCGCGATCAGGCCGATGCGCTCGGTCACCGACGCGAGTGCCGACAGCAGCGTCAGCGGCTCGAAGTTGGAGACCCGCGCGGTACGGTGCAGTGTGTTCGAGGTGTCGGCGCTGCGGATGCCGACGCTGTCGGCGAGGAACACCGCGTCGAACTTCGCCCGCTCTGCGGTCTGCGCGAAGCGGCGGTACTGCGCGAAGTCGAGCGCCGCATCGCGCGGTACATCGGGATGCCGCCAGCCGGCGACATGGTGGCCGGTGGCCATCAGGAAGGCGTTGAGGTGGAGCTGGCGCGTCATGTCAGGCTCCGTCGATCCGGCCGCTGGCCTGGTAGACCGGCCAGTAGGTCTCGAGCTGCAGGTCCTTCAGCGCCGCGTTCAGGAAGCGCCGGTCGATCCACGGGTCCACGTCGAACTTCGCACGCGTCAGCCTGAACTTGTAGGCCTGCTCGACCGCGTCCTTGTAGCGGGCGACCAGGAACGGGTCGAACTGCGGGTTGAAGCGCACCCGCAGCGGCTCGCCGGCGTAGTCCTCCTGCCAGACCGGCAGCGGGAAGCCGGTGCGCGCCCAGATGCGGAATACCTCGTCGCGGTTGCGGTCGTCGGACGCCCAGCGTGCGGTCTTGACGATCGCCTTGACCACGCGGCCGGTCGTCTCCGGATGCTTCGCCGCGAAGGCCTCGGTCACCAGCACATGGCTCTGGCGGGTGAAGATCGGCGAGTCGTTCTTGCTGCTGTAGACGATCTTGGCGGTGCCTTTTTCGCGCAGCGTGATCAGGTCGAGGCCGCCGAACACCGCGTCGATGTCGCGGGTGGCAAGCGCCGCCTTGCCGGCAGCGGTGTCGAGATTCAGCACCCGCAGGTCGCGCTCGGACAGGCCGTTCGCCTCCAGCAGCCGGTTGATCGGCAGCTGGGCGTTGGTGCCCTTGAAGATCGCCACGCGCTTGCCGCGCAGGTCCTTCACCGACTGGATCGGCGAGTCGGGTGGCGCGGCCAGGTAGATGTTGGAGCGGATGCCGGTGGCCAGCACCAGCTTGGTCTTCAGGCCCGCGGATTTCGCGATGATCGCCGGCAGGTCGCCCTGGAAGGCGAAGTCGAGCTGGCCGGTGGTGAGCGCTTCGTTGACCGCGGGGCCGGCGCCCTTGAAGAAGAACCACTCGACCTTGGTGTTCGCGTCCTTCGCGAACTCTTCCTCGATCCAGCCCTTGGCATGGGCGATCGAGATCGAGCTGCCGTAGAAGCCCGGCGGGTTGCCGATCGCCGGCTGGGCTACGCCGAGCCGGATGACCGACGGCGCGGCCGCTGTGCCGGCCTGGGCCGAGGCGCGGCCGGCGGCGAGCCCGAGGCCCGCCGCGGCGGCAGCGCCGATGACGATGTTGCGTCGTTGAATGTCCATGGCCGAAGCCCTCCCTGTTCGGGGCCCGGAACCGGTCTGCCGGACAGCGGCAGGGCGGTGGGCCTGGGAGCGACTATCGGCGCCGCACGGCGCGCCGTGAACCGCGGATTCGGCAGATGGATCGACGGAAAACGCATGACAGGCCACCGCCGGAAGGGGCAGAGGCCACGGGTGCTCCTGGTGGCAGCACTGCACGGGCACCCGGATCCGCAAAGGGTCTCAGGAGCCTCGCGCAGCCCGGGTGGGCACCCGCGCCGGGCGAGTGGCCCCGGAAGCCTCGACCGTGCCGCAGACGGCCTTCCGGCGCCCGCGCAGCGCGGCGATCCGCCGGCCTGGTGCGGTGCACCAAAACCCCGCGGCCAGAAACGATGAAAATCGGGGGCTGACCCGATCCCTTCCCTAGGAACCCAAGCGCATGAGCACGACGCAACCGACCATCATCTACACGCTGACCGACGAAGCCCCCGCCCTGGCGACCGCCGCCTTTCTGCCGATCGTGCGGACGTTCGCGGCACCGGCCGGCATCGCGGTGGAGACCAGCGACATCTCGGTCGCCGGCCGCATCCTGGGCCAGTTCCCCGAGCGCCTCACCGAAGCGCAGCGGGTGCCGGACAACCTGGCCGAGCTGGGCAAGCTGACGCTCACGCCCGACGCCAACATCATCAAGCTGCCCAACATCAGCGCCTCGGTCGCCCAGTTGAAGGCGGCGATCAAGGAACTGCAGGACAAGGGCTACGACATTCCGGACTACCCCGAGAACCCGACCACGGACGAGGAAAAGGACATCCGCGCCCGCTACAACAAGTGCACCGGCTCGGCGGTGAACCCGGTGCTGCGCGAAGGCAACTCCGACCGCCGCGCACCCAAGGCGGTCAAGGAATACGCCCGCAAGCACCCGCACAGCATGGCCGAGTGGAGCCAGGCCTCGCGCTCGCACGTCTCGCACATGCACCACGGCGACTTCTACCACGGCGAGAAGTCGATGACGCTCGACAAGGCGCGCGACGTGAAGATGGAGCTGGTCGGCAAGTCCGGCAAGACCACCGTGCTCAAGCCGAAGGTGTCGCTCAAGGACGGCGAGATCATCGACAGCATGTTCATGAGCAAGAAGGCGCTGCTGGCCTTCTACGAGAAGGAGATCGAGGACGCGCACAAGACCGGCGTGATGTTCTCGCTGCACGTCAAGGCGACCATGATGAAGGTTTCGCACCCGATCGTGTTCGGCCACTGCGTGAAGATCTTCTACAAGGAAGCCTTCGAGAAGCACGCCAAGGTCTTTGAGGAACTCGGCGTCAACGTCAACAACGGCATGGTCGATCTCTACAACAAGATCGCCACGCTGCCGAGCGCCAAGCAGGACGAGATCAAGCGCGACCTGCACGCCTGCCACGAGGGCCGTCCCGAACTGGCCATGGTCGATTCCGCCAAGGGCATCACCAACTTCCATTCGCCCAACGACATCATCGTGGACGCCTCGATGCCGGCCATGATCCGCAACGGCGGCAAGATGTGGGGCGCCGACGGCCGCCTGAAGGACGTGAAGGCCGTGATGCCTGAATCGACCTTCGCCCGCATCTACCAGGAGATCATCAACTTCTGCAAGTGGCACGGCGCGTTCGATCCGAAGACCATGGGCACGGTGCCGAACGTCGGCCTGATGGCCCAGCAGGCCGAGGAATACGGCTCGCACGACAAGACCTTCGAGGTGCCCGAGGACGGCACCGCCAACATCGTCGACCTCGCCACCGGCGAAGTGCTGCTGAGCCAGGACGTCGAGCAGGGCGACATCTGGCGCATGTGCCAGGTCAAGGACGCGCCGATCCGCGACTGGGTCAAGCTCGCCGTCACCCGCGCGCGCAACTCCGGCATGCCGGCGGTGTTCTGGCTCGACCCGTACCGTCCGCACGAGGCCGAGGTCATCAAGAAGGTCAAGACCTACCTGAAGGACCACGACACGAGCGGCCTGGACATCCAGATCATGAGCCAAGTGCGTGCGATGCGTTACACGCTCGAGCGCGTGATCCGCGGCCTGGACACCATCTCGGTCACCGGCAACATCCTGCGCGACTACCTGACCGACCTGTTCCCGATCATGGAACTCGGCACCAGCGCCAAGATGCTGTCGATCGTCCCGCTGATGGCCGGCGGCGGCATGTACGAGACCGGCGCGGGCGGCTCGGCACCGAAGCACGTGCAGCAGCTGGTCGAGGAGAACCACCTGCGCTGGGATTCGCTGGGCGAATTCCTCGCGCTGGCGGTGAGCCTGGAGGACCTGGGTCTGAAGACCGGCAACGCACGCGCCGCGCTGCTGTCGAAGACGCTCGACACCGCCACCGGCAAGCTGCTCGACAACAACAAGAACCCCAGCCCGAAGACCGGCCAGCTCGACAACCGCGGCAGCCAGTTCTACCTGGCGCTGTACTGGGCCCAGGAACTGGCCGCGCAGACCGAGGACGCCGAACTGGCGGCCAAGTTCGCGCCGCTCGCCAAAACCCTGGCCGAGAACGAGCAGAAGATCGTCGGCGAACTGGCCGACGTGCAGGGCAAGGCGGTGGACATTGGCGGCTACTACCTGACCGACCCGCAGAAGACCGCGGCGGTGATGCGGCCGAGCGCGACGTTCAATGCGGCGCTGGAAGCGGTGAAGGCCTGACCGGCCGCGGGCCTGCGGCCCGTGCTTCGAGGAACGCCCGCCCCGTGCGGGCGTTTTTCATGGCGTCGGGCTGTGCAGCGGCCGCCCGGCGGAGCCGAGAGCTGTCAGGCCGGCATGGGCACGGTGTCGGGTCCGCCGTCGGCATCGTGGCGGCGGAGACCATGCAGCGCAGCTTCGACCAGCCGCGGCACCACGAAGGTAAACGTCGCGCCGTGGCCCGGCCCGTCGCTCGCCACGTCGAGGGTGCCGCCGTGGCGCTCAACGATGTGGCGCGCCAGCGCGAGGCCGATGCCGAGTCCGCCCAGCCGGGCGTCGCCGTCCTCGGCCTGCACGAACATGCCGAACACCTGCTCGCGCTGCGCGGCGGTCAGTCCGCGGCCGCGGTCGATCACCGCGACGCGGGCGGTGTCGGCGGTGGCGTCCATTGCCACCCTCAGTTCGGCATCGGCGGGCGAAAACTTCGAGGCGTTGGACAGCAGGTTCTCCACCACCTGCGTGAGCCGGGTCGCGTCGCCGGCGATCATCACCGGCGCCGCGGGGAGGTCCCAGGCGACGGTCTGGCCGCGCTGGGCGGCCACGACGACGAAGGCCTGGCAGGCCTGGTCCACCAGCGCCCGCAGGTCCAGCGGCGTCTGCGCGACGTGGATTTTGCCGGTGCTGATCCGGGCGGAGTCGAGGAGGTCGTCCACCAGCCGCTCCATCTGGCGGCCCTGGCGCTCCATCAGGGCGATGCGCTCGCGGTCGCGGCCCTCCAGCCGCGCGCCCATCACCCGGGCCGACATCTGGATCACATGCAGCGGGTTACGCAGTTCGTGCGCCAGCATCGCCAGGAATTCGTCCTTCTGCCGGTCGGCGGCGCGCAGGTCCGCCTCGACCTTGCGCAACTGGCGCATCGAATCCTTCATGCGGGCGATGACCACGCAGTCGATGACCAGGATCACCGCGAAGAAGGCGAGCGCGAAGGCGTCGCGGCCTTCCAGCGGGAAGAACCGGCCGATCGGCGGCATGAAGAAATACCAGGCGGCGATGGTGCTGAGCGCCGCGCACCACAGCGCCGGCCCGAGGCTCGTCAGGAAGGAGACGATCAGAACCGCCGGAAAGAAGCTGAGGAACGGGAATCCCGTAGGCGGCAGCAGGCCCTGGGCGGCGAAGCGGACCGCCAGCGCCACCAGGAAAGCGACGGTCGACGCGGCGTACTGCAACGCCAGCGTCGTGCCCGTCTGTCGGGATGCGTCCATGGCCCGGTCGTCCTAGGCCACGGCGCTGTCGAGCAGCCCGGAAAACGCGCCGCGCCGCAGCGGCGCCTGCCGGACCGGCTGGTCCGCCACCGCCCGGCCGATCGCGCCGATGTGGTCCGGCGTAGTGCCGCAGCAGCCGCCGACGATGTTGACCAGTCCTTCGGCGGCGAATTCGTGCAGCAGACGCGCGGTGACGTCGGGCGTCTCGTCGAAGCCGGTGTCGCTCATCGGGTTGGGCAGGCCGGCGTTCGGGTAGCAGCAGATGAAGGTGTCCTCGGCGACGCGGTTGAGTTCCTGCACATAGGGCCGCATCAGCGCGGCGCCGAGCGCGCAGTTCAGGCCGATCGCCAGCGGCCGGGCGTGCCGCACGCTGTGCCAGAAGGCGGTCACCGTCTGGCCCGACAGGATGCGCCCGGAGGCGTCGGTCACGGTGCCGCTGATGATGATCGGCAGCCGCTCGCCACTGTCGGCGAAGAATTCGTCGATCGCGAACAGCGCGGCCTTGGCGTTGAGCGTGTCGAAGATCGTCTCGACCAGCAGCACGTCGGCGCCGCCCTCGACCAGCGCGGCGGTCTGCTCGTAGTACGCGGCGCGCAGCTGTTCGAAGTCGACGTTGCGCGCGCCCGGGTCGTTCACGTCGGGGCTGATGCTCGCGGTCTTGGGCGTCGGGCCCAGGGCGCCGGCGACGAAGCGGGGCTTGTCGGGGGTGGAGAACTTGTCGCAGGCCTCGCGTGCCAGCCGGGCCGAGGCGAGGTTCATCTCGCGCGCCAGGTCGGCCATCCGGTAGTCTTCCTGGGCGATGGTGGTCGCGCCGAAGGTATTGGTCTCGATCAGGTCGGCGCCGGCGGCGAGGTAGCGCTCGTGGATGTCGCAGATCACGTCGGGCCGGGTGAGCGACAGCAGTTCGTTGTTGCCCTTCACTTCGCGCGGGAAGTCGCGGAACCGGTCGCCCGCCGCGCCGGGGCCGATGTAGCCCTCGCCGCGATACTGCGCCTCGCCCAGCTTGAAGCGCTGGATCATGGTGCCCATGGCGCCGTCCAGGATGGCGATGCGCTCGGCGAGGATGGCCGGGAGCTGCGCGGCGCGGGTATAGGCAAGGGGCTGCATCCCGCCATTCTAGGAAGCGCGCACGCGGCTGCGGGCGATCCGGGAGAATGCGGGGTTCCGCGCTCGCGCACCGGATTTCCGGCCCTTATCGGGGTTTTGCGCAGGTACCGCCTGCGCCTGAAGCTATCAAAATAATAGCAACTATTTTTCCCGCCGTGTCCTCTCTGGTGAACGCCCCCCTTTCCGCCGATCCGCAGGCGATCCTGCACGAGGTGTTCGGCTACGAACGCTTCCGCGGCCCGCAGCAGGCGATCGTCGAGCACGTCGCCGCCGGCGGCGATGCGCTGGTGCTGATGCCGACGGGGGGCGGCAAGTCGCTTTGCTACCAGATCCCGGCGATCGCCCGGCAGCGGGCGGGCCACGGCATCAGCGTGGTCGTCTCGCCGCTGATCGCGCTGATGCACGACCAGGTCGGGGCGCTGCACGAGGCGGGCGTCGAGGCGGCGTTCCTCAATTCCACGCTCGACTGGCAGCAGACGCAGGACGTGGAGCGGCGCCTCGCGCGCGGCGAGATCACGCTGCTCTACGCGGCGCCCGAGCGCATCACCACGCCGCGCTTCCTCGACCTGCTCGACGGCCTGCGGCAGCGCGGCCAGCTGGCGATGTTCGCGATCGACGAGGCCCACTGCGTCAGCCAGTGGGGCCACGACTTCCGCCCGGAGTACCGGGCGCTGTCGGTGCTGCACGAGCGCTACGCCGGCGTGCCGCGGGTGGCGCTGACCGCGACCGCCGACGCGCTGACCCGCGCCGACATCGTCGAGCGGCTGCAGCTCGAAGACGCCCGGCAGTTCGTCAGCAGCTTCGACCGGCCCAACATCCGCTACCGCATCGTCGAGAAGAAGGACCCGTCCACCCAGCTGCTGCGCTTCATCGAGCAGGAGCATCCCGGCGAGGCGGGCGTCGTCTACTGCCAGTCGAGGAAGCGGGTGGAGGATCTGGCCGACACGCTGGCCGCGGCCGGCATCGACGCCCTGCCCTACCACGCCGGCCTCGACGCCGCGGTGCGCCAGCGCCACCAGGACCGCTTCCTGCGCGAAGACGGCATCGTGATGGTGGCGACCATCGCCTTCGGCATGGGCATCGACAAGCCGGACGTGCGCTTCGTCGCCCACGTCGACATGCCGAAGAACATCGAGGGCTACTACCAGGAGACCGGCCGCGCCGGCCGCGACGGCCTGCCGTCGGACGCCTGGATGGCCTACGGCCTGCAGGACGTGGTCAACCAACGCCGCATGATCGACGAGAGCCCGGCGGGCGAGCAGTTCAAGCAGGTGATGGTCGGCAAGCTCGACGCCCTGCTGGCGCTGGCCGAGGCGACCGACTGCCGGCGGGTGCGGCTGCTGGCCTACTTCGGCGAGCGCTACGGCTGCGGCCCGGAGCCGGTCGCGGGCGCAGCCCCGGACGATGCGGCCGCCGAACCGCCCCGCAAACGCGCGCCGCGCTACGCCTGCGGCAACTGCGACAACTGCCTGTCGCCGCCCGAGCTGTGGGACGGCACCGAGGCGGCGCAGATGCTGCTGTCGACCATCTACTGGATCCGCAAACAGCAGGGCATCGGCTTCGGCGCCGGCCACATCATGGACATCGTGCGCGGCAAGGAGACCGAGAAGACGCGGCAGCACGGCCACGACGGCCTGTCCACCTTCGGGCGCGGATCGCAGTATGCGGAAGTGCAGCTGCGCGGCGTGCTGCGCCAGCTGATCGCCACCGGCGCGCTGCACGTCGACGCCGAGGCCTACAACACGCTGCAGCTCACCGCCGGCTCTCGCGCGGTGCTGAAGGGCGAGGTGCCGGTGCGGCTGCGGGCGTCGCTGTCGGCGCCGGCCGAGCGGCGCCCACGCCGCGAGCGCAGCGCGGCCGGCAAGACGCCGGCCGCTGCCGCCACGCTCGATTCGGAGGGTCAGGCACGCTTCGCCGATCTCAAGGCCTGGCGCGCCGAGGTGGCGCGCGAGCACAACCTGCCGGCCTACGTGATCTTCCACGACGCCACGCTCGCCGCGATCGCCGAGCGGGCGCCGCACACGCTGGACGACCTGCAGGGTGTCAGCGGCATCGGCGCGAAGAAGCTCGAGGCCTACGGCGCCGAGGTGCTGCGTGTCTGCAGCGGCCGCTAAAATCGCCGGTTCCCCGCATAGAACGCCCTCCGAAGGAACCGCCATGGCCCTGCCCGTCCACGCCTCGACCAACGATCCCGCGCCCGACAATTCGCACGACCACCGCGCCCACATCGCCGAGGAGCAGTCGCAGGACGCGGTCGAGCAGATCGTGCCGCTGATGCCGATCGTGCTGCCGATCGTGGGCGGCGTGCTGATGTTCCTGCTGGCGTTCATCGCCGTGTCGATGGCCTGACGCGGCCCCGCCGGACGCGCACGCCGCGTCCGGACCGAGCGTCTTCTTCTCTCCTTGTCCGCCTGCCGGCCACCAGGCCGGCGTCGTAGCCGTTCGGCGCTGCGACGGGGGCGTTTTCCCGGTTTTCGTATGTCCAGCCGCCGTCTGCGCGGACCGTCGCGGCGTGGCGGATGCATATCCCGACGCATAACCCCATGTTTTTTATGCATGGAATAGCAATGAAACCCGGTAGCGTTCCGTGAGCGGATTCATAAAATCGTCACCCGGTCTGCTTCCGAAGTCCTCTTGTCGAAGCCGACACGTGTCCTGCCGTGATTGCGTACGGCAGGCATTTGCCGCTTTCGACAAGACGATTTGCAACTTCCAGGAACTCCGATGAACGCCCCCACCATGCAAGGTCTGGCCCCGCTGAACGCACCGGCCTACGCCAAGAACGCCCGCCTGATCGCCTGGGTCGCCGAGATGGCCGCCCTGTGCAAGCCGAAGGACATCTACTGGTGCGACGGCAGCGACGAGGAATACGCCCGCCTCTGCCAGCAGCTGGTCGACGCCGGCACCTTCAAGCGCCTGAACCCGGCCAAGCGGCCCAACAGCTTCCTGGCGCTGTCCGATCCGAGCGACGTGGCCCGCGTGGAAGACCGCACCTTCATCTGCTCCGAGAAGCAGGAAGACGCCGGCCCGACCAACAACTGGAAGGCGCCTGCCGAGATGCGCGCCACGCTGCAACCGCTGTTCGATGGCTGCATGGCCGGCCGCACGATGTACGTGGTGCCGTTCTCGATGGGCCCGCTGGGCAGCGACATCGCCCACATCGGCGTCGAGCTGTCCGACAGCCCGTATGTCGCGGTGAACATGAAGCTCATGACCCGCATGGGCCGTGCGGTGGTCGAGGTGCTGGGCCTGGACGGCGAGTTCGTGCCCTGCCTGCACACCGTGGGCGCACCGCTGGCCGCCGGCCAGGCCGATGTCGCCTGGCCCTGCAACCCGACGGTCAAGTACATCGTCCACTACCCCGAGACGCGCGAGATCTGGTCGTACGGCTCCGGCTACGGCGGCAACGCGCTGCTGGGCAAGAAGTGCCTGGCACTGCGCATCGCCTCGGCCATGGGCCGCCAGGACGCCGACGAACAGTCGCCCGGCTGGCTCGCCGAGCACATGCTGATCCTGGGCGTGCAGAACCCCGCCGGCCAGAAGTACCACGTGGCGGCCGCCTTCCCGTCGGCCTGCGGCAAGACCAACTTCTCGATGCTGGTGCCGCCGGAAGGCTTCAACGGCTGGAAGATCACCACCATCGGCGACGACATCGCCTGGGTCAAACCCGGCGCCGACGGCCGCCTGCGCGCGATCAACCCCGAAGCCGGCTATTTCGGCGTGGCCCCGGGCACCAACCTGAAGACCAACCCGAACTGCATGCGCAGCCTGGACCGCGACGTGATCTTCACGAACGTGGCCCTGACCGACGACGGCGACGTGTGGTGGGAAGGCATGGAGCAGGACGTGCCGGGCAAGGCGCTGCCGGCCCACCTGATCGACTGGCAGGGCAAGGACTGGACGCCCGAGATCGCGAAGCAGACCGGCGCCAAGGCCGCGCACCCGAACTCGCGCTTCACCATCGCCGCGACCAACAACCCCGCGCTCGACCCGGCCTGGGACGACCCGAAGGGCGTGGCGATCGATGCCTTCATCTTCGGCGGCCGCCGCTCCACCACGGTGCCGCTGGTGACCGAGGCCCGCAACTGGGTCGAAGGCGTCTACATGGCCGCCACGATGGGCTCCGAAACCACCGCTGCGGCCTTCGGCCAGCAGGGCGTGGTGCGCCGCGACCCGTTCGCCATGCTGCCGTTCATCGGCTACAACATGAGCGACTACTTCCAGCACTGGATCGACCTGGGCCGCAAGATGGAAGCCGCCGGCGCCACGCTGCCGAAGATCTTCCAGACCAACTGGTTCCGCAAGGGCGAGGACGGCAAGTTCGTCTGGCCCGGCTACGGCGAGAACATGCGCGTCCTGAAATGGATGATCGACCGCCTGGAAGGCAGTGCCGGCGCCGGCGTCGAGCACCTGACCGGCCTGAGCCCGGCCTATGCCGACCTACACTGGGAAGGCCTGGACTTCTCGCCGGCCGAGTTCGAGACCGTGACCCGCAGCGACGCGGCCGCCTGGCGCGATGAACTGGCGCTGCACGACGCCCTGTTCCAGCAGTTGGCCACCGGCCTGCCGCAGGAACTGAAGGACACCCGCGCCGCACTGGAAGCCCGCATCGGCGCCTGATCCGGCCCTCACGCTGCCCTAGTCGAAAAGGCCACCGCTGAGCGGTGGCCTTTTTGCTGTGTGGCAGGTAAGTAGAGGCTCATGCCGGGTGCATGCCGGGTCATCGCGGCATCCCGGTGTGCCGCCCGCACGAGCATCGGTGGATCACCTTCCGGGGGGCGCTTTCTCGAGAGGAGCCGTACCCACCAACGACAACGCCCGAGGAACCGGTGGTTCCTCGGGCGTCGGGGCAGCCGGGCCCACAGCCCGGCTAGCAAGGCACGATCAGCCGCGGGCGGCGTTGCCCATGGCGCGGTTGATGTCAGCCATCACGCGGGCATCGTCCAGCGCAAGATCCCACAGCTTGCGGTCGGCGGCGGCGGCTTGGCTGCGGGCGCGGCGCACGGCGGCACCGGCGCGCAGGCGGGCGGCGATCCGGCGCAGCGGGCCGGCGAAGAGGGCCAGTGCGGCGAAGGCGACCGCCCACAGCACGACCCAGCCGGCGAACAGGTGCTGGTCCGACCAGGTGTCGATCAGGGCATTGGCGGCGACGAGGATGGCGGCGACGGTGGCGGCCAGCAGCAGGGTGGCGACGCCGCGCACGCCGTCGAACAGCGACGAGACGTTTTCGATGGCGTTGACGGCGCGCTGCGCACCGACGTGTTCGGCGGAATAGGTGGGGTGTACGAAGCTGGTCATGGCGATTTCTCCTGCAGTGCGCCGGGAAGTGATCGGCGCGTGAAGGAATAATAGGGTTTACCCCAGTGCGATTCCACTTTATTTGAATGATGCTGGGCATTCACCGGAGTGATGGACTTGCCGTGGCGTCGCCCAACTTCCGCACCTTCGACCTCAATCTGCTCCGCATCTTCGACGAGGTGATGGCCGAACGCAGCCTGACCCGTGCGGCGCACAACCTCGCGCTTACCCAGCCCGCGGTCAGTAATGCGCTGCGCCGCCTGCGCGAAGCGCTGGGCGACGAACTGGTCCGCCGCCAGGGGTCGGCGATGGAACCGACGCCGCGGGCGCTCGCCCTCTGGCCGGACGTGCGCGAGGCCCTGCGCCGTCTCCAGGTCGCCCTGGCGCCCGAGGTCTTCGACCCGGCCCACACACAGGCGACCTTCGTGCTGGCGATGGCCGATGCGACCGCCGCGGTGCTGGTGCCCGGCCTGGTACGGATCCTGGAAACCGAGGCGCCGGGCGTGCAGCTGCGCATGGTGCCGCTCGCCACCCGCGACCCGCGCAAGCTGCTGGCCGACGAGATGGCCGACATGGCGGTCGGCCACTTCCCCGCGGTGATGGCCGACCTGACCGCGCGCCAGCAGGCCGGGGAAGCGGATTCGTACGACCACCGGCGGCTCTATGACGGCGAATACGTCTGCGTCATGCGACGCGACCATCCGTTGGCGGCACTGCCCGAAGCGGACTTCACTACCGACCGCTTCTGCGAGTCGCGGCACATGCTGGTGAGCTTTTCTGGCCGGCCCTATGGCTTCATCGACGAAGCCCTTGCGTTGCTGGGCCGCAAGCGGCGGGTGGTACTCACGGTCAACCAGTTCTTTACCGCCGGTCGGGTGGTCGCACATTCCGACATGCTGACCGTGTTGCCGCGGCACTTCGTCGGGGCGACCGGGCTGGCCGACCGCATCGTGTGGCGGCCGCTGCCGTTCGCGGTTCCGAGCGTGCATGTCGATGCGCTCTGGCACCGACGGCTGCAGCCGTCGAGCGCCCACGCCTGGCTGCGGCAGTCGATCGTGCGTGCGGCGGAGCGGCCGGAGTTCGGCTGAACCGGCGCGGATTCAGCGCACGACGCGCAGGTAGGCCTGGGCCGCGGTGCGCAGCGACTGGGCGTCGCGCGGGTCGCGGCCGGCCCGGGCTTCGGCGCTTTCCAGCAGACCGCGGGGCAGGTCGCCGGCCGGAGCGCCGGCGCTCCGACCGGAGACGAACGACAGGAGGCGGGCGATGAGGGCGAACATGATGGATACCGTTGTGTGAGTGACTGGAATACAAGAATAAGGGTTAACCCTAGATCCACAAGCCGATCAGGGCCGTCTTTCCATGCCGTCCCTGCATAACCCTACGCTCCGACAATCGATTCCATGAAGATCCAGCTGCTGTCCGACCTGCACCTCGAAACCCAGCCGGACATCGCGGTGGCGCCCGCCCCGGGCGCCGATCTGCTGGTGCTGGCGGGCGACATCGGCTCGTACCAGGCCGGCTCCCGCCTGCCGGACGACGACTTCGGGCTGACGCGCTTCTCGCCGCTGCCCCAGTTCGGCGGCTGGCCGCAGCCGGTGCTGTTCGTACCCGGCAACCACGAATACGACGCGCAGGACTTCGACGCCGCCCACGACCGGCTGCGAAGGCTTTGCGACCGTCTGGGCATCGTCTGGCTGGAGCGCGAGACGCATGTCCACGCCGGGGTGCGGTTCCTGGGCACGACGCTCTGGAGCGATTTCGAGGCGCTGGTGCCCGCCGATGCCACGCCCGCCGCGGCCCTGAAGGCCCGCGGCAAGGCCTAGCGGGCCGCCAACTTCTACCTGCAGAAGACCGGCACCACCCGCGGTGGCGCACCCTGGCTCGCCGACGGCCTGCGGGCCCAGGCGCTCGACTGCCAGGCCTGGCTGCGACAGGCGCTCGCCACGCCGTTCGACGGCGCGACGGTGGTCGTCACCCATTTCGCGCCGAGCCTGGCGAGCGCCGACCCGCGCTACGGCCTGGTGCCGGGCACCGCCGGCTTCTGCAACGCGCTCGACGATCTGCTGCCCCATGCCCGGCTCTGGCTGCACGGCCATCTGCATGCACCCAGCGACTACTGGCGCCACGGCTGCCGGGTGGTGGCCAATCCGCTCGGCTACGCCGGCAAGGGCGAGCAGGCCGGGTTCCGGCCCTGGCAGTTGCTGGACACCGATCTGCTATCGAAACCATAGCTGGCTGCGCTCACGGGTAGAGCGCAAACCGTCGATTTCCTTTCCAACACCGGGCCCGAGGTCCGTGTGGGAGGCTCCCGCGACGACGGTCCCCACCATAATGACCGCCTGCACCCGGCCTTCCGCCCTGCCCCTCTTTCCCTTCCGCCGCGGCTGCCACCGCGCCTGCCCGTGACCGCATCCCCCGTACCGCCGCCCGACGCCGCCGCACCCGCCTTCTCGCTGCGCGAATTCCGCACGGCGCTCGGCACCTTCGCAACCGGCGTGACGATCGTGACCGCGCGGGCGACCGACGGCACGCCGGTGGGGCTGACGGCCAACTCCTTCAATTCGGTGTCGCTCGATCCGCCGCTGGTGCTCTGGAGCCTGGCACACACCGCCAGCGCGATGCGTACCTTCGCCACCGTCCAGCACTACGCGATCCACGTGCTCGCCGCCGACCAGCGGGCGCTGGCCGAGCGTTTCGCCGGCCGCGCCACCGAACGCTGGATCGGCCAGGCCTTCACCGAAGGCCACCACGGCGTGCCGCTGATCGACGGCGCGGCAGCGGTATTCGAATGCGAAAGCCGCAGCCGCCACCCGGAAGGCGACCACACCATCTTCGTCGGCCGGGTCACGGCCTGCCGGCACCGCGAGGGCGCCGCGCCGCTGCTGTTCCACGGCGGGCGGTTCTATACCGAGCATCCGCTGTAGCGCCGCGACACCGGGCCCCACGACGGGCCATCGCCCTCACCCGCTGTAACCGCCGCGCCGCCCGCCGCCGCCCACAATCGCGGGCATGACGACGAAGACCCTGCTCATCCTGCGCCACTCGGTACTCGACGGCCCGGGCAGCCTGGAAGGCTATTTCCGCGATGCCGGCTGGCACATCGACTTCGTGGAGGCGCCGCACGACGACCTGTCGCGCATCGATCCGCTGGCGGCCGATCTGGTGCTGCCGCTCGGCTCCGGGCTGAGTGTGTACGACGAGGCGCTGTTCCCGTTCATCACTGCCGAACGCACGCTGCTGCAGCGCCGGCTCGCGGCGGAGCGGCCGACGCTCGGCATCTGCTTCGGGGCGCAGCTGATCGCGTCGGCGCTAGGGGAACGGGTCTACGCGGCCCCGCAGAAGGAAGTCGGCTGGTATCCGATCGAACTGCTGCCCGGCGCGGAGGCGTCGCCGGTGCGGCACCTGGCCCCGGACACGACGCCGGCGGTGATGCACTGGCACGGCGACACCTTCGACCTGCCGGCGGGCACGACGCGGCTGGCCCGCAGCGCGCTGTGCGCCACCCAGGCCTATGCCCGCGGCGACCACCTGCTCGCCTTCCAGTTCCATCCGGAGGTGACGGCCGCAAACGTCGAGGGCTGGCTGGTCGAATCCTCCTTCGCAGGCGAGGACCGGGCGGAGCGCATCGGCACCCTGCGGCGGGACACCGCCCGCTTCCAGCCGGCGATGCAGGCCGGTGTGGCCCGTTGCCTGGACGAGTGGCTGGCGAAGCTGCCGTGACGGCGACAGGCGGGCACGAACGGCCCGCCGGCCAGAAGATCAGGCCGGCCGCGGTGCGGCCGCTTCGGGCAGCTCGATCTTCACTTCGAGCACGTCGAAGTTGTCCTGCCGCTCCAGGTTGACCTTGATGTCCTTGGAGTCGATAGCGACGTACTTCGAGATCACCGCGATCAGCTCGCGCTGCAGGTCCGGCAGGTAGTCGGGGCGCGGGCCGCTCTTGCTGGTGCGCTCGTGCGCCAGGATGATCTGCAGCCGCTCCTTGGCGACGCTGGCAGTCTTCTTCTTCTCGCCGAGCAGGAAGGAGAGCAGGGACATCGCGCTCACCTCCCGCCGAAGATGCGCTTGAAGAAGCCGGGCTTCTGCGCGTCGGTAAAGCGCATCGGCTTTTCCTCGCCCAGGAAGCGGCTCACCACGTCCTTGTAGGCCTCGGACACATCGGTGCCCTGCAGGTGGATCGCCGGCGTGCCCTGGTTGGACGCCTGCAGCACGGTTTCCGACTCGGGGATCACGCCCAGCAGCGGGATGCGCAGGATGTCCTGGATGTCCTGCAGCGACAGCATCTGGCCGTCTTCCACCCGCGTCGGGTTGTAGCGGGTGATCAGCAGGTGTTCCTTGATCGGCGTGCCGCCTTCCATCGCGCGCTTGGTCTTGCTGCCGAGCATGCCCAGGATGCGGTCGGAGTCGCGCACCGACGACACCTCGGGGTTGGTGACCACCAGCGCTTCCTCGGCAAAGTGCATCGCCATCAGCGCGCCGGTCTCGATGCCGGCGGGCGAGTCGCAGACGATGTAGTCGAAGCCCTGCGCGGCCAGGTCGTTGAGCACGCGCTCGACGCCGTCCTGCGTCAGCGCTTCCTTGTCGCGTGTCTGGGAGGCGGCCAGCACGAACAGGTTGTCGCACTGCTTGTCCTTGATCAGCGCTTGGTGCAGGTTGGCCTCGCCGTGGATCACGTTGATCAGGTCGTACACCACGCGGCGCTCGCAGCCCATGATCAGGTCGAGGTTGCGCAGGCCGACGTCGAAGTCGATCACCGCGGTCTTGAAGCCGCGCAGCGCGAGGCCGGAGGCGAAGCTGGCGCTGGTCGTGGTCTTGCCCACGCCGCCCTTGCCGGATGTCACCACGACGATCTTGGCCATGTTGATGCTGTCCTTCTGTGGAGGATGATGAATGGTTGGGAAACGGGGCCGGCGGTCAGAGCGGCTCGATCACGAGCTTCTCGCCGACGAGCCGGATTTTCGCGGGCTTGCCGTCCACCTCGGCCGGCAGTGCGTTCTCGGCGGTGCGGTAGATGCCGGCGATCGACACCAGCTCGGCCTGCATGCAGGTCACGAAGATGCGGGCCTGGGTGTTGCCGCGGGCGCCGGCGATCGCCTTGCCGCGCAGCGGCGCGTAGACGTGCACGTTGCCGTCGGCGATGACCTCGGCGCCGTTGCTCACCGCCGCCATCACGATCAGGTCGGCGTTGCGCGCGTAGACCTGCTGGCCCGAGCGCAGCGGCCGGTCGATGACCACGGTCGGCGCGGCACCGGCGGCCGGCGGCGTCGGCGGGCGGGCGGGTGCGGGCGCCGGTGCGGACACGGGCGCGGCCGCACGCGGTGTGTCGCGGGGCGCGGCGGGCATCTCTGGCGCTTCGGCCAGGCCGGCCGCCCGGGCCGCTGCCAGCTGCGCGGGAGATGCGCCCCGCACGGCGACCGGCACCACCCGCAACGGCCGCAGCAGGCCGACCAGCGCCGCGAAATCGACCTGCGCCGCCTCCTCGGACGGCAGCTGGGACAGGTCGACGATGACCGGGTCCTGGTCGAAGAAGTCGGGTGCGTCCTGCAGGTGCCGGTCGAGCTCGGCCGCCAGCGCCCGGAGATCCGCCGTCCGCAGCACCACCGCGATCAGCGGCAGGGTGGCGCTTTTCAGGTCGAAGCTGGCGCGGGCGGAACCTGGGGATGCGGCCATGGATGCAGTCGGGAAGGGGTGGCGAAAAAATGTGCGAGTTTAGCCTGCGCTTCGCCGCACCGGCAGGCGCGGCGCGGCCTTACCGGTGGTGACAAACCTACCGCGCCGGCTGTGCGGCGCGTCGGTCAGTAGATGTTCGTCGCGGCCGGCGACCCGTCGCCGGCCGCGCTGCGGAAGCGCCGGACCGCCGCGTCCGCGCCGTTGCGCAGCAGCAGCATGTCGATCGCCACCGCCACGAACAACGCGCCGTGCGCCAGGCATTCGCGCGCCCGCGCCTCGTCGGTCATCAGGATGCCGGGCGCCTTGCCGCAGGCGCGGATGCGGCGGATCGCATCGTCGATCGCGGCGCGCACCTCCGGATGGCCCGCATTGCCCGGGTAGCCCATGCTGGCCGACAGGTCGGCCGGGCCGATGAAGATGCCGTCGATGCCGTCCACCGCGGCGATCGCCTCGATCTGCGCCAGCGCATCGCGAGTCTCGACCTGCACCAACAGGCAGAGTTCGTCCTGCGCACGGGCCACGTAGTCGGCGGTGCGGCCGAAATTCGACGCCCGCACCGAGCCGCCCATGCCTCGGATGCCGGCCGGCGCATAGCGGGTCGCCGCCACCGCGGCGCGCGCCTCGTCGGCGTTCTGCACGAAGGGCAGCAGCAGCGTCTGCGCGCCGATGTCGAGGTAGCGCTTGATCAGCACCGGGTCGTTCCACGGCGGCCGCACCACCGGCGCGGTGGCAGTGGCGCCGCCCGGCACGGCCGCGGCGACGGCCTGCAGCTGCTGCAGCATCAGCGGCACGTCGCTCGGGGAATGCTCGGTGTCGAGCAGCACCCAGTCGTAGCCGGCACCGGCCACCAGTTCGGACACATAGGGCGACGGCAGCGTGGACCACAGGCCGATCTGCGGCCGGCCGGCGGCCAGGGCGTGCTTGAAGGTATTGGTCGGGAGGGACATGGGCAGGCGGGTCGACGACATCAACCGAAATGGCAGGACACGGTCCCGAATTCTCCATAGTCCGCGACGATCGTGTCGCCCTGGGCGACGTCGATCGGCCGGATGAAGGAGCCGGCCAGCACCACCTCGCCGGCCTGCAGCGTCACGCCAAAGCGGTGCAGCCGGTTGGCGAGCCAGGCGACGCCGTAGCCCGGATGGTTCAGCACGCCGGCGGCGAGGCCGGTTTCCTCCACCTCGCCGTTCTTGCTGACGATGGCGCCGATGCGGCGCATGTCCGCATCGACCAAGGCCGGCTTGAACGGCCGGCCGCCCAGCACCAGCGCGGCGTTGGCGGCGTTGTCGGAGATGGTGTCGAGCACCGTGCGGCTGCGGCCGGTGTCCGGGTCCACCCGCTGGATGCGCGCGTCGAGGATCTCCAGCGCCGGCGTGACGTAGGCGGTGGCGTCGAGCACGTCGAACAGCGTGCAGTCGGGGCCGGAGAGCGGCCGCGCGAGCACGAAGGCCAGTTCGGCCTCGATCTTCAGCTGCAGGAAGCGGCCGGCCGAGATCACCGCGCCGTCGCGGTAGAACATGTCGTCGAGCAGCGTGCCGTAGTCGGGCTCGGCAATGTTCACCGCGCGCTGCATCGCCTTCGAGGTGAGGCCGATCTTGTGGCCCTTGACGATGCGGCCGTTGCGCTGCTTCAGCTGCATCCAGGCGTGCTGGATCGCATAGGCGTCGGCCATGTCCATGCCGGGATGGTCGAGCGAGAACTGGCGGCAGGGCACGCGGTCGCGCTCGGCCTGTTCGAGCCGCTCGGCGGCCTGTTCGAGCTGTTCGGCGGAAAGACTCATGCGCCCTCCTGGCGAACGGTGTTGCGCAGCGTGCCTACGCCCTCCACCTCCACCTCCACCACGTCGCCCGGCTGCAGGAAGCGCGGCGGGTCGAAGCGGATGCCGGCGCCGGTCGGAGTGCCGGTGGCGATCACGTCGCCCGGCTCCAGGGTGGTAAAGGTCGAGAGGTAGTGGATCAGGTAGGCGAAGTCGAACATCAGCCGCGCGGTGGTGTCGTCCTGCCGGGTCTCGCCGTTGACGCGCGTCTGCACCCGCAGCGCGCCGTAGCCCTGCGGAAATTCGTCGGCCGTCACGATCCAGGGCCCGATCGCGCCCGAGGATTCGAAGTTCTTGCCCTGCGTGACGTTGAACTTGGCGTGGTGCACCCAGTCGCGGATCGTGCCCTCGTTGATGCAGGTCAGGCCGCCGATGTGACCGAGTGCCTCCTCGCAAGCGATGCGCCGGCCGCCGCGGCCGATGACGATGCCGATTTCGCCCTCGTAGTCGAGCTGCTGCGATTCGAGCGGCTGCAGCAGGTCGCCGCCGTGGCCCGCGAAGGAGCCGGGCACCCGCATGAAGATGCTGGGGTACTTCGGCAGCGCGCTGCCGTCCTTGTATTCGGCGTTGCGGTCGGCGTAGTTGACGCCGATGCAGAAGATCTTGCGCGGCGCGGGAACCGGCAGCTGCAGGCGCACGTCGTCCAGCGCATGGTCGGCGGTCGTGCCCGCGACAGCTTGCCGGGCCGCCGCCAGCGCCGCGGGGCCGCCGGCGAGCAGGCCCGCGACCGAGGCATAGGCGGGCAATCGGCGCCCCAGGTCGACGATGCCGGCGTCGGTGGCGGCGCCCCAGGCGGCGCGGTTCTGGTGGAGGTAGCTGACGAGTTTCATGCGGGAGCGCTTTCGAATCCGAAGAAGCGGGCAGGGTTGTCGACGAGGATCCTGCGACGGGTCGCGTCGTCGGGCGCGAAGCGCCAGAGCAGTTCCAGCAGCTCGCCTTCGTTGGGCGGTTGCTTCACCGAGACCGGATGCGGCCAGTCGCTGCCCCAGACGCAGCGGTCGGGCGCCGCGGCGATCAGGCGCTGCGCGAGCGGCACCACGTCGTCCCACGGCGCGCCCTGCCGCGACAGCTTCTCCGACAGCGACAGCATCACCCAGACGTTGTCGCGCGCATCGAGCAGGTGCAGGATGCGGCGCAGGCTCGGGTCGTCCTCGCCGCGTGCCGGATCGGCTCGGCCCATGTGGTCGAGCAGCAGCGGGATGTCCGGCTGCGCCTCGAACGGCGCGAGCTGGTCGGCGATGCCGGTGGGCTCGGGCTGCAGCTTGGCGTACCAGCCGAGCGCGCG
>CAJYQL010000008.1 GCA_913776965.1 uncultured Xylophilus sp.
CACGCACGGCCGCGCCGGCCCGGGGGACGCGGGGTCAGCGCATGGCGGTGGCTGCCGGCATGTGGCTGGTGCAGCGGCTGCTGCGGCGGTGGCTGACGAAGCGCGAGCGCCGGCTGCGCCGCGGCGGGTGAGGGTCGATGCGCTTCGCCGCGTCGTTTGCAGCGTGCGGTTTGTCGTGGCTGCAGTCGCCGCCGTCGCGTCCGGTCCCTGTTACAGAAACGCGACGGCGCCCGCCGGTTCGGTAGTACGTTGACCCTCCCGGTCGCCGGCACACGATCCGCGTGACCGACCCGAACGATTCGATATTCCATGCATGCAACGGAGTACCCGCCAGCGGGGCCCGGGGACCGGCTGCTGTCCTGGGCCCACCGGGGTTTCGCGCTGCTCGCCGCAGTGGTGGCGCTGGTCGCGCTGGCCGGCTGGATGGCAGGGGTGTCGGAACTCACGCGGTTCCTGCAGGACCGGCCGGCGCTGTCGGTGATGACGGCGGCGGTGATGCTGGTCGGCGTCGTCGCGGCCGTGGTCGCGCCCTTCCGCGCTCCGGCCGTCTGGCTGCCCGGGCTGGTCGAGGGGGCTGCGGGTGTGGCGATTGTCGCCTGCCATGCGCTCGACCTGACGCCGGCGTCGGGCATTCCGCCCGCGTTCTGGTCGTCGCCCTTCACCGGCATGCTCTTCGTGCTGTCGGGCGCAGCAGCTGGCGCCATCGGTGCGGGCCGGATCGCCACCGGGCAGGCGCTGGCGATGGCGGTGCTGTCGTTCGCGCTGCTGTTCGGCTTCGGGCACCTGATGCCCGATTCGCAGATCTACGCCCACCTGCCCGGCACCGGCGTGTCGATTCCGACGGTGGTGGGTTTCGTCGGCCTGGCGATGAGCACGCTGCTGGCCTGCCGGCACGGGGGCATCGTGGCGGCGCTGTCGTCCCAGGGCGCGGCCGGCCGGCCGGGCTTCCGGCTGCTGGTGGCCGGGACCGGCTGCACGCTCGCAGCGGCGTATTTCGTGCTCGACGGCTACCGGCAGGGCCGGCTCGATGCCGAGAGCGCGCTGGTGGTGGCGATCTGGTGCGGGCTGGTGACGCTGGTCGGAACGCTCTGGGGGCTGGCGGTGGCGGTCAACCGGGCGGAATCGGCGCGGGTCGCCGCCGATGCCGAGCACGCACGCACCCGCCGCACCATCGAGGCTTCGATCACCCACGATCTGCGCAGCCCGCTGCACACCGCGACGCTCGCCGCCAACCTACTGGCCCGGCAGGTCGAGGACCCGCGGGCGCGGGCATCGGTCGAACGGCTGCAGCACAGCCACCGCCGGCTCGACCGCATGCTGCGCTCGATGCTCGACGACCTCACCGCCGGCCACGGTGGACTGCCGACGTTCCGGATGGCACCGTTCGGCATGCGGGCCCTGGTGCAGGAGGTGGTCGCGGAGAACGCGGCGGTGCTGGGCGACCGCATGACGGTGCACGGCGACGCGGACGGCTGGTGGGACCGGGATGCGCTGTTCCGGGTGCTGGAGAACCTGCTGCTGAACGCCCGCAAGTACGGCGGCCCCGACGCGCGGATCGACTGCGACATCCTGCCCGCGGCACCGCCGCAGCAGCCCGATGTCCGGGTGCGGGTCGCCAACACCGGACCGCTGATCCCCGAGGTCGAGTGGGAGACGATCTTCGCGGCGTTCGCACGCGGCCATGCGGCCGATGCCGGCGGCCGTGCCGGCTGGGGTGTGGGCCTGGCGTTCTGCCGGCTGGTCGCCACCGCGCACCGCGGCAGCCTGCGGGTGCTGCGGTCGGACAGCACGCAGACGGTGTTCGAGCTGGTGCTGCCGGTGGATGCGCGGGGCGAAGGCGCGCACGGTTGAGTCGTCCGGCAGGCGCACCGATGTCGTCCGGCGCCCGCGGCTGCGGGCCGGCGGATCAGCCCGTGTCACTCACCCCAGGCTTTTCTGCAGCCACTCCGCGAAGGCGGCGCATTCCCAGCGGTCCATCGCGCCGGTGCGCCAGCACAGGTGGTGGGCATGCGGGCTGGGCACGGCGTCGGGGAAGATGCGCTCCAGCGAACCGTTGTCGAGCCAGGGCGCGCCGAGCTTGAGCCGCACCAGCGCCACGCCGAGGCCCTGCGCCGCGGCGTCGCAGGTCAGGCCGATGTCGTTGAAGGAGGAGCCGTCGGCCGGCTCCGGCCAGTCGAGCCCGTGCGCGGCGAACCAGGTGCGCCACGGGTCGAGCGGCGAGCGCAGCAGGGCGGCGCGCTGCAGGTCCTCGGGCGTGTCGAACGGGCCGTGCTCGCGCAGATAGGCGGGCGAGGCGAGCGGCGTGACCACGTCGTCGATCAGCCGGACGTGCTCGACATCGGCATAGCGGCCGGTGCCGAAGCGCACCATCAGGTCGGCGTCCTCGGCCACCACGTCGAGCAGCGGGATGCTGACCTGCAGCGCCAGGTCGATCTCGGGGTACGCCTCCAGGAACTGGCGCAGCCGCGGGATCAGGATCGAGCGGGCGAAGGTCGGCGTGACCGCGACCCGCAGCTTGCGCCGGCCGCCGGCAGCCTGGGTGCTCGGGAAGCGCGACAGCACCGCCAGGCCCTCGCGCACGTGGGCCAGGTATTCGCTGCCGTCGGTGGTGAGCGAGAAGTCGGCCCGGCCGAACAGCTTGGTGCCGAGGATCTGCTCGAGCTGCCGGACCCGGTGGCTCACCGCGCTCGGCGTGACGCACAGCTCCTCGGCCGCCAGCGTCACGCTGCGCAGCCGTGCCAGGGCCTCGAAGGTGACGAGGCACTGGATCGGCGGGATGCGCAGGGTCATGGCGAAAGGCCTTTGCTATCGAAAGAGTAGCTGGTAGCGCAGGTGGGACGGGCGCTGAAGACCGGTTTCATCATCAGCCGGGCAAAGGCGGCGCCGGAACTGCACTGCCCCGTACGCCGCTGGCCCGGCCGCCGGTTCAGCGGAAGATCACCGTCTTGTGCCCGTCGAGCAGCACCCGATGTTCGCTGTGCCACTTCACCGCGCGGGCCAGCACCTGGCTCTCGGTGTCGCGGCCCATCGCGGTCAGGTCCTCGACCGTCTTGCTGTGGTCCACCCGGGCCACGTCCTGCTCGATGATCGGGCCTTCGTCCAGGTCGGCGGTCACGTAATGGGCAGTGGCGCCGATCAGCTTCACGCCGCGGTCGTGCGCCTGGTAGTACGGCTTGGCGCCCTTGAAGCTCGGCAGAAAGCTGTGGTGGATGTTGATCGCCCGGCCGGCGAGCTTGCGGCACAGGTCGTCCGACAGCACCTGCATGTAGCGGGCCAGCACGACCAGCTCGGCGCCTTCCGCTTCGATGATCTCGTACTGCTTCGCCTCGGCCTGCGGCTTGGTGGCGGCGGTGACCGGAATGTGGTGGAAGGGCACGTTGTAGCTGGCGGCCAGCTGGTAGAAGTCGCGGTGGTTGCTGACGATGGCGCGGATGTCGATCGCGAGCAAGCCGGATTTCCAGCGGAACAGCAGGTCGTTCAGGCAGTGGCCTTCCTTGCTCACCATGAGCACGGTGCGCACCGGCTCGGCCACCGCATGCAGCTGCCACTGCATCGCGAAGCCTTCGCCGAAGGGGCCGAGCTGCGCCTGCAGTTCGGCGCGGGAGAGGGCGGTACAGGAGAACTGCACCCGCATGAAGAAGAGACCGGTGCCGCGGTCGCTGTACTGCGCCGCGTCCTCGATGTTGCCGCCGCGCTCGAGCAGGAAGCCCGAGACGGCATGCACGATGCCCGTGCGGTCCGGGCAGGACAGGGTGAGGATGTAGGCAGAAGTCATAGCGGCGGGATTGTCGCAGCACGGCCCGCCCGGCGTGGCCGCCGGCTCAGGGCGTGCGGCGGGCCGGCGGCAGCTTCTCGCGCAGGGCCGCGCAATGGTCTGTGGCGGGCGCGGGCGGGCTGGGCCAGACGGCGGTGAAGGCCGCCGGCGCGCCGGCCCCATCGCCTGCGGCGACCATCGCCACCGCCCGGACCGACAGGTGGGTCGGCAGGTGCTGCGGCACGCCGACCCGCCGATCGACATGGCCGGCGCCGGCCAACAGCACCGCGGTCGCCTCGGGCCGCACCGACTGCGCCAGCACATGGGCCATGATCCGGTCGCGCGCCACCTGCACCCGGGTCATCGGGCCGATCTGGCGCTCGGGCAGCAGGCCGCAGTGGCCGTCGCGGATCGCGGTTTCCTGGAGCGCGCGGGCCTCGGGCGTCAGCTGGGCGTCGAGCGACACGTCGGCCATCGCGGTGCGCAGGCGCGCGGCCGGCAGGTTGGCGCCGACCACCGGCACCCGCGCCGCGACCGCGGCCATCACGGCCGGTGCATAGCGCTCCCACGGCCACGCCCGCTCGTCCCAGGCCAGGGCGCTGCGTGCGGCCGCTTCGTCGGCGCCGGCGGGCAGGGCGACGGTGCTGGTGCCTTCCGGCGCCATCTCCAGCGCCAGCACCGCCAGCCGGCCGTCGGCGGCCAGGGCGCGTACCGCCTCGGCCGCGAGCGCCGGCTGGCCGGGCGCGTCGTGGCGCTCGCCGATCAGCAGGATGTCGGTGCGCGGCGGCACCGCGCGCGGGCTGTCGGCCGGCCCGGGGCCGACGCAGCCGGCCGCCAGCACGGCGGCGGCGAGCAGGGCGGCGCCCGCGCATCCCCGCACGGCGGCGCGCAGGGTGGCGGACGGTGCGGCGGTGCGGAGCAGGATCGGAGTCATCTCGCTACTATGCGGGGCTTTCGTGCGCACCCGTGTGGGTGGATGGGGTGGCCTGTTCGTGAGATTCGTCCTTCGCGTCGTGACGACGCTGCTGCTGGCGCTGGCGGCCGCAGCGCTGTGTGTCCTGCTCAAAACCCCGCTGCCCTGGATGATCGGCCCGCTGCTGGCGACGGCCGCGGCCTCGATGGCCGGCCTGCGCACCGCCAGCGCCGTGCCGCTGCGCAACGCCGGCCAGTGGACGATCGGCGCGGCCCTCGGGCTGTACTTCACCCCGCAGGTGACCGCGCTGGTGGCGGGCCTGTGGTGGGCGATCGCCATCGGCATCGTGTGGGCGCTGGCGATGGGCGCGCTGTTCGGCGCCTGGCTGGGCCGCGCCAACCGGGTGCGGCTGGCGCACCTGCCGCCGCCGATGCTGCGGGCCACCACCTATTTCGCCGGCACCATCGGCGGCGCGTCGGAGATGACGCTGCTGTCGGAGCGGGCCGGCGCGCGCACCGACCTGGTGGCCTCCTCGCACAGTCTGCGGGTGCTGATCGTCACGCTGCTGGTGCCGTTCGGAATGCAGTGGGCCGGCCTGCACGGGCTGGACCCGATGCCGCCGGTGCTGCGCCAGGTCGATCCGGCAGGGTTGGCGATGCTGGTGGCGGCGACCGGTGCCGGCGCGCTGGTGATGCGCCGGCTCGGCCGGGCCAACCCGTGGTTCATCGGGGCGCTGCTGGTGTCGGCCGGGCTGACCGCGGCCGGCTCGGTGCTGTCGGCGATCCCGCAGGGACTGTCGAACACCGCGCAGCTGGCGATCGGCGTCAGCCTGGGCGTGCGCTTCACCCCGGGCTTCATGCGCACCGCGCCGCGCTGGCTGGCGACGGTCGGGGCCGGGACGGTGGCGATGGTGGCGATCTGCGCCGGCTTCGCCTGGCTGCTGGCGCAGGCGACCGGCCTGCCGTGGCCGACGCTGGTGCTGGGCACCTCGCCCGGCGGCATCGCCGAGATGTCGATCACCGCCAAGGTGCTGCAGCTCGGCGTGCCGGTGGTCACCGCCTTTCAGGTCTGCCGGCTGGTGGCGGTGCTGGTGCTGGCCGAGCCGCTGTTCCGCGTGCTGGAGCGCCGGCGCGGGCGGGCCGGAAACGACAACGCCACGGCATGACCGTGGCGTTGTGGCGGGAACAGCGCGCAGCCGGGAGGTGCGCAGCCGAGAGGCTGGCCGCCGGAAGGCGCACTGCCGGCAGTGTCAGTGCACGACGACCGGGTTGTGGGCCAGGCCGGTGTAGCGGTCGAGCGTGTCCTCTACCTCTTCCTGGGTGGGCGTGTTGCGCTGCCAGTCCATGATCTTCTGCTGGAACATCTCGGCCCAGGAACCGTCGAGGTAGACCTCCTTGCCGGAGCGCTTGTCGACGATCTCGAAGCCGTGGCGTGCCAGCTGCGGGCCGGCAGACTCCGGCGCATCGTCGTCGCTGTCGGGGACCATGTGGACCACAACGAAGCTTTCGGAGTCATAGAGCATCTGCATTGCGGCTTCCTTTCGGTGTTCTCGGTCAGGTAGCAACCTTGGTGCCAGTTTTCAAGGGATGCGGCGTCGGAACTGTGGTTGCACAAGAGGATACACAGTAGGACGAGGGCGGGCGGTTCGGTCGGCCGCCGCGTGGCTAGGGGTTCTCGATGGCGGACAGTTTCTGGTCCACGTAGTCGCCGCTCGCCTGGGTGATCTTCAGCCGCACCGGCAGCCAGGCGCGGCCGGGGGCGTACCAGACCTCGACCCGGGTGTCGTATTCCTTGCGCGGGGCGCGTTCCAGCCGCAGGGCGGGCAGTTCGCCGGCCGGCAGCGTCAGCATCTCGGGCTCGCCGACGACGAAGCGCCATTCCTCCGCCTCGCGGGTGCCGGCGGTCGGCACCGCGATGGTCGCGCCGGCCGGGTAACGGGCCGGGTCGCCGGCCAGCAGCGCGCCCAACTGCAGGAACACGCCGAGCCGGTCCTGCGTGCCCGGCAGCCAGCGGGCCTCTGGCGCGTTGGAGCTGAAGACGATACGGCCGGCGGCCGGGTCGAAGTGGGTGGCCTGTTCACGCCGGGCCTTGTCGGCGAAGCGCTCCGGCACCAGGCCGGTGGCGTCGATGCGGCCTTCGCTGGTCTGCACCCGCGAGCCGATCAGGAAGGCGCTCAGCTCCAGCCGGGCCTCGTAGCGGGCGCCGTCCTGGCGCCAGGTCAGTTCCGATTTCGCCTGGTAGGTCAGGCCCTTGGCATGGCCTTCGGCGTCGTAGAGCAGCCGGGTCGATGCGGGCAGGCCGAGCGGCGGCGGGGCGACCGTCGGCGGACTGGGCGGCGGCGCCTCGGCGGTATCTGCGGGCGCGGCGGGCTCGGCTGACGGTGCGGCGGCCGGCGCGCTGTCCGTCGTCGTCGCTTCTGCTATCGATTCAGTAGCTGAATCCGCAGCAGGGGCGGGCGCTGGAGTGCTCCGGGGACGCGAAGCCCGGGCGGACGACGGCGCAGCGGGCGGGCGGGCTGCGGCCACCGGAGGGGCGGGCGGCGGTGCGGGCGCATCGACCATCCGCACCGCGAACGGCAGCGGCGCCGCCGACGGCGTGCCGCCGGGCAGACCCGCCGGCAGCCAGTGCAGCGCCACCGCATGCAGCAGCGCCACCGCCGCCGTCAGCCCGGCGATCGCACGCCACGGCGGCCGCGCGGCCGGCGGCGGGACGGACGGAACCTGCGAAGGAGAAGGCGGGGCGGACATGGGATGGATCGGCGGCGGGGCGGTCGGCAGGAGCGCAGCGGACGGACCGGCCGGGGAGGGCGCTGCGGGCCCAGCGGGGACAATCGGCGCCCATGAAACTCGCCACCTACCAAGACGGTTCCCGCGACGGCCAGCTGGTGGTCGTCTCCCGCGACCTGGCGTCGGCCCATTATGCGACCGGCATCGCGACCCGGCTGCAGGCGGTGCTGGAGGACTGGGGCTTCCTGTCGCCGCAGCTGCAGGACCTGTCGGACGAGCTGAACGCCGGCCGCGCACGCCATGCCTTCGCGTTCGACGCAGCCCGCTGCCTGGCGCCGCTGCCGCGGGCCTACGAGGCGGTGGTCTGCACGGCCTATCCGTCCCATGCCGAACTGGCGAGGCAGATCGCCGGCGACGATGCGGCGGGCGCGGTGGCGCACGACCCGGCGCCGGTCCGGCTGGGCGGTGCCGACCTGCTCGGGCCGCGCATGCCGATCGTCGCGGCACGCGAGGCGCTGGGCATCGACTTCGGCGCCGGCCTGGCCGCAATCACCGGCGACCTGCCGGCCGGCGTCGGCGCCGACCGGGCGCTGGACGGCATCCGGCTGCTCACCCTCGCCAACACCGCCACGCTGCGCAGCCTGGAAGCCGTGGACGGGGCGGGCGGGGCCGGCGGATCGGGCGGCAGCGGGTTCGACCACCACCTGGCCGCCGCATTCGGCCCGGTGGCCGCCACGCCCGACGAACTGGCGGGCATCTGGCAGGGCGGCGTGCTGCAGGGCGCGGTGCAGAGCACCCTCAACGGCCGCAAGGTCGGCCTGTGCGACGCCGGCGCCGACATGGCGTTCGGCTTCGGCGCGCTGCTGGAGCGGGTCTGCCGGCTGCGCGGTTTGCGGGCGGGCAGCATCGTCGCGACCGGGCCGGTCGGCAACCGCGGCACGATGCGCGGCAGCCGCACCGACTGGCCGCGCGGCAGCGGCTCGATCGCCGAGAAGCGCTGCATCGAAACGCTGCAGGACGGCGCGCCGCAGACACCGTTCCTGCGCTTCGGCGACACGGTGCGCATCGAGATGAAGGGCCGCGACGGCCGCAGCCTGTTCGGCGCGATCGAGCAGGACGTGTTGTCGCCCGCCGAAGCGCACGAGCGCCTCCACGGCGTGCCGGCAGGCGCCTGACCGGGCTGCACCGCGTGCCGGCTCAGCGGGTGCTGAACGCCTTGCGGGAGCCGTCTTCGAACACCTCGTCGTCGCGCAGCAGCGCGCCGGAGGCGTCCCAGGTGCGCTCGCGACTGATGCGGCCGCGGGCATCGAACACTGATTCCGACTTCAGCTTGCCCTGCGGGTCGTACTGGCGGTGGGTGCCGGTGGGCGTCGGCGCGTAGCGGCCGGTGTCGATGTAGCGGCCTTCGCCGGCGAGCACGCCGTTGTCGTAGAACTCGCGCGTTTCCAGCGTGCGGGTCGCGCCGACCATGCGGTACTGCGCCTTGCTGCGCGGCTGGCCGTTCAGGTAGAAGGTTTCTTCGCTGGTCAGCTCGCCCTGGGTCCAGCGGCGGTCACGCGTCAGCGTGCCGTTGGCCGCGAATTCCTGCTCCCGCTCGCGCACCGCCTGGCCGTTGGTGACGGCCCAGGTGACTTCGCGCCGCCGGCTGCCGTCGGGGCCGAAGCTGCGCTCCACCCGGGAGGTGGCGCTGGCTTCCTCCTGCTGCGCGGGCAGTCCGTTGTCCTGGAAGGTCTCGAAGCGCACCCGCTTGCCGCCGACGAAGGTTGCCCGCGCGCGCACCGTGCCGTTTTCCGCCAGGAACGAGAGCTGCGAGGTGCGGTTGGGAAAGCCGCAGAGCCGCGCGTCGTCCACCGCCGGCGCGAGCAGCGGCCGGTCGCCGCAGCGCAGGCCGCGCAGTTCGCCGCGGCTGGTGAATTCGGCATGGGCCAGCTCGCCCTGCGGCCCGTAGAAGGCGGCGCGCTGCAGCTGGCCGTTGGGATGGAAGCTGCGCGACAGGCCGACGGTGGTGCCGTTCTCGGAGAAGCTCTCGCGCACCAGCTGGCCGCCGGGGCCGAACTCGCGGGCGCGGCCCTGCTGATTGCCGCGTTCGTTGACCGCCAGTTCGCGCACCAGGCGGCCTTCGGTGTAGTAGCGCACGGCGCCCATGAAGCGGCCGTTCTGCAGCTCCTGCTCGCGCACCATCTGGCCGGTGTCGCGGTCCCGGCAGCGCATGATCCCGGTCTTGCCCTGGGTGGTGCCGCCGTGGGCTGGGCTGACCGGCTCGCCGTTGAGCTCGCAGTCCTGCACCGCCCAGGCACTGCTGCCGGCCACGGCCAGCGCCGCGACGGCGGTGCGCAGAACCCGCGCCGGATGCGGGCCGTCCCCGGTGCCCCTGAATGTCTCCCCCATCTCCCGAATGTCCTTTCCGCGAGTGATGGCTAACGTCGCGGCCGAGCTTAGCAGCGGGTTCCGCCAATCCGCACCTCGGGCTGGGTGCGTTACACCCCGAGACATCGGGGCACCCCGCCGATAATCCCGCCATGCATGCGCTGCGAACCGCTCCGTGGATCGTCCGGGCCCTGCTGGCGTGGTTCGCGCTGGCGGTCGGCGCGGCCGCGGCGTCGCCGCTGGTGCAGCCGCGGGCCCTGGCGCTGGTCTGCGCCGGCGCGGGTGCGCTGCAGCTGCGCGAGGCCGGCAGCGATCCGGACGGCACCAGCGACCGGGCCGTGAGCGCGGGCGCGATGGGCGAATGCCCGTTGTGCGTCACGGCCGGCGCACCGCCGCCGGTGCCTGCGGCGGCGCTCTGCGCGCCTCCACGCATTGCGGATCGGTTGGCGACGGCACGGCCGGACGCTGTCGCCGTGCGCGGCGCCGCGCCGCCGCCGGGCCGCGGGCCGCCCGCGCAGGGCTGAACCGGCCCCCCGCCGGGCGTGCCGCCTGTCGGCCGCCGCCGGTGCCCCGCCGTTCCGGCCTTCAC
>CAJYQL010000009.1 GCA_913776965.1 uncultured Xylophilus sp.
CGGTTTTTCCACCCATCCAGACAAATCTTTCGACCCGCCTGAAAAAGAATCCCGACACCACCTCATCAACCCCGCCCCGCCAACTGCCACCGGAAAACTCCAGGCCGCTGCAGCGAAGCCCTCGAATTTAGCACAGGTTTTTGCGGCTGGGCGACTGATCCGATCTTTTCCATCGCCGCGCCCGATAATTCGCCATGTCTCTCATCACACTGCTGGACGCCCAGCTGGCCTTTGGCCACGTCCCTCTTCTTGACCACGCGGCATTCTCTTTGGAGAGCGTCGAGCGTGTCGGGCTCATCGGTCGCAACGGGGCGGGGAAGTCTTCCCTCCTCAAGATCCTGGGAGGACTGGAGAAGCCGGACGACGGGACGCTGCAGATGCAACAGGGGATCCGTGTGGCTTATGTCGCGCAGGAGCCGGTGTTGGCCTCGACGGCCACCGTCTTTGAAGCGGCGAGTGCCGGCTTGGGCGAAGTGATCGCGCTGCGCGACCTGTACTTGTCGGGTGACGCCCATGCCGACCTGGATGCACTCCAGACGCAGATCGAGGCCTTCGATGCCTGGAACTGGGAGCAGCGGGTCGAAGAGACGCTGGACCGCCTGCATCTCGACGGATCGGCGATCGTCGGCAGTCTCTCGGGCGGCACGCGCAAGCGGGTCGCGCTGGCGCAGGCGCTGGTCGCCAAGCCGGATGTGCTGCTGCTCGACGAACCGACCAACCACCTCGACCTGGATTCGATCGAGTGGCTCGAGAACCTGCTGGTCGACTTCAAGGGCAGCATCGTGACGATCACGCACGACCGGTCCTTCCTCGACGTCGTGGCGACGCGCATCGTCGAGCTGGACCGCGGGCAACTGCGGTCCTATCCTGGCAACTTCGCGCAGTACCTGCTTCAAAAGGAGGAGCAGCTCGCCCAGGAGGCGGTGATCAACGCGAAGGCCGACAAACTGCTGGCGCAGGAAGAAGTCTGGATCCGCAAAGGGGTCGAGGCGCGCCGGACCCGCAGCCAGAGCCGGGTCGGCCGGCTGGAACGCCTGCGCAGTGCGCGGGCTTCGCGGCGCGAGGCGCTCGGCAGCGTGAAGATGGATGTGGCCTCGGGCCTGCCGTCCGGCAAGATCGTGGCCGAGCTGACCGATGTGGCCAAGTCCTACGGGGACCGTCCGATCGTGCGGGGCTTCACCAGCACCATCCTGCGCGGCGACAAGGTCGGCCTGATCGGCCCGAACGGCGCCGGCAAGACGACGCTGCTGAAACTGATCCTCGGCGAACTGGCCCCGGATGCCGGCAAAGTGCGCCAGGGCGCGAACCTGCAGGTGGCGTACTTCGACCAGATGCGCCAAGCGCTCGACCTGGATGCAACGCTCGAGGATTTCATCAGCCCCGGCAGCGAATGGATCGAGATCGGCAGCCAGCGCAAGCATGTGAAGAGCTACCTGGGCGACTTTTTGTTCTCGCCGGCACGTGCCGCATCGCCGGTGCGCTCGCTGTCCGGCGGCGAGCGAAACCGGCTGCTGCTGGCCCGCCTGTTTGCCCGGCCGACCAATGTGCTGGTGCTCGACGAACCGACGAACGACCTCGACATCGACACGCTGGAACTGCTGGAAGACCTGCTGCAGAACTACGACGGCACCGTCTTCCTGGTCAGCCACGACCGGACCTTCCTCGACAACGTCGTGACCAGCACGCTGGTGAGCGAAGGCGACGGCCGGTGGCGCGAATACGAAGGCAGCGTGGAAGACTGGCTCACCCAGTCGCGCCGGGCACGCGAGATCGCGTCCCGCAAGCCCGATGCTGCCGCGCCGCCGCCGGCGATGGCGCCGGTCGCGGCCCCGGCAGCGGCGCCTGCGGAACGCCCGGCCGCGCGCAAGAAACTGAGCTACCGCGAACAGCGGGAACTGGACGAGCTGCCGGACCGCATCGCTGCACTGGAACAGGAGCAGGCCGACATCCAGGCGACCCTGGCCGACGGCAGCCTCTACGGCACCGACGCGACCCGGGCCGCGACGCTGGCGAACCGGCTGCTGGAAATCGACGACCTGCTGATGGCGGCACTGGAGCGCTGGACGGAACTGTCGTCCTGAAGCGCGTCTGCCCGAAGCCGCCGTCCGACAGACAGGAGGCCGGGCCGCGGTACGGTGGTTGTGCGCATCTGACGCGCACTTTTACATGCCGCCCACGCCCTCCTCTGTTCTCCGATTCTTCTTTCCGCGTGTGTCCGCCTGGGGACGAACGGCCGGGCTGGCCGTAGCGCTGGCGCTGACCGGCTGCGGCAGTCTGCCGCCCAATACGAGCCGCACCGCATCCCATGCCCTGCCTGCTGCGACGTCGACCCGACTGGCGCAACAAGTCGCGGCGCTGACGCCGCCGGCATCGCGCCAGGAGACGACAGCGCCGGACCAGCGTGCCGGCTTCCGTCTGCTCGGCACGGTTGAGAGCGCGTACGGCAGCCGCCTGGCCCTGATCGATGCGGCCGAGAAAACGCTGGACCTGCAGTACTACAGCATCCATTACGACAGTTCGACCGAAGCACTGATGGAGCACCTGGCGGCGGCGGCAGCGCGGGGCGTGCGGGTCCGGGTGCTGATCGACGACTTCAACGCCGCCGGCGAGAACGCGAAGGTGTTGCGTCTGGATTCGGTGCCGGGCATCGAGGTCCGGCTGTTCAATCCGGTGTCCGGACCGCGGGCGTCGCAGGTGGGCCGGATCGTCGGTTCGCTGTTCGACTTTCAGCGCATCCAGCAGCGCATGCACAACAAGGCCTTCATCGCCGACAACGTGATGGCGGTGACCGGCGGCCGCAACCTCGGCGACGAATACTTCGGTCAGGGCGAGAAAAGCAATTTTCTCGATCTGGACCTGCTGGTGGCCGGGCCGCTGGTGCAGCAGCTGTCGCGCAGCTTCGACACCTACTGGAACCACGAGCTGGCCTATCCCGCGCGCACCCTACTCACGCCCGCCGAACGGGAGCGCCTGCTGCACCCCCGTGCTGCGCCGGTGCCGACCGAGGTTCCGCTGCCGGAAACGCACCCCGCCACCCCGACAGCCGCTGCTCCAGCCGGCGACACGCCGCCGCCGAAACCGGTGCCTGGCGCGGCCGGCATCGCCCGGCAGATCCTGGACGGCCGCCTCCAGCTCACCTGGGCGCCGGCAGTGCTGCTGAGCGACCATCCGTCCAAGATCGACTCCGACGATCCCGACGACCAGGACGAAACGGTCGTCGGCGACCTGATGCGCCTGATCGAGCAGACCCGCAGCGATCTGCTGATCGTGTCGCCGTACTTCGTCCCGGGCGACAAGATGATGGGGGTGTTCGAGTCGCTCCGTGCGCGGGGTGTGCGGGTGCGGGTGCTGACGAATTCGCTCGCGTCCAACGACGCACCGCTCGCGCACGTCGGCTACGCGCGCTACCGGCCTGCCCTGCTGCGCGCCGGGGTCGAGCTGTACGAGCTGCAGTCGCGCGGGGACACCCGGCGGCGCATCCTGGGCTCGACGCCGCAGTCGCGCTCCAGCCTGCATTCCAAGGCGCTGGTGGTGGACGGCCGGCTGCTGGTGGTCGGCTCAATGAACCTCGACTTGCGCTCAGCATTGCAGAACACCGAGGTCGGCATCGTGATCCGCAGCCGCCCGCTGTCGCGCGAGATGACCGAGAACATCGAGGAATCGTTTGCCGACAGCTACCGGCTGGAGCTGCAGGGCGACCGCCTGCGCTGGCACCCGCCGGCCCACGACCGCGAGCGTGCCGGCCAAGTACTGGAACGCGAGCCCGATGCCAGCACCGGGCTCCAACTGATGCTCAAGGTGATCGGTCCGTTCGCGCCGGACGAAATGCTATGAAATTAATAGCTACTTGCGCATATCCCAACTGCGCAAGAGGCCTATTTCCGTCGGATCAGATACGGTGGTGCACCCGGTCCGGCGCATGCAGCCGCGCCATCAGGGCCGGGGCGATCTGGTCGAGCGGCAGCACCTCGTCGGCCGCGCCGTGGGCGATCGCTTCCCGCGGCATGCCGAAGACGATGCAGCTCGCCTCGTCCTGCACATAGTTGTAGCTGCCGGCGTCCTTCATCTCGCGCATCGCGCGGGCGCCGTCGGCGCCCATGCCGGTCAGCATGACGCCGACGGCGTTGCGCCCGGCGACATGGGCGGCCGAGCGGAACAGCACCTCCACCGACGGACGATGGCGGTTGACCGGCTCGCCCTCCTCCACCACCGCGACGTAGTTGGCGCCGCTGCGACCGACGCTGAACTGGCGGCCGCCCGGCGCGATGTAGGCATGGCCCGGCAGGATGCGCTCGCCGTGGACGGCTTCCTTCACCGTGATGCGGCACAACGTGTCGAGCCGCGCGGCGAAACTGGTGGTGAAGCCGGGCGGCATGTGCTGGGTGATCGCGATGCCCGGGCAGTCGGCCGGCAACTGGGTCAGGATGTGGCGGATCGCCTCGGTGCCGCCGGTAGAGGCGCCGATGAAGATCAGCTTCTCGGTCGACACCCGGCCGAGCAGCGTGCCGGACGGGATCGCCGGCGCCGCCGCAGGCGCGTCGCCGGTCCGCGCCGCGGCCGGGGCCGGCGCCCGGCGGATCTGGGCCGACGCGGCGATCCGGATCTTCTCGACGATCTGGGTCGCCAGGTCGTTCAGTCCGCTGGCCACGCCGATGCGGGGTTTGGCGACGAAGTCGGTCGCGCCCAGTTCCAGCGCCCGCAGCGTCACCTCGGCGCCGCGTTCGGTCAGCGTGGAGATCATCACCACCGGCATCGGCCGCAGCCGCATCAGCCGGCCGAGGAAATCGATACCGTCCATGCGGGGCATCTCGACGTCCAGGGTGATCACGTCGGGATTCTTCTCGCGGATCATCTCGCGGGCCACCAGCGGATCGTTGGCGGTGCCGATGCACTCCATGTCCGGCTGGCGGTTGATGATCTCCGCCAGCAGGCTGCGGACCAGGGCCGAGTCGTCGACGACGATGACGCGGATCTTCTTCATGCGAGTCTCTTCTTCTCTGTGCGCGCGAAACATCCGCAGCCGGATGCGCGCGCGGGGCTCAGAACAGGTCCACCGACCCGCCCGAGGTGGTCTGCGCCACCGTCGCCGCATTGCCGCGACGTTCCTGGCTGACCAGCGCCTCCGGATGGGCATGGGCCAGGCGCTTGACCATCGCCTTGCCGTTGACCGGGAAGAAGCAGACCTTGCGGGGATGGATGTCGAGCACGTCTTCCGACAGTATCGGGATGCGTTCGGTGCGCAGGTAGTCCTTGACGAACTGCGTGTTGCGCTCGCCGACGTTCATCGTGGTGAAGCCGGCCATCACCTGCGCGCCGCCGAAGATCTTGGCCTGCAGGCTCTCGCGCCGGGCGCCGGCCTTCATCATCTCGTTGATCAGCAGTTCCATCGCGTAGGAGCCGTAGCGGCCCGAGGCGTCGGAGCTGTCGCTGTCGGGCAGCATGAAGTGGTTCATGCCGCCGATGCCGGCGCGGCTGTCCCACAGGCAGGCAGCGATGCAGGAGCCGAGGACCGTCATGATGACCAGTTCCTCGTTCGAGACGAAGTACTCGCCCGGCAGCACCTTCACCGCGTTGTACTGGAAGTGGTGGTCGAAGTAGAAGAACGAGGCCTCGCTGCTCTTGCGCGGCTGGGCCTTCAGCGCTTCGAGCGAGGACCCGCGTGCGCGCGGCGGTGCCGCCGGCGCGCGGGCGGCCAGGGTGTCAGCGACGCTCATAGACCGTCTTTCCCTTGAGTGTGAACAGGTCGCGTGACTCGCTGAAGTTCTCGGCATGGCCGACGAACAGCAGGCCGCCGGGCTTCATCACCCGATGGATGCGCTCGAGCACGCGGCGCTGGGTGGGAGCATCGAAATAGATCATCACGTTGCGGCAGAAAACGGCGTCGAACGGCTCGCGGAAGGGCCAGTCGTCGCGGATCAGGTTGACGCTGAGGAAATCGATCGGCTTGCGCAGTTCCGGCTTGGCCCGCAGCAACCCGGCGTTGCTCTGCTTGCCGCGCAGGAAAAAGCGCTGCAGGCGCGCGGGCGTCAGGCCCTTCAGGCCGTCGAGCCGGTAGATGCCCTGTGCGGCATGCGCCAGCACCTTGGAGTCGATGTCGCTGGCCGAGAGCTTGAACTGCGCGTGAGGCTGCAGCGTCTCCAGCGCGGTCATGACGATCGAGTACGGCTCCTCGCCGGTCGAGGCGGCGCTGCACCAGACGCTCCACGGCCCCGCCGGCCGGGTGGCGAGCAGCTGCGCGAATACTTCGAAGTGGTGCTGCTCGCGGAAGAACGAGGTCAGGTTGGTGGTCAGGGCGTTGATGAACTCCTGCCACTCCGCGCCGTCGTGCGACTCCAGCCAGCCGAGGTAGTCGTGGAAGCTGTCGTAACCGGTCTCGCGCAGCCGGCGCGACAGCCGGCTATAGACCATCGCATGTTTGCCCTCGTGCAGGTTGATGCCTGCGCGCTGGTAGATCAGCGCTCGGACCCGGGCGAAGTCGCGGTCGGTCCAGACGAATTCGCGGCCCTGCATGCCCGGCTCCGGCGGCGCGGCCAGAGGGGTGTCGCGCACGGCAGACATGGGCGACGGATGCTCCGGATCAGGCGGTCGCCGGGACCAGGCCCATGTCCACGCTGGACATCAGCTTCTCGATGTCCAGCAAGATCAGCATGCGTTCGCCGACCGAGCCCAGCCCCAGAATGCAGCCGTTGTCCACCACGCTCTCGATGTCCGGCGCCGCCTTGATGTGGTCCGGCGAGAGTTCGAGCACGTCGCTCACCGAATCGACCACGATGCCGACCACGCGGTTGCGCAGGTTCAGGATGATGACGACGGTGAAGCTGTTGTAGTCGGCATTGGCGCAGTTGAACTTCAGCCGCATGTCCACGATCGGGACGATCGTGCCGCGCAGGTTGACCACGCCCTTGATGAATTCGGGCGCATTGGCGATGCGGGTCGGCGGCTCGTAGCCGCGGATCTCCTGCACCTTCAGGATGTCGATGCCGTATTCCTCCTGGTCGAGCCGGAAGGTGAGGTACTCGCGGGTGCCGGTCTTGGCGCCGTCGCCGATCTTGTCCATGACGCCCATGTGCGTGCTCCTTGCGATGAAAGTTGTGCGGTTGTTCTTGTAGGGACGGAATCAGTGGCGCGCCCTGCGCACCAGCCCGCCGGTGTCGAGGATCAGCGCGACCTTGCCGTCGCCGAGGATCGTCGCGCCGGAGATGTTCGGCACCTTGCGGTAGTTGGACTCCAGGTTCTTCACCACCACCTGGTGCTGGCCGAGCAGTTCATCGACCTGCAGCGACACGCGGCTGCCGTCGGACTCCACCACCACCATGATGTTGCCGTCCCGGTCGTGGCCGGCGCGCGGCACCTGGAACACCTTGTCGAGCGAGACGACCGGCATGTAGTCCTCGCGCACCTTGACCAGCTGCGAGCCCTGGGCGATCGTGTTGAGCGCCGCCGGCTCGACCTGGAAGGATTCCACCACCGACGACAGCGGCAGGATGTAGACCTCGTCGGCGACGCGCACCGACATGCCGTCCATGATGGCCAGCGTCAGCGGCAGCCGCACCGACACCTTCATGCCGTAGCCCTCGGCGGAGTCGATCTCCACCGAGCCGCCGAGCGAATTGATGTTGCGCTTGACCACGTCCATGCCCACGCCGCGGCCGGAGACGTCGGTCACGGTGTCGGCGGTGGAGAAGCCCGGCGCGAAGATCAGGCCCCAGACGTCGGCGTCGGACATCTGGTCGGACACCGGGATGCCGCGCTCGCGCGCCTTCGACAGGATCTTGTCGCGGTTGAGGCCGCGGCCGTCGTCGCGCACCTCGATGACGATCGAGCCGCCCTGGTGGGATGCCGACAGCGTGATCGTGCCGTGCTCCGACTTGCCGGCCGCCAGGCGCGCCGCCGGCGGCTCGATGCCGTGGTCGCAGCTGTTGCGCACCAGATGGGTCAGCGGATCGGTGATCTTCTCGACGAGGCTCTTGTCCAGTTCGGTCGCCTCGCCCTGGGTGACCAGCTCGACCTTCTTGTCGAGCCGGGCCGCCAGGTCGCGCAGCATCCGCGGAAAGCGGCTGAACACCGTCTGCATCGGGATCATGCGGATCGACATGACCGATTCCTGCAGATCGCGGGTGTTGCGGTCGAGGTCGGCCAGGCCGCTCATCAGCTGCTGGTACATCGCCGGGTCGAGCCCCTGGCTGTTCTGCGCCAGCATCGCCTGGGTGATGACGAGCTCACCGACCAGGTTGATCAGCTGGTCGACCTTGCTGACCGCCACGCGGATGGTGGTGGCCTCGAGCTGGTTCTGGCTGCTGGACTTCGCGCCTGCGGCACGGGACGGCGCGGCGTCGGCGGCCGGTGCCGCGGTGCCCTCGCCGGCCGGCACGCCCGGTGCTCCCTCGAACAGGCCGAAGGAGGCGACCGGCGAGCCCGGCGCGTCGTGGAAGAAGCCGAACGGACGCTTGGCGGCTGCGGCTTCCTCGATCAGATCGGGATCGGTCTCGGCGGCGGCGTCCGCTGCAGGCGCCGCGGACGGTGCAGGCGCCGGAGCGGCATCGGCAGCGGCCGCACCGCGGGGTACGATGCGGACCTGTTCCTTCGCGACATGGAAGACGAACAGATCGAGCAGGTCGTCGTCCGATGAGGTGGTCGTCACGGCGAAGACGCGGGTGTCGTCGCGGTCGCTCGGCAGCGGCTCGATGGTGCCCAGGCCGGGAATGTCCCGGAACAGTTCACGTAGCGCCTCGGCCTGGTCGGGCCGCTCCAGCGGTCCGATGCGGATCTCGAGTTCGCGCACGCCACCCGGCGCCGCGGCGGCCGGTGCGGGTGCGGCGACCGGGGCCGGCGGCGGGGGGGGAGGCGGTGGCGGTGGAGGCGCCGGCACTTGGCCGGCGGCCAGCGCGGCGATGCGCCGTACCAGGTCGTTGGTGTCGAGCGCCTCGCCCTCGCCGCCCGCCTGGTGGCGGGCCAGCAGGCTGCGCGAGGCGTCGGCCGATTCGAGCAGCACGTCCACCATCGCGGGCGCGGGCTGGAGTTCGTGGCGGCGCAGCTTGTCGAGCAGCGACTCCATCTGGTGGGTCAGCTCGGCGACGTCGGCGAAGCCGAAGGTGGCCGCGCCGCCCTTGATCGAGTGGGCGCAGCGGAAGATCGCGTTCAGCTCCTCGTCGTCGGCCTGGCTCAGGTCGAGTTCGAGCAGGATCTTCTCCATCTGGTCGAGGTTCTCGCCCGCTTCCTCGAAGAAGATTTCGTAGAACTGGCTGAGGTCGAAGTCCGCGCCTCCGCCGCCGTTGTCGTGTTCAGCCATGGGTCGCTCCCCTGCTCGCCGCCGTGTCCTTGAGGGTCGGGTGCCGCATCAGCGGATCACCTTCTGGATCACTTCGATCAGCCGGTTCGGGTCGAACGGCTTGACCAGCCAGCCGGTGGCGCCGGCGGCGCGGCCGGCCTGCTTCATCTGGTCGCTGGATTCGGTGGTGAGGATCAGGATCGGCGTGGTCTTGAACTTCGGCGTCTCGCGCAGCATGCGGGTCAGGCCGATGCCGTCCAGGCGCGGCATGTTCTGGTCGGCCAGCACCAGGTCGATCTTCTCGGTCTGCGCCTTCTCGTAGGCGTCCTGGCCGTCCACCGCCTCCACCACGTGGTAGCCGGCACCGGTGAGGGTGAACGACACCATCTTGCGCATGGAAGGGGAATCGTCAACAGCAAGGATCGACAGCATTGAAAGCTCCAGCTAACGTTTTTCGAAAAAGGGTTCGCGACGGGGTCAGAACAGCTCGACGGAACCGGCGTCCATCTCGCTCTGCGTGACCGGGTTGGGGCGTTCGGGTTGGATCTCGGCGAAGGGCGTGGCTTCCTCGCCCTCCTCCTGGCCCATGGATTCGGCGGCGAGCCGGAAGGCGCAGCCCTGCAGCACCCGGGTGGTGTGGGCGATCAGCTGGGAGGCCATGTCCTGGAACTGCAGTTCGGTGACCGCCAGCCGCAGCGACGACAGCGCATCGGCGACCGGGCCGCCCTGCTCCTGGGCCGGCACCGCGAGCTGCGCGTTGGCCGTGCCGAAGCGCGACATGAGGTTGTCGGTCGCATGGGCGAGCAGACCCTCCAGCCGCTGCAGGTCGTGCATGACGACGAGCAGGGAGTCCTGCACTTCGGCGACGACCATGAGCGGAAGCTGGACCGCGGGTCCGCTGCTGTCGTGTGCATGTGCTGATGGCATCGTGTGTCGTCCCCTGCGTGGCCTGTGGTGCGCAATTCGCAATTGCTGTGCCAGTGTGCCGGTATTCTGTCGGAGCCACATGGCATTTCGTCTACATATCGGCACAAAATCTGCAGGATTAACACATATCTGCAACAGGCCCGACCGATCGGGATTCCCCTACGGACCGCCCCGCCGGCCTTTGCCGGTAAGCGACAACTATCATACGAGCCGCATGCCCGACGCTTCCGACGCATCCCCGCCTGCGGCTGCCGCACCGCTGCGCATCCTCCACCTCGAGGATTCGCCGGCCGACCATGCCCTGGTGCGGCTGGCACTGAAGCAGGCCGGAGTGGCGGCGCAGATGCAGCGGGTCGAGAGCCTCGAGGCGCTGCGCGACGGCCTGACGGCCGGCGGCTTCGACGTGGTGCTCGCGGACTACCGGCTGCCCGGCTTTACCGCGCTCGACGCCTGGGAAGCCTGCCGCCGGCTGCCGGGCGTGCCGCCCTTCGTGCTGCTGTCGGGTGCGATCGGCGAGGCGGCGGCGGTCGAGGCGATCCGCAGCGGCATCAACGACTACCTGCTCAAGGACGACATGGCGAAGCTGCCGCACGTGATCGGCCGGGCGATCGAGGTGCGGCAGGCACAGCACGAGCGCAAGCGCGCCGCGCGCGAACTGGCCGCCTCCGAGCGGCGGCTGGCCGAGCTGGCCGAGCACCTGCAGGTCAGCATCGAGGAAGAGCGCGCGGCGATCGCACGGGAGATCCACGACGACATCGGCGGCGCCCTGACCGCGGTGAAGTTCGACCTCGCCTGGATCGGCCGCCATGCCGACGATCCCGAGATGCAGGGCCATGCCCAGGCCGCGACCGAGATGCTGCGCCATGCGATCGGCGCGAGCCAGCGGATCATGATGAACCTGCGGCCGCCGATCCTGGACCAGGGGCTGACCGCGGCGATCCAGTGGCTGGTGGAGAATTTCGAGCGCCGCACCGGCACCCCGGTGCATCTGCATGCACCGCTCGGGCGCCTGGCGCTCACGCCCGAGGTGGAGCTAGTCGCCTTCCGCACCACGCAGGAAGCCCTGACCAACATCACCAAGTACGCCCGCTGTACCGAAGTGACGATCGACCTGTCGGGCACCGGCGGCCTGCTGACGCTGGAGATCGCCGACAACGGCCGCGGCCTGCCGCCCGATGCGCGCGACAAGCCGCAGGCCTTCGGGCTGCGCGGCCTGCAGGCGCGCGCCCAGACCGTCGGCGGCTGGCTCGACATCAGCGTGCCGCCGGGCGGCGGCACCTCGATCGTGCTGTCGATCCCCCTGGAGCCGCCGGCCGAGCCCGGCGCGGAAAGCGAGGCCCCATGATCAAGGTGATGCTGTGCGACGACCATGCGGTGGTGCGCCGCGGCATCCGCGACACGCTCTGCGACGCGGTGGACATCACCGTGACCGCGGAGGTCGGCGGCTACAGCGAATTGCGCGAGGCGCTGCGCCACCACGCATGCGAGGTGCTGCTGCTGGACCTGAACATGCCCGGCCGCGGTGGGCTGGAGGTGCTGGCGAGCCTGAAGGAGACGGCGTCCGAGATCCGGGTGCTGGTGGTCTCGATGTACCCCGAGGACCAGTACGCGATCCGCTGCCTGCGTGCCGGCGCCTACGGCTATGTGAACAAGGCGGGCGACCCGGAAGAACTGGTGACCGCGGTGCGCACCGTGGCCCAGGGCCGCAAGTACCTGACGCCCGAGGTGGCGCAGATGCTGGCCGAGAGCGTGTCCCGCCCGGTGCTGGAGCAGCCGCATGCCGCGCTGTCCGAGCGCGAGCTGCAGACGCTGCTGAAGATCGCCTCTGGCCGCCGGCTGTCGGACATCGCCGAGGAATTGATGCTCAGCCCGAAGACGGTGAGCGTCTACCGCGCGCGGGTGCTGGAAAAGCTCGGCCTGACCAACAACGCCGAACTGACGGTCTACGCGATCCGCAACGGGCTGGTTTGAGATGGAAATGGGGCTCCAGCGCCCGCCCCACCTGCGCCAAAAGCTATCGATTCGATAGCAGTCAACCGCCGAACAGGTCCAGCACCTTCTGCATCAGCGCGAGCACCGGCCGGTCGAGCATCGGCAGGATCGCGGCGATGCCGGCCATGCCGACGGTGAGCGTCACCGGAAAGCCTACCGCGTAGATGTTCATCTGCGGCGCGACCCGCGAGATGATGCCCATCGTCAGGTTGACGAACAGCATCAGCCCGATCATCGGCAGCGCGATCCAGAGGGCGCTGGAAAAAATCTCGGCGCCGAGCAGATGCAGCTTGGTCGTCGCGAACACCTGCAGCACGTTGCCGTCGGCCGGAAACGCCGAGAAGCTGCGCACCACCGCCATCAGCAGCATCAGGTGGCCGTTGATCACCACGAACAGCAGCATGCTCATGTGGCCGAGGAAGCGGGACACGGCGCTGACCTGCCCGCCGGAGGAAGGATCGAAGAAAGCTGCGAAGTTCAGGCCCATCTGCAGGCCGATCAGTTCGCCGGCCAGCTCGACCGCGCTGAACACCAGCCGCACCGCGAAGCCGATCGCGATGCCCACGCCCACCTGCTGCACCACCGCGCCGAACGCACCCGGGGTATCGACACCGATCACCGGCTGGCCCTGCAGGCTCGGCTGCGCGGCGATGGCGACCAGCAGCGCCAGGCCGATCTTGGCGCGCATCGGGATCGAGCGCAGCGAGAACACCGGCGCCACGCTGAACAGCCCCAGCACCCGCAGGAACGGCCAGAGCACCGGCGACAGCCAGGCGGCGATCTGCGCCTCGGAGATCGAGATCACGACGGCCGTCCGCGTCCGGTCATGCGGCGAGCGTAGGGATCGACTCGATCGTGCGCCGCAGGTAGTCGACCAGCGTGGTCAGCATCCACGGACCGGCGATCGCGAACACCACCACCGCCGCGATCAGCTTGGGCACGAAGGACAGCGTCTGCTCGGTGATCTGGGTGATCGCCTGGATGATGCTGACCACCAGGCCGACGATCATCACGACCGCCAGGATCGGCATCGAGACGGTGAGCATCATCACCAGGGCTTCCTGGCCGGTGGTGAGCACCATTTGCGGGTTCATCGACGAGCACTCCCGAGAATTTTCCGGACCACGGCGCTTTCCCCAGCACACGATGTGCCCGGCTCTGCCGGCCCGCCGGTGCCGCGCCCGGCGACGGGATGGCGCACCAAGGGCCGCGGCAGCGGACCGACAAGCCTGGGGGCGGGCGGCATCACTGCGCGAAACTCGCCGCCAGCGAGCCGATCAGCAGGTTCCAGCCGTCGGCCAGCACGAACAGCATGAGCTTGAACGGCAGCGCCACCAGCACCGGCGACAGCATCATCATGCCGAGCGACATCAGGATGCTGGCGACCACCACGTCGATCACCAGGAAGGGGATGAAGATCATGAAGCCGATCTGGAAGGCCGACTTCAGCTCGCTGGTGACGAAGGCCGGCACCAGCACCCGGAACGGCGCGTTCTCGATCGTCGTGCCCGGCTCCAGCCGCGCCAGCCGCGCGAACAGCGCGTAGTCGGACTGGCGGGTCTGCTTCATCATGAACTGGCGCATCGGCGCCTGGCCGCGGTCGAGCGCCTGCTCGAAGGTGATCTGGTTGGCGGTGTAGGGCTGGTAGGCCTCGGTATAGACCCGGTCGAGGGTCGGGCCCATGACGAAGAAGCTGAGGAACAGCGACAGCCCGATGACGATCTGGTTGGGCGGCGCGGACTGCGTGCCGAGCGCCTGGCGCAGCAGCGACAGCACGATGACGATCCGGGTGAAGGAGGTCATCATCAGCAGCACCGCCGGCAGGAACGACAGCGCGGTGAAGAACAGCAGCGTCTGGATCGGCACCGAGAAGCTGGTGCCGCCGGCGCTGCTGCCGATCAGGAGCGGCAGCTGGCCGTTGGGCGATCCGCCCGCGGCCGTCTGGGCGAAGGCCGGCAGCGCGACGGCCCACAGCAGGGCCGTGCCGCAGGCCGCAGCGTTCGTTCTACGCACGGAAACTCTCCCCGGCGGCGGGCGGTGTGGGCTGTGCCGCCACCTGGGCGGCCGCGGCCGCGAAACCGGGTGCTGGCATGTGGTGCAGCGGCGTGATCTGTTGCGCCGTGACGCCGAGCACCAGCCAGGTCCGCGCCTCGGGCGGGCCGACCTCGACCGTCACCACCCGCTGCTGCGGCCCGACCGCGAGCGCGGAGACGACCCGGCCGTCGGCGCCCGGCCGGGGCGCCGGCAGGCCCAGCCCGCGCAGGCCGCCGCGACGCTGCAGCCAGCGAATCGCCCAGGGCACCAGCGCCATCAGGCCGACGAAGACGACGACCGACAGCAGCGCCTGCACCATCGACGAGCTGCCGCTCATCCCTTGCTGACCCGGCGCAGCCGCTCGGACGGCGTGACCACGTCGGTCAGGCGGATACCGAACTTGTCGTTGACCACCACCACCTCGCCCTGCGCGATCAAGTAGCCGTTGACCAGCACGTCCATCGGCTCGCCGGCCAGCGCGTCGAGTTCGACCACCGAGCCCTGCGCCAGCTGCAGGATGTATTTGATCGGCACCTTGACCCGGCCCAGCTCCACCGACAGCGTGACCGGGATGTCGAGCACCCGGTTGATGTCGCCGAGCGCGGCGTCGGTCATCGCCGAGGCGGCGACGTGCGGCGCGCCGCCGAACAGCGGGCCGCCCTGGGCCTCCATCTCCTCGCGGCTGGGCGCGCCCTTGGCTTCTTCCAGGGCTTCGGCCCAGGCCGACATGTCGTCGTCGCCACCCGGAGTGTCTTCAGATGCCATGCTTCTCTCCGATCCAGTTGGTGTCGTTGCCGCGCAGCGATTCCTCGATGCGGATCGCGTACTTGGCGTTGTGGGTGCCGTACTGGCACGAGAACATCGGCACGCCGCCGATGGTGGCCTCGATCCGCGGCATGCGGTCGAGCTCGATGAAGTCGCCCGGCTTCATCGCGAGCAATTGCTCCACGGTGGCCTCGGCGGTCGCCAGCTCGGCCACCATCTCGACCTCGGCGGCCTGGATCTCGCGCGACAGCAGCTTGACCCAGCGGCGGTCCACCTCGATCGAGTCGCCCTGGGTGCTGGAGAACAGCACGTCGCGGATCGGCTCCAGCGTGGCGTAGGGCATGCAGATGTGCACCATGCCGACGATGTCGCCGATCTCCAGCTGGAAGGCGGTCGAGACCACGATCTCGCTCGGCGTGGCGATGTTGGCGAACTGGGGCTGCATTTCCGAGCGCTGGTATTCCAGCTCGATCGGGTAGATGCCCTTCCAGGCCTTCTTGTATTCCTCGCAGATCACGTCCACCAGGCGGTTGATGACCCGCTGCTCGGTCGGCGAAAAGTCGCGGCCCTCGATCCGGGTCTGGAATTTGCCCACACCGCCGTAGAGCGTGTCGATCACGCCGAACACCAGCGCCGGCTCGCAGACGATCAGGCCCGAGCCGCGCAGCGGCCGGATCGCCACGATGTTGAAGTTGGTCGGCACCGCCAGTTCGCGCAGGAAGGCGCTGTAACGCTGCACGCCAACCGTGCCGACCGAGATCTCGGGGTTGCGGCGGATGAAGTTGAACAGGCCGACGCGCAGGTTGCGGGCGAAACGCTCGTTGACGATTTCCATCGTCGGCATCCGGCCGCGGACGATGCGCTCCTGGCTGGAGATGTCGTAGTCGCGGATCGCGCCGGCCTCGACCACCTCCTCGGCGATCTTCTGGCTCTCGCCGGTGACACCCTCGAGCAGGGCATCGACTTCTTCCTGGGAAAGAAAGGCTTCACTCATGTCGGCGGCTCCCGGCGGTCGTCGTCACTGGATGATGAAACTGGAGAAGAACACGCCCTTGACCGGATTGCCGGCCTGGTTCTTGGGCTTGGACTTCTTCTTTTTCTTCTTGGCGTCGGCGGCCTCGTCCTCGTCGTCCTCGGGCGCATAGCCGAACGGCCGCGAGGCCTCGGCGAAGACGTCCTTGGCCAGCTTCTCCTTGCCGTCGCGCTGCAGCAGTTCCTCGGCGGTGCGCTGCGACGCGAGCAGCAGGATGGCGCTGCGGATCGTCGGCATGTGCGCCTTGAGCTGGTCCGACGCCTTGGCATCGGCCACCTGCAGCGTGATGCCGATCTGGGCGAAACGGTCGCCGCCCGGGTCGGCCAGGTTGACCACCATGTTCTCGATCGGCAGGAAGGTCGGCGGCGCGCCGTCGGCCTTGGCGGGCGCGGAATGCGAGGTCTCGGCGGCCTCCTCGTCCTCGTCGTCGCCGTGCGATTTCTTCAGGAAAAACAGCGCACCGCCGCCGGCAGCGGCCAGCAGCACGACCACCGCCAAGACGATGATGATCAGCTTCTTATTGGATTTCGGCTTGGCGGAGGAGGCTTCGGGCGCGGACACGGCAGTGGTTTCCCTAGGAGGACGGCGGGTAGCGCCCATTATTGGCGCGCCCGCCCTGCCCGGTCGTCCGAATAGCCGGAGATTCGCCCCTCAAACGCGCGGCCGGGTGCGGCAACCCGGCGCCCTGCGCGGTCAGACGAACAGGTCGAGCGCGCGGCCGCCGGTGGCGCCGGCCGGGCGGCGCGGCGCCGGCTCCGGGCCGGTCGCGGCCGTGCCGCCGGTCGACGGTCCGCCGCGCCCGATGCCGGCGGTCGCCGTCGCGGCGCGGCTGCCGGAGGTGTCGCCGCGACTGTCCGCAGTCCCGCCGCCGCCCGGCGCGCGGCCGTCGCCCGCCCCGACGGAGACGCCCGACAGCACCAGGCCTTCGCCCTGCAGCAACTGGCGCAGCTCGTCCACCGCGCTGCCGAGCAGCGCCCGGGTATCGGCCTGGTCGGTCTGGAAGGCCACATGGGCTTCGCTGCCCGACAGGGAGATCTTCACGTCCACCGGCGCACCGCCCAGGGTGTCGAGGCTGAGCGAGGCGCTGTGGGTGCGCTGGCCGACCCAGCGGCCGATCTGCGACGCCAGTTGCTCCTCGGGCGTCTGCACCAGCGCGTCGGCCGGCAGACCGGCATCGGCGGCCGCGGGAACGGCGGCCTGCGGCGCGTCGGACGGCGGGGCGGCGCCGAAACCGACGGCCGCGGCGACCGCGGTGCCGTCGGCCGGACGGTCGTTATTGCTGCTGCCGCCGTCGCGGCTGTCGCGCGCATCCGAGGCATTGCCGTTGCCGGCACCGACCGGCAGGTCGGCCGGCAGCAGGGTGCGCACCAGATCGCCGGCTGCGCCGCCCAGGCGGGCATGCAACCCGTCGGCGAGCGCCAGGGTGGAGGTGGCGGCAGGCCCGGTCGCCACCGTGACCGCGGTGAGGGCCGCGCCGCCCAGCACATCGGCCGCGGCCTGGACCGCCGTCGCTGCGGTGCCGGTGCCGGATGCGGCGGCCGCGGCGGCCCGACCGCCCGCCGGCGCATGGCCCATCGCCTGCTGCATGCGCTGGAAGATGGTGCGGTAGCCGGCCATGCCATCGGCGCGGCCGGACTCGGCGCCCGCCGTGGCGGGCACGGCACCGGCGGGCGCTGCCGGGCGGCTGCTGGCGGCATCGGTGGCGAGCGGTGCGACCGCTTCGTGCGGGATAGTCGCCTCCGTGGGCGGCAGAGCGGAGGGCGCAGCACCGGAAGCAGCCGTCGAAGGACCTGCCGGTCCGGTGACGGTAGCACCGGGCAGGCCCGCGTCGCCCGTCGCACCGGCAGCACCCCGCGCGGAAGCGCCCAGCGCACGCCGCAAGGCATCGGTCGGGTCGGTGGATGAAGCGACGCCGGTGGTGTCCGTCTCCGCCACGACTCCGGCGACTGCCATTCCCGCGCCGTCGACCACCGCCGCGCCTGTAGCCACGGGCGTGCCGCCTGCCAGCAGCCCTGCCGCTGCCAGGTCGGCCGCCGTCGGCAGCCCGGAGGCATCGTCCCCTGCCTGCGGCAGGCCAGCGTCGCCGCTGCCTGCGGTCAGGAGGCCGCCGGTCGCAGCCGTGTCGGCACTGGTGTCCTCGTCCGCCCCCAGCGCGCCGAGCAGCGCCGAAAAGCCGCCGGCCGGACCGGCTGGTGCCGCTCCGGTCGCCTTGCCGGCCGCGCCGTGGCGGGCCGACGCGTCGCTGCGGGCCGCGGCACGGTGGGCGGTGGGAGATGCGGTGGTTGTGTCGATCGCCATGTCAGGCCTCCTGGAAAGTCGATACGGTCCTGCGCAGAGCGCGGCCGATGCGGTGCGGGCGGACAGCGGGGGCGCTCATGCGTCGGCCTCCCGTGCGGCAGCGGTCCGGCGCGCCTGGTGGGAGGCGAACTCGTCCACCTCCTTCTGCTCGCGGCGCAGCTGCAGCCGTTCGGCCTCCAGCTGGTGGCGGGCGACCACCTTCTGCAGGCTGCCGAGGCGGAGCTCCGCCGCGCGCAGCGCCTCAATGCGCTGGGCCACCTGCTGGACGTGCTGGCGCATCACGTTGCGCTGCATGTCCATCGCCTGGTAGAGCCGCGCCATGAATTGGTAATGGGTCTGCAGCAGCTCGGGCGAGGCGAGCACCTGCGACTGCTGGGTCCAGCGGCCGTCGGTTTCGCCGGCGTAGCTCTCGAGCTGGTCCAGCTGGTGCTGCGCCGCCGCTTCGCCGGCGCGGGCGCGGGCCAGGTCGGTGGCGGCGGCATCGCGCCGGCGCTGCGCCAGCTCGATCGCGACCCGCAGGCCGCCGTTCACCGCGGCCATGCGGCACCTCCGGCGGCGACGGGCGAGGCGGCCCGGCTCATGCGTAGGCTCCGCCGCCGCCCGGGCTCTCGACCACGCCGGCCATCTGTTCCTGGCTGTGCTGCATCGGCGAAGCCTCGTGCATGCCCTGCTGCAGAAAGGCCTGCATCGCCGGCTGCAGCATGATCGATTCGTCGAGCGCCGGGTCGGAACCGGGCACGTAGGCGCCGACCTGGATCAGGTCCTTGCCCTTCTGGTAGCGCGAATACACCGCCCGGAAGCGCCGCGCCGTCTCGAAGTGCGCCCGCGAGGCGACGTTGTGCATGACCCGCGAGGCCGACTGCTCGATGTCGATCGCCGGATAGTGGCCCGACTCGGCCAGCGCCCGCGACAGCACGATGTGGCCGTCGAGGATGGCCCGCGCCGCATCGGCGATCGGGTCCTGCTGGTCGTCGCCTTCCGACAGCACGGTATAGAACGCGGTGATCGAGCCGACGCCGTGCAACCCGTTGCCGCTGCGCTCGACCAGCGCCGGCAGCTTGGCGAAGCAGCTCGGCGGATAGCCCTTGGTGGCCGGCGGCTCGCCGATGGCGAGCGCGATCTCGCGCTGCGCCATCGCATAGCGGGTCAGCGAATCCATCAGCAGCAGCACGTGCTGGCCCTTGTCGCGGAAATATTCGGCGACCGCGGTGGCATAGGCCGCGCCCTGCATGCGCAGCAGCGGCGGCGCATCGGCCGGCG
>CAJYQL010000010.1 GCA_913776965.1 uncultured Xylophilus sp.
CCGTGGGCGTCGTCGGCGCCGACGAAGTTCACCTCGGCACCCTGCATCCGCTGGTACCGCACCCAGGTGTCGGCCTGGATGTACTCCAGCATGTGGCCGATGTGGAACGGGCCGTTGGCGTACGGCAGGGCGGTGGTGACGAAGAGCTTGCGCGGGGGGGTCGGCATCGGAGGCGGCTTTCGGGAGGCGGTTCGCCCCGGGCGGGCGAGCCCGCGATTCTAGGATGCCGGGCCCGGGCCCGGGCCCGGGCCGCGCCGGCCGCGGGGCTCCGTATGCGCGTGGCTAGACCGCGCGGGCCGCCGGCGGTTCGCCGGGGCCAGAGGCCGCCTCACCAAAGGCGCTTGCCACCTGATTGCGGCCGGCGGCCTTGGCCCGGTAGAGCGCCGAGTCGGCCGCGCGCAGCAGCGTGTCCGCATCGTGGCCGTGGCCGGGAAAGGCCGCGACGCCGCAGGACAGCGTGGCGACGAGGTGCAGGTCGCCGACCCGGATGCCGCCCTGCTGGAAGCTGCGCCGCAGCGCATCGGCCCGCTGCTGCGCCACCTCCAGCGTCGCGCCGCCCATCACCAGCAGGAACTCCTCGCCGCCGTAGCGGCAGGCCATGTCCTGCGGCCGGATGCGCGCCTGCATCAGCCGTGCCAGCACCTGCAGCACTGCGTCGCCCGCGGCATGGCCGTGGCGGTCGTTGATCTGCTTGAAATGGTCGAGGTCGATCAGCACCACCGCGAGCGAGGTGCCGTCGGCACGGCAGCGTGCCAGGGCCGCCGGCAGCACTTCGGCCAGGTGGCGGCGGTTGTGCAGGCCGGTCAGCGGATCGCGGACCGCCTGGTCCTGCAGCTGGGCCTGGAGCGCGGAGATCTCGCTGACCTGCGCCCGCAGCGTCTGCTCGGCGCGGTGCTGGCGCATCGCCCGGCGGTAGCCGTCGTGGGCGAAGGCGACGAAGAACAGCGTGAGCGCCAGCATCGACAGCAGCGTGGTGGCGAGGTCGGTCTGCAGCTGCATCGGCGCGGCGCGGCCGCTCGCCCAGACCAGCGCCGCGCCGGTGCCCATGGCTGCGAACACCCGGGGCAGGCCGGCATAGCCGTAGAAGGTCACCATGTGCAGGCAGGTGCCGGCGAACATGGTGAAGACGATCCAGAGCGGCAGCCCGAGCGCCGCAGCCCAGGCGCCGGCGAGCAGGCCGTCGGCGAGTTGGTTGCGCATCTCGGCGCGCCGCTGGTCGGCGGCATGGCGCGCGAACAGGTAGGCGAGGTGGGGATAGACGAGGAATTGCAGCCCCATCAGCACCCAGAGCGTGGCGCTGGCGCCGGTGTCCCGGAAACGCGCGGTGATCGCGAGGCACAGCAGCCCGTAGAAGATGCTGCGGTTGCGGTAGTTCATCTGCACCAGCCAGTACGGCCGGCGAGCGGCTGCAGGGGGCGACGTCGATGACGACGGCGCAGGCAGCAGCGGTGGCGGGGCGGAGGTCGGATGCATCGGGCGGGCGCGGCCGCTCGGCGGCGGCACGCCCCGCGAATCTAACCGACCGGCCGGCGGGCGACGTCCCGATGCGCCGGCCGGCCGGATCAGGGCCGCTCGCGCGGCGCGACGCGGGTTTCCAGCGGCTGCGGACGGTAGTCCGGCACGAAGTGGCAGCCGGTGCCGAAGCGCGCCTCGAACGACGGGCAGCGTGCCGCGACATCGGCCGGCGTCGGCTTGCGGCCGCCGCGCGCCCAGTCGGTGAGCACCGCGAACAGGGTGGGATAGGCGGGCTCGGTCAGGTAGCTGTGGCCGTTGTCGCGGGTGAAGGTCTGCACCAGGCGGTCGGCGGTACCGGCGCGTTCCATCGTGCGGCGGAAGCTGTCGTCCATCTCGACGAAGGCGGTCGGGTCGCCGATGCCGTGGACGGTGAGCACCGGCACCGGGATGCGGCCGTCGGGATCGGTGTCGGCACCGAACACGCGCACCGCCTCGGGATCGGCACGGTAGCGCAGGACGGCCCGGTTGAGCGCCGCGTCGTCGGACGAGCCGCGGTAGACCGCGCCGATGTTGCCGAACGGGTTGCGGCCGCCGGTGCGGTGCTGCGCGATGTCCTGGAAGTGCCAGGTGGCCCAGTTCAGGTGGCTGAGGATCGAGCTCTCGGGGATCTTCAGCGTGTCGGCGATGGTGCGCGCCTTCTGCTGCTGTTCGGGCGTGCGGGCGGCGGCAGGCTTGTCGAGGCCGAGGCAGGCGTTGGCCCGGGCGGCCAGGTCGGCCGGCTTGAGCGCGCTGTGGGCGGGCAGGCCCATCCAGAGCGGGTACTGCGCCTCGTCCGGGCGCGGATGGTTGCCGCACAGAACTTGGTAGATCACCCGCAGGTCGAGCCGCATGTCGTAGGCCCGGGTGCCGCCGGCCAGCACGCCGCTGGTGAGCAGCACCGCGTCGTAGGGGCGGCGGCCGGCGCCGTCGTCGGTGAACATCGACGCGCCGGTGGCAGCCACGCTGGCGCCCCAGGACTGGCCGTGCAGGATGGTGAAGTCCGGCTTCGCGACGTGCTGCACGAAGATGCGGCGCAGCCGCTCGGTGTCCTCGGCCGCGGCGCGCACCGCGACGCCGCCCTGGCGGAAGCTGGAGCCGGCCCAGGCGTAGCCGGCCTTGACCGTGACCGCCCAGCGCTCCAGGTCCTCGACCGTGCGAGACAGGCGCGGCGGGCCGAGCGTCGGGCCGCCGTGCGAATGCATCACCAGCGTGCCCTTCCAGTCCGGCGGGATCGCGATCAGGTAATAGGCGCCGGCGGAGTCCTGGCCGCTCAGGCAGCGGCTGCCGGCGGGCAGCACACGCGGGCAGTCGGTGGGCGTGGGCGCAGCCTCGGCAGTCGCGGGCAGCGTGGCCGACGCACGGGCGGGGCCGGCGGTGCCGGTCGCCGCGGGGGGCAGGGCGCAGCCGGCGGCCAGCAGCGCCGCAGCGAGGGCGGCCAGGGGAGCGGTCAGCCGGGCGGCGAAGGTGCGCCGGGGAAGGCTCCGGGGATGGGTCTGCATGGAAAAGGTCTCCGTTCTTAAAGGTGGGCGGGCGCTGCGAAGGTGCACCGTGCGGCCGTGCCGGCGAGCGTAGACTCGGCGGCCGCCATAGGTCAAATATCTGGAACATTGCGACAGGAGACATCCAGCATATGGAGTTGCGCCACCTGCGCTATTTCGTCGCGGTCGCCGAGGCCGGCCACATGACCCGCGCGGCCGCGGCGCTCGGCCTGCAGCAGCCGCCGCTGAGCCAGCAGATCCGCGCGCTGGAGGCCGAACTCGGCACCGTGCTGTTCGTGCGCCATCCCAAGGGCGTGGCGCTCACCGACAGCGGCCGGGTGCTGCTGGACGAAGCCCGGCGGCTGCTCGACGGCGTCGGTGCGCTCGCGCGCCGCATGCAAGCGGTGGCCGGCGGCACGGCCGGCGTGCTGGCGGTCGGGTTCACCAGTTCGGCCGCGGCGCATGCGTTCACGCCGCGGGTACTGCGCGACTGCCGGCAGGCCTTTCCCGGCATCGCGCTGCAGATCGTCGAGGACCATGCGGCCGGCCTGACCGAGGCCATCGCCGACGGCCGGCTGCACTGCGGCTTCCTGCGCGTGCCGGTCGCGCGGCCGCCGGAACTCGCCTTCGAGACGCTGCTGCGCGAGCCGGTGCTGGTCGCGCTGCCGGTCGACCATCCGCTGCTGCATGCACCGACGTCTGCACCTGCGCCGCCGAAGCGCCGCGGCGGATCGCCCGCTGCCGCCGGCGCGCTCCGCCTCGCGCAGCTGCGCGACGAACGGTTCATCCTGGTGCGGCGGCCGGGCGCGCCGGGCCTGTACGCCGACCTGCTGGCCCTCTGCGAGGCCCAGGGCTTCCGGCCGCAGGTGGTCCACGAGGTGCCGCGGATGATGACCAGCCTGAACCTGGTCGCCGCCGGCGAGGGCGTGACGGTGGTGCCGGCCTCGATGCAGGGCGCGCATCCGCAGGCGGTCGCCTACCGTCCGTTGGCGGATGGCGGCCCGCTCGACGCGCCGCTGACCCTGGCCTGGCGGACGGCCGAGGGCAGTGCCGCGCTGCAATCCTTCATCGGGCTGGTGCGTGCGGCGGTGGCGGTGCAGGCCGACGCGGCGCGGCCGACCGGGACGGCGGCGTGATGCAGCGGCGCCGGGCTTGCCTCGCGGTCGCCGCCGTCGCGGCGGGCCGTGCGGCCGGTGCGGCGGGAGACACACCGGACCGCCCCGTCCGCCTGGTCGTGGCCTACCCGCCCGGCGGGGTGAGCGACCTGGTCGCCCGCGCGCTGGCGGCGCAGGTCGGCGGCGCGCTCGGCGGGCCGATCGTCGTCGAGCACCGCGGCGGCGCCGGCGGGGCGGTGGCGCTGCAGGCCCTGGCGCGGGCCGTGCCTGACGGCCGCACCCTCTGCTTCTGCGCGATCAGTCCGCTGGCCGCGCCGCCGGGCCTGCCGCGGCCCGCCTGGGCGGCGGCGGTGGTGCCGGTGATCGCGGTGGTGCGCACGCCGACGCTGCTGGTCGCCACGCCGGCTTTCCCCGCCGGCGGCCTGGCCGACGTCCTCGCCGCGGCGCGGTCCCGGCCCGGCGCCCTGCGCTGGGCGACCACCGGGACGGGCACCGTCGGTCACCAGGTCCTGGAAGCGGTGTGCCGGGCCGCCGGCATCGCGGTGACCCATGTGCCGTACCGCGGCGGCGGCGCGCAGCTGCAGGATGCGGTGGGCGGCCAGTTCGAACTGCTGTCGACCAACGTCGGGCCGCTGCAGCTCGACCACCTGCGCGCCGGCCGGCTGCGGGCGCTGGCGGTCGGCGCGCCGCAGCGGGTGGCGCTGCTGCCGGCGGTGGCGACCTTCGCCGAATCCGGCATGCCCGGCGCCGACCGCACCTCGCTGTTCGGCATCTTCGCGCCGCCCGGCACGCCGCCTGCCGTGCGCGACCGGCTGCACCGGGTGTTCGCGGAGGCGCTGGACCAGCCCGCACTGCGCCGACGGATCGTGGCGGGCGGGAACCTGGTCGCGGGCGGCAGTGCTCAGGCGTTCGCCGACGAGATCGCCCGCCAGCCGCGCTGACCGCCGTCTGCGGCAATCAGGCGGCCGCCGCGGCCGGCCAGCCGAAGAAACGCCGGATCTCGTCGGCCTGCCGCAGCGCGTCGGCCCGGCCGAGCGCCATCAGTTCGCGGGTGTAGCCGGCCTCGAACAGCAGGTAGCTGGCGAGCGCCGCGCTGCGCGCATCGGGCGTGGCGGCGGCCGGCATGCCCAGGCTGCCGAGCATGGCCCGCACCGGTGCCGGCAGCGCGTGCACATGGCGCGCCGCGGCGTCGTCGAGCCTTTCCGACGGCGCGATCACCAGCAGTTCCACCGGTCGCAGGCTGCTGGCGTGGCGGGCGGCCGGCGGCACCAGCGACAGCGTCTGGTTCACCCGCTGCACCCGTTCCACGTCCACCGCCAGCGCGTCGAGAAAGATGTTCGACAGTGCATGGCCCGCGACCTGCGCGACCGACGGATACGGCACCGCGTTCGTATCGGGGACGGCGCCGGCCGGTTCGTGCAGCCGGCCGGCGCCGATCACCAGCACCCGCTCGGCGCCCAGGTGGATCGCCGGCGCGATCGGCGCGGACTGCCGCATCGAGCCGTCGCCGAACCAGGCGGCGCGGCCGCCCATCGGCAGTGCCGCCGCGGGGAACACGAACGGGATCGCCGACGACGCGAGCAGGTGCGCATGGGTGATGCGGTCGCGCACCGCCAGGCGCTGCGAGCGGGCCCAGGCCCGGGCGCGCGGCCGCGCCTGGAAGAAGGTGACGTGTTCGCCGGTGGTGTAGCTCGATGCGGTCACCGCCAGCGCCTGCAGGTGGCCGCGGCGGATCAGCATCGGCAGCCGCGAGAGCGGCACCTGCGCCTCCAGCAGCGCGGCCAGCGGCGTGTTGTCGAGCAGCGAGCGCGGCCGCAGCCGGCGCCAGCGCGCCAGCAGCCAGCCGAGCGACAGCAGCGACATCCAGCGCGCGCCGCTGCGCAGCATCGCCAGCGCATCGGCGCGGTAGACCTGCTCGGCCCGGAAGCCGTGCCAGACCGCCGCCAGCTGGCGCACGCCGGTGTCGAAGTCGTCGGCCGCACAGGCGAGCGACGCGGCGTTGATCGCCCCGGCCGAGGTGCCCGCGATGATCGGGAACGGGTTGCCGCCCGCGCCTTGGCCGGCCGCGCGGCGCAGGTCGGCGATCGCCTCCAGCACCCCCACCTGGTAGGCCGCACGGGCGCCGCCGCCGGTCAGCAGCAGCGCGGTGCCGGGGTGCGAGGCCGGCGGTCGCGGCAGCGCGGAAGGGGCGGGTTCGGCCGGCATGGCGCGGATTATCGAAGCCGCCCCCGGCGCCGTGCGGCCTGTGGTGGGCCGCGCCACAGCCGGGCAAATACCGATTCACCGCACCGCCCGGAAGGCTGCCGCAGCTTCGCTAGACTGGCCGGCCCCTCGTTTTTCGTCTCTTTCCAGGACTGCCTGCCCGATGCCCGTCACCGAATCCTCCGTCCGAGACGCCCTTGCCGGCGTGACCGATCCGAACACCGGACAGGGCTTCGTCGCCTCGCGGTCGCTGCGCGGCGTCAGCGTCGCGGCCGACGGCAGCATCGCGCTGGCGGTCGAGCTGGGCTATCCGGCCGCGAGCCAGCATGCCGCGCTGCGCAGCCTGCTCGCCGACGCGGTGCGGCCGGTCGCGGGCGACGCCCGCATCGAGGTCAATTTCACCCAGAAGATCGTCGCGCATTCCGTGCAGCGCGGCCTGCAGCCGATGCCCGGCGTACGCAACATCGTCGCGGTCGCCTCCGGCAAGGGCGGCGTCGGCAAGAGCACCACCGCTGCCAACCTGGCGCTGGCGCTGGCCGCCGAGGGCGCCACGGTCGGCCTGCTGGACGCCGACATCTACGGCCCGAGCGTGCCGACGCTGTTCGGCACCGGCGACCGGCGCCCGGCGAGCGACGACGGCAAGACGATGCAGCCGGTCGTCGCGCACGGCCTGCAACTGATGTCGATCGGCTTCCTGGTCGCGCCCGACCAGGCGATGGTCTGGCGCGGGCCGATGGTCACCCAGGCGTTGGAGCAGCTGCTGCGCCAGACGAACTGGACCGACCTGGACTACCTGATCGTCGACATGCCGCCCGGCACCGGCGACATCCAGCTGACGCTCAGCCAGCGGGTGCCGGTCGCCGGCGCGGTGATCGTCACCACGCCGCAGGACCTGGCGCTGATCGACGCCCGCAAGGGCGTGAAGATGTTCGAGAAGGTCGGCGTGCCGATCCTCGGGCTGGTGGAGAACATGGCGGTGCACGTCTGCACGCAGTGCGGCCATGCCGAGCACATCTTCGGCGAAGGCGGCGGCGAGCGCATGGCGGCGGAGTTCGGCATGGACTACCTGGGCGCGCTGCCGCTGGCGATCGACATCCGCCGCCAAGCCGACGGCGGCACGCCGACGGTCGCCGCCGATCCGCAGGGCGCGCATGCGGCGCTCTACCGTGCGATCGCGCGTAAGCTGGCGGTCGGGCTGGCCGGCCGCGGCAAGGATTTTTCCGGTCGCTTCCCGACCATCACCGTGAGCCAGGACACCTGATGCACGGCGCGGCAGTGCGTTTTCATGCGGAAATTCGCCTTGAGCGCCCGTCCAGCCTGCACAAACAGCTATCGATTCGATAGCGTAGGGCGCGTCGTAGTTCCGCCATGAACTTGCTCGCCTCGATGCGCTACCTGGTGGCGCTGAACGAACACCGGCACTTCGGCCGGGCGGCGCAGGCCTGCCACATCACCCAGCCGGCGCTGTCGAACGCCTTGCGGGCGCTGGAAGCGGAATTCGGCGTCGTGATCGTGCAGCGCGGCCGCACCTACGCCGGCCTGACGCACGAGGGCGAGCGGGTGCTGTCCACCGCCCAGCGCATGCTGCGCGAGCACGCGATGCTGCAGCAGGAACTCGACAGCGGCGCCGGCCGGCCGCAGGGCACGCTGCGCATCGGCGCGGTGCCGACCGCGATGCCGATCGTCGCGCGTTTCGCCGCGCTGCTGCAGGCGCGCCACCCGGGCATCGCCCCGGTGGTGCGCTCGATGAGCTCGCCGGAGATCGAGACCGAACTCGAAGGCCTGTCGCTCGACATCGGTTTGGGCTACACCGACCGGCTCGGCGCCCGCGGCCTGCGGCTCGACGCGCTGGCGCAGTACACCGAGCGCTACTACTACGTGCGCCGCCGCTCGGCGGCGGGCGGGACCGAGGGGCTGCGCCTCTGCACGCCGATGGCCTGGCGCGACGCTGGCGCCCGGCCGCTGTGCCTGCTGACCGAGGAGATGCACAACCGCACCATCGTCGACAGCGCCTTCGCGATGGCCGGGCTGCAGGTCAAGCCGGCGATCGAGACCAATTCGATCCTGACCCTGGCGCTGAGCGTGGTGGTCGGCGAGGTCTGCAGCATCCTCCCCGGCGCGCTGGTGGACGCGGTGCGCGGCTACGGCGAACTCGAAGCCTGCCCGCTGGAGCATCCCGACGTGCGCACGCCGGTCGGCTTCATGACGGTGGCCGGCACCCGACCGTCGCGGGTGCTCGCCGCGGCCCTGGAACTCGCCCGCGAGGACGGCTGGCGCCAGCACGCCGCCCGGCACAGCGGCAGCTTCACCGTCGAGCCGCCGGCCGATTGATCGGCCCCGGCCACGGCCGCCATCGCTGCCGGGTGCGGCCCGCCCTCCCATTTAGTTTTTGAATCGCCGCATGTCGGGATTCAATTGGACCGGCCCCGCCTGCGCCACGACACTCACCAGTTCTGATACGCCTGGTCACAGGCTCACCACAACGACGAGGAGAGACGCATGCCCGGATTCCTGGACAAGGAACGCACCATCGCCGGCCCCGGCTTCAACCGGTGGCTGGTGCCGCCCGCCGCGCTGGCGATCCACCTGTGCATCGGCATGGCCTACGGCTTCTCGGTGTTCTGGCTGCCGCTGTCGAAGGCGCTCGCCACCGCCGGCAAGGGCGCCGCCTGCGGCAAGGACGTCGGCTTCTTCGCCCAGCTGTTCACCACCCAGTGCGACTGGAGTGTCGCCACGCTCGGCTGGATGTACACGCTGTTCTTCGTGTTCCTCGGCTGCTCGGCCGCGATCTGGGGCGGCTGGCTGGAGCGTGCCGGCCCGCGCAAGGCCGGCGTGGTGTCGGCGCTCTGCTGGTGCGGCGGTATGGCGCTGTCGGCCATCGGCATCCACCTGCACCAGTTCTGGCTGATGATCCTCGGCTCGGGCGTGATCGGGGGCATCGGCCTGGGCCTCGGCTACATCTCGCCGGTCTCGACCCTCATCAAGTGGTTCCCCGACCGCCGCGGCATGGCCACCGGCATGGCGATCATGGGCTTCGGCGGCGGCGCGATGATCGGCTCGCCGCTGGCGGCCGAGCTGCTCAAGGTGTTCTCCACGCCCACCGACGTCGGCGTCGCACCCACTTTCCTGGTGATGGCGGCGATCTATTTCGTCTTCATGATGGCCGGCGCGCTGCTCTACCGCGTGCCCGCCACCGGCTGGAAGCCCGCCGGCTGGACGCCGCCGCCGCCGTCGGCCAACGCCATGATCACCCAGCGCCACGTGCATGTGAAGAAGGTCTGGGGCATCCCGCAGTTCTGGCTGATCTGGATCGTGCTGTGCATGAACGTGAGCGCCGGCATCGGCGTGATCGGCATGGCCTCGCCGATGCTGCAGGAGGTCTTCGGCGGCGCGCTGATCAACGTGCAGGCGCGCTACGCGGACCTCGACAAGACCCAGCTGACCGCCATCGGCGTGATCGCCGCGGGCTTCACCGCGCTGCTGTCGCTGTTCAACATCGGCGGCCGCTTCTTCTGGGCGAGCATCTCCGACAAGCTCGGCCGCAAGCTCACCTACGCGATCTTCTTCGTGCTGGGCGGCCTGCTCTACGCGAGCATCCCGAGCGCTGCCGGCGCCGGCAACAAGCTGCTGTTCGTCGGGGCCTTCTGCATCATCCTGTCGATGTACGGCGGCGGCTTCGCCACCGTGCCGGCCTACCTGGCGGATCTGTTCGGCACCCAGTTCGTCGGCGCGATCCACGGCCGGCTGCTCACCGCCTGGGCCACCGCCGGCATCCTGGGCCCGGTGGTCGTGAACTACATGCGGGAATACCAGCTCGGCCTGGGCATCCCGCGCGAACAGGTCTACAACCAGACGATGTACATCCTAGTCGGCATGCTGGTGATCGGCTTCATCGCCAACCTGCTGGTGCGGCCGTTGGCCGACAAGTGGTTCATGACCGACGCCGAGCTGGCGACCGAGAAGAAGCTGGCGCACGAGAAGGCGGCTGCGTCCGAAGTCGGCACCGGCAGCGGCGCGGGCGGCACGACGAGTCCCGCGCTGGTGGCGCTGGCCTGGGCGGCGGTCGGCATTCCGCTGGCGTGGGGCGTGTACCGCACGCTCTTGAGCGCATCCAAATTCTTCAACTGAAACGCTTCCCCCAGGCTGCGCTGCGCTCCGCCTACCCCCTTCCGCTGCGCGAAGGGGGCACCGCCGGCGGCCGGGCCAAGCCCGTTCCGCGGCGGTCCTGATGGAAAGAGCGCACAGTGCTTTCTGCTAAGGAGACTGCGATGTCCGAACAGAAGATCGAGTTCTACAACGGCCCCGCCGGCGGCTGGGGCGCCCTGAAATCGGTGGGTCGCGCGCTGCAGCGGCAGGACATCGCGCTCAAGGGCGCGAAGACGCTGCTGTCGGCCAACCAGCCCGACGGCTTCGACTGCCCCGGCTGCGCCTGGCCCGACCGCAACCACGCCTCGACCTTCGAGTTCTGCGAGAACGGCGCGAAGGCGGTGGCCGCCGAGGCGACGGCCCGCCGTGCCGGTCCGGAGCTGTTCGCGCAGCACCGCGTCGCCGACCTGGCGCGCCAGAGCGACTTCTGGCTGGAGGACCAGGGCCGCCTCACGCACCCGATGGTCTACGACGCGGCCACCGACCACTATGTGCCGATCGACTGGGACGCCGCCTTCGCGCTGATCGCGCGGCACCTGAACGCGCTGCCCGATCCGAACCAGGCGATCTTCTACACCTCGGGCCGGGCCAGTAACGAAGCCGCCTTCCTCTACCAGCTGTTCGTGCGCGAATACGGCACCAACAATTTCCCCGACTGCTCCAACATGTGCCACGAGCCGAGCGGCAGCGCGATGCGGCCGCAGGTGGGCGTGGGCAAGGGCACGGTGTCGCTCGACGACTTCGAGCATGCCGAGGCGATCTTCATCTTCGGCCAGAATCCCGGCACCAACCATCCGCGCATGCTCGGCGAGCTGCGCGAGGCGCACAAGCGCGGCGCGAAGATCGTCAGCTTCAACCCGCTGCGCGAGCGCGGCCTGGAACGCTTCCAGGATCCGCAGAGCAAGATCGAGATGGCCACGCTCGGCTCCACGCCGATCAGCACCCACTATTTCCAGCTGCAGGTCGGCGGCGATCTGGCGGCGGTCAAGGGGATGATGAAGCAGCTGGTCGAATGGGAAGACGCCGGCGAGGCGGTGCTCGACCATGCCTTCATCGCCGAGCACACCCGGGGCGTCGAGGGCCTGCTGGCCGACCTGCGCGCCGAGTCCTGGGACGCGCTGGTGACCGAATCCGGCCTGTCGCGCGAACAGATCCGCCAGGCCGCCGAGATATACCACCACGCCAAAAGCACGATCGTCTGCTGGGGCATGGGCATCACCCAGCACCAGCATTCGGTCGCGACGATCCAGCTGATCGTCGACCTGCTGCTGCTGCGCGGCAACATCGGCCGCGAAGGGGCGGGGCCCTGCCCGGTACGCGGCCACAGCAACGTGCAGGGCGACCGCACCATGGGCATCTGGGAGAAGCCGCCGGCGGCGCTGCTCGACAAGCTGGAGCAGGTCTTCGGCTTCCGGGCCCCGCGCGAACACGGCTTCGACGTAGTCGAGGCGATCCAGGCGATGCGCGACGGCCGCGGCAAGACCTTCTTCGCACTCGGCGGCAATTTCGCCGCCGCCACGCCCGACACCTTCGAGACCTGGAAGGCGCTGCGCAACTGCGACCTGACGGTGCATGTCACCACCAAGCTCAACCGCAGCCACGTCGTCCACGGCAAGGAAGCGCTGATCCTGCCGTGCCTCGGCCGCACCGAGATCGACATGCAGGCCACCGGCCCGCAGGGCGTGACGGTGGAGGATTCGATGGGCATGGTGCACATCTCGAAAGGCATCAACCCGCCGGCGTCGGAGCACCTGCTGTCGGAGCCCGCCATCGTCGCGCGCCTGGCCCATGCCACCCTCGGCGAACGCAGCCGCATCGACTGGCTCGGCGCGGTCGAGGACTACGGCCGGGTGCGTGACATGATCGAGCGCGTGTTCACCGACTTCCACCATTTCAACGCCCGCGTGTCGGTGCCCGGCGGCTTCCGGCTGCGCAACACCGCGAGCGAGCGGGTCTGGACCACCGACACCGGCAAGGCGAACTTCTATGCCCACGCACTGCCGACCGACACGCCGGTGCATCGCGCCCGCGCCCGGGTGAAGGACACGCTGGTCTTCAACCTGGGCACGACCCGGTCGCACGACCAGTACAACACCACGATCTACGGCATGGACGACCGCTACCGGGGCGTGTTCGGCCAGCGCCGGGTGGTGTTCATCCACGCTGAGGACATCCGCGCGCTCGGGCTGCGCGACGGCGACTGGGTCGACATCCAGACCGTCTGGGACGACGGTCAGGAGCGCCGCGCCGACCGCTTCAAGCTGGTCGCCTACGACATTCCGCGCGGCTGCCTCGCCGCCTACTACCCCGAGACAAACCCGCTGGTTCCGCTGGAGTCGGTCGCACTGACCGCCGGCACGCCGACCTCGAAGTCGATCCCGGTGGTGCTGGTGCCGCACCGCGGCGGCGACGCGGCAGCGGCACAGGCCGCGACGGCCGAGGGCGCGGCCGTTTGACGCCGGCCGCCGACAGCCCCGCTGCGGCACTGCTGCACCTGCTGGCGGCGGTGCCGGCCGGGCAGGCGGTGTCGGTGCCGCGGCTCGGCAAGCAGCTGCAGCAGGGCGCGAGCGCGGTGATGCGCGAACTCTCGATGCTCGGCAGCGCCCGCATCGGCGACCACCAGGGGCCGGGCTGGGTCGCGATGGCGCACGACGGCGACCGCTGGATGGCGCAGCTCACCGAGGCCGGCCGCGACGCGGTGCAGGCGCTCGCGGCCGAGCCGCCGGCGGCACCCCTGCCGCCGCCGGTCGTGGCCTGCCGCGTGCAGCGGCTGCGGCGCGGTGCCGGTTCCGGTGCCGGTGCCGGTGCCGGTGCCGGCGCCGGCGCCGGCGCCGACGCCGCACCGGTCGTACCGCCGGAAGACGACCGGATCGCCGCCGAGGTGCCGGTCGCGCTCGTCTTCAACGGCATCTCGCATGCGGTGATGATGGCCACGCCCGCCGATCTGGAGGCCTTCGCGCTCGGCTTTGCGCTGAGCGAAGGCATCCTGGACGCGCCGGCCGACTGCTTCGGCATCGAGGTGCAGCCGGTCACCGCACCGCCCGCGGCGGACGATCCCGAGGCGCCGGCGATCGAGGTCCATCTGGAGATCGCGAGCCGCTGCTTCGCGCGGCTGAAGGAGCGGCGCCGGGCACTGGTCGGCCGCACCGGCTGCGGCGTCTGCGGTATCGACAGCCTGGACGCGCTGGACCTGGTGCCCGAGGCCCTAGCGGCCGGTGCCGCGCTGGCGGGGCTGGAGGCCGCCACCGTGCTGGCGGCGTTCGACGCGCTGTCGGCGCGCCAGCCGCTGAATGCGCAGGTCGGCTCGCTCCACGCGGCCGGCTGGGCGCTGCCCGACGGCACCCTGGCGGCCGTGCTGGAAGACGTGGGCCGCCACAACGCGCTCGACAAGCTGTTCGGACAGCTCGCCGCTGACGGCCTGCTGGGCACGCCGGGCTTCGTCGTGATGTCGAGCCGCGCCAGCTACGAACTGGCCCGCAAATGCGCCCGGCTCGGCGTGCCCGCGCTCGCGACGATCTCCGCACCGACCGCGCTGGCCGTGCGCATCGCCGGGCAGGCGGGCATGCAGCTCTGGGGCCTGTGCCGGGGCGACCGGGCTGTGCGCTATGCCGCTGCAGAAGATCGAGGGCCGTCTGGCGGTGGGTTCGGTCCAATGACAGGTCCTACGCCGACTTAATGCCGTCTTAAGGATCGCCCGCGAGCATCCACCTCCTACGAGCCACCGCCACACAGGCGCTGGACACCACGAGGAGGGATGCATGGTGATGGCCTTGTCGCCGCACGGTCGAGAATCCGCACTACCGGTGTTGGCGTTGCCATCGGCTCCGCGCCTGGTGGTCCACGGTATCGACGATCCTCGACGCACCGAGGTCGAAGCCTTCATCCGGCAGGTCTTCGCCCGGCGGTACGGCGCCGATGTGCGGCGCTTTGCCCCGACGCTCGTCAGCGTGCAGGACCAGGACGAGATCGTCGCCGCCGCGGGCTACCGCTGCGCTGCAGACGAAACGCTGTTCCTCGAACGCTACCTGCCCGCACCGGTCGAATCCCTCTTGGCGTTCCAGCACGATGACGGGCCGGCGCGCCGCAGCATCGTCGAGGTCGGCCACCTGGCCGCCGCCCGGCCCGGTGCAGGACGCCACCTGATCGGCCTGATCGGGTCGCACCTCGCAGAGCAGGATTTCAGCTGGGTGGTATGCACCCTCACCCTGGGGTTGCGCCAGCTGTTCACGCGGATCGGGGTTGCGCCGCTCGCGCTGGGCGTGGCCGACCCGGCACTGCTGGGTGCGGACGTCGGGCACTGGGGCTCCTACTATGACCACCGACCCATCGTGCTGGCCGGTCAACTGGGCAAGGCCCTCCGGTCGCTCGCGCCCTCGGCATCGTTCCCGAAAGGTTTGCAGTGAAATCGTCCCATCCGATGGACGTAGCGCTCGACGACGGGCAACGCCGCTGGACCTTCGCGCAACTCGACGCCGAGACGCACACGCTGGCAGAACGGTTGATGACGCAGGGCATCCGGGTGATGGCCACGCTGATGGACAACACGCCGGCGTGGGTCGTGGCCGATCGCGCCGCCGCCGGTGTCGGGATCGTCCATGTGCCGCTGCCCCCCTTCTTTACCCCGGAGCAGATCGCCCATGCGCTGGGCGCGGCCGGCGTCGATACGGTGCTGACGACAGCGCCAGTCGCCGCACTGTGGCCCGCTGCGGGCGGGTCGCCGCTGGTCGTCGCCGGGCAGGCCCTGGTGCTGGTACGGCTGCCGGCGCGCACCGCATCCATGCCGGCAGGGACGGCGAAGATCACCTTCACCTCCGGTACCACCGGAGCGCCCAAGGGCGTGTGCCTGTCGGCGACCGCGATGGAGTCGGTCGCGGCGGGACTGGTCGCAGCCCTGGAGCCGCTCGATATCCGGCGCCATTTGTGCGCATTGCCGTTCTCTGTTCTGCTGGAAAACATCGCCGGCCTGATGGCGCCGCTGATGCGCGGTGCCACCTGTGTGACGTTGCCGCTGGCAGAGCTCGGCCTGGCAGGTTCGTCAAGCTTCGATGCCGCCCGATTCCATCAGGCCGTGGTGCTTCACCGGCCCGACAGCATCATCCTGCTTCCGCAGATGCTGCGGATCTGGACCGCCTACCTGATGCAGACGGGGCAGCGAGCACCCGATGGTCTCAAGCTCGTGGCGGTCGGCGGTGCGGCCGTGGGTGCCCGGCTGCTCCAGGCAGCGCACGCGATGGGCATCCCGGCGTTCGAAGGGTATGGGCTGTCCGAGGGCGCATCGGTCCAGGCGCTGAACCTGCCCGGTGCCGCCGTGAGCGGAAGTGCGGGACGTCCGCTTCCGCATGCGCAGATCCGCATCGCGGGCGACGGCGAGATCGAGGTCGCGGGCAGTCTGTTCTTGGGCTACCTGGGCCCTACCGGCGACACCACCGCGCGTCAGGGCGCATGGTGGCCGACGGGCGATCTGGGACGCATCGATGCGGAAGGCTTCCTGCACATCAGCGGCCGCAAGAAGCATGTGCTGATCACGACCTTCGGCCGCAATGTGTCGCCGGAATGGGTGGAAACCGCGCTGGGCAGCGAGCCTGCCGTCGCCCACGCGGTGGTCTTCGGCGACGGCGAGCCGGCGCTGTGGGCCGTGCTGTGGCCCACCCGGGCCGACGTCGCCGATGCCGTGCTGCAGGCCGCCGTCGACGCCGCCAATACGACGCTGCCCGACTACGCCCGCGTCCACCGATGGGTGCGGGCGCAAGCCGATTTCACGCTGGCGTCGGGCTGCGCCACCGCCAACGGCCGACCGCAACGCGCCGCAGTTCTGCGGCTGCATGGCGGGAGCGCCGCAATGCCTGCCGCCCCTGTTTTTTCACCACTGATGCACGTATGAGCTTTTACCAACAACTGGTCGAGCAAACGGCCGATGCCCGCATGGGTCTGCTCGGCGCCCCCATCATCCAGGGCTGCCTGCGCGGCGAAGTCTCGCTTCCGAGCTATGTCGCTTTCCTGCGGGAGGCCTACCACCATGTGCGCCACACCGTGCCGCTGCTGCACGCATGCCGGGCGGCACTGCAGGAACGCAACCTGTGGCTGCGCGAGGCACTCGACGAATACATCGAAGAAGAGCAGGGTCACGATCAATGGATCCTGGACGACATCCGCGCGGCAGGAAGCGATGCCGACGCCGTGCGTCACGGGCTGCCCGGTCATGCGACTGAAGTGATGGTCGCATTCGCGTACGACCTGATCGCTCGGCGCAACCCGCTCGGCTTTTTCGGCATGGTGCATGTGCTGGAGGGCACCAGCGTGTCGCTGGCGTTGCTCGCGGCCGACCAGATCCAGCAGCATCTCCAACTGCCGGATGCCGCGTTCAGCTACCTGCGTTCGCACGGCACGCTCGACCAGGAGCACACGGCGCATTTCGAACTGCTGATGGACCAGATCGACCATCCGCAGGATCGCGCGGACATCGTGCATGCGGCGCGGGCGTTCTACCGCCTCTATGGCGATGTGTTCCGGAGCCTGCCCCTGCCGCATGCCCAGGCACAGACCGATACCGTCCTGGCCGCCGCATGAAGACCGCAGATGCCCGGGTGTTGTTGACCGGTGCCACTGGCGGGATCGGCCAGGCGACCGCGGCTGCGCTGGTGGGCGCCGGCGCCGCGGTGATGCTGGTGGGGCGCTCGCCGGCCCGGCTCGCGGCACAGGCCCGCACGCTGATGCGCGAGCGTTCTGCAGCGGCCGCTGGCCGTCCGCAGGTGGAATGGTTGGCGACCGAGCTGACCCGTACGGAAGGCCTGGCCGAACTCTCGGACGCAGCGGCCGAATGGGGCTGCAACGTCGTGATCCACAACGCCGGCATGCCGGCCTTCGGACGTCTGGAGACGCTCGACGCTGCGGCCATGGGCGAGGTACTGAACCTCAACCTGCTGGTGCCGATGCTGCTGACCCAGTCGCTGCTGCCGCATCTGCACAGCCGAGCCGATGCGCGCATCCTGTTCATCGGGTCGGTACTCGGACGCCTCGGGCTGCCCGGCTACAGCGTGTACAGCGCGAGCAAGTTCGGGCTGCGCGGCTTCGCGGAATCGCTGCGGCGGGAGCTGGGCGGCACGCGGGTCGGCGTCCAGTACCTGGGTCCCCGCAGTACCCGCACCGCATTCAACAGCGACGCTGCCACGCAATACAACCAGGCCACGGCCACGGCCATGGACGACCCGGCCGTCGTCGGGCAGGCGGTGCTGGACCTGCTGGCCAGCGGAGCGCCCGAACGCTTTCTGGGATTCCCCGAGAAGTTCGCGGTGCGTCTCAATGGTCTGGCGCCGGCCCTGCTCGACGGCGCGTTCGCCAAGCACCGCAGCAGCCTGCCGCCGCTCGCGCGACCGGAGGCGGGCGGAGGCAGCGGCACGCCGTCGGGCGCCGCATCCGACACCGACACCTGTTCCCTGATGCAACCGCTGGCGACCAGCAAATCGTGAATCGAAAAAAGAACATGCAACACCACCAGACCTTTTTGAGCCGCCGACGATCTCTCCTGACGCTTCTGGCGTCGGCCTGTGCCCTGGCGGCCTCCCTGTCCACGTCCCCCGCGATGGCGGACGCCGTCGACGATGCCGTGACCGAACTGCAGCACAACTGGGAAGTGATCCGCTACCAGACCCCGGAAGCCGAACGCGAAAAGCGGTTCGAGGCCCTGGCGGCCAAGGCCCACAAAGTCAGCGAGAGCTACCCAGGCCGGGCGGAGCCCCTGGTCTGGGAGGGCATCGTCCTGAGTTCGTGGGCGGGAGAGAAGGGCGGATTGGGCGGGCTGTCGCTGGTCAAGCAGGCCAAGGCGCTGTACGAATCGTCCATCGCCATCGACGGCAACGCCCTGGAAGGCTCGGCCTACAACAGCCTCGGCGTCCTCTACTACAAGGTGCCCGGCTGGCCGGTGGGTTTCGGCGACAAGGCCAAAGCGAAGGAGCTGCTGCAGAAGGCGCTGTCGATCAATCCGAAAGGCATCGATCCCAACTTTTTCTATGGCGAGTACCTGCTCGAGACGAAGCAGCCTGACCAGGCCGCCACCTACCTGAACCGCGCGATCGCTGCGCCTGCACGACCGGGCCGGCAGGTGGCAGACAGCGGACGGCGCGAAGAAGCCCGCGCGTTGCTGGAAAAGACCAAGGTGGCCCGCTAAACCTCTTGGAGCCGCCGGCCGTCAATGCTGCGCTGCACTGAAGCGCAGCTGCACCTTCACCCCTTCGCCTTGGCGGCCCGCGCTGAAAACCACATCGAGCTCATGCAGGGCTGCGATGCGCTGGACGATCGATACCCCCAGTCCGCTGCCCACTTCCTCCTGGCCTTCGGGCCGGTAGAAGCGCTCACCCAGCCGGGCCAGGCGCGCGCTAGGCAGCGGGGGGCCGCCGTTTTCGATCTCGACCGCATCCGGCAGGAACCGCATCACGACGCCTGTTCCGGCCGGTGCATACCGGACAGCGTTGTCGAGCAGGTTGCGCAGCAGCACCGTCAGCAGATGCTCGTCGCCCAGCAGCGGCATCGGATGCACGCCCGCTGACGGCCATTCGCAAGCCAGTTCGATGCCACGGCGTTCCGCCAGCAACAGGCAGTCGCCCATCGCGCGTTCCACGATCGGCACCCAATCCACCTCTTTCAAGGGGGGCACGTCGCCCGATTCGACACGCGACAGGGCGAGCATCTGGGTGACGAGCCGTGCCATCCGGTCCAGCCCGGCATCGAGCTGGTGGCCTGCATGTTCGCGTTCGGGCGCGGTCGACGACAGCCGCACCACATCCCACTGCGCGCGCAGGACGGCCAGGGGCGTGCGCAATTCGTGGGCGGCGTCGGCGGTGAAGCGCCGTTCGCGCACCAGCAGTTCGTCGATCCGGAGAAAGAGCGCATTGATCGCCTCCAGCATGGGTCGCAGTTCGACCGGGATCGATTGGACGGGTATGGGTTGCAGATCGTCGGCTGACCGCGAGGCCAGGTCTGCCGTCAGCGTCCCGATCGGCGACAGCGCCCGCCGGACGGCCCAGGCCATCAAGACGAGGAGAAACGGCAGCACCACGAACCAGGGCGCCACCTGGCTGACCATCAACCCGTAGATCAGCTCGTCGCGCTCGTAGGCCGCTTGGCCGGCCGCCACCTGCCAGCGACCGTCGAGGGACTGCAGGTAGTAGATCCGCCAGGGGCGCCCGGCGACATCCTCGTTGAAAAAGCCGCTGCGACGGGGCAGGTGCGGCAGCTGGATACCCTCACGGTCCGCCAGCAGCAGCTGGCCGCTCTGATCCCAGACGGCCACGGCCAGATCGCGGATGTCCGATTCGCCGGCATCGGGCGATCCTTCCTCCGGCGCTGCAGGCAACTGGGCGTCCGAGGGTCCGAGCGACGGGTCGAGTGTCGAGTGCACCTGCCGCGCGAGCCGGATGAGTTCCGTATCGAACAGTTCGTTGATCTGGTGACGGGCCCGGTGCACGGAAAAATACAGCGCCACGCCCCACACCAGCGGCGCGCACAGCAGCAGATACAGCAGCAAGCGCCTCTGCAGGCTCATGCGGCGGGCGCCTTGCCCGATCCGATCGCATAGCCGACGCCGCGCACGGTGCGCACGATGGCTGGGTCGATCTTTCGGCGGAGATGGTGGATATGCACTTCCAGCGCATTGCTCTCCGGTTCCCCACCGCTCCAGTCGTAGAGCTTTTCCATCAGGTGCGCTTTCGACAGCACCCGCTGCGACTGGGTCATCAGGGCTTCGAGCACTGCCAGTTCGCGGCTGGTGAGATCGACCGGCTGCCCCTTCCACAGGACGACCTTGGTGGCCGGGTCGTACTGCAGATCGCCTTGCTGCCACGCGGCCTGCGCCTGGCCGGCCGAGCGCCGCACCAGGGCCCGCAGACGGGCCGCCAGTTCGTCGAGGGTGATCGGTTTGACCAGGTAGTCGTCGGCGCCCGCGTCCAGACCGGCCACCCGGTCCTCCACCCCGTCGCGCGCAGTCAGGATCAGCAGCGGCAGGGTGAGGCCGCGTCCGCGCCATCGACGCAGCCAGACCATGCCGTCGCCGCGCGGCAGACCGAGATCCAGGACCACGGCATCGAAGGCGGTCACGGCCATGGCCGCATCGGCTTGGGCGCCGTCGCAGAACCAGTCGACCGCATGGTTGCGCTGGCGCAAGCCGGTGGCGAGGGCTTCGCCGAGCAGGACATCGTCTTCCACTACCAGTACACGCATTGCAGGAGCCTCTGACCGCATAGCAGGACGGTCACCGCATTATGAGAGGGACCGCCGAGCCACTGTGCGGCCGCATCTGGCCGTCAGCTGGATCCATGCGAGCAGGTCTCAGACAGGACGGCGGGCCGTCGATGGTTGATCTGCCGCGACCGGTGCGATCTGTGCCGGCGGCTGCACGGACCGGGCCGAGGTGCCGAACGCCAGGTGCTCCTGAACATACGCGGTGAGCGCGCCCCACGGGCTGAAACGGGCGTGATCCAGCGCGTCGTACATCGGCAGCACGACTGCGGCGGTCATGGCCGCCGCAGTGAAGATACCGACCGCCGCAGGCAGGCAGTCGTTCGGGGTGTGGGATGTTGTCGCAGGCATCGGTCGCTCCGGCGGGACAGCGCGAAAAGGCGCTCATGCCGGCCGATGGTCCCGGGCGAACCTTTGCGTTGCCTTAAGGCCGGCGGCAAGCCGCAAGTTGCCGTTCCGTCGGTCAGGCACTGCGCAGATGCGGATGCTGCGCGAACAGCTCCGCCGCCCATTCCACGAAGGCCCGCACCTTGGCGCTCAGGTGCCGGTTCGGCGGGTACACCACGTGCACGGGCAGCGGCGGCCGGTGCCAGTCGGGCAGGATCTGCACCAGCGCGCCGCTCGCCAGGTGCGGCGCCGCGATGAAGGTGGTGCTCTGGGTCACGCCGAGCCCGCTCAACACCGCGGCGGTGTGCGCGTTGCTCTCGTTGACCGCCAGCTGGTAGCGGCCCGACAGTTCCACCTGTTCGTCGCCGCACTGGAACACGTGCGGAAACGGCCGCCCGGTACGCGACGAGAAATAGTTGACCGTGCGGTGGCCGCCGTCGTCCAGTTCCTGCGGATGCTGCGGCGTGCCGTGGCGCTGCAGGTAGGCGGGCGATGCCACCGTGACGAAGGGCAGGGTGCCGATGCGGCGGGCGACCAGGAACTGCTCGGTCAGCTCGCCGCCGCGGATCACGCAGTCCACGTTGTCGCCGATCAGGTCCACCGGCCGGTCGCCGACGCCAAGGTCGAGCTGGATGTCCGGATAGCGCGCATGGAAGCCTGCGAGGGCCGGCACGATCAGCAGGCTCGCCACCGACGAGCCCACGTCCACCCGCAGGCGGCCGCGTGGGTCGGCCTGCGCATTGGTCATGCTGGCCTCGATGTCGTCCAGGTCGCTCAGCAGCCGGCTGGTACGCTCATAGTAGGCGGCGCCGTCGGCCGTCACCGTCACGCGCCGGGTGGTGCGGTTGAGCAGCTTCACCCGCAGCCGGCTCTCCAGCGCCTGGATCTGCTTGGTGACCGATGCTTTCGGCAGCGCGAGCGAATCGGCCGCCTTGGTGAAGGTGCCGCTCTCCACCACGCGGACGAACGCCCGCATCGCCTGGATCTGGTCCATGTTCCTCTGCCCTCCTGCGGCATGGCGGCATGCACCCCGGCACACCGTTCTTTACCCGAGATCTCTACTCTTCGAGTAGCGGAAATTCTCACACCGCCGGCGGCCGCGATTGTTGGCGACGGGGAAACAGAGAATGGGCGTGTAACCGGTTTATCGGCGGCACCGCAGCGCCTACAGTGACATCCTCACCGCTGTACCGACCGACCGCCATGACACCCCGTACCGCTGCCGACCTGCCCCCTTCCGACCCCGCTGCCGCCGGCTGCGGGGCCGACGCCGCCATCGCGCTGCCCGGGCGTGGCGAGGTGCCGGTGCGCATCTACGGCCGCGGGCAGCGCACCGCGGGCGGCGGCACGCCGCTGGTGCTGCACTTCCACGGCGGCGCGTTCGTCTCGGGCTGCCTGGAAAGCGGCGCCCTGGTGCCGCGGCTGCTGGAAGGCGCGGGCGCGGTGACGGTTTCGCTGGCCTATCCGCTGGCACCGGCGCATCCGTTTCCGGAGGGCATCGAGACCGGCTTCGCCGCGCTGGAGTGGCTCTACAAGCAGCGCACCAAGCTCGCCGGCCGCGGCGCCCGCATCTTCCTCGCGGGCGAGGAGGCGGGCGGCAACATCGCCGCCGCGGTGGCGGTAATGGCGCGCGACCGTGGCCACCCGCCGCTGGCCGGCCAGATCCTGCTGTCGCCGATGCTCGACCCCTGCACCGGCACCGCGTCGCTGCGCGAGGCGACTTGCGACAGCGTCCGCTGCAAATGGTCCGACGGCTGGATGGCCTATCTGCGCGGCCCGCGCGACGCGGAGCACCCCTATGCGGTGCCGGGCGCGTCCTCGCGGCTGGCCGACATCGCCCCCACCCTGGTGCTGGCCGGCGAGGGCGACCCGATGCGCGACGAGGCCCAGGTCTACGCCGAGCGGCTGCGTGCGGCCGGCGTGCCGGTGCAGTGGAACCTGATCCCCGAGGCCGCGGGCTGGCAGCCGGCCAAGACCTTGGGCGACATGGCGTCCGAGCCGTGTGCCTGCGGCATCGCGGTGCAGGCGCATCTGCGCGGCTTCTTCGCGCAGACCGCGGCGCCGCCGCCGGCCTAGCGCGCCGCACCCGCCACCCCTTTTTTCGCTTTTTCCATCCGAGTTACGGCGCCCTGCGTGCCGGACGGGGGAAGCCTTTGCCTTCACATTCCTTCCGGAGTTCCGCCATGCACGATCCCGTCCGCCCCGACCTCGCACCTTCTACGCCTTCCGCGCCTTCCGCCGATCCGGCGGCCCCCCGCCGTGCGCCGCGCCATCTCGGCGCCGTGCTCACCGCCGCCACCGCGGCCGTGGCCATCGTCTCGGCGGTGGTCGGCCTTGCGACCCCGGCGGTCGGCGCCGATGCCGCCAGCACTGTCGCGCCACCACCCGCGGTGCCGGTCACGGTAGCCACGGTCGCGGAGCGCGGCATCACCGCCTGGGACGAGTTCTCCGGCCGGCTGGAGGCGGTACAGCGGGTGGAGATCCGCTCGCGTGTCGCCGGCGCGGTGCAGGCGATGCATTTTCGCGAAGGCGCGCTGGTGAAGGCCGGCGACCTGCTGGTCACCATCGACCCGGCGCCCTACGCCGCCGAGGTGGAACGGGCCGCGGCCCAAGTCGCTGCCGCCGAATCGCGCAGCGCCTACAGCCGCAGCGAAACCGAACGGTCGCAGCGCCTGTGGGACGACCGCGCCATCGCGCAGCGCGAGTTCGACGAGCGCCGCAACGCCGAGCGCGAGGCCGACGCCAACCTGCGGGCCGCCCGCGCCGCGCTCCAGACCGCGCGGCTCAATCTGTCCTATACCCAGGTGCGCGCACCGGTGGCCGGGCGCATCGGCCGGCTAGAGATCACCGCCGGCAACCTGGTCGCGGCCGGGCCGGGCGCGCCGGTGCTGACCACGCTGGTGTCGGTCAGCCCGATCTACGCCAGTTTCGACGCCGACGAACAGGCGGTCGCCAAGGCGCTGAAGGGACTGCCTGCCGGCGCCGGCGCCCGCGGTGCGATCGAAGGCATTCCGGTGCAGATGGGCACCGCGGCGGTCGACGGCACGCCGGTGCAGGGCCGGCTCCAGCTGATCGACAACCAGGTCGATGCGCGCAGCGGCACCGTGCGGGTGCGCGCGGCCTTCGACAACGCCGACGGCACGCTGATGCCCGGCCAGTTCGCCCGCATCCGCATGGGCCAGCCGCGCGAGACCCAGGTGGTGCTGGTCAGCGAACGGGCCGTCGGCACCGACCAGAACCGCAAGTTCGTGCTGGTGGTGAATGCCGACAACAAGGCCGAGTACCGCGAAGTGGTGCTGGGCGCCCCGGCCGAAGGCCTGCGGGTGGTGAACCGCGGCCTGCAGGCCGGCGAGCGGGTGATCGTCAACGGCCTGCAGCATCTTCGGCCCGGCGCCACCGTCGCGCCGAAGGACGTCGACATGAAGAGCCTGGCGCAGGCCCCGGCCGCCCGCCGCGCCCCGGTTCAGTCCTGACCGCCGCCGCGCGTTTCCTTTCCTGATTCCCCGGGCCCCGGCCCGTGCCCCGTGCTGCCGGCTGCGACCGGCGGCAGGGGACGCCGCGGCCGTCGAAAGACCTTTGTCATGAATTTTTCCCGCTTCTTCATCGACCGGCCGATCTTCGCCGGCGTGCTGTCGGTGCTGATGCTGCTCGCCGGCCTGATCGCGCTGCGCGGACTGCCGATCTCCGAATATCCCGAGGTCGCGCCGCCGTCGGTCGTGGTGCGCGCCACCTATCCCGGCGCCAACCCGAAGGTTATCGCCGAGACCGTCGCCACGCCGATCGAGGAGCAGATCAACGGCGTCGAGGGCATGCTCTACATGGGCAGCCAGGCGACCACCGACGGCGTGATGACGCTCACCGTCACCTTCAAGCTCGGCACCGATCCGGACAAGGCCCAGCAGCTGGTGCAGAACCGGGTGTCGCAGGCCGAGCCGCGGCTGCCGGAGGAGGTGCGCCGCCTCGGCATCACCACCGTGAAAAGCTCGCCCGACCTGACGATGGTGGTGCACCTGGTGTCGCCCAACCAGCGCTACGACATGAACTACCTGCGCAACTACGCGGTGCTCAACGTGAAGGACCGGCTGGCGCGCATCCAGGGCGTGGGCCAGGTGCAGATCTTCGGCGGCGGCGATTATTCGATGCGGGTCTGGCTCGATCCGCAGAAGGTGGCGCAGCGCGGCCTGTCGGCGGCCGACGTGGTGGCTGCGATCCGCGGGCAGAACGTGCAGGCCGCGGCCGGCGTGGTGGGCCAGTCGCCGGGTCTTGCCGGCGTGGACCTGCAGTTGTCGATCAACGCGCAGGGACGGCTGCAGACCGAGGAGGAATTCGGCGACATCATCGTCAAGACCGGCGCCGACGGCGCGGTCACCCGGCTGCGGGACATCGGCCGCATCGAGATGGGCGCGGCCGACTATTCGCTGCGCTCGCTGCTCAACAACGACCCGGCGGTCGGCATGGGCGTGTTCCAGGCACCGGGCTCCAATGCGCTCGACATCTCGGCCGACGTGCGCGCCACGATGGCGGAGATCCAGAAGAACATGCCGGAAGGCGTGGAATTCCGCATCGCCTACGACCCGACGCAGTTCGTGCGCGCCTCGATCCAGTCGGTAATCCACACGCTGCTGGAAGCCGTCGCGCTGGTCGTGGTGGTGGTGATCCTGTTCCTGCAGACCTGGCGCGCCTCGATCATCCCGCTGCTGGCGGTGCCGGTGTCGGTGGTCGGCACCTTCGCGGTGCTGCACCTGCTGGGCTTCTCGATCAACGCGCTTTCGCTGTTCGGGCTGGTGCTCGCGATCGGCATCGTGGTGGACGACGCGATCGTGGTGGTCGAGAACGTGGAGCGCAACATCGAGGCCGGCCTGAGCCCGCGCGAGGCCACCTACCGCGCGATGCGCGAGGTATCGGGGCCGATCGTCGCGATCGCGCTGGTGCTGGTCGCGGTGTTCGTGCCGCTCGCCTTCATCAGCGGCCTGACCGGCCAGTTCTACCGGCAGTTCGCCGTGACCATCGCGATCTCGACCGTGATCTCGGCGATCAATTCGCTGACCCTGTCGCCGGCACTCACCGCGCTGCTGCTGAAGGGCCACGGCGCACCGAAGGACGCGCTGACCCGCGGCATGGACCGCAGCCTCGGCTGGCTGTTCCGTGGCTTCAACCGCTTCTTCCATCGCGGCTCCGAGGCCTACAGCGGCGGCGTGGCCCGCGCCATCGGCCGCAAGTCGCTGATGATGGTGGTGTACCTGGCGCTCGCCGCCGCGACCGTTGGCCTGTTCAAGCTGGTGCCCGGCGGCTTCGTGCCGACGCAGGACAAGCAGTACCTGATCGGCTTCGCACAGCTGCCCGACGGCGCGACGCTCGACCGTACCGACGACGTGATCCGCCGCATGGGCGAGTTGATGAAGCAGAACCCTAACGTCGAGGATGCGATCGCCTTCCCCGGCCTGTCGATCAACGGCTTCACCAACAGCTCCAACTCGGGCATCGTCTTCGCCACGCTGAAACCCTTCGCCGAACGCCGGCAGAAGGACCAGAGCGGTGGCGCGGTGGCGGGCCAGCTGAACCAGGCCTTTGCGGGCATCCAGGATGCCTTCATCGTCATGTTCCCACCGCCGCCGGTGGCGGGCCTCGGCACCACCGGCGGCTTCAAGCTGCAGCTGGAGGACCGCGCTTCGCTCGGCTACGACCAGATGGACGCGGCGGTGAAGGCCTTCATGGCCAAGGCCTACCAGGCACCGGAACTCGCCGGCATGTTCACCAGCTGGCAGGTCAACGTGCCGCAGCTGTATGCCGACATCGACCGCACCAAGGCGCGGCAGCTCGGCGTGCCGGTGACCGACATCTTCGAGACGATGCAGATCTACCTCGGCAGCCTGTATGCCAACGACTTCAACCGCTTCGGCCGCACCTACAGCGTGCGGGTGCAGGCCGATGCGCCCTACCGCGCGCGGGCCGAGGATGTGGGTCTGCTGAAGGTGCGTTCCACCACCGGCGAGATGGTGCCGCTGTCGGCGCTGATGAAGGTCGATGCCAGCTTCGGCCCCGAGCGCGCCATGCGCTACAACGGCTACCTGGCCGCCGACGTCAACGGCGCCGCGGCGCCCGGCTATTCGTCGGGGCAGGCGCAGGCGGCGATCGACCGCATAGCGCAGGAGACGCTGCCGCAGGGCATCTCCTTCGAATGGACCGAGCTGACCTACCAGGAGATCCTGGCCGGCAATTCCGCGCTGCTGGTGTTCCCGATCGCGATCCTGCTGGTGTTCCTGGTGCTGGCCGCGCAGTACGAGAGCCTGACGCTGCCACTCGCCATCGTGCTGATCGTGCCGATGGGCCTGCTCGCGGCGATGACCGGCGTCTGGCTGAGCCGCGGCGACAACAACGTGTTCACCCAGATCGGGCTGATCGTGCTGGTGGGGCTGTCGGCGAAGAACGCGATCCTGATCGTCGAGTTCGCGCGCGAGCTGGAATTCGCCGGCCGCAACCCGGTGCAGGCCGCGATCGAGGCGAGCCGGCTGCGCCTGCGGCCGATCCTGATGACCTCGCTGGCCTTCGTGATGGGCGTGCTGCCGCTGGTGCTGTCCACCGGCGCCGGTGCCGAGATGCGCCAGGCGATGGGCGTCGCGGTGTTCGCCGGGATGATCGGCGTGACCGCCTTCGGCCTGTTCCTGACGCCGGTGTTCTACGTGCTGTTACGCCGCCTCGCCGGCAACCGGCCGCTGCGGCAGCACGGCGAGGTGCCGCCGGTGGCGGAGCCTCCCGCGCACGCCGTACCGCTCGCCGCGGGCGCAAGCGACGCCCGGCTGCTGCCCGCCGCACCGCGCGGCTTCCACGACTGACGGCAGGAGGACCTGACCATGCACGCACCTCGTTTTTCCACCTCCACTGCGCGGGCCGCCGCGCGCCGCTCGCTGCTGCCGCTCGCCGCCGCCTTGGTGATGGCCGGTTGCGCATCGCCGCCGCCGGTCGATACCGCCGCGCTGGCCGCCGCGCCGGCGCAGTTCAAGGAGCAGGCCCTGTCCGCGCCGGTGGAGGGCCGCTGGACCCAGGCGCCGCCGGCCGACGCGCAGGCGCGCGGCACCTGGTGGCGCGCCTTCGGCGATCCGGTGCTCGACGATCTGGTCGAGCGCGCCGGCGTGGCCAAC
>CAJYQL010000011.1 GCA_913776965.1 uncultured Xylophilus sp.
CGCCGAAGCAGGCGTGCTGCGACCGGAGGGTGAAGGCTGGGGAAACGGTCATGGACGGAGGTGGTGCAGCAGGTCGCCGACGGCAGCGGCGAAGGCCTGCGGTCGTTCCTGCGGAAGGTTGTGCCCGGCGCCGGGGACAGTGCGGTGCTCGTGCGGCCCGGCGAAATGGTGGGCATGCCCGGCGGTGCCGCCGGCGGCCAGCACGCCGTCGTCCGCGCCATCGAGCGTGATCGCCGGCACGGCGATGTCCGGCTGCGCGGCCAGGCGCGCCTCGGTTGCGGCGCAGGCCGGGTCGCCGGGGACGAGGCCGTAGCGGTGCCGGTAGGAATGGATCACGACGTCCACGAAGTCAGGGTTGTCGAACGACGGCGCAGTGCGCTCGAAGGTCGCATCGTCGAACGCCCAGGTCGGCGACCACATGCGCCACAGCAGGCGGCACAGGTCCGCGCGGTGTTGCGCCAGCCCGGCGCGACCGCGCTCGGAATGGAAGTAGTACTGGTACCAGAGCCGCGCTTCGTCTGATGGCGCGATCGGCTGCTGTGCAGTCGCGATGTGCTGGATGTTGTAGCTGTTGCAGGACACCAGCGCTGCGCAGCGCTCGGGCTGCAGCGCCGCGACGATGCAGGCCGCGCGGCCGCCCCAGTCGTAGCCCGCCAGCAGCGCCCTCGGGATCGCCAGCGCGTCGAGCAGCGCGAGCAGGTCTTGCCCGAGCGCCGCCTGTTCCCCCGAGCGGGGCGTGTCGTCGTCGACGAAGCGGGTCGGCCCGAAACCGCGCAGGTACGGCACGACCACCCGGCAGCCCTGCGCGGCCAGCGCCGGCGCGACCTCGGCATACGCCTGCACGTCGTACGGAAAGCCGTGCAGCAGCACGACCGGCGGGCCGTCGACCGGGCCGATCTCGTGGAAGCCGACGTCGAGCACGCTGGCGCGCACCCGGCGCAGGCTGCCCAAGGCATCAGTCATACAGCACCACGCCGCGGATCGACTCGCCGCGCTTCATCAGGTCGATGCCCTGGTTGATGTCCGCGAGCGGCATGGTGTGGGTGATCAGCGGGTCGATGCTGATCTTGCCGTCCATGTACCAGTCGACGATCTTCGGCACGTCGGTGCGGCCGCGGGCGCCGCCGAAGGCCGACCCTTCCCACTTGCGGCCGGTGACCAGCTGGAAGGGGCGGGTGGCGATCTCGGCGCCGGCCTCGGCCACGCCGATGATGATGCTGCGGCCCCAGCCCTTGTGGGTGCATTCCAGCGCCTGGCGCATCACCTTGGTGTTGCCGATGCACTCGAAGCTGTAGTCCGCGCCGCCGTCGGTGAGCTGCACGATCGCATCGACGAGGTTGCCGCCGGCGGCCTCGATGTCCTTCGGGTTCAGGAAATGGGTCATGCCGAACTGGCGGGCCATGGCCTCGCGTTCGGGATTCAGGTCGATACCGATGATCTTGTCGGCGCCGACCATCTTGGCGCCCTGGATCACGTTCAGGCCGATGCCGCCCAGGCCGAACACCGCCACGTTGGCGCCGGCCTCGACCTTGGCGGTGAACAGCACCGCGCCGATGCCGGTGGTCACGCCGCAGCCGATGTAGCAGACCTTGTCGAAGGGTGCGTCCTCACGGATCTTGGCCAGCGAGATTTCCGGCGCCACCGTGAAGTTGCTGAAGGTGCTGGTGCCCATGTAGTGGAAGATGGGCTTGCCTTCCAGGCTGAAGCGGCTGGTGGCGTCGGGCATCAGGCCCTTGCCCTGGGTGCCGCGGATCAGCTGGCAGAGGTTGGTCTTGCGGCTCAGGCAGAACTTGCACTGGCGGCATTCCGGCGTGTAGAGCGGAATGACGTGGTCGCCCTTCTTGAGCGAGGTCACGCCCGGGCCTACGTCCACCACGATGCCGGCGCCCTCGTGGCCCAGGATCGCCGGGAAGATGCCTTCCGGATCGGCGCCCGAGAGGGTGTAGTAGTCGGTGTGGCAGATGCCGGTGGCCTTGATCTCGACGAGCACCTCGCCGAACTTCGGGCCCTCCAGGTCCACGGTTTCGATGGTCAGGGGCTGGCCGGACTGCCAGGCGACGGCGGCTTTGGTTTTCATGGCGGTAGGAGAGGTCGGTCGGGGAATACGGTGCGGGCACCGATGATCGGGGCAATCCGCCGACCGGATGTGTCGGTCGGTGCAGCGGTTACTATCAAAATCCTAGCTGACTGCGCAGGTCCTGCCTGCGCGAAACCCCGATTTTTCTCACAGGAGAGCCATCCATGAGCGTTTACGACCGTCTGCGCGAACTCGACATCACCCTGCCGCCGGTGGCGGTGCCCGCCGCCGCCTACCTGCCGTTCGTGCGCACCGGCAACCTGATCTTCGTCTCGGGCCACATCGCCCGCAAGGACGGCAAGGTGTGGGCCGGCCAGCTCGGCGGCGAGATCCAAACCGAAGAGGGCAAGGCCGCGGCCCGTGCGATCGCGATCGACCTGCTCGGCACTCTGCAGGCCGCGACCGGCGACCTCGACCAGATCGTGCGCATCGTGAAGGTGATGAGCCTAGTCAATTCCCGGCCGGACTTCACCGAACAGCACCTGGTGACCAACGGCGCGAGCGAACTGCTAGCCAAGGTGTTCGGCGACCGCGGCGCGCATGCCCGGAGCGCCTTCGGCGTGGCGCAGATCCCGCTGGGTGCCTGCGTCGAGATCGAGCTGATCGCCGAAGTCGCCTGACCGGTTTAAGCCGTCCGCGCCGGCGGACGGTAGGCTCAGCGGTTGCGGGCGAGCGCCACTTCGCGGCCGAGTTCGATCACCGCCATCGCGTAGTAGCTCGACCAGTTGTAGCGGGTGATGGCGTAGAAATTCTCGGTGCCGACGACATAGCTCGGCGCGTCGCCGCCGTTCTGCAGTTCGATCAGCGCGAGCGGGCCGCGGTGCGCCGCGCCGGGGCCCTCGACGATGGCACCTTTCGCGGCGAAGGCGGCCACGCTGAAGGTCGGTAGGATGTCGGGCGCCAGCAACGCATCGCGGTCGAGCCGGGCAGGGTCGAAGCTGACCGGGTAGTGGGTCGGCATGCCGGGCGTCCAGCCGTAGCCGCGGAAATAGTTCGCGACCGAGCCGATCGCGTCGGCCGGGCTGCCGAACAGGTCGATCCGGCCGTCGCCGTCGAAGTCCACCGCGTACTTCGCCCAGCTCGACGGCATGAACTGCGGCAGACCCATCGCGCCGGCATAGCTGCCGCGCAGTTCGAACGGGTCCAGGCCGGCCCGCATGCACAGGCTCAGGAACTGCTCCAGTTCGCCGCGGAAGAAGGCAATCCGCTCTGCGGCCCGCGGATGGGCGGCGGGGAAGTCGAAGGAGAGGGTGGCCAGCGCGTCCATCACCCGGAAGGTGCCGACCTGCTGGCCGTAGATCGTCTCCACCCCCAGGATGCCGACGATGGTTTCGGCGGGCACGCCGTATTGCGCTTCGGCGCGCGCGAGCGTCGCCTGGTGCTGGTCCCAGAAGCGTACGCCGGCGCGGATGCGGATAGGCTCGACGAAGCGGCTGCGGTAGAGCCGCCAGTTCTTCGCGGTGCCGCGTGCCGGCGGCAGCATCAGCCGGGGCACCTGCGGCAGCAGCCGCGCTTCGCCGATGGTCCTGCGCACCCAGGCGCGGTCGAGGCCGCGGCGCTCGGCGATGTCGTCGGCGAAGGCCATCGCGTCGGCGCGCTCCTCGTAGGAGGGGCCGGGTGTGCGGGCCGGGGTTGCGGCAGTAGAGCGCGGCGCGGGCTTGGCCGGGGCGCGTTTTTCAGCCGCGAATGTGGCCCCAGCGCCCACCAGCAGGGCGGTTCCAGCTATGAAAAGAGTAGCGATGACGGTGCGCGGCATGGAGGACGATCAGGAGCGAGGGGGCGAAGACGACGGCCAGGGCAGGGAACGGAATTCTCGGCGCAGCCGCTGCAGGTCGGCGCGGCGGGTGGCGGCATCGCCGGTGGGGGCATACCGCTGCGCTTCGAGCCGCAGCAGCCAGTCGTGCAGCGGGTCGGCTGCGTCGCCGAAGTGCCGGCGCGCCTGCCGGGCCACGCCGCGGGGGGCGGCGGACGACGGCAGCGCCAGGCCGCTGCGCGCCAGCCGCCGGCGCACCTGACCGAGCAGCCGTTGCCAGGGATCGTGCGCGCGGCGCGTCCACAGGCTCCACAGCCCGGTGCCGACCGAGGCGAGCACCGCCAGGCCGACCAGCAGACGCACCAGATCCTCCCAGTCCGGGCTGGCGAAGCCCAGCCGGCGCAGCAGGTCGAACTGACGACTCTGGGTGTAGTTGAGTACCCACTGGTTCCAGCGGTTGTCGATGGCTTCCCAGACGGCCCGCAGCCGTTCGCCGACATCGCGGCCGACCACGCCGCCGAACGCGGTCGCGAAAGCGCCGCGCGGCGTCTGCAGCCGCAGCAGCTGGCCGACCCGGTCGGGCGCTACCGCGCCGGTCGGGTCGACCCGCACCCAGCCGCGGCCGGGCTGCCAGACTTCGGTCCAGGCGTGGGCGTCGCTGTTGCGCACCGTCCAGTAGCCGTCGACCGGGTTGAGATCGCCGCCCTGGTAGCCGGTCACGATGCGCGCCGGGATGTCCATCGCCCGCATCAGCACGACGAAGGCCGAGGCGATGTGCTCGCAAAAGCCTTCCTTGCGGTCGAACCAAAAGGTGTCGGCGGTGTCTCGGCCGTACACGCCCGGCTCCAGCGTGTAGCGGTAGCCGCCGGTGCGCAGCCGTTCCAGTGCGGCGCCGATCAGCGCGGCGGTGTCGTCCCCGAAGCGCGGATCGGCCTTCATCTCTGCGGCGAGCGCTCGGGTGCGCGGGTCGAAGCCGGGAGGCAACAGCGTGAACAGGCGCAGCGCCGCCGCCGGCTGCGCCGGGCCGTGGCGGAAATCGGGGTAGCTCTCGGCGGTGTAGCGCTGCACCTGCCGCAGCGGCTGGGTGGCGAGCCACTGCAGGTCGGGCGTCTGGAAGGCGTCGATGCCGGCCGGTGCCTGCACGGCTGCATCCATCGTGAGCAGCCAGGGCCGGCCGCTCGCCTCCAGCGTTGCCTCGTAACGGACCGGCCGGCCCTGCACCTCCAGCCGGGCGGACGTCTGGCGCAGCGGCTGCGCCCGCCACTGGCGGCCGTCGAAGTCCGACAGCACCGGTCCGCGGAAATACAGTTGCTGCTGCGGCGGCGCAGTGCCGGCTGGCAGGTCGGGGAAGCGCAGCCGCATCGCCACGCCGTCGTCGAGTGCCAGTTCCGCGATCGTACCGACCTGCATGTCGGCGGACAGGCCGCTGCGGCCGCGCGCATCGTCGCCGGGCATGCCCCAGAGCGGGCCGATGCGCGGGAACAGTAGGAACAGCGCGGCCATCACCGGCGCGCCGAACAGCATCAGCCGCAGGGCGATCCGGCCGGCATCGGCCAGCGGCGGCCGGCCGACCGGCATGTGGGCTTGGACCAGCGCGGTCAGCAGTCCGGCCAGCGCGACCACCATCGAGAGTGCGACCGGCAGCGACTGCGAGAATAGGAAGTTCGTCAGCATCACGAAGAAGCCGAGGAAGAACACCACCATCGCATCCCGCCGCGCCCGCAGTTCCAGCGTCTTGAGGGCGAGCAGCATCACCACCAGCGTGACTCCCGCCTCGCGGCCGGCGATGGTGCGGAAGGTGGCGAACGTGGCGGCGACGGTCAGCACCACCAGGCCGACCATCCACCAGCGACCCGGCAGCGGCGCCGACCGCCAGGCGAGTTGACCGCGCCACAGCAGGAGCAGGTAGGCCAGCATGGCGGCCCAGGGTGGCAGGTGGAACGCCTGCGGGGCGAGCGTCCAGCCCACCACCACGAGCAGGAACAGCGTGTCGCGGCTGTCGCGCGGCAGGGCGTTCCAGCGGGTCAGCATCGGGCGAGGGCCTCCAGGCAGGCCTGCAGGTGGCGGGCGCCGGTGGACGACGCGAGCGTGGTGCCGGGCAAGCGCAGACCGTAGGCCAGACCGAGCCGGTCGGCCTGCAGCACCCATGCGCAGAGGCGCGAGAGCTGCAGCTCCCGCCCGCTCAGGCCGGTCGCACCGGCCTGCTGCAGGTCGAGCCAGAGGTCCTGCCGCTGGGTGGATGTCGCATCGCGGCTGACCAGCGTGTCGCTGCCGGCGGCGATCGCCTGCGCGGCTTTTTTCCAGACGACCAGCCGCTGCGGGTCGCCGCGCCGGTAGCCGCGCACGCCGTCGGGATCGCCGGTACCGGCGCGTCCGGCCACCGCATGGGGGTCCTGCTGCGCCTGCGGCTCCCCGGCGGGCAGCGGCGGCGTCGGCGTCTCGGGCCGCGGATAGACGAGGAGCGAGGCGGCCGGCCGCCAGACCGTCCAGACGCGGAAGGTGCCCATCGGAAAGCGGGTTTCGGCGACCAGCGGCGGCAGCGGCTGCTCGCCCCGGGCGGGCGGCGTCCAGGCGATCCGGACGGTGGCGATGCCGCCGCCGGGTACGTCCGTCCAGGCGCGGGGCGTGCTGCCCATCACCCCGAGGGCCAGTGCATGGCGCACCGCGCGGCTGTCGCTCGCGATCTGCACCTCCAGCATCGCCGCGTCGCCCGCGAAGGCCGGGGCGGGCGGCAACAGGTGCAGCGTGGCATTGCGCAGGTTGGCGTGGCCGGCGTGCATGCCGGCCAGTGCGCTGCCCGCCAGCAGGAAGGTCAGCAGGTAGCCGAGGTTGAGCTGGTAGTTGATCGACGCGACGAGCAGCACCGCCAGTACCGCGGCCAGCAGCGCGCCTGCACGGGTCGGCAGGATGTACACGTTGCGGTGGGTCAGCCGCTGCGTGTCCTGGCGCGGCAGGCGGCCGGCCAGCCAGCGCGACAGCGGTCCGGCAGACCCGGCGGCCCGCGCCGCCCGGCGGCGGCCGAGAAAGGCGCGGAGGCTCATCAGGGAAGGGGCACGGCCTCGACCATTGCGCGGACCTGATCGACCGCGCTGCGCCCCGAGGTGCCGACCGGCACCAGGCGGTGGGCCACGCACTGGGGCAGCACCGCCTGCACGTCGTCGGGCGCCACGTAGTTCCGCCCCGCGAGCAGCGCCTGCGCCTTCGCCGCCCGCACCAAGGCCAGGCCGGCGCGGGGCGACAGGCCCTGCACGAACCACCGGCCCGACCGGGTCGCGGCCAGCAGCTCCTGCACGTAGTCGATCAGCGGATCGGCCGCATGGACCGCGAGGGCCTCCTGCTGGAGCGCGAGCAGCTCGTCGGTCGAGAGCAGCGGCAACAGCCGGTCGAGCAGGTCGCGCCGGTCCTCCCCGGCGAGCAGCAGCCGTTCCGCCGCGCGGTCCGGATAGCCGAGCGAGATCCGCATCAGGAAACGGTCGAGCTGCGACTCGGGCAGCGCGAAGGTGCCGAGCTGGTCGTGCGGGTTCTGGGTGGCGATCACGAAGAACGGGTGGGGCAGGGCGCGGGTCTCGCCTTCGACCGTCACCTGCTTCTCTTCCATCGCCTCGAGCAGGGCGCTTTGGGTCTTGGGACTGGCGCGGTTGATCTCGTCGGCCAGCAGCACCTGCGCGAACACCGGGCCGGGGTGGAACACGAAGCCCTCGCGCCCGCGTTCGTAGACCGACACGCCCACCAGGTCTCCGGGCATCAGGTCGGCGGTGAACTGCACCCGGGCGAACTGGAGGCCGAAGGTGCGGGCGAGCGCATGGGCGAGCGTGGTCTTGCCGACGCCCGGAACGTCCTCGATCAGCAGATGGCCGCCCGCCAGCAGGCAGGCCACGCAGTCGCGGACCTGCGCCTCCTTGCCCACGATCACCGTGTTAAGCTGGCCGAGCAGGGCCTCGAGTTTCTGCTGTGTCTGCATGGCACGACGTTAGCCGAAAAACACGCCCCGAGACGACCCGCGACGCCCATGAAGACCGGCTATTTCGTCCACCCCGACTGCCGCCGTCACGACATGGGCGCCGGCCACCCCGAATGCCCCGCCCGGCTCGATGCGATTGAGGACCGCCTGCTGCTCACCGGCGTGGCCGACGCGCTGGTGCGGCACGAGGCGCCCGCGGCGTCCGATGCCGCGTTGCTGCGCGCGCACACCCCAGCGCATCTCGCCCGGCTTGCGGCGCTCGACGCCCGCAGGGCTTCGGACGCCGCCGCCGGCGGGCCTCCGGTCGCGCAGGTCGACCCCGACACGGCGCTGAACGCGTACACCCTGCAGGCCGCCCGCCATGCCGCCGGCGCTGCGGTTGCGGCCACCGATGCGGTGATCGCCGGCACCCTGGAAAACGCCTTCTGCGCGATTCGCCCGCCCGGCCACCATGCCGAGCGCGAGCGGGCGATGGGCTTCTGTTTCTTCAACAACGTGGCGGTCGCGGCGCGCCATGCGCTGGATCACCACGGCCTCGCGCGGGTCGCGGTGGTGGACTTTGATGTGCACCACGGCAACGGCACCGAGGACATCCTCGCCGGCGACGATCGGGTGCTGATGGTGTCGTTTTTCCAGCATCCTTTCTACCCGCACTCGGGTACCGAGTCGCCTGCGGTCAACATGGTCAACCTGCCGGTGCCGGCCTATACCCGCGGCATGGACGTGCGCGAGCTGATCGAGATGATCTGGATGCCGCGGCTGGAGGCCTTCCGGCCGCAGATGGTGTTCGTCAGCGCCGGCTTCGATGCCCACCGGGAGGACGACCTGGGCCAGCTCGGGCTGACCGAGCAGGACTTCGTCTGGATCACCGCGCGGATCAAGGACATTGCCCGCCGCTTCGCCAAGGGCCGCATCGTGTCCTGCCTGGAGGGCGGCTACCACCTCGATGCGCTGGCACGCAGCGTCGAGGCGCATGTACGGGTGCTGGCCGACCTGTAACGGCTGGCCTGCTTTCGCACTTCCCGGGGCGCGGTCTTCAGTACGCCTGGTGGTCGCGTACCACCAGCAGCGCGGTGCGCCCCAGGATGCGCAGGTCCAGGCCGACCGACCAGTGCTTAATGTAGAACCGGTCGTATTCGACGCGCTTCATCATCTTCTCCAGCGTATCGGTTTCGCCCCGCAGGCCATTGACCTGCGCCCAGCCGGTGATGCCCGGCTTGACGGTGTGGCGCAGCATGTAGCCCTTGATCTGCTGGCGGTAGAACTCGTTGTGCTCCATCGCATGCGGACGCGGGCCGACCAAGCTCATGCTGCCGTTGAGCACGTTGAAGAGCTGCGGCAGCTCATCCATCGAGGTGCGGCGGATGAAGCGGCCGAGCGGGGTGATCCGGGGGTCACCGCGGGTCGCCTGCCGCACTTCGCCGGCGGTCTGCTGGTGGACGTACATGCTCCGGAATTTCAGCATGCTGATCGGGCGCCCGTCCTGTCCGTAGCGTGTCTGCCGGAACAGGATCGGGCCAGGAGACGTCCGGCGGATCGCCAGGGCGATCGCCAGCATCGGCAGGGCGAAGACCAGCAGGGCGAGCAGGGACAGCGCGATGTCCATCGTCCGCTTCAGCACCCGTGCCATGCCGAGGATGTTGTTCTCGTGCAGCGACAGTACCGGCACGTCGGCGACCGACGCGATATCGATCTGGAACGGGCTGCGCGGATCGATCTCGGGCACGAAGTACACCGCGGCGGTCGAATCGCTCAGCCGGTCCATGATCGGATGGATGTGGTTGGTCGTCAGCAGGTCGGTGCCGATGAAGACGACGTTGCAGGTGTTCTCGCGCAGGTACTCGGCTGCATCCTCGACGTTGCCGATGCGGTGCATCTGCGCCTGGTCTTCCGGATAGGCCCGGCCGAAATAGCCGTCCACCTGCATGCCGAGGTTCGGCGAGCGGCCGAGCCGGGTGTTCAGGATGTGTGCCTGGCGGCCCGGCATGATGAAGATCGTGCGCCGGGTCTGCCCGCCGCCGTACATCTGCTCGGACATCAGCCGCAGTCCGGCCATCGCCAGCAGCATGCACGGCCAGGTGCCCAGCGCCCAGAGCTGCGCTGCGCGCCGGGCCGCGTCGGCATCGCCATGGGGCAGCAGCACTTCGGCCACCAGGGTGACGACGACCACGCTGACCCACTGCAGCGACGCCCGATACAGCATGTAGCCCATCCGGCGGGTACTGGTCAGCTGCTCGAACTTGACGAAGAAGTAGATCGCCACGGCGGCGACGATCACCGCACGGCCCTTGTCGATCGCTCCCGGGGCGATACCGGCATAGAGTTCCGCCGCCAGGTGGCCGGTCAGCGAAATTGCGCCTGCAGAAAACCCGACGATCCAGAAGAACAGCCGATGGTGCGCGGCAGGGTTATAGGCCTGGCTCATCGGGCCGTGCGCATCCTGCGCCACTCGCGCCAGCACAGCCGCAGGAAATGCGGGTCGTCCACCAGATAGCGCCGCCAGAACCGGCGCGGGTCCGACAGCAGGCGCGACAGCCATTCGAGCCCGGCCCGCTGCACCCAGCGCGGCGCACGGCGCTGTAGGCCCAGCCCGAATTCCATCGCCGCGCCGACGCAGAGCACGATGCCGCCCGGCAGCGCGGGCGCGTGCTGCAGCGCCCACAACTCCTGCTTCGGCATGCCCAGGCACACGAACACGGCCTGCGGCGCGCGCGCCTGGATGCGTGCGACGGCGTCTAGCGCTTCCGGCCCGTGGGGATCGAACCGCATGGACGGGCAGATCAGGTCCACGTCGATGCCCGGATAGGCCTGCTGAAAACGGTCGCGCAGCATGGCCTCGGACCCCGGCATGCCTCCCAGCACTGTCACCCGCCAGTCCCGCCGCACGGCTTCGCGGCACAGTTCCACGAACAGGTCCGATCCGGTGACCCGCTCGGGCAGGGGGCGGCCCAGCAGACGGCTGGCCCAGACCACCGGCATGCCGTCGGCGAAGATGAAATCCGCACCGGCATAGCGGCGCTGGAAGTCGGGCTGGCGGTCCAGCCGCACGAGATGGTCGACGTTGGGAGTGACGACCACGGCAGCGGGCGCAAGGTCTGCGCGCCCGGCCAGCAACGCGGTCGCGCCGCCCAGCGTCGCTGCCTGGATTTCCAGACCGAACAGGCGGACGACGGCAGAAGGGGCGGACGGGCGAAGCATCGGCAGGATGGCGGCGTTACAAAAACGCACGACTGATCCTACCAAGAATGAAGCGGGCTTCTGCCGCTAATCGGGCCGGCTGTGGGCGTCGCGCGACCGCGTCTCACCTCGTGCGGTCGCACCACCCGCCGCGGCCGTCAGCCGGCCCAGCGCCTCAGCGGCGCAGACCGCCCGCCGAACACCATGGTGTGCGCCCGCCAGCCAGAGCACGCCGGCCGACCCCGTGTGCCAGGCGACCGCGATCGCCGACCGGCATGCGACCGCGCTGCGACGCCACCAGTGCCGTCCGTGGGGATCGGTGCGCTGTGTATGCCGCTCGGCGTCCAGCCCCGTGCGCCAGGCGCGGCGCAGGATCCAGTCGCGGTCGAGCCGTGGCGGCTCCACCGGCTCCAGTACCGCCGCTTCCTCGCTCCACACGATGCGGGCGCCGCTGCGCGCCAGCCGTTTCAGCAGATCGGCACATTCGCCGCCGGTCTGGCCGAAGGCGGGGTCGAATCGGCCACCAGCGTCCCGCAGCCACCGGCGGTCGATCAGCATGTTGCCGCCCCGCATTGCCGACGCCGGCACGGTGTCGCCGGTCGTGAACGACAGGGCGTCGTACACGCCGCTGCGCACCAGCCAGGCCGGCGCGGCGGGCGGCAACACCGCGTGGACCGGCGCGAGCACCACATCGCACGGAAAAAGGTCCTGCGTCGCCAGCAGGTGCGCGATCCAGTCGGGCAGCGCCCGTTCGTCGTCGTCGATGAATGCCAGCCACCGGCCGCGCGCCAAGTCGACCGTCCGGTTGCGGGTGATCGCCAAATTCAGTTGCGGCTGGATGGCGTAGTCGACCGCGATGGAGCCGCAGCGCTGGCGGAAGGCATCCACCACCGGCCGGGCGCTGCCGGCCGCGTCGTTATCGACGACCACGACCTGCTGCGGCGGACAGGACTGGGAGGCGAGGTCGTCTAACAGCAGCACCAGCGTGCCGGCACGGCGGAAAGTGGCGATGCAGACGGTCAGGAGACAGTCGCCGCTGTCATAAGGGCCGGACGACGGGGCCGGCGGTGTCGCCCGGAGGGCGTGCACAGGAGAGGAGGACACGGACAGCGTGGGGGACCGGATGGAGCGGGTGAAGGGAATCGAACCCTCGTATGAAGCTTGGGAAGCTGCCGTTCT
>CAJYQL010000012.1 GCA_913776965.1 uncultured Xylophilus sp.
GCAACGAAGGCATCAGCGTCCGGCACAACCCGGAATTCACGATGATGGAGTTCTACGCGGCCTACTGGAACTACCGCGACCTGATGGACTTCACCGAGACGCTGATCCGCACCATCGCCGAGAAGGCGGCGGGCGGCCAGCAGCTCTCCTACCAGGGCAAGCCGGTGGACCTGTCGCAGCCGTTCGAGCGGCTGACGATCCGTGAAGCGATCCTGAAGTACACCGAGGCCGGCGACCAGGTGGACGACGCGCAATGGCTGACAGACGCCTTGCGCAAACTGGGCCTGACCGAGGCCAAGCACCGCCTGGCCGGCCGCAGCTTGGCGAGCCTGCAGGTGTTGTACTTCGAGGAGACGGTGGAAGAGAAGCTCTGGCAGCCGACCTTCATCATGGAGCACCCCACGGAGATCAGCCCGCTGGCGCGCGCCAACGATGATCGGCCGGAGGTGACCGAGCGCTTCGAGCTCTACATCACCGGCCGCGAATTCGGCAACGGCTTCTCCGAGCTGAACGACGCCGAGGACCAAGCCGCCCGCTTCAACGCCCAGGTGGCCGCCAAAGACAGCGGCGACGACGAAGCGATGTTCTTCGATCATGACTTCGTGCGGGCGCTGGAGTACGGCATGCCCCCCACCGGCGGCTGCGGCATCGGCATCGACCGGCTGATGATGCTGCTGACCGATTCGCCGAGCATCCGCGACGTGATCCTGTTCCCGGCGCTGCGCCGGGAATCCTGAGCCCCTGCTGCGACCCGCGGACGGTCAGAGGGCCAGGGCGCCCGCCGACCGGTTGCGCGCTTCGATGTCCTCCACGACGGCGCGTATCGGCCCCGCCGTCGCGAAGGCGGCCGCCGACGCCGCGCCGGGCAGCGCATCGGGCGATTGCGGCTCGGCCACCGCATAGCCCTGGACATAGTCCACGCCGAGGCCGACCAGGGTGCGCACCGTGTCCGCATCTTCAGCCCATTCGGCGATCGTCTGCATGCCCAGGTTGCGCGCCAGGCGCACGATCGCCTCGACGATCGCGACATTGGCCGGTTGCCGGTTCATGTCGCACACGAACTTCCCGTCGATCTTGAGGATGTCCGCCGGCAGTTCCCGCAGGTAGGCGAACGAGGTGTAGCCGGCGCCGAAGTCGTCCAGCGCCACCCGGGCACCGTGGCGCCGGATGCGGGCGATGAACTGCCGGGTGTTGTCCAGGTCGAGGAGCGCGACGCTCTCGGTGATCTCGAAACAGATCCGCCGCGCCGCGACCGGCCGGGCATCGAGCAGCTGCACCACGTCTTCCACGAACCGCTTGTCGTTCAGCGACGCGCCGCTCAGGTTCACGCAGACGAACTGCATGGATGCGAGGCGGTCGTGGTGCGTCTCCATCCAGGCCAGCGTGCCGTCGAGCACCCAGCGGTCGATCGCCGCCATGCGGCCGGTCGCCTCTGCCGCCTGGATGAGCTGCGGCGTCGGCACCGCGTCGCCGTCGGTACCGCGCATGCGCAGCAGGACCTCGACATTGAGGACCTCCGATGGCCGGACGAGCGACATGATCGGCTGCATCACGACGGACAAATGATCGTCCAGATGATCGCCCGCGATCTGCTCGATCAGCTGCAGTTCGACCGCATGTTCCCGGAACACCGTCGCATCCTTGTCGTAGCAGACCAGGCCTTTGCCGCGGCTGCGCGCCTTGGCCTGGCGACAGGCGCGGTCGGCCGCGAGCAGCACGGTCTTGACGTCGTGGTGCGGTGCGACCTCCACCACGCCCACCGACACATGGACCGGGAACGTCTTGTCGCCGACGCGGTAGGCGACGGTGCCGATGCTGTCGACCAGCGCCTCGCCTATCGTGCGGGCGGATCGAATATCGCTGCCGACCATCACGACCACGAATTCGTCGGCACCGATCCGCGCAACGTCCATGTCGTCCGGCAGGCAGTGTCCGATCCGGTCGCGGACACGCTTGAGGACCTCGTCGCCCGCCGCGTGGCCGAACAGGTCGTTGACGAGCTGGAAGCGATCCAGGTCGAGGTGCGCGACCGACACCGGCGGGCCGTTCTGCACCAGCCGCTGCAGGGCCCGGTCCAGCACCTGTTCGATGCCTCGGCGGTTGGAGAGGCCGGTCAGCGGATCGTGGTCGGCGAGGAACTGGAGGTGCTCGGCCGTCCGCGATCGGTCGGTGACATCCTGCAGCGATCCCTCGATACGACCGTCCGCATGGGTCGCCCGGACCAGGAAGCGCCGCTGCTCCGGCGCGCCGCGCGTGCTGCCCGTCGGCCATCGCACCTCCAGTGCGTCGCTGTCGTCCTGCCGGTTCGCGATATGGCGCAACCGCAGCCACGCCTCCGCACCGAACTGCTGGGCCCAGGTGGTGTTCCCGCCGCTTACCCGCAAGTTCAGCATCCGCCGCAGCGCCGGGTTGGCCCGTGCGATGCGGCCTTCGCGATCGAGCGTGAACAGGCCGACCGGCGCGGTGTCGAGCATATGCTGCAGGTGCGCATGGGCCGCCTTCCCCTGGAGCTGCTCCTCCCGCATCCGTTCGGCGAATGCCAGGCAGGCCAGCAGGCTGGAGACCAGTGTGGCGGTCACGCCGTTGAAGGCATCGACGAATTCCTGCCGACCGGTCGCCACGGCGACGATCTCGACCAGGTGGGCGAGCAGCGCAACGGCGAGCGCCCCGCTGTACCAGAACGCGACGCGCGAGGAGGACCGCTGCACGATGGTCCAGAGGCTGGTGCACATCAACACCAGCACCGCACCGCCCACGGACCAGACCAGCGGTACGAACCAGCGGTACGGCAGCGCGCAAGCCGCCAGCGCCACCAGCCAGGTCACCCGATGGGCGACGCGCAGGAGGCGCGCGAACACGCTGCCGGCCAGCGCCTCGCGGAACAAGGCGCGGTGCAGCGTGACGAGCACCACGCCGTAAAGGCCCAGGGACAGGGCCCTGACCCGGGTCAGCCAGTCGGCCGGCACCACCTGCCCGAGCCACATCACGTCCCAGCCGCTCGGCACCCCCCCCACTCGCATCGCGAGGAACAGCCAGACGGCGAACAGCAGGTACAGCGCGCGACGGTGGACCACCGCAGCGACCACCAGGAACGCCGCCATCAGCGCCGTCGCGCCGTCGAGCAATGCGGCGTTGCGGTCGAAGGATCGGACGGACCGCAGGTATTCCGGTGTGCTCCACAACACGGCGGTGATGTGCGCCGGTCCGGCGAAACTGCCGCGGCAGATCAGTTCCGCCGGGCTGGCGCCGTTCAAGGTCAGGGCAAATGCGCCTTTCCGGGGGAACAGCGCCCGGGAGCCCTGGGAGCGGGTCGCACCGCCCAGCAGGTCGAGCTCCGGGCCCTCCCAGCAGATCAGGTCGGTACCGTACGGCGACGGAAACTCCAGTGTCCGCGCCGCTTCATCCGGCGGGGCTTGCGGGATCGCGAGGCCGAACCAGACCGGCTGCTCCGACCGCTGCGTGCTCCAGGACGTCCGGGCCGCCGTGCCGCCCAGCCGCCGGCGCGCGTCGTCCGGGTCCACCGGTTGCGCGAGGGAAGGGTCGACGGCAACGAGAGGCTGGAGCGGTGGCGTCCCATGGCGGTACGGACTCAGACCGAACAGCAGCACGAGGCAGCTCAGCAACCCGACGAGGATCGGCACGCCGTACACGGACAGCGCCCATACCGCCCGCTCCATGCGGGCAGGACCGGACCCTGCGTCCGTCGTACCAGTGAAAGTCTCCGCCATACCCTTATTGTCAGCGAGCGCAAACTTTTCGATTTATCCGCTGCGGATCCGCCTGCCAGGCAGGCACATGCGTCCGTGGATCACCCTGCATTTCGCCGTTGGCGCATATCCTGCAGCGACCCGCCGAGCATCTGCCCAACATCCGACGGATGGCTACGGAGGACATGTTCGGCGGCGGCACCACGCGGAATCGAACGACAGAACGGCGCGTCCGTCGAAGACCTGGCAGCCCATTCGCGTGCAGAGATCGGTCAACCGTCCACATGGCCCCGTTCCGGCCGGCCTACCGAACGCGCCGCGTGACCCTCAGCCGATAGCCGACAGCACCGAACGTGCCAGCCGATACCGACGATCGGCCTGCAGTGCATCCCACGGCAACGCAACGTCGCGCGGCAGCAGCGCACGGCGGCGGGCGTCGCTCTCTGCAGACCCGACGAGACGACCGTCGCGCCATGCGGCTGCAACGCCCTCGAGCGCCGCGTCCAGCGGCACGCCGTCGCCGATGCTCTGGTTGCACAGCAAGGCCAGGTCGCAGCCGGCCGCCAGTGCCGCGATTGCGGCTTCGGCATGGTCGACCGTGCGACCATCGATCCGCCGCGCCGCCTCCATGCTCAGGTCGTCGCTCACGATCGCGCCGTCGAAACCGAGCTGTGCGCGCAGCACCTCCTGCAGCCAGCGTTGCGAAAAGCCGGCGGGCCGGCTGTCGACCGCGGGGTAGACGACATGCGCCGGCATCACTGCAGCCAGCATGCCGCGCAGCCAGCGGTAGGGCGCGGCATCGTCGGCGAGCAGCGCCGCAAGCGACCGTTCGTCCACCGGAAAATCGGTGTGCGAATCGGCCTGCACATGGCCGTGCCCAGGGAAATGCTTGCCGCAGTGCTGCATGCCGGCCTGGCGCAGGCCGTGCGCGGTGCAGCGCGCGAGCGTGGCCACCACGCGCGGATCGCGGTGGAAGGCGCGGTTGCCGATCACCCCGCTGCTGCCGTGGTCGAGGTCGAGGACCGGCGCGAAAGTGAAGTCGATGCCGCAGGCGCGCAACTCGGCGCCCATGACGAAGGCTGCGGCCGTCGCTACGTCCATCGCGCGCTGGGCGCCCGTCCCGAAGCCCTCGGCATCGTCCATCCAGCAGTCGCCGAAGCGGCGTGCAGGCGGCAGTACGGTGAAGCCGTCGGTCCGAAACCGCTGCACCCGGCCGCCCTCGTGGTCGACGCAGATCAGCATGTCCGGCCGGACCGCCTTGATCGCGGCCGACAAGGCGGTGATCTGGGCCCGGTCGCGCCAGTTGCGGGTGAAATAGATCACGCCGCCGACCAGCGGATCGGCGAGGCGGCGGCGGTCGGCGGCCGTGAGTTCGGTGCCGGCGACGTCGATGATCAGCGGCGAATGGACGGGGGCAGATGCAGCGGAAAGTGCGGCAGGAGCGGCAAGCATGGCAGCAGGCAGTTCAGTCGGTCGTCTCCACCACCACGAAGGTGACGGCATAGTCGGTTTCGTCTGTCACGGTGACGTGCGCACGCAGCCGCCGTTCCTCGAACCACGTCTTCAATCCAGCATGCAGCACGATCGCCGGCTTGCCGCCCGGCAGGTTCAGGATCTCGCAGAGGCTCCAGGCCATCGGGGTCACCATGCCGGTGCCGATCGCCTTGCTGAACGCCTCCTTGGCGGAGAAACGCGTCGCTAGGTAGCGCAGGCCGCGGTCGGGCCAACGGACACTGCGCGCCCGCCAGGCCTGCAGTTCCTGCGGGCCGAGGATGCGGTCGGCGAACCGGTCGCCGTGGCGCTCCACGCTGCGGCGGATGCGCCGCACGTCGCAGATGTCCGTGCCGATGCCGTAGATCATGCGGCCGCGGCGTCGATCCGCTGCTGGTACGCGCGCACCGTGGCGGCGTAGCCCAGTTCCAGCGCATCGCTCATCAGCGCGTGCCCGATCGACACCTCGGCCACGCCGGGCACCGCCCGCAGGAAGTCCGCGAGGTTGTCGCGGTTGAGGTCGTGCCCGGCATTGACGCCCAGGCCCGCATCGAGCGCGGCCTGCACAGCGGCGGCGAAGCTGGCCAGCACGGCAGCCTGGCGCGGCGTGCGGTAGGCGCTGGCATAGGTTTCGGTATAGAGCTCGACCCGGTCCGCGCCGACCGCGCGAACCGCCGCCATCTGCGCCGGCTCCGGGTCCATGAACAGGCTGACCCGCACACCGAGCGCCTGGCACTCCTCCACCAGGGGCCGCAGGCGCTCCGCATCCTCGGGAAAGCGCCAGCCGTGGTCGCTGGTCGGCTGCTCCTCGCTGTCGGGCACGAAGGTCGCCTGGTGCGGGCGGTACTGGCGGATGAAGTCCATCAGGTTGTGGAACGGGTTGCCCTCGATGTTGAACTCCGCCTGCGGCCAGTCGCGCAGCAGCGCGGACAGGTCGCGCACGTCGTCGGCCCGGATGTGGCGGCCGTCGGGCCGGGGATGCACGGTGATGCCCTGGGCACCGGCCTCCAGGCAGATCGAGGCGGCCCGCACCACGTCCGGAATGCCGAGGTGGCGGCGGTTGCGCACCTGCGCGACCAAGTTCACGTTGACCGACAGGGCGGTGCGGGGGTGCGGAGCGGGGGCAGCGGTCATAGCAGGGATTGCAGGTCCATCATCATCTGGCGGGTGCGCAGAGTCTGCAGGCCGCTATGGTAGTGGAGCAGCTGGCGCAGCTGCGGCTTCAGTTCGCCCGCGGCCGAGGCCACGGCCGGCAGCATCGCGGTCAGCGGCGCCACGTCGTCCAGCCCGGCCTGCAGCGCCCGCCACTGGCGGCCGGACAGGGCCTGCCGTTCGTCGATCTGCGCCAGGCGCAGGCCACCCTCGGGAACGAGCAGGTAGCGTCCGTCGTCTGCGACCGGTGCGCGCGTCGCGGTCTGCAGATCGAGCGCCGGCAGCACGCCGACCTCGCGCAGCAGCAGCACCTCAAAGGCCCGCAGCACCGGCTGGAGCGCCTCGCCGTGCTCCGAGGCCAGGATGCGCACCACCGTCGCATAGGCGTCGTACAGCCGCGGATGGGCGTCGTCGCGGGCCAGCAGGCGCAGCAGCAGTTCGTTCAGGTAGTAACCCGACAGCAGCGCGTCGCCGGTCGGCATCACGTGGCCGCCGGCCCATTCGGCCCCCTTCAGGGTGTGGATGTCGGCATCCGCCGCGGTGGAGACCGTCCAGGTCAGGCGCAGCGGCTGCAGCGGCAGCAGCACCGGCCGGAAGTTGGAGCTCGGCCGCTTGGCGCCCTTGGCGACCAGTGCGAGCCGCCCGTGGTCGCGCGAGAAGACTTCGAGGATGAGGCTGGATTCGCTCCAGTCGTAGCGGTGCAGGACGAACGCCGGCGCGTCGGCGATGCGTTTACTCGTAGCCAAAGCTGCGCACTCGCGCCTCGTCGTCGGCCCAGCCCGACCGCACCTTGACCCAGATCTCCAGGAACACCTTGGCGTCCATCAGCTTCTCGAGCTCCTGGCGGGCCTCGGTGCCGATGCGCTTGAGCCGCTCGCCCTTGTCGCCGATCACCATCGCCTTGTGGCCTTCGCGCTCCACGACGATCGTGGCGGCGATGCGCACCATGCGCTTATGGGTCTTGCTCGCCTCTTCCTCGAACTTGTCGATGACGACGGTCGAGGTGTAGGGCAGCTCGTCGCCGGTGAAGCGGAAGAGCTTTTCGCGTACCGTCTCGCTCGCCAGGAACTTCTCGCTGCGGTCGGTCAGTTCGTCCTCGCCGTACCACCAGGCTTGTTCGGGCAGGTACTTCTCGCAGATCGCGAAGAGGCGCTCCACATCGCCCTTGTTCTTGGCCGACATCGGCACGAACTCGGCGAACGGATGGCGCTCCTGCATGCTCTTCAGCCAAGGCGGCATCTCCGCGCGGCGCAGCACGCTGTCGAGCTTGTTGGCGATCAGCAGCGCCGGGATGCCCGGCTTCAGCAGCGACAGCACCTTGGCATCCGCCAGCGTGAAGCTGCCCGCCTCCACCACGAACAGCACCAGGTCCACATCGCCGATCGCGCCCATCACCGTCTTGTTGAGCGACTTGTTGAGCGCCGTGCCGTGCCGGGTCTGGAAGCCCGGCGTATCAACGAAGATGAACTGCGTCGCCCCGCGGGTCCGGATGCCGGTGATCCGGTGGCGGGTGGTCTGCGCTTTGCGGGAGGTGATGCTGATCTTCTGGCCGACCAGCGCGTTGAGCAGCGTCGACTTGCCGACGTTGGGCTTGCCGACGATCGCGATCACGCCGCAGCGCTGGCCGTCGGACGCCGGGCCGCCGACGACCGGGGGGATCGGCGGCATCGGATGGGCCTCGACCGGCGCATCTTTGAAAGAAAATTCGGCTTCTGCGCCCGCCCCGCCTGCATCAGCAGCTACGTTTTTAGTAGCATCGTTCATGGATGGTTCGCTTTCAGATAGGCCAGCATCGCCGCGGCGGCGGCCTGTTCGCCGGCCCGGCGGGAGCCGCCGATGCCGCGCTCGGTGCGGTGGAGTTCGACGATCTCGCATTCCACGTCGAAGGTCTGCCGGTGGGCCGCCCCAACGGTCGCGACCACCCGGTAGGCGGGCAGTTTCATTCTGCGGCCCTGCAGCCACTCCTGCAACTCGGTCTTCGGATCCTTCTCGGCCGCCTGCATGCGTGGCGTGATGTCGATCCGGGCGAACAGCCGGTGCACCAGCCGCTCGGCCGCCGCGTAGCCCGCGTCGCGGTAGACCGCCCCGATCAGCGCTTCCAGCACGTCGGCGAGGATCGACGGCCGGCGCTGGCCGCCCGACTTGGCCTCGCCCTCCCCCAGCCGCAGCGTCTGCGGCAGCTGCAGGTCGAGCGCCAGCTGGTGCAGCGTCTCCTGGCGTACGAGGTTGGCCCGCACCCGCGACAGGTCGCCTTCCGGCAGGTCGGCCAGACGGTCGTAGAGCAGGCTGGAGATCGCGAGGTTCAGGACCGAGTCGCCCAGGAATTCGAGGCGCTCGTAATGGTCGGCCGAATAGCTGCGGTGCGTCACGGCGCGTTGCAGCAGCTGCGGATCGGCGAAACGGTGCTGCAGCCGGTCCTGCAGCGCGGCGAGGGCCGGGTTCGGAGACATCGCCACCTAGTCCGACGATCCGATGTAGCGCAGCAGCAGCGACGCCGGGCCGAACAACGGTATCTCCTTCTCGTAGGCGAAGGAGACGCGGTAGCCCTGCCCATCGCCGCGTTGGTCGGTCACCTGCACGATGTCCAGGTCCTTGCCGCTGATCGACGAGATGTAGTCCACCGACGCGGTGCGGTCGAATGCGGCGCGGATCGCCGGCGGCGATGCCTCCACCCGCGCGGTGCGCACCGCCTTGCGGATCGCCTGGTACTCGATGGCCGACGGCGCGATGCGCACGCCCACCATCACCACGCTGGCGAGGACGACGCCGACGAACAACAGTCCGAGCAGGCTCAGACCGCGCTGATGCTGCCGACGGGACGACTGCAGGTAGACAACGGTATTCATGTCAGTTGAACCCGCCGATGCGCTTCAGGTTGCCGAAATTCATCCATACGAAGAAGGCCTTGCCCACGATGTTGCGGTCGGGCACGAAGCCCCAGAAACGCGAGTCGAGCGAGTTGTCGCGGTTGTCGCCCATCATGAAGTAGTGGCCCTCGGGCACCTTGCAGGTCACGCCCTCGACGGTGTAGCGGCAGTTGTCCTTGAACTCGAAATTCGACGCGCCCGGCACATAGGCCGGCCGGTCCGGATCGTTGATCATGCGGTGTGTACGGCTGCCGAGCTTTTCTTCGAACTGCTTGAAGTAGCGCATCGCGTCTTCCTCGAAGAAATCTGGCAGCGTATTGACCGGCACCGGCTGGCCGTTGATCGTCAGGCGCTTGTTGAGGTAGGCCACCTCGTCGCCCGGCACGCCGACGACACGCTTGATGTAGTCCATGCTCGGCTGCGGCGGGTAACGGAACACCATCACGTCGCCGCGCTGCGGGGCATTGCCCTCGGTGATCTTGGTGTTAAACACCGGCAGCCGGATGCCGTAGGTGAACTTGTTGACCAGGATCAGGTCGCCGACTAGCAGGGTCGGGATCATCGAGCCCGACGGGATCTTGAAGGGTTCGAACAGGAAGGACCGCAGCAGGAACACGGTCGCTATCACCGGGAACAGGCCGGCCGTCCAGTCCAGCCACCACGGCTGCATCAGCAGCTTCGCCTGTGCCTGCTGCACGTCGGCCTCGTCGGCACCGTCGACCTTGCGGATGCCCTGGCGGGTGAGCTCCTCGCGCCGCGCGGCCATCGACGCCGCGACCGCCTCAGCAGCCCGGCGGCGGCGCGGCAGGAACACCAGCCGCTCGGCCAGCCAGAACACGCCGGTCACCAGCGTCGCCAGCATCAGCAGCAAGGCGAAATTGCCTTCGATGGCGCCGAAATACCAGGCGCCGACATAGGCAGCGAAGGCGGCCAGGATCAGGGACGTGAGAAGCTGCATGTTCTTGGTTTTGGGGGAGTGGAGCCGCGCTGTCCGGCGATCAGTCTTCAACCTGCAGGATCGCGAGGAAGGCCTCCTGCGGCACCTCGACCGAACCGATCTGCTTCATCCGCTTCTTGCCGGCCTTCTGCTTCTCGAGCAGCTTGCGCTTGCGGGTGATGTCGCCGCCGTAGCATTTTGCCAGCACGTTCTTGCGCAGCGCCTTGATGGTCTCGCGGGCGATGATGTTGGCGCCGATGGCCGCCTGGATCGCCACGTCGAACATCTGGCGGCTGATGATCTCGCGCATCTTCGCGGCCACCGCCCGGCCCCGGTAGGCCGACTGGCTGCGGTGCACGATGATCGACAGCGCATCGACCTTTTCGCCGTTGAGCAGGATGTCGACCTTCACCACATCGGATGCGCGGTACTCCTTGAACTCGTAGTCCATCGAGGCATAGCCGCGCGACACCGACTTCAGCTTGTCGAAGAAGTCCAGCACGATCTCGCCCAGCGGCAGCTCGTAGGTCAGCATGACCTGGCGGCCGTGGTAGGCCATGTTCAGCTGCACGCCGCGCTTCTGGTTGGCCAGCGTCATCACCGGGCCCACGTATTCCTGCGGCATGTAGAGATGCACGGTCACGATGGGCTCGCGGATCTCCTGGATGCGGCCCTGGTCGGGCATCTTGGAGGGGTTTTCCACCATGATGACCTCCCCGTCGCCCTTGACCACTTCATAGACCACGCTGGGCGCGGTCGTGATCAGGTCCTGGTCGAACTCGCGCTCCAGGCGCTCCTGCACGATCTCCATGTGCAGCAGGCCCAGGAAGCCGCAGCGGAAGCCGAAGCCCAGCGCCTGCGATACCTCGGGCTCGAAGTGCAGCGAGGCATCGTTGAGCTGCAGCTTCTCCAGCGCGTCGCGCAACTGGTCGTATTCGCTCGCTTCGGTAGGGTAGAGGCCCGCGAACACCTGCGGCTGGATCTCCTTGAAGCCGGGCAGTGCCTGCTCCGCCGGGCCGAGGTTGTTGGGCAGCTTCTTTTCCAGCGTGATGGTGTCGCCCACCTTCGCCGCCTTCAGCTCCTTGATGCCCGCAATGATGTAGCCCACCTCGCCGGCATTCAGCGCCTCGCGCGACTCGTTGGCGGGTGTGAAGACGCCCAGGTTGTCGGCGTTGTAGGCCGCGCCTGAGGCCATCATCTTGAAGCGCTCGCCCTTCAGCAGCCGGCCGTCGACCACACGGACCAGCATCACCACGCCGACGTAGGGATCGAACCAGCTGTCGATGATCATGGCGCGCAGCGGCGCCTCCGGATTGCCGCGCGGCGCGGGCACCTTGGCGACGATCAGTTCGAGAATTTCCTCGATACCGAGCCCTGTCTTGGCCGAGCACGGAATCGCGTCGGCCGCATCGATGCCGATCACGTCCTCGATCTCGGCCTTCGCATTGTCCGGATCGGCCTGCGGCAGATCCATCTTGTTGAGGACCGGCAGGACCTCGACGCCCAGGTCGAGCGCGGTGTAGCAGTTGGCCACCGTCTGCGCTTCCACGCCCTGCGATGCATCGACCACCAGCAGCGCACCTTCGCAGGCGGAGAGCGACCGCGAC
>CAJYQL010000013.1 GCA_913776965.1 uncultured Xylophilus sp.
CATCGGTGCGAGCCGTGCGGCGGTGGATGCGGGCTATGCGCCCAACGACCTGCAGGTCGGCCAGACCGGCAAGATCGTCGCGCCGCAGCTCTACATCGCCGCCGGCATCTCCGGGGCGATCCAGCACTTGGCGGGGATGAAGGACTCGAAGGTGATCGTGGCGATCAACAAGGACCCGGAGGCGCCGATCTTCTCGGTGGCCGACTACGGGCTGGAGGCTGATCTGTTCGCCGCCGTGCCGGAGATGGTCAAGGCGCTCTGAGCGCCCTGGTCGCACCTTCCCCCGCGCCCGCCGTCGTTTCCCGTTTCCCCCTTCACCGAGGTTCCCGATGCACGATGTTTCCGAACCCGCCGGCGTGCGCGCCCAGGTCACGGCCGAGGAATGGCAGACCCGCGTCGAGCTGGCCGCCGCCTACCGGCTGGTGGCCCATTTCGGCTGGGACGACCTGATCTTCACCCACATCTCGGCGCGCGTACCAGGGCAGCCGGACCAGTTCCTGATCAACCCGTACGGCATGCTGTTCGACGAGATCACCGCCTCCAGCCTGGTCAAGGTGGACCACCACGGCGAGCCGGTCATGGCGACGGACTACGACGTGAACCCGGCGGGCTTCCTGATCCACAGCGCGATCCACGAGGCCCGGCCGGAGGTGCAGTGCGTGCTGCACACCCACACCGCCTATGGCGTGGCGGTGTCGGCGCAGGAGGACGGGCTGCTGCCGATCTCGCAGCAGTCGATCTTCCCGCTCGCGCGCATCGCGTACCACGGCTACGAAGGCGTGGCGCTGAACGACGACGAGCGGCCGCGGCTGGTGGCCGACCTGGGGCAGGCCAGCTTCCTGGTGCTGCGCAACCACGGCCTGCTGACCTGCGGCCGCAGCGTGCCCGAGGCGCTGCTGTCGATGTACACGCTCGAATCGGCCTGCCGCATCCAGATCCTGGCCCAGGCCGGCGGCGGCACGCTCACCCGCATCCCGGATGCGATCGTCGCCACCTCGGTCGAGCAGTCGCGGCAGGTGACCAAGGGCAAGGGCGCGGGTCTGGCCTGGCCCGGCCTGCTGCGCCGGCTGGACCGCCTGGACCCGGGCTACCGGACCTGATCCGCCGCCACCCGATCCCACCCCCGCCCCCAAAAAAGGAGACACGCCCATGGCCCTTCATCCCACCCGCCGCCGCCTGCTGCAGGCCGGCTCGGCCCTGGCCGCCGGCAGCGCACTGACGCTGCCGGCCCGCGCGCAGGACGCCTGGCCGACCAAGCCGATCCGCATCGTCGTGCCCTACACGGCCGGCGGCTTCACCGACCAGATGGCGCGGCTGGTGCAGGTCGGGCTGCAGCAGCGGCTCGGCCAGCCCGTGGTGGTGGACAACAAGCCCGGCGCCAACAGCATCATCGGCGTCGATGCGGTGGCCAAGGCCGCGCCGGACGGCACCACCTTCGGCGTGTTCATCGCCGCCTTCGCCGCCAACACCACGCTGTACCCGAAGCTGCCCTACGACCCGAAGAAGGACCTGACCGGCGTATCGCTGATGGGCGTGTCGCCGCTGGTGGCCGCGGTGTCGCCGAATGCGCCGTTCAAGACGATGGCCGAGCTGGTCGCCTACGGCCGCGCCAACCCCGGCAAGATCAGCTACGCCTCGTCGGGCAGCGGCTCGGCGGCGCACCTGACCTCAGAGCTGATGCGCACCGTGACCGGCATCGACATGGTGCACGTGCCGTACAAGGGCGCGTCGCCCGCGCTGGCCGACCTGATGGGCGGGCAGGTGCAGCTGTTCCTCGACCCGCCGCCCAACCTGATCCAGCCCGCCAAGGCCGGCAGGATTCGGCTCATCGGCGTGGCGAGCGACCGCCGCGTGCCCGCGCTGCCCGAGGTGCCGACCTTCGCCGAGCTCGGCTACCCGGCCCTGGTCGGCAGCACCTGGGCGGCGATGCTGGCGCCGGCCGGCACGCCCGCCGCGATCGTGCAGCGCATGTCGTCCGAAGTGGCGGCGCTGATTCGCAGCCCCGAGATCACCGCCCGCATGGAGCAGACGATGGGCACCTTCGCCGAAGGCTCCACGCCGCAGCAGTGCGACAGCTTCATCGCGGCGGAAACCGCGAAGTGGGCGCGGGTGATCCGCTCGGCCGGCGTGACGGTGGACTGACGGGGACGTGCAGGACGCACAGGGCGTGCGCTGCGCGAGGATCGCGCCGGCTCAGGCCGCCAGCGAGCGGGCCACGGCCTCGGCGACCTTGATGCCGTCCACACCCGCCGACAGGATGCCGCCGGCGTAGCTCGCGCCTTCGCCGGCCGGGAACAGGCCGCGCACGTTCAGGCTCTGGAAGTCCTCGCCGCGGGCGATGCGGATCGGCGACGAGGTGCGGGTCTCCACGCCGGTCAGCACCGCATCCGGCAGGTCGAAGCCCTTGATCTTGCGGGCGAAGGCCGGAAAGGCCTCGCGCATCGCGGCGATCGCGTAGTCGGGCAGCGCGTCGTGCAGGCTGCCCAGGCGCACGCCCGGCTTGTAGCTCGGCTCCACCGCGCCGAAGGCAGTGGACGGCCGGCCGGCCACGAAGTCGCCGACCAGCTGGCCCGGCGCCTCGTAGGTGCCGCCGCCGAGCACGAAGGCATGCGATTCCAGCCGCCGCTGCAGCTCGATGCCGGCCAGCACGTGCGGCCGGCCCTGCGCTTCGGCCGGCACGTCGATGTGCCGGTAGTCGGTCGGGTAGTCCGACGGGTCGATGCCGACCACGATGCCGGCATTCGCATTGCGCTCGTTGCGCGAATACTGGCTCATGCCGTTGGTGACCACGCGGCCCGGCTCGCTGGTGGCGGCTACCACCGTGCCGCCCGGGCACATGCAGAAGCTGTAGACCGCGCGGCCGTTGCTCGCGTGGTGCACCAGCTTGTAGTCGGCCGCGCCCAGCAGCGGATGGCCCGCGTGCTTGCCCCAGCGGGCCCGGTCGATCAGGCCCTGCGGATGCTCGACCCGAAAGCCGACCGAGAACGGCTTGCCCTCGATGAACACGCCGCGGCGGTGCAGCATTTCGAAGCTGTCGCGCGCGCTGTGGCCGAGCGCCATCACGACGTGGTCGGTGCGCAGTTCGTGCACCGCACCGCTCGCCTGGTCGAGTACGGTCAGGCCCCGCACTTGCCCCTCCTCGATCCGCACGTCGGTCACCTTCTGCTCGAAGCGGATCTCGCCGCCGAGCGCGACGATCTGGGCGCGGATGTTTTCCACCACCTTCACCAGCTTGAAGGTGCCGATGTGCGGCCGCGCGACGTAGAGGATCTCCGGCGGCGCGCCGGCGGCGACGAATTCCTGCATCACCTTGCGGCCCAGGTGGCGCGGGTCCTTGATCTGGCTGTAGAGCTTGCCGTCGGAAAACGTGCCGGCGCCGCCTTCGCCGAACTGCACGTTGGACTCGGGCGTCAGCGTATTCTTGCGCCAGAGCCGCCAGGTGTCCTTGGTGCGCTCGCGCACTGTCTTGCCGCGCTCCAGCACGATCGGCTTCAGGCCCAGCTGCGCCAGCACCAGCGCCGCGAAGATACCGCAGGGGCCGAAGCCGACGACCACCGGCCGCACCGGCGCGGAAAAGGGCGCGCCCGGCGGCGGCACCCAGGCCATGTCGGGCGTCGGCGCGATGTGCGGATGGCCGGCATGGCGCGCGAGCAGCGGCGCCTCGGCCGCCGGGTCGGCCAGCGTCGCGTCGACGATGTAGACCTGCAGCAGGTCGGCCTTGCGCGCATCGAAGCTGCGCTTGTGGACGTGGAGGCCGGCCAGGGCGGTGGGCGCTACGCCCAGGGCGGCGGCGACGGCGGCGGCGAGCGCCTCGGGGGCGTGGTCGAGCGGCAGCTTGACCTCGGAAACACGGATCGTCATCGTGCGGCGGGCCCGTGGTGATCGGGCAGGGCAGGGTGAAGGGGCGCCGATGATACGGGAGGGGCGGTGGCCGGTGCCGTCGCAGGGGCGATGGGTTTGCCAGTGCCCGCATGGCCTGCGCGACTGGCGGGGCGGGCTGATGGGCAGACGAGTTCTGACCCACGCGTACCGCGCCATGCACCAATATCTGGATGCTATTTATTTAATAGCTGCCTGCGAAGTAGGGACGGGCGCTAGAGCACGATTTATTTCATAAGAACGCCGGTGCGCCGCAGGCGTCGGCCCAAAGCCTGGCCTGCGCTGCTCAGTCGTCGCCGCCGCCCGCATGCCGGGCCGCCTGCCGGCGTGCCCGCAGCCACTGCCGCAGCGCGGCGGCATCGACCAGCGCCCGGCGCTCGCGCACCTGGGCCTGCCGCTCGGCATCGAGCCATTGCAGCAGTTCGCGGAAGCGCGCGGGGATCTGGCCGGGCGACAGCGTCTCCTGCGGGCCCAGGCCCAGTTCGCCGGCGATGCGCGCCGCCGTCGCGCGGTTCTCGCGGTCCACGTCGGCGAGCTGGGCGGCCAGCAGCCGGTTGTAGGCCTCCAGGCGCGCCTCGCCGAGCGCGGCGATGCGGGCCGGGTCGGTCAGCTCGGCTTCCAGCTGCAGCTGCAGCAGGTCGAGCAGTCGGCTGGCGGCGTAGGCCTCGTTGGCGCGCTGCATCAGCACCGTCTTGCGGGCGCGTTCGGTGGCGTCGGGCTCGCGGTCGGGATGCAGGGCGCTCGCCAGGCGGCGGTAGATGTCGCGTGCCGACTGGCCGGCCTGCCGCGCGTCCTCGGCGGCGCGGCGCTGGCCGGCGGTGCGGCGGCGCGCGGCGCGGCCGGCCTCGCGGGCCGCTTCGGCACGGGCGCGGTCGGTTTCGAGCCGGGCGTCGATGCGGGCGGCGAGCGCTTCGGGGGACAGCGACGGGTCGTCGTCGTCCTCGGTGGCGGTCGCGTGGGCGTCGACGGGTGGCGGGGCGGAGGCGTCCGCACCCGAGCGGCGTGCCGGGCGCCGGGCGGTGTCGGCCGGATCGGCGTATTTGTCGAGCAGGCGGCGCAACGCGGCGATGCCGGTCGCAGAGGCCTTGTCGTCGTCTGCGTCGCCTCGGGGCGTGCCGACCAGCGGCTGCACCGTCGCCCGGATCGCCTCGGCCAGCAGGCGCCGGTCGGCATTGGACAGGCCCGGCCAGCCGTAGGCGCCGTCGAGGAAGTGCGCGAAATCCGCCGCGGCGCGGCGGCGGGCGTCCAGCCGCGGCTGCAGATCCGCGCCCCAGCGCCGGTGGTAGTCGGGCAGCGCGGCCTCCCAGGCGGCGAGCCGCGCCCGCTCGGCCTCGATGCGGCGCACCAGCGTGTTGAAGGCGCGCTGGGCGGCGTTCAGCGGTGCGGCGACGGCCGGCACCAGCGCCAGGCCGGGCGTGGTGGCGAGCGCGCCGCCCGACGGATCGGCCGAGTCGGCGGAATCGGCCGTCACGGCCGCGGCTCCGTGCGGCGGTGCCTCATGCGGGCAGGAAGCCGTCCACCGACAGGTAGCGCTCGCCGGTGTCGTAGTTGAAGCCGAGCACCACCGCGTCGGCCGGCAGGCCCGGCAGCTTCTGTGCGATGGCCGCGAGCGTCGCGCCCGAGGAGATGCCGACCAGCATCCCTTCCTCGCGCGCCGAGCGCCGGGCATATTCGCGAGCGTCCTCCGCCTCGACCTGCACCGTGCCGTCGAGCAGCGACACGTCGAGGTTCTTCGGCACGAAGCCCGCGCCGATGCCCTGGATCGGGTGCGGCGCCGGGCTGCCGCCGGAGATCACCGGCGAGGCGCTCGGCTCCACCGCGAACACCTGCAGCGCCGGCCAGCGCGCCTTCAGCACCTTCGCCACGCCGGTGATGTGGCCGCCGGTGCCCACGCCGGTGATCAGCGCGTGGATGCCGTCGGGGAAGTCGGTCAGGATCTCCTGCGCGGTGGTGCGCTCGTGCACCGCGACGTTGGCCGGGTTCTCGAACTGCTGCGGCATCCAGGCGCCGGGCGTGGTCGCGACGATCTCCTCGGCCCGGGCGATGGCGCCCTTCATGCCCTTCTCGCGCGGTGTCAGGTCGAAGGTCGCGCCGTACGCCAGCATCAGCCGGCGCCGCTCGACGGACATGCTGTCGGGCATCACCAGCACCAGCTTGTAGCCCTTGACGGCCGCGACCATCGCCAGGCCGATGCCGGTGTTGCCCGAGGTCGGCTCGACGATGGTGCCGCCGGGCTGCAGCGCGCCGGAGCGCTCGGCATCCTCGACCATCGCCAGCGCGATGCGGTCCTTCACCGAGCCGCCGGGGTTGCTGCGCTCGGACTTGATCCAGACCTGCTGGCCGGACCCTGCGATGCCCTGGAACAGGCGCTGGATGCGGACATGCGGCGTGCCGCCGATGGTGGCGAGGATGGTGTCGGCTTTCATGGGTCTCCTGGGGAAAAAAGGGCGTCGGGGCGTCGCGGACGACAGCCCGTCATTCTGGCAAAGCGACCGCCGCTGCCGGTGACACGGCGATAATCCCGCCCGTGAAGTCCGCCGGACCGCCGCTGGTGCATGTCTCGAAAGAGCGCACTGGAGGAACGTCCGGACTGCGAAGGGCAGCGTAGGAGCTAACGGCTCTCCACCGCGAGGTGAGGATCAGAGCAACAGAGACGAGTTCGAATGAGTTCAGGCCACAGGGGTGTTCTGTGGGCCACCGGCGCAAGCCGGTGCCGGGCGGCGCAAGCCGACCGGTTCGCAGCGTCAGCCGCGAAAGCCCACAGCCACCTCGAATGCGGAACGCATTCGAGGTGAAACGGGCAATCTCTACGCGCAGCAATACCAAATAGGCACACGACGACCCGGTCCCGGGGAGTGTGCGGGTAGGTAGCACCGAGCCGGGTGGGCGACCCCCGGCCCAGAGTAATGGCGGTCACGCCGGGCATCTGCAAGGATGGCCGGTGCACAGAATCCGGCTTACAGGCGGACTTCACACCTTCTTATCGCGATGTTTTCGGGCTCCAGCGCCCGTCGGACGGGCGCTGAAAGCTATCGAAAGCGTAGCAAGAAAGCGGGCGGACTCACGGGCACCGGCCCGGCCGCGCGGACCGCCGCGACCGCCACCGCAGCGCTACCAACCCGCGCTGGCCGGATCGCCCTTGAACGGCCCGACCAGGTCCGGCGTGATCCATCCCCCGTAGAAGCCGCCCGGCTGCGGCCGGACAACCATGCCGCCGACCCGGCAGTCCAGCGCGTGCGCATAGAAGGCCACGCTGTCTGCCAGCGGCTCGGCACCGGGCAGGGGATGCGGATAGCTCCAGGCGACCCGGTCCAGGCGGCGTGCGCCATCGACCAAGTCCCAGTACTGCGCCGGACCCTTCCATTCGCAGAAGGAGCCGCTGCCGGCCGGCTGCAGCAGCCCCGGGCGGACGTCGGCGAGGGGCAGGTAGAAGGTGGGCGGATGGCTCGTCTCGCGCACGGCCCAGGCCCCGCGGGTGCGTGCGACCTCCCGCTCGCCCCAACGCACGACGATCTCGCGTTCCTCGCGCACGAGTTCCGGCGGGCGGGGGAAATCCCACACCGAGACCTGTCCCGGCGCCGGGACGTCAGCGAACGGCGGGCGTTCCTGGCCGCGCCAGTGCCACTGGGCACGGGCGCTGGCGAGCCAGTCGGGATCGCTGCGGGGCATAGGAAACCTTTCGTCAACGGCGTCGAACGGGTCGTGCGGGGCGGTGCCTGCGCCGCCGGCAACGGCCGCAGCCGCGGGGCCGACTCCACGGTCGGCCCGCCACCCTACACCCGTTCGTACGGCAGCAGGTAACGCCACTGCCCCGGCTCCAGCCCCGCCAACGTCAGCCGGCCGACACGGATCCGGTGCATGCCGCGCAACGACAGTCCGGCGCCGGCGCACATCTGCGCGATGCGGCCGGGCCAGTGGCCCTTGCTCGCGAAACGCAGGCCGGTCGCCGCATCGTTCTGCCGGCTGATGCTGACCCGCGACGGGTGCATCGCGCGGCCGTCGATCACCGGGGGGCGGTTCAGCCGGTCCAGCACCTCGGGCGACACCGCGCCGGCGACGTCGACGATCAGTTCGTGCTCGACCAGCGCCGCGTCCTCGAGCAGCTTGCGCGCGATGCGCCGGTCCTGGCTGAACACCACCAGCCCGGTCGCGGCCGGCTCCAGCGGCGTGAGGCAGGCCTGCTCGAAATGCTTGGGCACCGGGCGGATGCCGGAGCGGTCGCCCGGCTGCAGGCGCTCGGGCACCAGCAGGCGCCGGGCGGGCTGGCGGCCGGCGTCGGCGTCCTCCCAGGCCTCGAAGCCGGCCGGCTTGTGCAGCAGCAGCGTGACCGGCGGCAGCGGCTCGGCGCGCGCGCCCTCGGCCAGCACGACCGCTGCGCGCGGCGGGACCCGGGCGCCCGGCACGGTGACGACCGCCCCGTCGACCCGCACCCAGCCGCCTTCGATGTACAGCTCCGCCTCCCGGCGCGAGCATCCGGCGATCTCCGAGACACGGCGGGACAGGCGGATGGAGTCGTCGGCGGCGGGAAGGGGCATCGGGTGGAGCGGTGTCGGGGAAAGGCGGCCAGGCGCCGGACCGGCGGGGCGGCCGGGCGGGGAGGGGCGCAGTGTAGGCCGGTCCACGGCCCGTGTCCCGGCGCGGGCCGCGGACCGGCCCCGGTCGTGCCGCCGCCGCGCCTCGACTCGGCTCGACCCCGCCCGACCCCGCTTCAACCCCGCAGATGCGCGACGTGCGCCGCCAGCGACCGCGCCGCCACCGGCCACATCGCCGGCGGTACGTCGTCGTAGGCGAGCGGCAGCCAGTCGTCGATCGTGCCGTCGGGCCGGGCCGCCAGCGCCGCCGCGACCTTGGCCTCGCGCCGCAGCCGGTGCGCCTTCAGCCGCGCGATGGCGCCGGCCGCGTCGTGCAGTACGTGGCCGTGGGCCGGCAGGATGAATTCCAGCCGGTGTTCCGCACAGGCCGCGGCCAGCCGGTCGAGCGACGCCAGGTAGTCGCCCATGTGGCCGTCGGGCGGCGCGACGACGGTGGTGCTGCCGTTGAGCACATGGTCGCCGCTGAACAGCAGGCCGTCGTCGGCCAGCAGCAGGCACAGGTGGTTGGCGGCGTGGCCCGGCGTGTGGATGACGCACAAATCATGGGTTTGTGCAGGCCCGGTGAGCGTGATGTGCTCCTGATCCAATAGCGCCCGGTCGGGCACGAACCGGCTGTCCTCCCGCGCGGTCGGGGCCGAGGGCAAGCCGAGCACCGGCGGCGCCGGACGGCCCGCTGCGACGCACAGCGCCTGCAGCGGCCGGGCGCCGGGCGAATGGTCGGGATGCGAGTGGGTGCAGACGATCGCGCGGATGTCGCCGCCCGCCGCATCGAACAGCCGCTGCTGGTGCGCCGGATCGGCCGGGCCGGGGTCGATGCAGACATAGCCGGTGGCCGGCTCGCCGACCAGGTAGCTGTTGGTGCCGGGGCCGGTCATCGCCCCGGGGTTGCCGGCGGTCAGCCGCAGCACGTTCTTCAGCAGCGGCACCGCCCGTTCGTGCTGCCAGTCGAGCGGATGCAGCAGCTGCCCGTCCGGGCAGACGAGCGCCAGTTCGCCGAACGGTGCGTCGCGCTCCATGAACCGCGCTTCCGCGCCGCCGACCAGCCCGCCGCGCGGATGGGAGATCCACAGCGGCGCCTCCACCCCGTCGCGTGCCGCGCAGGCGGCCAGCACCGCATCGACGCTGAGCTGGTCGGCCAGCCAGTCGAGCGTGCGCACCGTCGGGAACATCATCTGCAGGCTGCCGGCGGCATGGCGCGCCAGCGCATCGGCCGGCCGCAACCAAACCGGGTCGAACTGCTCGGCCTCGTCGGCCACCGGCTCCTGGCCGTCGGGCATGCGGGCGACGAGGAACGGCACCTCGAAGCGCTGCGGCCGGTCGCGCGAGGTGGTCCAGTGCGCCAGCAGCCAGACCGTGTCGGCCGCCAGCAGCAGGCCGCGCGCGGCGCACTGTTCGGCGAACGGGCCGTGGCGGTCGATTGCCGCGATGTCGGCGGCATCGGCCGGCCGGCCGTCGCGGTGGCGCGCGAGCAGCACGCCCAGTTCCTCGAAGCTCTCGCGGATCGCGGCGATCGCCTGGGTCAGCTGCAGGTCGTCCTGCGTGGCGCGCCGTGCGGCCTGGGCGTGACACTGCGCGTCCTGCGGGTCGATGCCGCCGCCGGGGAACACGTACATCGCCGCCGCGAACCGGGCCTTGCCGGAGCGCCGGGTCATCAGCACCTCGATGCCGGCGGGCGTGTCGCGCAGCAGCAGGACGGTGGCGGCGGTGCGTGCGGGAACAGGGGTGAAGGGCGGATGCAGCAGCTGGGAAGGACGGACCATGCGGACGATTCTGCCGGCGCGGTGCCGCGCCTGCATCGCGGCGAACCCGCAGCGGCCCTGTCCCTCCGGAGACCGCCGCGCGCTCAGCCGACCGCTGCCGGGCCGGCGTCGATCCGAAGCCGGAACAGCAGGTAGGGCGGCTGCTGCCGGTCGGTGCCGCCGTGGTATTCGGGCCGGCGCTGCACCTGGGCGGCATTCACGTAAAGCCAGCCGTCGCGGGCGATGTGGAAGGTGTCGGGCCACAGCAGCCGCGGATCGGTGCCGAGCATCTCGATCCGTCCGTCCGGATGGCGCCGGCCGACCGCTTCGGACTCCTGCAGCGTGAGGTAGACCCGGTCGCGGTCGTCGCAGGCCAGGCCGCCGGTCATGCCTTTTTCGCCCAGGTCGCGCACGGTGGCCGCGACCGCCGCGTCGCTCGGTGCGTCCAGCAGGGCGGCGGTGTCGACCGCGTAGAGCCGCCGGCCCATCAGCGGTGCGTAGTACAGCGTGGCGCCGTCGTGCGACAGCGCGATGCCGTTGGCCCCGCCCTGCACCGGCTGGCGCTGGCCGGACGCATCCACCCGCTCGACCGGCCGGCCTTCGACGATCTTCAGCACGCCCTTGACCGATGCGGTGCTGCCGTGCTCGGCCAGGCGGCGCACCGCCCGGCCGCTGGCCAGGTCCACCGCCATCAGCGCGCCCTTGCCGTCCTGCCCCTGGTCGGTGATGTAGGCGACCTCGCGTCCGCTGCCGCCAGCGCGTACCCGCAGGTCGTTGAGCGACGAGGTCGGCACCGTCGCCGCCGACAGCGGCACCGTCTTCAGCACCCGGCCGTCGGCGATGTCGAGACACAGCAGCTTCGGCGCCCCGTTCATCGGCGCGCCGGAGCCGGTGGCCAGGCCGGCGTCGAGCAGCCACAGCCGGCCGGCGGCGTCGAACACGCCGTTGGGCACATGCACCAGCGATACCTGCGGCCGCTGCGGATCGGGCCGGTTGCGCTCGGCGTCGGGCCAGGGCACGACGCTGCCGTCCGGCCGGACTTCGCCGACGGTGTAGGGCACCTGGGCGTCGAAGCGCGGCATGAAGACGAACAGCCGCTGCCCGTCGGGCGACAGGGCGATGCCGGTGGGCGTGGAGGGGCAGCGCATCGCGCGCACCAGTTCCAGCCCGGCCCGGTCCGGCCGTGCGCTGTCGGGCGCCGGGCCCGGCGCGGCGGCGGAGGGCGTACCGCTGCTGGCGCAGCCGGTGGCGGCGAGGGTGGCGCCGAGCGAGCCGGCGAGAAGGTGACGACGGGCGAGGGGTGCGGGTGGCATGGGCGGACGTTCGGGAAAGTGATGGCGAAGGGGTGGAAGCAGAAAAAGGCGTCAGGCACGGATGCGGATGTCCGCGCCCACGGCAGTCAGGCCCATGCGGCCCAGCTGCGCAGCGCGAGCGCATGGATGTGCGGTCCGCTGCAGACATAGAGCGTGCGGCCGTCGCTGCCGCCGAAGGCCAGGTTGCCGCACGCCGCGGCGGTGCGGACCAGGCCGAGCAGCGTGCTGTCGGCCGCCCAGATGCGCACGCCGTCGCCGGTGGCGGCATAGACACGGCCGGCGGCATCGGTCTTGAGCCCGTCGGGAATGCCGGTGTCGAGCCGGGCGAACCGCCGTTCGCGCGACAGCCGGCCCTCCGAACCGACGTCGAAGGCGCGGATCTCGCGGCCGCCGCCGTCCGGGTCGCGGGCGGCGCCTGCCTCGGATACATACAGCGTGCGGAAGTCGGGCGCGAAGGCGATGCCGTTGGGCTGGTCGAAGCCGTCGGCGGCCACGGCGAGCCGGCCGTCGGGCGCGAGCCGGAACAGGTAGCGGCCGCGCTGCTCGGGTTCCGCCTGGAACCCCTCGTCGGGCTGGGTGATGCCGAACACCGGGTCGGTGAACCAGACGGCGCCGTCGGGGGCGACCACCAGATCGTTCGGCGAATTCAGCCGCCGGCCGTCGTGGCGGTCGGCCAGCACGGTGAGGCGGCCGTCGGCCTCGCGACGCACGACGCGGCGCCCGCCGTGTTCGCAGGAGAGCAGCCGGCCCTGCCGGTCCAGCGCATTGCCGTTGCTGAAGTTCGACGGGTCGCGCAGCACCGTCGCCTGCGCGTCGGCGCCGCCGCGCAACGCCATCAGGCGGTTCGACCGCACGTCACTGAACACCAGACCGCCGTCGGTCGGCGACCAGACCGGGCCCTCGCACCAGCGGCCTTCCGTATAGACGGTGCGCATCGCGGCGCCGGGCACGACCACGCCGTCGAGCGCACCGGGGCCTGCGGGCTCGATCACCGCCGGCCATGCGGTCTGGGCGGCTCCGGCCGGCAGCACCGCCGCGGCAGCCAAACCGGTGACGGCGTGCAGCAGGCTGCGGCGTGCTAGTGACGAAACGGCCGCCGCGCAAGGATGCGGGACCGGCGAGACAGGAGGCGTCAAAGGCATGGCGGCAGGCTACCGGGCCGTGCCGCGCACGTTGTAAGCCGCTGTTGGAGCAGGCAGAACGCCTGCCCCGGGGCGATGGCTGCCGCTCAGGGCGTACGGGTGCCGTCCAGCGCCGCCACCCACTCTTCGCCGCCGCACTGGCGGCACAGCGTGGCGCCGCCCGGCAGCTCGAAGGTGTGGGCGCAGCAGGTGCAGGCATAACGGCCGGGTCCCGGCACGGTGCGGCTCTTGCGCTCGTACTCCTTCGGCAGGATCGGCAGGCCCGGCCGCACCTCGTCGTCGGGATAGAAGTAGCAGCTGAGCGCGCCGTTGGTCTCCAGGATCGCGGTGCGCAGCTGGCCCAGGTGCGACACGCCCTGCTGCCGCATCTCGGCGAAGAACTCGTCCTTGCCGAAATCGTGCTCGCCGTCGCGGCGCACGAACACGCCGTCTTCGACCACATAGAGCGGGGAGCCCTCTAACAGGCGCTCCATCCACTCGCTGCGGCTCGCGAGCCAGGTGACCAAGCGGTAGAAGCCGAGGATCGTCAGGAACACGACCAGCGCAGGCAGGATCGGCTGGTCCTTGTTGGACATCGGATCGCCGGCGGCAGAGCCGAGGCCGATCACGATCGCCACCTCGAACAGGGTGAGCTGGCGCACCCCCTTCTTTCCGGACAGCCGCAGGAACAGCAGGATCACCGAGAACATCACCAGGGTGCGGAGCAGCACCTCGACGCCGAAGGCAAGGCTGAAGTCCTGCGCGAAAATGTCGCGGAAGTCGAGTTCCATGGGGGTGCGAAGAGGGGGCAGGGCGGAGGGGCGGACGGCGACCGGCATTCTTTCTGCAGTGCCGCCAGGCTCCGGTAACAGGAGTCGGCGTGTCGCCCGCTGCCGCGGTCCGCCCGTACGCCCCGGCGGGGCAGGGCGGCGTCAGGCGCTGTCGCGCGGCACGATCCGGTGGGCGATGTCGACCGTGCGCTCGGCCACCGCCGCGCCGTCCGCACGGGCTGCGATCATGTCGGCCGCCAGGGCGCCGATGGCCGCGCCGTCGATGTGCACGCTGGTCAGCGACGGCAGCAGGGTCGCGGCGAAATCCAGGTCGCCGAAGCCCACCACCGCCAGTTGTTCCGGCACCGCGATGCCGAGGGCGCGCGCCTCGGTCAGCACACCGCCGGCCATCAGGTCGGAGCTGCAGAACACCCCGTCGACCCCCGGCGTGGCGGCCAGCAGCGCCCGCAGGCCCTCGCGGCCGTGGCGGTGGGTGGTGGGCGAATCCAGCAGGTGCACCGGCGGCCCGGCCAGGCCGCGTTCGGCCGCACGGGCAGCCAGCCCGTCGGCGCGCCGCAGCGCGCGGGGGTCGCCGCCGGTCAGAACTGCGAGGCGGCGCTTGCCGCGGGCGTGCAGGTAGTCGCAGACCGCGCGGCCGATGGCGTCGTGCGAGACGCGCAGCAGCATGTCGATCGGATCGTCGGTCGCATCCCAGGTCTCGACCACCGGAATGCCCGATGCGGCCAGCATCGTCCGGCTCTCGGGCGAATGCAGGATGCCTGTCAGCACGATGCCGTCGGGCCGACGGCCCACGATGGCGCGCAGCAGATCGTCCTCCCGCGATCGGCCATAGCCGATCTGCCCGACGGTCAGCTGGAAGCCGCGCCGCTCCAGCGCCTCGGTGAGCGCGCCCACCATGCCCGAGAAGAGCGACCCCTGCACCGTCGGCACCAGCGCGCTCACCAGGTTGCTGCGCGACGACCGCAGGCCGTTGGCGACCAGGTTGGGCACGTAGCCGAGCGCGCGGACCGCCTCCTGCACCGCGAGCCGGGTGCGTTCGCTCACCTGCTGGGGCGTGCGCAGCACCCGCGACACGGTCATCGCCGAGACGCCGGTCGCCCGCGCCACGTCGTGCACCGTGACGGCGACGCGGGACGCGGGGCGCGGCGGGGGATCGGCGGGCAGAGCAGGAGGAGACGGCATGTGCCGCCGAGTCTAGGCGGCGTACGCATCGCGGCCATTCGACTAGGGAAAACCCGCGCACCATGCACCATTCTTCGGAACAACAATCCGATTGTTAACGTTAACTTGCGCGTTCTTGCCGCAGGTACTCCTATATTTCAAACTACCGGGGTCCTCATGAAGACATTGATCGCCGCCCTGCTACTCGGGCTCGGCGCCACCGCCGGGGCACTGGCTCAGCCCGCTACGTGGCCCGAGAAGACCGTCACCATCGTCGTGCCGTTCCCGGCCGGCGGCTCCACCGACATGGTGGCGCGCGCGATGGCGACCGAGATGCAGAACAGGCTCGGCCAGACCTTCCTGGTGGACAACCGGCCGGGCGCGACCGGCACCATCGGCGCCGGCCAGGTCAAGCGGGCCGCGCCCGACGGGTACACGCTGCTCGTGTCCTCGCTCGGCGCCTTCGTGGTCACGCCTCACCTGCTGGCCAGCACGCCCTACGACGCGACCCGCGATTTCGACTACCTGAGCGTGCCGGTCCAGGCGCCCAACGTGCTGGTCGCATCGCCCGACCAGAAGGCCCGCACCGTGGCCGACGTGGTGGCCGAGCTCAAGGCCCAGCCCGGCAAGGTCAGCTTCGCGAGTTCGGGCAACGGCTCGTCGGACCATCTTTCGGCCGAGGTGTTCTGGCAGCAGACCGGCACCGACGGCCTGCACATCCCCTACAAGGGCGGTGCACCGGCCATCAACGACCTGCTCGGCAACCAGGTGCAGTACTCCTTCCAGAACGTGAACGCGGTGCTGCAGCACATCCGCGCTGGCAAGCTGCGGGCGCTGGCCGTCACCGGCGACAAGCGCTCGCCGGTGCTGCCGGACGTGCCGACGCTGGCCGAAGCCGGGGTGAAGGGCGCGGAGGTCTATTCCTGGCAGGGCCTGGCCGCGCCGAAGGGCCTGCCGCCCGCGGTGCGCGACAAGGTCGCCGACGCGGCCATCGCCGCCATCAATGAGCCGGCCGTGAAGAAGCGCATGCAGGACCAGGGCCTGGAGATCGTCGCCAGCACGCCCGCCCAGTTCACCGCGTTCCAGGCCCGCGAGTACGTGCGCTGGCGCGACCTCATCAAGTCCCGCAACATCAAGGCCGACTGACATGGCGCATTCCACCCCCGTCGTCACCTCGCTGCGTGTCGTGCCGGTCGCCGGCCGCGACAGCATGCTGATGAACCTGAGCGGCGCCCATGCGCCGTTCTTCACCCGCAACCTGCTGATCCTGCAGGACAGCTCCGGCGCCACCGGCGTCGGCGAAGTCCCCGGCGGCGAAAAGATCCGCCAGACGCTGGAGGACGCCCGCAGCCTGGTGGTCGGCCAGCCCATCGGCGCCCACCATGCGGTCCTCAACCGCATGCGGGCGCAGTTCGCCGACCGCGATGCGGCCGGCCGCGGCAAGCAGACCTTCGACCTGCGGGTCGCGATCCACGCGGTCACCGCGGTGGAGTCGGCGCTGCTGGACCTGCTCGGCCAGCACCTGGAAGTGCCGGTGGCGGCGCTGCTCGGCGAAGGCCAGCAGCGCGACCGGGTGCAGATGCTCGGCTACCTGTTCTTCGTCGGCGACCGCACGAAGACGAACCTGCCCTATGCCCGCCCCGAGGACGAGCCGTCAGGCGCCGACGACTGGCAGCGGCTGCGCCACGAAGCCGCCATGACGCCCGAGGCGGTGGTGCGCCTGGCCGAAGCGGCCCAGGCCCGCTACGGCTTCCAGGACTTCAAGTTGAAGGGCGGCGTGCTCGCCGGCGACGACGAGGTGGATGCGGTCGTCGCGCTGCACCGCCGCTTCCCCGAGGCCCGGGTCACCCTCGACCCCAACGGCGGCTGGCTGCTGAAGGATGCGATCCGGCTCGGCGAGCGCATGCGCGGCGTGGTCGCCTATGCCGAGGACCCGTGCGGTGCGGAAGGCGTCTTCAGCGGCCGCGAGGTGATGGTCGAGTTCCGCCGCGCCACCGGCCTGCCGACGGCCACCAACATGATCGCGACCGACTGGCGCGAGATGGCGCATGCGCTGTCGCTGCAGTCGGTCGACATCCCGTTGGCCGATCCGCACTTCTGGACGATGGCCGGCTCGGTGCGCGTAGCCCAGCTGTGCCAGGCTTTCGGGCTGACCTGGGGCTCGCATTCCAACAACCACTTCGATGTGTCGCTGGCGATGTTCACCCACGTCGGCGCGGCCGCACCGGGCCGCGTGACGGCGATCGACACCCACTGGATCTGGCAGGACGGCCAGCGCCTGACGCAGGAGCCGCTGCAGATCCGCGGCGGCTATGTCGAGGTGCCGCAGAAACCCGGCCTGGGCGTGGAACTGGACATGGCCGAGGTGGAGAAGGCGCACCAGCTGTATCTGCAGCACGACCTGGGTGCCCGCGACGACGCGCAGGCGATGCAGTTCCTGCTGCCCGGCTGGACCTTCGACCCGAAGCGGCCCTGCATGGTGCGGTGAGAATCCGGGCTCCCGTTTCCAGGAGACTTCCATGCACCGTTTTTCTCCGGTCTTGCGCGCGGCGCTGGCCGCGGCCTGCGCCCTGGCCGCCGTGCCGGGCCGGGCCGAGACCATCGGCGAGGTCGATACCGTCTTTAAGCTGATCGGCCCCGACCACAAGATCGTGGTCGATGCCTACGACGACCCGAAGGTGCAGGGCGTCACCTGCTATGTCTCCCGCGCCAAGACCGGCGGGATCAAGGGCGCGGTCGGGCTGGCGGAGGACAAGGCCGAGGCGGCGATCGCCTGCCGGCAGACCGGCCCAGTCGCGTTTCCGGCCGGCAAGCCGTTGCCGCAGCAGGAAGAGATGTTCAGCGAGCGGATCTCGCTCGTCTTCAAGCGGCTGCGGGTGGTGCGCATGGTCGACCGCCAGCGCAACACGCTGGTCTACCTGACCTACTCCGACCGGGTGATCGAAGGCTCGCCGCAGAACAGCGTGACCGCGGTGCCGGTGGACCGCGCCACGCCGATCCCGGTCGCCGCGCGCTGACGAGGGGGCGAGCAAGCGGACGGGCAGCGCGGCCGGTCAGCGGTCGGCCGCGGGGTCGAGCGCCGCGTACCAGGCGGCGTAGGGTGTGTTCCGCACCATCCGGCGGTTGAGGTCGGGCGCGCCGTCGGTCCACCAGGGCGTGCCGCGTTCGCCGAGCGCGGTCTTGGCCGCATCGACCCGGCTGCGTGCGGCGCGCAGTGCCTCGGGATCGTCGGTCCGCAGCGCCCGGCCCACGTCGCGGCGAGCCACCATCAGGGCATCGACCAGCGCCTGGCGCCGGTCGGGCGGCAGCTGCGGATTGGCGGCCCGCCAGAGCCG
>CAJYQL010000014.1 GCA_913776965.1 uncultured Xylophilus sp.
GCGCTTCCTGGCCGCGCTGGCCGAGGCCGAGCAGCGCTTTCCCCGGCTGGCGGTCGCGGGGGTCTACGGACTGGAGGGCGCGAATCCCGGCGCCCGGCGCGCCGGCCATCTGCTGGACCGCGGCGAAGTGTTGCGCGAACCGACGACGCTGCCCTGCCCGGCCGACAGCCTCGACGAGCTGCTGTTCGCGGTGCGCACCGACAGCGGCCTGCGGCTCGACCCGGACCTGGGCTACGACTTCTACGCCACCGACGTGGTCCTGCAGGCGCAGGCCCGCGGGCTGCAGGCGGCGGTGGTCGACGCCTACTGCGAGCACTGGTCGTCCACGCCGAAGCTGCCGCCGTTCAAGCCCTCCACCGTCGCCCGGGTCCTGGCCAGCGCCCGGGCCTTCGAGCGCAAATGGGCTGCGCGGCTGCCGGTCAGCACGCCCTGTTTCGACATCGCCCGGCCCGGCGACGTGGATCGCTTCCTGGCACTGGTCGAGGGCCGGCCGGTGCCGCCCTGAGCCATTACTATTATTTCGATAGCTACCGGCGCTCATTCCGCGGGCGCTGGTGCCAGAAAAGCATCTGAAATTGTCATCCGTGGCGCAATCTGAACCGACCCCGGCGATCGACATCGCGATCGTCAACTACCGCGGCGCCGACGACGTGGCCGTCGCGCTGCAGGCGCTCGGCGCCTGGACCCGCGGCACCGTCTGGCTGGTGGACAACAGCGAGGACGCTGCGCAGGCCGCGGCGCTGCAGGCGATCGCCGCGGGTCAGCCCGACGCGCGGGTGCTGGCGGCGCCGGGCAACCTGGGCTTCGGCCGCGGCTGCAACCTGGCCTTCGCGCAGTCCACCGCCCCGTTCTTCCTGCTGCTTAATCCCGATGCGCGCATGGCGCAGGCGGATCTGCTCACCCTCGCCCGGGCGCTGCAGGACGACCCGGCGCTGGGCGGGGTGTCGCCGGCGATCTACTGGAACGACGCCCGCAGCTTCGTGATGCCGCCGGCCGAGCCGCAGACGCCGCGCGCATCGCTCGCGCAGCCGCTGCTGACCCGCTCGCGCCCGCGCGCGCGCCGGCAGGCCGAGCGGCAGATTGCCGAAACGCAGCGGCGCATGGCCGGTGGCCGACCGTTCGCGGTGGACTTCGTGGCCGGCGCGGTGCTGCTGCTGCGCCGAAGCGCGGTCGAGGCGGCCGGCGGGCTGTTCGACCCGGACTACTTCATGTTCTTCGAGGACGCCGATCTGTCGCTGCGGCTCTGCGCCGCGGGCCACGGCCTGGCGATGGTGCCGGCGGCCGCCGCGGTGCACGAATACCGCCACAAGCCGTTCAAGGCCGGCCTGATGGATACGGCCCAGCAGATCTACTTCCGCAAGCACTTCCCGCGCTTCCTGCGCTGGACCGGCCGGCTGCGCTGGCTGGGCCTGCTGGCCAAGCCGCTCACGCTGGTGCGCTGGTTCGACGCGGTGCTGCCGGCCGACGGCGGCCTGGCCGGCTTCGCCGCCCGCACCGAGGGCCTGGAGATCGTCGCGGTCAGCCCGTCGCCGCTGCTCTGGCCGGCGATGTGCCGTCCGGCCGGCCAGGCCCGCGGCTTCGACGCCGACGAATGGGCGCTGCTGGAGCCCGGCTGGTACGCGGCGCTGGTGCGCGACCGCCGCTACGGCGACGTGCCGCGCTGGCTGTATTTCGAGCGCTAGCGGGCCGGCACCTACAATCGCGGGCTTTGCCGGCGGCCGCGGATGCGCCCGCCCGGAGCAGGCTCCGTCCTGCCGCAGCGCCTGCATGCGCGCCCTTTGCCCCCATCCACCACCGATGTTCCTTCGCGACTTTCTGGCAGCCTGCCTGCCGCTGGACCGGTTCAACCTGGTCTCCCAATTCGTGCAGCGCGATGTCGCGATGCGCCACCGCGGATCGATGCTCGGCTGGGTCTGGCTGGTCGCCACGCCGCTGCTCACGCTGCTGATCTACACCTTCGTCTTCGGCCAGATCATGGGCGCGCGCTGGGCCGCAGCGTCCACCGGCGGCGACTTCACCCTGCGGCTCTACAGCGGCCTGATCGCCTTCGGCTTCTTCTCCGAGGTGATCCTGCGGGCGCCCAAGCTGATCGTGGACCAGCCCAACCTGGTCAAGAAGACCGTCTTCCCGCTCGAAATCCTGGCCTGGGTCGCGGTGGGCGGCGGGCTGGTGTCGCTGGCGGTGAACTTCGCGGTGCTGTGCGCGGTGGCGGCCTTCCTCGGCCAGCTGCAGTGGGCGGCACTCGCCGCGCCGCTGGTCGTGGTGGCGACGCTGCCGATGCTGCTCGGCGCGATCTGGTTCCTGGCCGCCCTCGGCGTGTACGTGCGCGACACCGCCCAGGTGGTCGGCATGGGCATGACGATGCTGATGTTCCTGAGCCCGGTGCTCTATCCGGTGAGCGCGGTGCCCGAGCGTTTCCGGGCCTGGCTGCACCTCAATCCGCTGACCTGGCCGATCGAGTCGATCCGCGCGGCGGTGCTCGACGGCGTGCTGCCGCAACCCGGCGCCCTGGCGGCCTACCTGGCGGCCGGCCTGGCGGTGGCGGCACTCGGCTGGGCGTGGTTCCAGGCCACGCGCAAGGGCTTCGCCGATGTGCTCTAGCCTCCGCGCATCCCTTTTTTTCCGGTGCTAACGATGTCGTCCTCCCTTCCCACGCTGCCCACCAACGCGCCCCCTGCGATCGAACTCTCGGGCGTCGGCAAGTGCTATGCGATGTACGACCGGCCGCAGGACCGGATGCTCGACCTGGTGGCCGGCCGCTGGCGCAAGCGCGGCAAGGATTTCTGGGCGCTGCGGGATGTGTCGCTGTCGATCGGCAAGGGCGAGGTGTTCGGCATCGTCGGCCGCAACGGGGCGGGCAAGTCGACGCTGCTGCAGCTGGTCTGCGGCACGGTGGCCCCCACTACCGGCAACGTCGCGGTGCGCGGCCGGGTCGCAGCACTGTTGGAACTGGGGGCCGGATTCAATCCTGAATTCACCGGGCGCGAGAACGTGCATCTGAACGCCGCCGTGCTGGGCTTGACCCCGTCGGAGATCGCGGCCGCATTCGATTCGATCGTCGCCTTTGCCGATATCGGCGCCCACCTGGAACAGCCGGTCAAGACCTATTCCTCGGGCATGGCAGTGCGGCTTGCGTTCGCGGTGGCGGTGCACGTCGACCCCGAGATCCTGATCATCGACGAAGCCCTGGCGGTGGGAGACGGCGCCTTCGCCAAGAAGTCCTTCGACCGGATCATGAAGTTCAAGGACGAGGGCAAGACGATCCTGTTCTGCTCGCACACGCTGTTCCAAGTGGAGTCGGTGTGCAACCGGGTGCTCTGGCTCGACGGCGGCCGGGCGCGGATGATGGGCGACCCGGGCGAGGTGATCAGCGCCTATACCGACTACCTCGGCACCCCGGCCGAAAGCGCGACCGCCCAGGTCACCGGCCTGCCCGCCGACGCCCAGGCGGCCGACCCCAACCGCAGCGCTCACCTGACCAGCGTGCTGGTGTCGGCCGACGGTGCGGACTGGGGACGGCAGACCGAGGCACGCTCGGGCGAAAGCGACGTGAGCGTGCAGGTGCGGTTCAACTCCAATCCGTCGCTGCCGGCGCCGTCGCTGGCGGTCGGCTTCGTGACGGCGACCGGCACGATCGTGAATTCATCGCTGTCGGCAGACCAGGGGGCGGCCATCGAGCGCGACGCGGCAGGCCGCGGCGCGGCGGTGCTGACCTTTCCGCGCGTGCCGCTGCTCGGCGGCAACTACGCCGTGGCGGTCTACCTGATGGACGAGCGCGGCATCCACATCTACGACTTCGCCGACCGTGCGGCCGAGGTCAAGGTCCGCCAGCAGGGCCGCGAGCTGGGCGTGGTGCACCTGCCGAGCCGCTGGAACACGGCAGACGCCGACGCGGTGCCGGGCGCCGGCGCCTGACGCAGGCTCAGCGCGGCTGCTGTTGCAGCCGCGCGATCTCGCCGTCGAGCAGCGGCGGTGCCACCGTCGGCAGGCTGGCCAGGATCGCACTGCGGCGCTGCGCGGCCGACGCATCGGCCGGCAGCTTCTGCAACGTCACGAAGAATTCCATGCCGCCGGGCGGCGTCTCCGCAAAATGGGCGACGGCGAAATCGAGCATGCCCAATTGCGCCAGCGCCTCCAGCAGCCGGATGAACGAGTGCGGCGTGAAGACCGAGCAGTGCGCATCAATGTACTGGCCGTCGCGGATCGCCTGCAGGTACTGGCGCAGTCCTGCCTCGCCGAGTCCGGTGACCGTGGTACGGTTGACGTAGGGCACCGCGTCCCAGCCGACATCGCCCCGCCAGAGCCGTTCCTCGGTCACCGTGCCCGGCACGTCGGCCTGCTCCAGGAAATGGTCGATCACTTGCCGGACCGACGGGCGCTCGTAGCCTTCGAGGTGTGCTTCCAGGAAAGCGGACACCGGCGTGGTTTCGCGTTTGCAGTCGAAGGTGTAGCGCTTGTCCGGCACTGCGAGCGACACGATGCCGTCGGGGGCGAGGATCGACGCCGCCTGCTTCAGAAAGCCGACGACATCGGGCACGTGTTCGATGACGTGCGAGGCGACGAGGTAATCGAAACGGTCGTTGCCGACCGCCGCAGGCAGCCCGCCTGCACCCAACACGTAGCGCACCGGCACGATCTCGTCCGGCCGCACGTTCGGGTCCTGCGCGTACTTGGCGCGCAGCGCCGGCGTGTCGAGATGGTCGGCATAGCGCACGTCGCCGTCGCCCGAGCGTACCACCGGGTTGCATAGGGCACCGATCTCGAGCCCCCGCAAGTGGGTGGGATCGATGCGGGCGAGGAGTTGCTGGCGACGGCTCATGGGCCGGAAATCATAGCGACAGGGCCCGTGGCGCGCGTCCGGAGCCACCTGACACGATCAGTACAATCCCGCGCTGTGCAGAACCGTGTCGCCGTCGTCATCCCGTCCTACCGTGTCAAGGACCATATCCTCAACGTGCTCGCGCGCATCGGCGACGAGGTGGCACGCATCTACGTCGTGGACGACCGCTGCCCCGACGGCTCCGGCGACTTCGTGGAGGCGCACTGCACCGATGCACGGGTGAAGGTGATCCGCCATGCCGAGAACCAGGGCGTGGGCGGCGCGGTGATGACCGGCTACCAGGCGGCGATCGACGAGGGCATGGACGTGATCGTGAAGGTCGACGGCGACGGCCAGATGAAGCCCGAGCTGATCCCGCTGTTCATCGGCCCGATCCTTGCCGGGCAGGCTGACTACACCAAGGGCAACCGCTTCTACGACTTGACGCACATCCGGCAGATGCCGACGCTGCGCTTGATCGGCAATGCCGGGCTGTCGTTCATGGCCAAGCTCTCGACCGGCTACTGGCACCTGTTCGATCCGACCAACGGCTACACCGCCATCCATGCGAAGGTCGCCAAGCGCATCGACTTCTCCAAGGTCAGCCGCCGCTATTTCTTCGAGACCGACATGCTGTTCCGGCTCAACATCGGCCGCGCAGTGGCGGTGGACGTGCCGATGGATGCGCACTACGGCGACGAAACGAGCAACCTGCGGATCGGCCAGGTGCTGGGTGAATTCACCGTCAAGCACGCGCGCAACCTGGCCAAGCGGCTCTTCTACAACTATTTCCTGCGCGACATGACCGTCGCGTCGCTCGAACTGGTGTTCGGCATGCTGCTGCTGGCCTTCGGTATCCCGTTCGGCCTGTACCACTGGATCCACAGCGCATCGCTGAATGTGCCGACGCCGCTCGGCACGATCATGCTGGCCGCGCTGTCGGTGATGTTCGGCGTTCAGCTGCTGCTGGCCTTCGTGTCCTTCGACGTGGCCAACCAGCCGCAACGGCCGATCCACAACGACTTTCCGGACTGAGTCCGGCGCGCAGCGCCGGGCCGCCGGCATACGGGAACCGTTTCTTGTCGCTCACCCAACTCCTCTTCACGGTGCTGACCGTGCTGTCGCTGGCAGTCGGCCAGATCCTGTTCAAGCTGGCCGCGCGCGCTATGTCCGACGGCGTCACGCTGCTGCAGGCGACGCTCTTCAACGGCTGGCTGTGGGTTTCGCTGGTGGTCTACGGTCTGGCGACCATCACCTGGATCGCGCTGCTGCGGCAGTTGCCGCTCAACCTGGCCTATCCGTTCGTGGCGCTGGCCTTCGTCTTCGTGCCGCTGCTCGGCTGGTGGTGGCTCGGCGAGCCGCTGCGCTGGCAGAACATGGCCGGTGCCGCGCTGATCCTGGCGGGCGTCTGGGTGTCGGTCGGAGTCAAGTGACATGCGGCGCAATGCATCGATGGCGCCGCACGACGGCGGACGGCTCGGCGCCTGGATTCTCTGGATCGCGGTGTTCCTGGGCGGCTGCGGTATTGCGTGGCTGATTCCGCCTTTCCAGTCGCCCGACGAGAATGCGCACCTGGGCCGCGCGGCTTTGATCGCCGACGGCCGCTGGCTGCTGGAACGCAAGGACGGCAGCGACTCCGGCGGATATTTCGACAAAGGGCTGATCCGCTTCCAGATCGCCCACGTTCCGATGATCGAGGACCCCCGTGCCCGCATGACGCCCGAGGCTCGGGCCGATGTGGAAGCGTTGCGCTGGGACCGACAGGAACTGTTCTTCACACCGATCGCCGGCACAGGCTACTACCTGCCCGTGGTGTACCTCCCGCAGGCCCTCGCGCTCTGGGTGGGCGATCGCCTCGACCTGAGCGTGCTGAATTCCTACCGTCTGGCACGCCTCATGGCGCTGGCCGCGACGCTCGGCCTGCTGGCCGCCGCCTGTCGGGTCTTGAATCCCAACGTGCTGACCTGGGCGCTGATGTTGCTGCCGATGACCGTGTTCCAGGCGGTGAGCCCGACGCTCGACGGGCTCGCATCCGCATTGGCGGTACTGACACTGGCGCTTTTCCTGCGAGCAGTGGAGCACCCCGCAGGCCGAACGGCATCACCGGCCTGGGGACTTGCCGTGGCGCTGCTGCTGCTGTGCACCAGCCGCATCCACGTGCTGCCGTTGCTGGCACTCCCCTTTTATCTGGCATGGCGACGGCGCTCCTGGCGCGAATGTGCATTGGCAGCACTGCTACTTATGGCTTGCGTGGGCTGGGTGCTGTTCACCCTGCGCACCACGGTCGATACGCGTATCGCGCGTGAGCATTCGACCACCTTCCTGGTCGGCCATTACCTGCGGGCTCCCTGGGAATTCGTGCAGGTCATCTGGCGCACCGTGACCGACCCGGGCATCCGGGAGTTCTATCTGCAGAGCTTCATCGGCAAGCTGGGCTGGCTCGACACATTGCTGGCACCTCGTGCCTATACCTGGCTCTGGGCCGGCCTGGGCGCCTGTGCAGTCGCATCGCTGTCGGTGGTGACGCTACGGCAGGACGCCGGCGCCCGGGCCATGCTGCTGCTCGCATCAGTGGGATCGGTCGCATTGGTGTTCTTCGCGCTGCTGGTGACCTGGAACGCCCATCCTGCAGCCACTATCCAGGGCGTACAGGGCCGCTACTTTCTGGTCCCGGCCATGACCGCCGCCGCCGCGCTGTCCGGTACTGCCGCACCGCGCACCTGGTCGCCGTGGTGGCGGTCCACACCGCTGCTGCTGGCATTCGCCACTGTTGCACTGTGGTCCCTGGTCGCAGCCCTGCTGCTGCGCTATCACTGACACCCTTCCTCCCGACAAAACCGAGCCCGCCATGGAACAGGACCTGATTCCCTACACGCCGAGCCCGGTGCCGCCCGCGCATGCCGTGCTGGTGCTGGCACCGCATCCCGACGACGAGGTGTTCGGCTGCGGCGGTGCCTTGGCGCTGCACGCGCAGGCCGGCGTACGGGTGACCAGCATGGTGCTGACCGGCGGCGGCGAGCATGGAGATGCGGTCGTGCGCGCGACCGAGTCCACGGCTGCGGCACGCCTGCTGGGTACCGCGCCGCCGGACTTCTGGAACCTGCCCGACCGCGGACTCCTCTACAGCGAGTCGCTGGTGCAGCGCATCGTCGAACGGATGCAGTCCGACGGTGTAGACCTCGTCTACGCGCCCTCGCCTTCCGAGATTCACCCGGACCATCGCCAGACGACGCTGCTGGCACTGGAAGCGGTGCGGCGTGCGGGCGGAGGCACCCGTCTGGCGTTCTACGAAGTCGGCTCGCCGCTGCGGCCGAACCGGCTGGTGGATATCACCACGGTCGTCGCGCTAAAGAAGCGGGCGATGCGCTGCTTCGCCTCGCAACAGGTGCACCAGGACTATGTCGGCCATATCGCTGCGCTCAACACCTATCGGACCTACACGCTGCCGGCAGGTGTCGTAGCAGCGGAGGCGTTCTGGCTGGTGGATGGTGCGGAAATCGCAGCCGGCCAGGTCGCGCGGTCGCTGGCCCAGGTGTCGCCCGGGCTTTCCGCGCCGGCGGACGCCACGACGCAACCGCTCGTGTCGGTGCTGATCCGCAGCATGGACCGACCCTCGCTCGCCGCCGCGCTCGACTCGGTCGCGCTGCAGACCTATCCCCGCATCGAGATCGTGGTGCTGGCAGCCTGCGCCGACCATGCGCCACTTCCGGCCTTCTGGGGCCCCTGTGCGGTGCGACTGCTTGCCGACGGCGTCCCATACGCCCGCAGTGCGGCTGCCAATCGTGCGCTCGATGCCGCCCGTGGCGAATGGCTGATGTTCCTCGACGACGACGACTGGCTGATGCCAGGCCATGTCGCGCGCTTGGCCGACGTCCTGCGCCGGGTACCGGCCAGCCGTGCAGCCTACACCGGTGTCGCCTTGATCGACCAGGACGACCGCCCGCAGGGTCAGGCGCTCGACCTGCCATTCGATGCGACCCGACAGCTCGCCGGCAACCTGATGCCGATCCACGCGGTGCTGTTCGAATCCGCCCTGGTCCGCGAAGGATGCCGGTTCGATGAAACGCTGGATCGTTACGAAGACTGGGATTTCTGGCTGCAGCTCGGTCGCCGCACCACGCCGGTCCACCTGCCGGGCGTCAGCGCCTGCTACCGGATCCATGCCAGTTCGGGTGTGCACGAGGATGCGGGCCCGCAGGGCGCCGCGACCGCCGCGATCTATCAGAAGTGGGAGTCGGTCTGGCGCGACGACGAGAAGGCGTCGGTGATGGAGCGGGTCTGGGCTTTCCCGGACCTGGAAGAGGCGCTGCTGCAAAGCCGCACCCACACATCCCAGCAGGAGGAAGCGATCGCGTTGCTGCACACGCGCCTGGAGAATTCTGAAGCGATTGCCAAGCGTGCGCAGGAACTGCACGCAGAAGCGCAGCGGCTGGTATCGCAGGCTCAGGAGGTCGCGACCCGCGCCCAGTCAGACGCTGCCCAGGCACGGCATGAGGCACAGGAGCAGCGCACCGCGACGCTCAATGCGCTGTATGCGGTGGAGTCTCGCACTGCAGAACTGCAAGCCGTCCACGCCAGCCGCAGTTGGAAGCTCACCCGCCCCGTCCGCGCGGTATCGGACTGGCTGCGGTCCGGCAAACGCGCATTCACCCGAAACGATGCGCACCCAGACGCCGTGGACGGGGCCGCCGGCCCTGTAGCGACCGCGGTGCAGGCTGCGCTGTACGACCCGGGTATGGACTACGGCACCTGGGTCGCCGAGCACGACACGCACACGCCAGAATCGCTGGAAGCACTGCGCGCCTCTATGGGGGGCTGGACCGAGCGCCCGCTGATTTCGGTGGTGATGCCGGTCTACAACCCGCCGCTGGACCTGCTGCGCGAGGCGATCGCATCGGTGCAGGCGCAGGTCTACCCGCACTGGGAACTCTGCCTGGCCGACGACGCCTCCCCCGATCCGCAGGTCTGGGCCACGCTGCAGACCCTGGCGGCCGAAGACCCGCGCATCCGCATCGTGCGACGCGAGGCCAACGGCCACATCTCCGCCGCATCGAATTCGGCGCTGGCACTCGCGACGGGCGAGTTCGTCGCGCTGATGGACAACGACGATCTGCTGCCGCCCGATGCCCTGTACTGGGTGGTGGAGGCGGTCAACCGGCATCCAACCGCCCAGATCCTCTACAGCGACGAAGACAAGCTCGACCTGCAAGGCACCCGTTTCGGCGCGTACTTCAAGCCGGACTGGAACCACACGCTGTTCATGGGCCACAACATGATCAGCCACCTGGGGGTCTATCGCACCGCCCTGATGCGCGAGGTCGGCGGCTTCCGCAAAGGCCTCGAGGGCTCGCAGGATTACGACCTGGCGCTGCGCTGCATCGAGCGCATCTCTGCCACCGACATCCTGCACATTCCGCGCATCCTCTATCACTGGCGTGCCATTCCGGGCAGTACGGCCGTCGCGACCGATGCGAAGCCCTACGCCATGACGGCCGCGCAGCAGGCGCTGGAAGAACACCTGTTGCGCACCGGCATGGGCGGCGACATCGAGATGCTGCCGTCGTCGAACTACCGCTATCGCCCGGCCGATGTGGCGGCTTGCGACCGGGTGACACTGGTGGTGCTGCACGCCGGCCCGGTGCCGGCGAATGCGCAGGCACCGGCCTGGTCCCGCGCGCCGGAGCACGGAATCGTCGAGGTGTTGCATAGCGCAGCAGCCGGCGCCTCCTGGATCTCGGCAGCACAGCAGGCAGCAGGCACGCTGGTTGCACTGGTGCATGCCGATCTGGAGCCGGTCGACCGCGAGTCGCTCCGGGAACTGTCGCGCTTTGCCGCCCGGCCCGGCACCGGCGCGGCCGGCGGCGCGGTGCGCGACGATACAGGCCGGATGCTGCATGGTGGACTGGTACTGAACCCCCGCACCCTGGCCGTGTCGATGCACGGTGGCCGCGGCGAGGACGACCCGGGCTACATGGGCCGGGCACAACTCGCGCAGGAGGTATCGGCGCTGGCATTCGACTGCGTGGTGCTGCGGCGCGAGGTGCTGGACACGCTGCCCCCTGCGCTCACGCATCGCGTGGGCGCCTGGGTGGCGGCATCGCTGGCACTGCGCCGTGCGGGGGAAGTGCTGATCTGGTCGCCGCGGGCACGCTGGCGCGCATCTGCCGCCTACCGGGACAGCCTGCAGAGCGCTTGGCCAACCCACGACCGGATGCAGGCGGACCCGACGCTGCAAGATTGGGCAACAGCGAATGCAGACTGGCTCGAACGCGATCCCGCCTACCATCCGGCGCTGGACGCGGCGACTGCCAACTTCGGCCTCACCCGCCGGTAAGCCGGCCTGCTCATCCCCGACCTTGGCATGACCCAATCCTCGTCGCCCCCCGGGCCCCTCGGCCTTCTGCTGCGCAAGGCCCGAACGGCTTGGCGCATGTTGCGCGCCGAAGGCCCCTCGGCAGTCCACGCTCGGCTGCGAGCCCTCTGGTATGCACGCCGCGGCGCTGCCCGCAATTACGTACGATGGACCCGCAAGTACGATCAGCCGACCACCGCTGACCTTCAACGCATGCGTGCCGCGACAGCGCCACGGAACGGCACTACGCCCCTGGTGGCGATCCTGCTGGACACGACAGGTGCCGACGCGTCGGCGTTGCGCCACACCCTGAAATCACTGCAAGCTCAGCTCGTGGAGGATTGGGAAGCGTATGTGGTACCGCCCTCCGACGAGACCCTGCGCACCGTGTTGGAGGACGTCGCTCGACGCGACATGCGGCTGGTGCTCAAGGGCGAGCGCGGAGCGCCGTGGCACACCCTGCTACCGGCAGGCCGGAGCGAGTGGACGACCGTCCTGTGCGCGGGCGACAAATTACCGCCGCATGCCATCTGGCATATGGACCGTGCGCTGCGCGATGCACCCGATGTGGGTTTCATCTACGCGGACGATGACCGTCTCGATGCGCGCGGCCGCCGTAGCGCACCGGATTTCAAGCCCGACTGGAATCCGGAACTGTTCGTTGCACGAGGCGACGCCGACCGAGCGGCCTGGATGCGCTCGTCGCTTGTCAGCCGGCACTCCACGGCGCAGTCAGACCCGCAGGTGGCGCTTCTCGATCTGCAGCTCCAGTGCCTTGCCTCGCTCCGCGCCGAAGCCATCCTGCATGTACCGCGCATCCTCCTGCATCGGACACCGACCCGTCCGCCGGAACCCACCGCGACGGCCGTGGTTCTGTCCCGCTTCGCGCAGGCGAGCGGCTGGCATGCCACCGTGGCACCGACGGCTGATGGCCATTTCCGCGTGAGCGCGGGGCGGGCTGCGGATCCGCTGGTTAGTCTGATCATTCCCACGCGCAACCAGGCCGCACTGGTGCGGCAGTGCATCGACAGCATTCTGCAGAAAACGCGCTATCCGCATTACGAGATCCTGCTGGTCGACAACGGTTCGGACGATCCCGAGGCCCTTGCCTGCTTCGCCGACTATGCTCGTCATCCCGCGGTCCGGCTGATCCGGGACGACCGGCCCTTCAACTATTCCGCCCTGAACAATGCTGCGGTGGACGTCGCGCGTGGCTCGTTGATCGGCTTGGTCAACAACGACATCGAGGTGATCACGCCCGAATGGCTCGATGAAATGGTAGCGATTGCGTTGCGACCCGGTGTTGGCGCCGTAGGGGCCAAGCTCTGGTACCCCGACGACCGGCTGCAGCACGGCGGCGTGATCACCGGATTCCGTGGGGTGGCCGGTCATGCCCACTGGGGGCTGGGTCGCACCGACGGAGGTTACCGCGACCGAGCCTTGCTGCCTCAGGCTCTGTCAGCCGTGACAGCCGCCTGCCTGGTACTGCGCCGCAGTGCCTTCGATGCTGTCGGAGGGCTGGATGCCGAGAACCTCGCCGTGGCCTTCAACGACGTCGATCTCTGCCTGAAGCTCCATGCGTACGGCCTGCGCAACGTCTGGACGCCTTATGCCGAGTTGTACCACCATGAATCGGCCTCGCGGGGCCTGGACACGACGCCCGCGAAGAAGGCTCGCTTCGATGCCGAGGTGGCGCATATGCACGCACGATGGGGCGCTCGCCTGCAGGAGGATCCCCATTACAACGCCAACCTGTGCATGGAGCACGACAGCTTCCTGCTGGCGGACCCGCCAAGAATCGCTTACCCCTTCTGACCGGCCGCCGCGATCAGCGCTTCGTCCAAGGGCCGGAACGTCCGCGCAGACCATGCCACAGCCCGAGTGCCATCATGCGGCAATGGCTCCCGCGCCGTGGCGGTACGAGTGAGTAGAAGCCAAACTTGAGCAGCAGGCGCCAACCATCGACCAGTTTCCAACCCAGCGGCACCCATCGCTCGCGATACAGCAACACGGCATTGCGCACGTGGTAGTAATGCCGCAACGGGCTGTGCATCGGCAGCATCCGGCCGAAAAAACGCACCGGCGGATCGCCAAGTTCGTGGTGCATCCGCGTGGTGTAGACGCCGTAACTCTGCCAACCGTGGGCCCGGGCCCGCAAGCCCCACTCGATGTCTACATAGTCGATGAAAAGGTCTTCGCGCATCGCCCCTACCGCGTCGATGACCGGCATCGGAATCAGGCAACCGGAGGCGATGAGATAGTCCGCACGTGCGGGCGCCGACCCGACATCGCACTCCAGGCGTAATAGGCGCAGTCCTTCTCGACGGATGAACGGGGCAGGCCGACCCTGCCGCGCATCGACATACTGCGGCCCGGCCGCCGCCGCGTCGGTCTGCACTTGCAGAACGGCGTACAGCGCCGCCACCATGCCGGGCGGCGGAATGCTGTCCTGATCCATCAGCAGCACATGGGTCGCCGCATGCTCACGCGCCCACGCTATGCCTGCGTTCTGCGCAGCCGCAATACCGCGGTTGGCGCCGAGCCCTACCACGGTGTGTGAATTTCCACGCGGTGCCAAAGCCCGGTGCCAGCCGGCCACATCGACTGCCGACCCGTTGTCGACGATGACGATGCCGTCCACCTGCGGCGTCAAGGCTTCGAGCAACATCTCCAGCCGCGACAGATCGGGCTGATAGGAGACGACGATCGCGACGACCTGCGGCGCGTCTGGACCCTCCGCCACGTTCAGTACGCCGGCCGGCCCGAAGCGGCTGCAGCGGCAGTCGTCGTCTGCCGCAGTTGTGCCGCCACTTCGCCCAGATCTTCCGGCGACAGCAGTCCGGTACTCGAACGAAGACGCAGCCATGCAAGCAGATAGGTGAAGCGGGCGTTCGACAGGTCGCGCGCTACGCTGCTCGCTTGCTGCTGCGCACGCAGCACATCGAGGTTGATCCGCACACCGCCCGCCACGCTTTTGCGTGTCGCCTCGATCTGCAGCTGCGCGGATGCAGCCGCACTTTCGAGTGCTTCGATCCGCTTGGCGCCGCTTTGCAGGATGTTGAACTGCTTGCGCAGTTCGACCAGCACGTTCTGCGTCGCGTCGTCGAGGTCGGCTTCGGCCTTGCCCACGTTCGCCACCTGCTGACGCACCTGCGAGCTGACCAGTCCTCCTTGGTAAAGCGGCACGGTCAGCTGCACGCCGATGGAGCGCTGGTAGTTGTCGGAAAGAACGGTATTCACCGAGTCGGACGAGTTCTTGCTGATGCTGGCCTGCAAATCCAGCTGCGGCAGATGACCGGCTTCCGCGCGTTTCAGGTCCTGCTTGGCGATTTCTACTTGTAGTCGGCGTGCCGCAATATCCACACTCAGGCGCTGGGCGGCAGCTTCCCATTCGCCGAGTTCGGCGAGCTTCAGTTCAATCGGCTCGAAGCCTGCAAGGTCTACCGTCGGCATGCGCGTCATCGACGGCCCGACGATGCCTGAAAGCGTGGCCATCGCGTTCTGGAGCGCTGCCTCGGCTTCGATGACCTGTGCCTGCGCCAGCTGCAGGCCGGATCGGCTTTCCAGCACGTCGGTACGAGTCCCCTCGCCCCGGGTTAACAGTTTTTCGCTGGCGGCATACTGCTCCGAGAGCGCCTCGACCTGGGCTCGGGCAAGCCGAACTTGGTCCTGCGCCAGCAGTACAGTTGTGTAGGCTTCCGACAACCTCAGGATCAGGTCCTGGCTGCGGGCCGACAGGACAACTTCGCCATAGAGGGATTGCAACTCTGCTTGGCGATAGCGCGCCAAGGCGTCGAAATTGATAAGGGGCTGACGGAGTTGCAGGACGTTGCTGGCGCTGTTGTAGAGCAATCGCCGGGTGTCCGTCCGGGGACCGACCGGTGTCTGCACTTGGGACCGTTGGTCGAGCAGGTTGCGACCGCGTGCCGCTATGAACGCCACGCTTGGCAACAAAAGCGATCGTCCTTGGATGCGGTACTCGCGGCTAGCCTCGAAATCGCGCTGTGCCGAGCGGAACTTGGGATCGAAAGCCAATGCGGCGGTAAAAGCCTCCTCGATTCCAAACACGGGCGCTGGCGCGACTTGTACTGGCGGAGACGTAGGCGGCACCTGCGTCTGCGCCCCTACAGCGCTTGGCAAAGCTGCTACGAACAGCCATGCGGCCTGCGAATGTTTCTGCAGAAATTTCTTCATGTCGTGCCTGTCGGACGCTGCTGCCACTGCTCGGACGAAGTCCACGCATCGCAAGAGCAGGCCAGGCCTGCCGTCAGGCGGCCCGGGCTCGGGGCGCGATTCTAAGCGTATTCATATAGGAAAACCAACGAGACCATCAGAGCCGGCCTAGAAGGCAGGCAATGAACAGCACGAGGGTCTGCGAGTGTCGCTGCCGGTACACACCACTGCGGGCCAGGGCGGCCAGTCGCGTCCAGGGCCATGCTGCAAGACGGGCCTGTTGGAATGCATCGAACCGTCGCTGGCTGTCGGGCGTCAGCCGGTGCCGCAGGCCTTCCAGCACGGCAGCGTTGCGCCGGTTCCATTGGCCGTAGTCGCCGATCATCACCTGCCACAGGCGCGACCAGGCGGCCCGCATGCCTCGGTTGCTCCCCACTTCGTTGGCCGCATGCTGGCGATAGCGCAGACAGGGCCGGATGTCGTGCAGGTACCGTCCGCCGATCCCGGTTACGACCTGGTAGCAGGTCCAGTCATGGCTGAAGACGTCCGGGCTGCAGGCAGCCGACAGGGCCTGCGCAGCCGGTCGGTTGAGGACGAGCGTGTTCGCGCCCGCAACGCACTGCACCAAAGCATTGGCGAAGCTGCAGATCCGCGTCATGACGGGCGAACGACCGATCGGCCGGTCGTCCTCGCTCACCAGCAGCGTCGCCGCGCTATAGGCCAGCGGCAGCTCGGCAGGCTCGTCGGCCAGGAACGCAATCGCCCTTGCGAGCTTGTCCTCGTGCCAGATGTCGTCCTGGTCGCAGAATGCGACCCAGTCGTCCGGCGCCATCACGAGCGCAGCATGCGCCAGGAGCCGCAGGAAATTGGCCGTAGCACCCGCGCGGGGACCGCTCGGCAACCAATGGATGGTCCCACCGGCGAATCCGTCGACGATCGCCCTGCTGCAGTCGGTCGATCCGTCATCCGACACATGCAGCACGACTTCGACATCCTGCTGGGCCGCCAATGAATCCAGCTGCGCCTGCAGGTATCGCTCGCCGTTGAAAACGGCCAGCAACACGTGCACGCGCGGGCGTGGCGGCACGTCAGGCGAAGGTATCGGCGTGGAGGAAGTCGCTACCGGCCTGATCCTTCGCGGACAGGCTCGGAACAGCGCCCAGCAGGCGCTCCAGCGGCCACGCGATGCCGAGCGACGCATCGTCCCAGCGGATACTGCGCTCCGCCTGGGGTGCGTAATAGTCGGTGGTCTTGTAGAGGAAGTCCGCACTGTCCGACAACACGAGGAATCCGTGCGCGAAACCGGGCGGCACCCAGAGCTGCCGCCCGTTCTCTTCACTCAGTTCGACGCCGGTCCAGCGGCCGAAATGCGGCGAACTACGCCGCAGATCCACTGCCACATCGAACACCGCCCCGCGGACGACCCGCACCAGCTTGCCCTGTGGCTGCTCGAGCTGGTAGTGAAGGCCCCGCAGCACACCGCGCGCAGACCGGCTGTGGTTGTCCTGGACGAATGCGTACGATGTGCCCGTGGCCCCATCGAACTGGCGCTGGTTGAAGCTTTCCAGAAAGAAGCCACGGGCGTCACCGAACACGCGCGGCTCCAGAATCACTACACCGGGCAGGTCGGTATCGACGATGTTCACGGCTGGCCCTTTTCGCGCAGCAGGCGCGCCAAGTACTGGCCATAGCCGTTCTTGAGCATAGGCTGCGCTAGTTTCTCGAGCTGCTGGTCATCGATGAAACCGTTGCGCCACGCGATCTCCTCGAGGCAGGCGATCTTCAGCCCCTGACGATGTTCGAGGGTCGCGATGAACTGTCCTGCTTCCAGCAGGCTGTCGTGCGTCCCGGTATCCAGCCAGGCATAGCCACGCTGCATGATCTGGACATTCAGCTGGCCCTGGTCGAGGTAGGCCTGGTTGACCGCCGTAATTTCCAGTTCGCCCCGCGGGCTCGGCTTGACCGCCTTGGCGATTTCCACCACCTGCTTGTCGTAGAAATACAGTCCCGTCACCGCATAGCTGCTGCGGGGTTGGATCGGCTTTTCCTCGATGCTGCTCGCCTTGCCCTGTACATCGAAGGCCACAACACCATAGCGTTCCGGATCCTGGACGTGGTAGGCGAAGACCGTCGCACCGGCATCCTCAGCGTCCGCATCTGACAGCAGGTGCTGGAAGTCATGCCCGTAGAAAATATTGTCGCCCAGCACCAGCGCCGTCGGTGCTTCGCCGATGAACTTCTCGCCGATGATGAATGCCTGTGCAAGCCCATCCGGGCTGGGCTGCACCGCATACTGCAACGAAATGCCCCACTGGCTGCCATCCCCGAGCAGTTGCTGGAAGCGTGGCGTATCCTGCGGCGTACTGATGACGAGAATGTCCCGCATGCCACCGAGCATGAGCGTGCTGAGCGGGTAGTAGACCATCGGCTTGTCGTACACCGGCAGCAACTGCTTGCTGAGCGCGAGGGTCGCAGGATGCAGCCGGGTGCCGGAACCACCGGCCAGAATGATGCCTTTGCGTGCGGTCATATCGTCACGTGGAATGGGGTCGAGTCACCAAATGATTTCATGCAGCATGCGTGCTACGCCGGATTGCCAGGAAGGCAAGGTCAGGCCGAAGGCGTTCTGCAGCTTGGCGGTAGAGAGCCTGGAGTTGTGCGGGCGACGCGCCTGCGTCGGGAATGCGGTCGTGGGGACGGGGTCGACCTGTGTCGCCTTCAAGACCATGCCGGCGCGCCGTGCATGCTCGATGACGAACGACGCATAACCGTGCCACGACGTTTCGCCTGCAGCGACGGCATGGTAGAGACCTGCTTTTCCCGGCTGCTGCAGGGTCGTGCACACGGCGTGCGCGGTGATATCGGCCAAAAGATCGGCTCCGGTCGGTGCTCCGATCTGATCATCGATCACCGTCAGCCTGTCACGTTCGCCTGCCAGCCGCAGCATGGTCTTGGCGAAATTTCCGCCCCGCGCACCATACACCCAGCTCGTGCGGAAGATTAGGTGGTGCGGACATGTTTCGCGGATCGCGTCCTCGCCGGCCAGTTTGGTTTGCCCATACACATTCAATGGACCGGCGACCGCATCTTCGGATCGGTAGGCACGGCCTTCGCCATCGAATACATAGTCGGTCGAGTAGTGCACCAGCAAGGCACCACTATCTGCAGCGGCCCGGGCCAGCACCCCGGGCGCTTCCGCATTGATGCGCCGTGCAAGGTCAGGCTCGCTTTCGGCCTTGTCGACAGCGGTATGCGCCGCAGCATTGACGATGACGTCCGGACGAATGGCCTCGACCGTGGCCCGCAGGCCCTCCGGCCGGGAGAAATCCGCATGCAGGTCGGTACTGTCCATATCCAGCGCGACAAGCTCGCCCAACACCGCCAAGCTGCGCTGCAGTTCCCACCCGACCTGCCCGTTCTTTCCGAACAGCAGAACCTTCATGCGACCTCCGGTGTCTGGGGACGGTCGTATTGATGGGCGATCCAGTCCCGGTAGGCGCCACTTTGCACGTTGCCGACCCAGGCGGCGTTGGACAGGTACCATTCCACGGTCTTACGGATACCCGTGTCGAACGTCTCGGCCGGCTTCCAGCCGAGTTCTCGCTCCAGCTTGCGCGCGTCGATCGCATAACGCCGGTCATGACCCGGGCGGTCCTGCACATAGGTGATCTGGTCGGCGTAGGCTTTTCCATCGGAACGCGGCCTCAGTTCGTCGAGCAGGCGGCAGATGGTCTGCACGATCTCGATATTCGGCTTCTCGTTCCAGCCACCGACGTTGTAGGTTTCGCCGACCGTACCTCTTTCCAACACCCGCCTTATGGCACTGCAGTGATCTTTTACATAGAGCCAGTCGCGCACCTGCATGCCGTCGCCATAGATCGGCAAAGGCTTGCCCGCCAGCGCATTGACGATCACGAGAGGAATCAGTTTCTCGGGAAAGTGGAAGGGCCCGTAATTGTTTGAGCAGTTCGTCGTCAGGACGGGCAGCCCATAGGTGTGATGCCAGGCCCGCACCAGATGATCGCTCGCTGCCTTGCTGGCAGAGTAGGGGCTGTTGGGTTCGTAGGGATGCTGCTCTGTAAATGCCGGTTCATGCGGGCCGAGCGTCCCATAGACCTCGTCGGTCGAGACATGGAGGAATCGGAAATCCGCACGGTCATCGTCCGACAACGCAGCCCAGTAGGCACGGACCTCCTCCAGTAGATGGAAAGTGCCGACCACATTGGTTTCGACGAATGCCGCCGGCCCCTTAATAGATCGATCCACGTGCGATTCGGCAGCGAAATTAACCACTGCACGCGGTCGATGGGTGCTCAAAAGCCGGCGCACCAATATGCTGTCACCAATATCACCCTGGACAAACACATGGCGAGAGTCTCCTTCCACGCTCGCCAGGGTCTCGCGATTGCCTGCGTAAGTCAACTTGTCAAGGTTGATGACGGGCTCTTCACCCGTGCCAAGCCAATCCAGTACGAAATTGGCTCCGATAAAACCTGCACCACCCGTCACAAGGATCATGGACCGTCCAATCAATCAGGCGCACCACTTCCTGCGGCGACGCAACTCATCATTATCGCATCGGTTATGACGTGTTCGACGAAAGGAAGGGCTACGCTAGAGGCTGCCCTTGGCATCCAGCGGCCTTCGGCTGCTTTGTATCTCCAGCAAACCGTCGAAGATGAGGTTGTCCACCAATTCGAAATTTCGGGTCATGCTCGGCGCCATCTTCCAACCCGCACCCCCCGTCATGATGCATTCCGGTTCGCAACCGCAATGCGCCTGCATGTGCTGGAACATGCGCTCGACTGCCCCTGCGATGGCATAGGTGCCGCCACTGGTCAGCGCGTCGCTGGTATTGGTAGGGAAAAGTTGCACCTCCCCAGTTGGGACATGCAGGCCTGCAGTACCCGATTCCAACGCGCGCAGCATGATCCCGTGACCCGGAAGAATCAGGCCACCGAGAAAACGCCCCTCGGCGTCCAGCGCATCGACCGTGACTGCTGTGCCAACCATCACGACTAGGACCGGATAAGGCCCTCGTTTGCGCAAAGTCCGCGCTCTCGCACCTATCATCGCCACCCATCGATCAGCGCCCAGTCGCGTAGGGTGGTCATATCCATTCTGTACGCCTGCCTCGGAAATGCTTGCGACGACCCATCGGGGTGCCACATCCCAAATTTCCAGTTGTTCCTCCACGCGACGCTTGACTGCATCGCCCGCAACTACGCAACCTAGGAAATGGCAGGGCTCATGCAGACGGGTCCAGTGCACATCCGCCAATCGCTCTATGTTTTCAAGGAATTCGACACCGTACGCCAGCGGACGCACATCGGCTCGAGCCCCCTCGAATAGGGCCCACTTCAACCGCGTATTGCCGACATCGATTGCAAGAAACGTCATATCTGCATTATCGACAAAAGCCAGTTCAACTTGTGTCATAGCGCGGGCACCGCGATTCCCGCTTGGAGGACTGTTTTTTTGGCACGCACTGCGAGCGAGTCAGTCCCGGCCCGCCCAACCCCACTTGCACACTTTGGCGCTGGAGTTGCGACCCCAAAGCCGAAGCCCCCAGTTAGATTTCTCTAACTGGGGGCTTCGGTGGCTGGATGTAAGAGCCTGACGATGACCTACTTTCACACGGGAACCCGCACTATCATCGGCGCGGAGGCGTTTCACTG
>CAJYQL010000015.1 GCA_913776965.1 uncultured Xylophilus sp.
AGCAGCCAGGCCTTGCTCAGCTCCGACAGCAGGATCGAGGCGAAGACCAGCAGCACCGCGCCGATGATCGGCCCGAAGAAGAAGGTGGCGCCGCCCAGGAAGGTGAACAGCAGGTAGCCGCCCGAACGGATGGTCGACAGGCTGTCCGACGCATTCACGATCTCGAAGTTGATGGCCGCCAGCCCGCCGCCGATGCCCGCGAAGAAGCCGGCGATGATGAAGGACAGGTAGCGCACCCGCTGCGTGTTGTAGCCCACGAACTCCACCCGCTCGGGGTTGTCGCGCACGGCGTTGAGCATGCGGCCGAGCGGTGTGCCGGTGAAGGCGAACATCAGCGCCGTGCAGATGAAGCAGTAGACGGCGATCAGGTAGTACACCTGGATCTGCGGGCCGAAGTTCCAGCCCAGGAACTTGCCGTAGACGCGGTCGGTCGTGATGCCGCCCTCGCCGCCGAAGAAGCCCGGGAACATCAGCGACATGGCCGCCACCAGCTCGCCGATGCCCAGCGTGATCATGGCGAAGGTGGTGCCCGACTTCTTGGTGGTGACGAAGCCGAAGATGGCCGCGAAGAAGGCCCCCGCCACCCCGGCCACCACCGGGATCAGCACCAGCGGCACCGGCACCTGGCCCTTGGACGCCATGTTCATCGCATGCACCGCGATGAAGGAGCCCAGGCCCGTGTACACCGCATGGCCGAAGCTCAGCATGCCGCCCTGCCCCAGCAGGATGTTGTACGACAGGCAGATGATGATCAAGTAGCCGATCTGCGAGAGCATGGTCAGCGCCAGGCTGCTGGTGAACAGCAGCGGCGCGACGATCAGCGCCAGCGCGAACAGCCCCCAGACGAGGATGCGGCCCAGGTTGAGCGGCTTGAAGCGGTAGTAGGACGAAGGTGAAGTCATGGGAACGGCGCTCATCGGTCAGTCCTCGCGGGTGCCCAGCAGGCCCTTGGGCCGGAAGATCAGGATCAGCACCAGGAACAGGTACGGCAGGATCGGCGCCACCTGGGAGATGGTGAGCTTGAGCAGCGGGTAGCCGAAGGTCTGGTCGGTCACCGCCATGCCCAGGGCGCGCAGGCCGGAGGCCATGGACTGGTCCAGCGCCACGGCGAAGGTCTGCACGATGCCGATCAGCAGCGAAGCGAGGAAGGCGCCGGCCAGCGAGCCCATGCCGCCCACCACCACCACCACGAAGATGATGGAGCCCACCGACGCCGCCATCGCCGGCTCGGTGACGTAGGTGTTGCCGCCGATCACGCCCGCCAGGCCGGCCAGCGCCGCGCCGCCGCCGAACACCAGCATGAACACGCGCGGCACGTTGTGGCCCAGCGCCTCCACCATTTCGGGATGTTTGAGCGCCGCCTGGATCACCAGCCCGATGCGGGTGCGCGTCAGCAGCAGCCACACGGCCACCAGCATGAGCAGCGCGACCAGCATGATGAAGGAGCGCGACTTGGGGAACTGCGTGCCGTAGATGGTGAACAGCGGCCCCTGCAGCGCGGCCGGCAGGCCGTAGGGCACGGTGGAGCGGCCCCACACCAGCTGCACCACTTCAAGGATGAGGTAGGACAGGCCGAAGGTGACCAGCAGTTCGGGCACGTGCCCGAACTTGTGCACCCGGCGCAGGCTGTAGCGCTCGAAGGCGGCGCCCAGCGCGCCCACCAGCAGCGGTGCGATGAACAGCGCCGGCCAGAAGCCGAGCAGGCCCGACAGCGTGTAGGCGAAGTAGGCACCCAGCATGTAGAAGCTGGTGTGCGCGAAATTCAGCACGCCCATCATGCTGAAGATGAGCGTCAGGCCCGAGCTGAGCATGAACAGCAGCAGGCCGTAGCTCACGCCGTTCAGAAGGGAGATGAGAAAGAATTCCACTGTCGTCGAACCTCAGGAAAACATCCGGCCCGGGTGCCGGAGGCCGGCGCCGCGTGGCGACGGGACCGGGTTTGGCGCATGCAACGCCAGACGGCGTTCCGGGGTGCCGGACGCGGCGGCCGGCACGCCGGCGCCGCGTCCGTTCTACCCGACGGTATCAGGAGGGCCGCTTCATCTGGCAGCTGGTCGGCGTGCTCGCCACGTAGGCCTCGTAGAACTTGACCGGCGCCAGCGTGTAGCCCGTGTTCTCGGGGCTGTACGGGTACTTGGCGCTGGCCTTCTCCCAGCGGGTGATCCACAGGCCCTGCTGCAGCTGGTGGTCGGTCTTGCGCATCTCGACGTCGCCGTTGAAGCTCTTGAAGCGCATGCCTTCCATGGCCGCCGCCACCTTCACCGGGTCGGTGGACTTGGTCTTGACGAAGGCATCGGTCAACATGGCATAGACCGTGTAGATGTCGGTCGTGTACATGTCGTCGTTGAACTTCTTCTTGAAGGCCTCCGTCAGCGGCTTGATCGGGCCGTCGGCGTTGTAGTGGCTGTAGCCCACCTGGTAGACCTTGCCGTCCGACGCGGCGCCCATGGCCGTGGGCGTGCCGCTGGTCACGGCGTAGTAGGTGTAGTACTTGACGTTCAGGCCGGCGTCGTTGCCCGCCTTGATGAGCAGCGCCAGGTCGGAGCCCCAGTTGCCGGTGATCACCGTGTCGGCGCCCGACTGCTTGATCTTGGCGATGTAGGGCGCGAAGTCACGCACCTGCGCCAGGGGATGCAGGTCGTCGCCCACGATCTGCACGTCCGGACGCTTGCGCGCCAGGTTCTCCTTGGCGAACTTGCTGACCTGCTGGCCGTGCGAATAGTTCTGGTTGATCAGGTAGACCTTCTTGATGTCCTGCTGGTCCTTCATGTAGGTGGTCAGCGCCTCCATCTTCATGGAGGTGTCGGCATCCAGGCGGAAGTGCCAGTAGCTGCACTTGCTGTTCGTCAGGTCCGGGTCCACCGCGGCATAGTTGATGTAGACGACTTCCTTGCCGGGGTTGCGGGCGTTGTGCTTCTCCAGCGCGTCCATGATGGCCAGCGCCGGGCCCGAGCCGTTGCCCTGCACCACGTAGCGCGCACCCTGGTCCATCGCCGAGCGCAGGGCCGCGGTGGTTTCCTGCGGGCTCAGCTTGTTGTCGATGCCGATGATCTCGAACTTCACGCCGGCCGCGTTCTTCTTGTTGAACTCCTCGGCCAGGAACTGGAAGCTTTTCAGCTGGTTGGTGCCGACCGCGGCCATCAGGCCCGACAGCGGGTCGAGCCAGGCGATCTTCACGGTCTGGCCGCTCTGCGCGAGGGCCGTGCCGGCGCAGGCCAGCAGAGCGGATGCGGCCACCAGTTTCAGGCGAAGGGTCATGGATGTCTCCGTTGGAAAAATCATTTATGCGAGCCAGCTTACAAACGCGCCAGCAGCGCGTGCTCAGGGATTGCCCGTAGCCTCGTGCAGCCGCTGTAACGTGGGCGACTAGAGGCCCGGCAGCCGGTAGCCGGCGAGCTGGTCGCGCAGCCGCGTCTTGAGCATCTTGCCGGTCGCACCGATCGGAATGGCATCGACGAACACCACGTCGTCCGGCACCTGCCACTTGGCCGTCTTGCCGGCGTAGAAGGCCAGCAGTTCGTCTCGCGAGACCTCCATGCCGGGCCGCTTGACCACCGCGACGATCGGCCGCTCGTCCCATTTCGGATGCGGCACGCCGATGCAGGCCGCCATCGCCACCGCCGGGTGCGCCATCGCGATGTTCTCGATATCTATCGAGCTGATCCATTCGCCGCCGGACTTGATCACGTCCTTGCTGCGGTCGGTGATCTGCATGAAGCCGTCGGGATCGATGGTCGCCACGTCGCCGGTCGGGAACCAGCCCTGGCCGCGGGCGTCGGGCACCAGCGGACTCGCATCGCCCTTGTAGTAGCTGTCGACGATCCACGGCCCCTTCACGTATAGGTCGCCGTACGTCGTGCCGTCCCACGGCAGCTCCACGCCGTCGTCGCCGACGATCTTCATGTCGACGCCGAACACCGCCCGGCCCTGCTTCATCCGGATCTTCATCTGCGCATCGGCCGGCAGGTCGAGATGCTTGTTCTTCAGCGTGCACAGGGTGCCGAGCGGCGACATCTCGGTCATGCCCCAGGCGTGCAGCACGTCCACCCCGTAGTCGCGCTGAAAGGCATCGATCATCGCGGGCGGACAGGCCGAGCCGCCGATCACCGTGCGCTTCAGGGTCGAGAAGCGCAGCCCGGCCGGCTTCATGTGGCCGAGCAGCATCTGCCAGACCGTCGGCACGCCGGCGGCGAAGGTGACCTTCTCGGCCTCCATCAGCTCGTAGACCGACTTGCCGTCGAGTGCCGCGCCCGGCAGCACCAGCTTGCAGCCGGTCAGCAGCGCCGAATACGGAATGCCCCAGGCGTTGACGTGGAACATCGGCACCACCGGCAGCACCGCGTCGCGGGCCGACAGGTCCATCACGTCCGGCAGCGCGGCCGCATAGGCGTGCAGCACGCTGGAGCGGTGGCTGTACAGCACCGCCTTCGGGTTGCCGGTGGTGCCGCTCGTGTAGCACATGCTCGACGCCTCGTTCTCGTCGAGCCGCGGCCAGTCGTAGGTGTCGGCGTGGCCGGCGATCCAGGCTTCGTAGCAGAGCAGGTCCGGAATGCCGCTGTCGACCGGCAGCCGATCCACGTCGCAGAGCGCCACCCAGCGCCGGATGCCGGGGCACTTGCCCTGCAGCGCCTGCACGATCGGCAGGAAGCACAGGTCGAAGCACAGCACTTGGTCCTCGGCATGGCCGGCGATCCAGGCGATCTGGTCCGGGTGCAGGCGGGGGTTGATGGTGTGCAGCACCCGGCCCGAACTGCTGACGCCGTAGTACAGCTCCAGGTGGCGGTAGCCGTTGACCGCCAGCGTGGCGACCCGCTCGCCCGGCGCGATGCCCTGGGCGTCGAGCGCGTTGGCGAGCCGGCGGGAGCGCGCGGCGAGCTCGCGGTAGGTGGTGCGGTGCAGGTCCCCTTCGACCCGCCGCGACACGACCTCGCCGTCGCCGTGGTGGCGCTCGGCGAATTCGACCAGCATGGAGATCGTCAGGGGTTGGCTTTGCATCAGACCGAGCATGGAACGGGCTTTCCTGGGTGCGGTGGAGGGAGGTGCAGGTCCGGAGGACCCGGCGTGTCGGCACAAGTATTGCCCGTGCGTCCGACAGCCTCCTTACGGGATTGCCCGCACTCGGGATGCCGGCATGACCCCTGCGGGACAATGGTCCATGACCACCGGCACCGCGACTTCGACCTTCCTTCCTCCGTCCGGCGCGCCCGACGCCGCCGACCTGGGCCTGGCCTGGCAGACCGGCTTCGACCGGCTCGGGCCGCAGTACCTGACCTACCTCCGGCCGCGTCCGCTGGCGACGCCCTACTGGGTGGGCACCAGCCCGGCCTGCGCGGAATGGCTCGGCCTCGATACCGCGGCGTTCGCATCGCCAGAGGCGCTCGAAGCGTTCGCCGGCAACCGGCCGGTCGCCGGCACCCGGCCCTATTCCACCGTGTACAGCGGCCACCAGTTCGGCGTCTGGGCCGGGCAGCTCGGCGACGGCCGGGCGATGACGCTCGGCGAGGCGGCCCGCGGCCCGGCGGGCGGCGGGCTGGAGGTGCAGCTGAAGGGCGGCGGACCCACGCCCTATTCCCGCGGCGGCGACGGCCGGGCGGTGCTGCGCTCCAGCATCCGCGAATTCCTGTGCAGCGAGGCGATGCACGGCCTCGGCATCCCGACCACCCGCGCGCTCTGCGTGGTCGGCGCCGACACACCGGTGCGCCGCGAGGAGATCGAGACGGCCGCCGTCGTCACCCGGGTGGCCGAGAGCTTCGTGCGCTTCGGCCATTTCGAGCATTTCGCGCACCAGGGCCGGATCGACGAGCTCCGGGTGCTGGCCGACTATGTGATCGACCGCTACTACCCTGCCCTGCGCGACAGCCCGGCCTTCGGCGGCAATCCGTACGCCGGCCTGCTCGACGCGGTCGCCGCACGGACCGCCGCCATGGTGGCGCGCTGGCAGGCGGTCGGCTTCTGCCACGGCGTGATGAACACCGACAACATGAGCATCCTGGGCCTGACGATCGACTACGGGCCATTCCAGTTCCTCGACGCCTTCGACCCCGGCCACATCTGCAACCACAGCGACCACCAGGGCCGCTATGCCTATAACCAGCAGCCCAACATCGCCTACTGGAACCTGTTCTGCCTCGGCCAGGCGCTGCTGCCCCTGATCGGCGACACCGAGACGGCGATGGCCGCGCTGGAGCCGTACCGCAGCACCTTCCCGCGGGAGTACCTCGGCTGCATGCGTGCCAAGCTCGGCCTGGCCGACGCCCGCGACGGCGATGCCGATCTGCTGGACGCCTTGCTCAAGCTGCTCGCCGCCAACCGCACCGACTGGACGATCTTCTGGCGCCGGCTGTCGCGGCACGTGGCCGGCGACAGCGCCGAGCCGGTCCGCGATCTGTTTCTCGACCGCGAAGGGTTCGATGCCTGGTTGCTACGATATTCGGAGCGCCTTCCGCAGGCAGGACGGGCGCTGGCGGCCGATTCGATGCTGAATACCAATCCGAAGTTCGTGCTGCGCAATCACCTGGGCGAGCAGGCGATCCGGGCCGCGAAACAAAAGGACTTCAGCGAGGTCGAGACCTTGCGCACACTGCTGGCTGCCCCATGTGACGAACATCCGGGTTTCGACGACCGCGCCGGCTTCCCGCCCGACTGGGCTTCCACCATCGAGATCAGCTGCTCCTCATGAACACATCCCCCGACTCCACGATCCAGAAGACCGACGACGAATGGAAGGCGGTGCTGGCTGAGAAAGGCGCCGAGCCCGGCGCCTTCCAGATCACCCGCCGCGCCGCGACCGAGCGGCCCTTCACCGGCAAATACAACGCCGTCTGGGCCGACGGCAGCTACCACTGCATCTGCTGCGGCAATACGCTGTTCGATGCGAGCACCAAGTTCGACGCGGGTTGCGGCTGGCCCAGCTTTTCCGAGGCGGTGCCCGGCGCGATCAAGGAGATCACCGACCGCAGCCACGGCATGGTGCGGACCGAGACGGTCTGCGCGCAGTGCGGCGCACACCTGGGCCACGTCTTCCCGGACGGCCCGACCGACACCGGCCTGCGCTACTGCATGAATTCGGCCTCGCTCGACTTCACGCCGAAGGCCGAGAGCGGCGGCTGACCGGCGGCGCGCTGCCACAATCGCCGCTTCGTTCCGCCCCGCTCGCCCGCTCGCCCGCTCGCCGCATGAAACTGCTCATCGACTTCTTCCCGATCATCCTGTTCTTCGCGGCCTTCAAGTTCGCCGGCATCTACGTGGCGACCGGCATCGCGATCGCGGCCACCGTGGTGCAGATCGCCTGGCTGCGCTGGCGCAACGGCCGGGTCGAGCCGATGCAGTGGGTGAGCCTGGGCGTGATCGTGCTGTTCGGCGGCGCCACCCTGGTCGCGCACAACGAGGCCTTCATCAAGTGGAAGCCCACGGTCCTCTACTGGCTGATGGGCGCCACCCTGGCGCTCGGCCAGTTGCTGTTCCGCAAGAACTTGCTGAAGTCGCTGATGGGCGCGCAGATGCAGTTGCCCGACCATGCCTGGCGCGTCGCCAACTGGAGCTGGGTGGGCTTTTTCGCGCTGATGGGGGCGCTGAACCTGTGGGTGGCCTTCCACTTCGACACCGACACCTGGGTCAACTTCAAGCTCTTCGGCGGGCTGGGCCTGATGGCGGTCTTCGTGGTCGGCCAAGCGCTGTACCTGGGCCGCTACATGCAGTCCGAGGAGCCGACGAAATGAGCGCGCCCCTCGCCGCACCGACCGCCGACGCACTGCGCGCCCGCTTGGTCGATATCCTGGCGCCCACGCAGCTGGAAGTCATCGACGAAAGCGCCGACCATGCCGGTCACGTCGGGGCCAACGGCACCGGTTTCGGCACCCATTTCCGCGTGCGGATCGCCTCTGCGCAGTTCGCCGGGAAGACCCGCGTCGCGCAGCATCGCCTTGTGTATGATGCGCTCCGCCCATTCCTGGACCAGGGTCTGCACGCGCTCGCGATCGACATCACCCGCTGAACCTTTCGCGCGATTTCGACACTCACTCCACCAGGTCGCCCGCCGCACCGCCCTCCGGTCGCCGGCATTTCCCTTCCCCCTACTCCCACCGTTCCCGTAGGACTTCCGAGGTCAACAACATGCAAAAACTCCGTATGTCCGGCATCGCAGCAGCGGCCGCTCTCGTCGCCGTGCTGGCCGCGCCCGCCATGGCGCAGAACATCGCGATCGTCAACGGCAAGGCGGTGCCGAAGGCCCGCGCCGACGTGCTGACGCAGCAGGTGGCGAAGTCGGGCCGGCCGATCACGCCCGAGATCGAGGCGCAGATCAAGGAAGAGGTCATCGCCCGCGAGATCTTCCTGCAGGAAGCGCAGAAGTCGGGCCTGGACGCGACCGACGACTTCAAGAACCAGATGGAACTGGCCCGCCAGACCATCCTGATCCGCGACCTGTTCGCCAAGTGGCAGGAAAAGAACCTGGTGACCGACGCCGAGGTGAAGGCCGAGTACGACAAGTTCGCCGCGGCCAACGGCGGCAAGGAATACAAGGCCCGCCACATCCTGGTGGATAAGGAAGCCGACGCCAAGGACATCATAGCCCGGCTGAAGAAGGGCGCGAAGTTCGAGGACATCGCCAAGAAGCAGTCCAAGGACACCGGCTCCGGCGCCAACGGCGGCGACCTCGACTGGGCCAACCCGAGCAGCTACGTGCCCGAATTCACCGAAGGCCTGGTCAAGCTGAAGAAGGGCCAGCTGACCGAAGTGCCGGTCAAGAGCCAGTTCGGCTACCACGTCATCCGCCTGGACGACGTGCGCGATGCCCAGCTGCCGCCGTTCGAGCAGGTCAAGCCGCAGATCGCCCAACAGCTGCAGCAGCAGAAGCTCGCCAAGTTCCAGGACGACCTGCGCGCCAAGGCGAAAGTCGAATAAGGCGATCCAGTCGGGTAAGGCCGGTTCCCGGCCGGCGACCCCTCCTGAAAACGCGGCCTGGTGCCGCGTTTTGTTTTGGGCGCGCCTCTTTCAGCGCAGCAGCACACCTGCCGCCGCCAGCAGGCCGAGCAGGACCGGCTGGTGCAGCATGTACCACGGCAGGCTGTGGCGGCCGAGCCAGGCGAGCGGAGCCGGCGCGGCGCCGGCCAGCCACGTAAGGCGGTGCCGCAGCAGCCACTGCCCCGCCGCGAGGCCCCACCAAACTACACCGAGCCAGGGCAGCAGCGGCACGTAGTCCTCGGTGACCGGCTTGCGGGTGACCCAGCCGAGCACGTTGAGCGGCGCCGCGTTGAAAGCCGGCTCCCAGGCGGAGCCAGCGATCACGGTCTTCGCCACGACCGGCGACACGACCGCCAGCGCACCGAGCCACCATAACCAGCGGCCGGCGCCTGCGGTCAGGCGCGCGATCACCAGCATCGCCGCGAGACCGTGCAGCACGCCCCAGTAGATGAAGCTGCGCGGGAACATCCACCACGAGCCGAGGGTGACCAGCAGCGCGCAGCCGGCGACAAGGCGCCAGCGCCGCCAGAACCGCGGCCAGCCGAGGCCCGCCTCCGCCGCAGCCGCCTGGCCGAGGCCGGCGCAGAACAGGAACAGCGTGACGATGCAGGTGCGCTGGACCGTCCAGAACGGATCGCGCAGGAATTCCTGGTGGATCCAGCCGTGCAGGTTCAGGTCGAAGCAGAAATGGAAGGCCGTCATCCACACCACGGCCAGCCCGCGCAGGGCGTCGAGCCGGTCGAGGCGGCCGGCCGCAGGCTTAATACGCCACCTGCACCGACAGGTAGTTGCCGGTTTGGCGCCGGCTGGCGGTCACGCCCGGCACCACCCGGCCCAGGTCGACCCGGGCCAGTGTGAGCGACACGTTGCGGTGCGGCGCCCAGGCGATGAAGATGTCGCGCCAGTCGTCCTGCACCAGGCCGTTGTCCAGGCCGGCGGCGCGGCCGAGGGCTTCGAGGTTGTTGGGCATGAAGCGGTATTCCGCACCGATCGCGAGATCGCGCCGCAGCAGATAGGCCACCGAGATTTCCGGCACTAGGCTGCGCCGGTCGCGCCCCGGTGCTGCCGCGCCGAAGCCGAGCAGCCCGTTCTGGTTGGCGTTGGTGTAGCGCAGGGTGCCGTTGACCAGCAGGCCGGTGCCGAGGAACAGCTTGGTCGCGCTCACATAAACGTCGGTGCCGCTGTTGCGGGCTCCGAGGAAATCGACCACCGACTGCAGCGAGCCGGCGGACAGCGACTTGTGCTGCACGCCGACCGACACCTGCGGCAGCCAGTGGTCGGCATCGAGGATCGCCTCGCCGAGCAGGCGCACCTTCACGCCGACGATGTCGAGCCGCAGGTGCGGCTCGGGCAGCACGCCGAAATCGGCCACGCCGTTGAGGGCGGGCGCCGGAGCGGCGTTGAGATCCTGCCGGGCGATCGAGACCTCCATCCGGTCGTTCCAGGCGACGGCGGCACCGGCCGCGGTGAGCCCGTAGTCGCGGGTGGACAGCCGCGTCGCGAAGCCGGAGAAGCCGAATTCGCCTTCAGTCGCCTGCGTGCCGATCACCGCCCAGGGCACGATGCCGCCGCCGGCCGTGCCGTCCACCCCGCTGACACCGCCGGTCAGCACCAGCTTGCCGGTGTCGGCCACCGCCGCCAGCGCCAGGCTGCCGCCCAGCAGAACGCCCGCAGCGCGGAGAAGGAAGGACGGGGTCGGTGTCGTCATGCGAGGGAAATGCGATGGCGCGGCACGGCGCGCCGGGTGCGTGGAATGCGAAAAATGTAGCCGGTGCGCCGCCGGCTGCCTATCCGGGATGCCCTGGAGCCCTGCCCCGCAGACGCTGCACCAGCGATACGGCGGCCAGGACGACCGCCCCCGCCGCGACACCGGCCAGACCCTGCACCAGGCTGGCCAGCAGGCCGGTGCCGGCCGCCGCCTCGACCGCGTGGTGGAACGCCGGCACGCCGTGCACCAGGATGCCGCCGCCGACCAGGAACATCGCGGCGGTACCGAGTACCGACAGCGCCTTCATCAGCCACGGGGCGAGCGCCAGGATGCCGCGGCCGGTCGCACGCGCCGCCGCACCGGCACGCCGGCTCAGGTACAGGCCCAGGTCGTCGAGCTTCACGATGCCGGCGACGATGCCGTAGACGAAGATCGTCATGATCACCGCCACACCGACCATCACCACCACCTGCTGCGCAAACGGCGCGTCGGCGACGGTGCCGAGCGCGATGGCGATCACCTCGGCCGAGAGGATGAAGTCGGTGCGCACGGCACCCTTGACCTTCTCCTTTTCAGCGGCGGGCGTCAGCGTCTGCACGGCCGGCATGGGGGCCTCCGACGGCTCGACGGCCGTCGCCGACTGGTGCGCACGGTGCCGCCGGCGCGTCAGGCTGTGCAGCAGCTTCTCGGCACCTTCGTAGCAGAGGAAGGCGCCGCCGACCATCAGCAGCGGCGTGATCAGCCACGGCGCGAAGGCACTAATCGCCAGCGCCGCCGGCACCAGGATCGCCTTGTTCATCAGCGATCCGCGGGCGACCGCCCACACCACCGGCAGCTCGCGGCTCGCCTGCACGCCCGACACCTGCTGCGCGTTGAGCGCCAGGTCGTCGCCGAGCACACCGGCGGTCTTCTTCGCCGCGACCTTGGTCATCAGCGCCACGTCGTCGAGCATCGACGCGATGTCGTCGATCAGCATCAGCAGGCTGGCGGCGGCCATGGCGGTCCCGTTCTCAGCCGACCCAGCGGCGAGCGTTGTGCCAGATCTGCATCCAGGGGCTCGGCGCCGACGGATCGCCGCCGGTCCAGCTCATCTGGATGTTGCGGAATACGCGCTCCGGGTGCGGCATCAGCGCGGTGAAGCGGCCGTCGGCGGTGGTCACGCCGGTGAGGCCGCCGGCGCTGCCGTTGGGGTTGAACGGGTACTGCTCGGTCGGCTGGCCGGTGTGGTCCACGTAGCGCAGCGCCGCGATCGCCGCGCCCGCATCGCCACGGCGGGCGAAGTTGGCATAGCCCTCGCCGTGCGCCACCGCGATCGGCAGGCGCCAGCCAGCCATGCCCTCCAGGAAGATGCTGGGCGATTCCAGCACCTCGACCTGCGACAGGCGCGCTTCGAACCGCTCGCTGCGGTTGGTGGTGAAGCGCGGCCAGGCCTCGGCGCCCGGGATGATGTCGGCCAGCTCGGCGAACATCTGGCAGCCGTTGCAGATGCCCAGGCCGAAGGTGTCGGCGCGGCCAAAGAAACCGGCGAACTGGTCGGCCAGCGACGGGTGGAAGGTGATGCTGCGGGCCCAGCCGATGCCGGCGCCCAGCGTGTCGCCGTAGCTGAAGCCGCCGCAGGCGACCACGCCCTTGAAGTCGGCCAGCTGCGCGCGGCCTGCCTGCAGGTCGGTCATGTGCACGTCCACTGCGTCGAAGCCGGCGGCGTCGAAGGCGTAGGCCATCTCGACGTGCGAGTTCACGCCCTGCTCCCGCAGGATCGCGACGCGCGGCTTGGCGCCGGTGCCGACGAACGGCGCGATCGCCTGGCCGGCGCCGGCCGGCACCGCCCAGTGCAGGCCGGTGTCGGCGGGCGCGCCGGCGGCGGCATGCTCGCTGTCGGCGCACGCCGGGTTGTCGCGCTCGCGGGCGATCTGCCAGCTGACCGAATCCCAGACCTGGTGCAGGTCGGCGAGGGTGGCGCTGAACACCGCCTTGGTGTCGCGCCAGACCTCGACCTTGCCCTTGCCGGCGTCCATCGCCGAACTCTCCGGCCGGGTTTTGCCGACGAAATGGCTGTGCTTCGACAGGCCGTGGGCGCGCAGCAGCTGCATCACCTCGTTGCGTTCGGCGGTGCGCACCTGGAGCAGCACGCCGAGTTCCTCGCTGAACAGCGCCTTCAGCGTCAGTTCCTCGCGGCGGGCCGACACCTGCTGCGCCCAGTTCTTCGCGTCGCCGTATTCGGCGCGGCTGTCGGAGATGCCGTCGCCTTCGGTGACCAGCAGATCGACGTTGAGCGACACGCCGACGTGGCCGGCGAAGGCCATCTCGCAGGCGGCGGCGAACAGGCCGCCGTCGCTGCGGTCGTGGTAGGCCAGCAGCCTGCCCTGCGCGCGCAGGGCATTGACCGCGTCGACCAGCCGGACCAGGTCCTGCGGATCGTCCAGGTCGGGCACCGTGTCGCCGGTCTGGCCGAGCGTCTGGCCCAGCACCGAGCCGCCCATCCGGTTGCGGCCGCGGCCCAGGTCCACCAGCACCAGCGTGGTGTCGTCCTCGGACGCGTCGAGCTGCGGCGTGAGCGTGCCCCGCACGTCGCCGAGCGTCGCGAAGGCGGTGACGATCAGGCTGACCGGCGAGGTGACGCGCTTCTGCGTGCCGTCGTCGCTCCACTGCGTGCGCATGGACAGCGAATCCTTGCCGACCGGGATCGACACGCCCAGCGCCGGGCACAGCTCCAGCCCCACCGCCTTCACCGTCGCGTACAGCGCGGCGTCCTCGCCGGGTTCGCCGCAGGCGGCCATCCAGTTGGCCGACAACTTGACCCGCGGCAGTTCGATCGGTGCGGCCAGCAGGTTGGTGATCGCCTCGGCCACCGCCATGCGGCCGGAGGCCGGCGCGTCCAGCGCGGCGAGCGGCGTGCGCTCGCCCATCGCCATCGCCTCGCCCGCGAAGCCGGCGTAGTCGGCCAGCGTCACCGCGCAGTCGGCGACCGGCACCTGCCAGGGGCCGACCATCTGGTCGCGGTGGGTCATGCCGCCGACGGTGCGGTCGCCGATGGTGATGAGGAAGCGCTTGGAAGCGACGGTCGGATGCGACAGCACCGCGATCGCAGCCTGCTGCAGGTCCACGCCGGTCAGGTCCATCGGCGCGAACGTGCGCGCGACCGTCTGCACGTCGCGGTGCATCTTCGGCGGCTTGCCGAGCAGGACTTCCATCGGCATATCGACCGGCGTCGGCTGGCCTTCGTCGGACAGCACCAGCTGCCGCTCGGCGGTCGCCACGCCGACGACGGCGAACGGGCAGCGCTCGCGCTCGCAGAAGGCGCGGAACTGCTCCAGCGCATCGGGCGCGATCGCGAGCACGTAGCGCTCCTGGCTCTCGTTGCTCCAGATTTCCTTGGGCGCGAGGCCCGACTCTTCCAGCGGCACGGCACGCAGGTCGAAGCGGGCGCCGCGTCCGGCGTCGTTGGTGAGCTCGGGAAAAGCGTTGGACAGGCCGCCGGCGCCCACGTCGTGGATCGCCAGGATCGGGTTGGCCGCGCCCTGCTGCCAGCAGTGGTTGATGACCTCCTGCGCGCGCCGCTCGATCTCGGGGTTGCCGCGCTGCACCGAGTCGAAGTCCAGTTCGGCCGCATTGGCGCCGGTCGCCATCGAGCTGGCGGCGCTGCCGCCCATGCCGATGCGCATGCCGGGTCCGCCCAGCTGGATCAGCAGCGAGCCCGCCGGGAATTCGACCTTCTTCGTCTGCGCTGCGTCGATGGTGCCCAGGCCGCCGGCGATCATGATCGGCTTGTGGTAGCCGCGGCGGATCGTGTCGGTGTCGCTCGCGACGGTCTGCTCGTATTCGCGGAAGTAGCCGAGCAGGTTGGGCCGGCCGAATTCGTTGTTGAACGCGGCGCCGCCGAGCGGGCCCTCGGTCATGATCTGCAGCGGGCTGGCGATGTGGGCCGGCCGGCCGAAGTCGTCGCCCTCCTTTGGCCACAGGGTCGAGACGGTGAAGCCGGTCAGGCCGGCCTTGGGCTTGCTGCCGCGGCCGGTCGCGCCCTCGTCGCGGATCTCGCCGCCTGCGCCGGTGGAGGCGCCCGGGAAGGGCGAGATCGCGGTCGGGTGGTTGTGCGTTTCGACCTTCATCAGCACATGCTGCAGCGCGCTATGCTTTTGGTAGCTGTCTGCGCCCGCCCCACGAGCGCCGGAGGCCGATGTGGGCATGAACACCTCGCGCTCGCCGCCTTCCATGACTGACGCGTTGTCGGCATAGGCGATGACCGTGTGCTGCGGCGCGCTGCGGTGGGTGTGGCGGATCATGCCGAACAGGCTGTGCTCCTGCGCCACGCCGTCGATGGTGAACTGCGCGTTGAAGATCTTGTGGCGGCAATGCTCGCTGTTGGCCTGGGCGAACATCATCAGCTCGACGTCGGTCGGGTTGCGCGCCAGGCCGGTGAAGGCATTGACCAGGTAGTCGATCTCGTCGTCGGCCAGCGCCAGGCCGAAGCGGCGGTTGGCCTCTTCCAGCGCGGCACGGCCGCCGCCGAGAACGTCGACCTGCTCCATCGGCGCGGCCTGCAGCTCGGTGAAGAGCGCCGCCGCGTCGTCGCGGGCGAACAGCAGCGACTCGGTCATGCGGTCGTGCAGCAGCGCGCCGACGGCGCTGCGCTGCGCCTCGTCTAGGGCAGCCTTGCCGAACAGCAGCGGCTTCTGCAGCGCGATGCGGTACTCGACCACCCGCTCGATGCGCCGCACCGCGATGCCGCAGTTGTGGGCGATGTCGGTCGCCTTCGATGCCCACGGCGAGACGGTGCCGAAGCGCGGGGTGACGACCAGCACCTCGGCGCCCTCGTCGGCGGGCGCGGCCGGGTCGCCGTAGGTGAGCAGTGCGGCGAGGCGCTCGCGCGTGGACGGATCGAGCTCGCCTTCGGACGCCACCAGGTGCACGAAACGCGCCGCAATGCCGGTGATGCGCGGATGCACCTGCTGGAGCCGCGGCAGCAGCTGCTGGGCGCGGAAGCCGCTCAAGGCGTCGCCGCCGTCGAAGAAGGTCACGTGGAGCGTCTGGGCGGGGCGGGGCGTGGTCACGGGGTGCGGCCTGAAGGGAGATGGGACGGGGCGGACGGGGCCGGGCGCGGAAGGCGGCGGGCCGCTGGATGGGGCCGGCCGGGCGCTCGGGCAAACCCGCGGATTTTAGCGGTCCGGGGGATAATCCCCGGGATGAGCATCAACATCAAGACCGCCGAGGACATCGAGGGCATGCGCACCGCCTGCCGCCTCGCCTCCGAGGTGCTGGACTACCTCACGCCGTTCGTGAAGGTCGGCACCACCACCCGCGAGATCGACCGGCTCGCGCACGACTACATGGTCAACGTGCAGGGCACCCGTTCCGCCACGCTCGGCTACCAGCCGCCGGGCTATCCGGCCTATCCGGCCTCGCTCTGCACCTCGCTGAACCATGTCGTCTGCCACGGCATCCCGAACGACAAGCCCCTGAAGAAGGGCGACATCATGAACATCGATGTCACCGTCATCACGAAGGACGGCTGGTATGGCGACAACAGCCGCATGTACATCGCCGGCGAAGGCTCGATCGCGGCGAAGCGGCTGTGCGCGATCACCTTCGACGCGATGTGGATCGGCATCGAGCAGGTCAAGCCCGGCGCGCGGCTCGGCGACGTCGGCCACGCGATCCAGCGCTTCGCCGAAGGCCACGGCTTCTCGGTGGTGCGGGAGTTCTGCGGCCACGGCATCGGTCGGTCCTTCCACGAGGAGCCGCAGGTGCTGCACTACGGCAAGCCCGGCACGCTCGAAGAGCTGAAGCCGGGGATGATCTTCACGATCGAGCCGATGATCAACGCCGGCCGGCGCGAGATCAAGGAGTTCGGCAACGACGGCTGGACCATCGTCACCAAGGACCACAGCCTGTCGGCCCAGTGGGAACACACCGTGCTGGTCACCGAGACCGGCTACGAGGTGCTGACCCTGTCGGCCGGCAGCCCGCCGACGCCGGCCTTCGTCAAGGCACACGACAGCGTCGCCGCCTGACGGTCCGCACCGCGCCCGCCCGCGGGCCGTGCGCACGGCTCTTGCGTGCGGCCGGGCGATCCTCCACCCCTGCCGTCCCGCCCGCACGATGACGCCCACCGCCTCCCCCGACCTGCCCGCGCTGCGCGACGACTACCGGCAGAAGAAGACCGCCCTGCTCGCCTCTGCCGCCACCGGCGGGGCCTCGGCGCGTGCAGTGCAGGCGCTGCTGCGCCAGCTGGCGCGGCTGTCCGACGGCCTGCTGCAGCAGCTTTGGGACCGGGCCGGGCTGCCCGCCGGCTTCGCGCTGCTGGCGGTCGGCGGCTACGGCCGCGGCGAGCTGTTCCCGCATTCCGACATCGACGTGCTGGTGCTGATGCCCGACGGCTGCTCGCCCGACGGCGACGAGGCGCTGCGCCTGAAGATCGAAGGCTTCATCGGCAGCTGCTGGGATGCGGGCCTGGAGATCGGCTCCAGCGTGCGCACCGCCGGCGAATGCCTGGACGAGGCGGCGCGCGACGTGACGGTGCAGACCTCGCTGCTGGAGGCGCGCCGCCTGGTCGGCGACGCCACCCTCTTCCACCGCTTCCGCAAGGCCTTCCGCGCGGCGCTCGACCCGCAGGCCTTCTTCGCGGCCAAGATGCACGAGCTGCGGCAGCGCCACCACAAGTTCGAGGACACGCCCTACGCGCTGGAGCCCAACTGCAAGGAATCGCCCGGCGGGCTGCGCGATCTGCAGGTGATCCTGTGGGTCGCGCGGGCCGCGGGCTTCGGCGACAACTGGGACGCGCTGGCGCATGACGGGCTGGCCACGCCGTTCGAGGTGCGCGAGATCAAGCGCAACGAGGCGCTGCTGAGCCTGATCCGCACCCGCCTGCACCTGATCGCCGGCCGCCGCGAGGACCGGCTGGTGTTCGACCTGCAGACCGCCGTCGCCGAGTCCTTCGGCTACCGCTCGCAGGCGCCGGACGGCTCCCGCCTGGCCATGCGGGCGAGCGAGGCGCTGATGCGCCGCTACTACTGGGCCGCCAAGGCGGTCACCCAGCTGCGGCAGATCCTGCTGCTCAACATCGGCGAGCGGCTGAACCCGACCACCCATGCGCTGATCCCGATCAACGAGCGCTTCTTCGAGAAGGCCGGGATGATCGAGGTCGCGAGCGACGACCTCTACCAGCGCGAGCCGCACGCGATCCTCGAGACCTTCCTGCTCTACCAGACCGAGCCGGGCCTGCGCGGCCTGTCGGCCCGCACGCTGCGGGCGCTCTACAACCACCGCAAGGTGATGGACGCGGCCTTCCGCCACGACCCGGCCAACCGCGCGACCTTCCTGCGCATCCTGCAGCAGCCCGAGGGCATCACCCACGCGATGCGGCTGATGAACCAGACCTCGGTGCTCGGCCGCTACCTGCGGGTGTTCCGCAACATCGTCGGCCAGATGCAGCACGACCTGTTCCACGTCTACACGGTGGACCAGCACATCCTGATGGTGCTGCGCAACGTGCGTCGCTTCTTCATGGCCGAGCATGCGCACGAGTACCCGTTCTGCTCGCAGCTGGCGGCCGGCTGGGACAAGCCCTGGATCCTCTACACCGCCGCGCTGTTCCACGACATCGCCAAGGGCCGCGGCGGCGACCATTCCGAGCTCGGCGCGCGCGACGTGAAGAAGTTCTGCCGCGACCACGGCATCGGCGCCGAGGACACGAAGCTGATCGTCTTCCTGGTCGAGCAGCACCTGACGATGAGCCACATCGCGCAGAAGTCCGACCTGAGCGACCCGGACGTGATCGCCGCCTTCGCGCAGCGCGTCGGCAAGGAGCGCTACCTCACGGCCCTGTACCTGCTGACCATCGCCGACATCCGCGGCACCAGCCCGAAGGTCTGGAACGCCTGGAAGGGCAAGCTGCTGGAAGACCTGTACCGCTACACCCTGCGCGCGCTCGGCGGCCGTGCGCCGGATGCGGACGCGGTGGTCGAACAGCGCAAGCGCGACGCGCTGGTGCTGCTGGCGCTGCACGCCGAGCCGTTCGAAGGCCAGAAGCGGCTCTGGGATACGCTCGACGTCGGCTACTTCATGCGCCACGATGCGGCCGACATCGCTTGGCACGCCCGCCAGCTGTCGCGCCATGTGGAGCGGCGCAAGCCGGGCGGCGAGCGGCCGGTCGAGCAGCGCACCCTGGTCCGCGCGCGCCAGTCGCCGGTCGGCGAAGGGCTGCAGGTGCTGGTCTACACGCCCGACGCGCCCGACCTGTTCGCCCGGATCTGCGGCTATTTCGACCAGGCGGGTTTCAGCATCCTGGATGCGCGGGTGCACACCACGAGCAACGGTTACGCGCTCGACACCTTTCAGGTGGTGACCTCGATCCTGCCGGAGCACTACCGCGAGCTGGTGCACATGATCGAGTCCGAACTCGCCTCCACGCTGGAGGCGGCCGGCCCGCTGCCGGCGCCGAGCCGCGGCCGGGTGTCGCGGCGGGTGCGCAGCTTCCCGGTCGCGCCGCGGGTCGAGCTGCGGCCGGACGAGCGGGCGCAGCGCTGGCTGCTGGCGATCTCGGCGAGCGACCGGGTCGGCCTGCTGTATTCCATCGCCCGGGTGCTGGCGCACCACAAGCTCAACCTGCAGCTCGCCAAGGTCAGCACGCTCGGCGAGCGGGTGGAAGACACCTTCCTGATCGACGGCCCGGGCCTGCAGCACAACCGCACACAGCTGGCGATCGAGAAGGAACTGCTGGCGGCGATCGGCTCCTGATTCGGATGAAAATCGGGCTCCAGCGCCCGTCCCACCTGCGCAAACAGCTATCGAAAAAGTAGCAAATCCCGATTACACCGCGCCGCGGGCCAGCCGCCGCTCCAGCCAGCGGCTGTAGCGCGACAGGCCGAAGCACATCGTCCAGTACAGCAGCGCGAGTAACAGGTAGCCCTCCAGGTAGAACGGCCGCCAGACCGGATCGCCGCCGAGGGCCAGGCCGAGCGCGCCGGTCAGCTCGAACAGGCCGACCACCGTGACCAGCGAGGTGTCCTTCAGCGTGCCGATGACGATATTCACCAGCGCCGGTACCACCGCCCGCAGCGCCTGCGGCAGCACGATCTGGCGCTGCACCGTCCAAGCGCTCATGCCGAGCGCGACCGCCGAATCGACCTGCCCGCGCGGCACCGCCTGCAGGCCGCCGCGGATCACCTCGGCCAGGTAGGCCGCCACGAACAGCGACAGGCCGGCCAGCACCCGTAGCAGCACATCCGGATGCCAGCCCGAAGGCCACATCAGCGGCAGCAGGAAGGACGCCATGAACAGCACCGAGATCAGCGGCACGCCGCGCACCAGTTCCACGTAACTCGCCGCCAGCGTGCGCACCGCCGGCCAGCGCGACCGGCGGGCGAGCGCCAGCACCAGCGCGAGCGGAAAGGCCAGCGCCAGCCCGACCACGGCGAGGCCGATCGTCAGCGGCAGGCCGCCCCAGCGGCTGGTCGGCACCGGCTCCAGCCCGAAGACGCCGCCGCGCATCAGCACGACGAACAGCGCCAGCACCGCCACCCACGCGGGCGCCAGCCACCAGCGCCAGGTGCGCGGCCAGGCGCTCCCCACCGTGAGCGCCGACAGCAGGATCACTGCGACCGCCGGGCGCCATTGCGCATCGAACGGATAGCGGCCGAACAGGATCGGCCGCCATTTCTCGGCGACCACGCCCCAGCAGGCCGCATGGCGCGCCGCGCGGCAAGCGTCGGCATCGGCGCGGAACACCGCATCCAGCACCGCCCACTGCAGCGCATGCCAGCCCGTCCAGCCGAGCGCCAGCAGCAGCGCCACGCTGGTCGCCGCGCGCAGCGGCGAGCCGAACAGCTCGCCGCGCCAGCCGGCGTGCGCCCGTATCACGACCAGCCCCGCAGCGCGACGTGCGCGTTGTACCGGTTCATCGCGGCGGAGATCGCGAGCGACAGCGCGAGGTACACCGCCATCACCACCGCGATGCACTCGAAGGCGCGACCGGTGGAATTGAGCGAGGTGTTGGCGACCGACACCAGTTCCGGATAGCCGACCGCGACGGCGAGCGACGAGTTCTTGGTCAGGCTGAGCAGCTGGTTGGTGAGCGCCGGCACGATCACCCGCAGCGCCTGGGGCAGCACCACCAGCCGCAGTTCCTGCGCGCCGGTCAGGCCGAGCGCCTGCGCGGCCAGCACCTGCCCGCGTGCGACCGAGCCGATGCCGGCGCGCACGATCTCGGCGACGAAGGCCGCGCTGTAGAAGCCCAGGGCCAGCGTGATCGCCAGGTATTCCGGGCTGAGGGCGGCACCGCCCGTCACACCGAAGGTGCCGCGCTCGGGCCATTCCCACCGGCCGTCCACCGGCCAAGGCAATGCCAGCCCGCCCTTGCCGAGCCAGATGCCCGGCAGCAGCTCCAGCGGCTCGGTCGCGTCCGGCAGCAGCTGGGTCAGGGCGAAATACAGCATCAGCAGTTGCAGCAGCAGCGGCACGTTGCGGACCAGCTCGACATAAGCACCGCAAATGCCGCGCAGCAGCGCATGCGATGCCAGCCGCCCGATGCCGAGCAGGGTGCCCACCGTCACCGCGATCGCCACGGCCGGCACCGCCGCCCGCACCGTGTTCACCAGCCCGGCCAGGAACGCCCGCCAGAACGGCTGGCCGGCATCGAACGCGATCCAGCCTTCCGACAGGGAAAAGCCGGCGGAGTCGAACAGGAAGTCGAACCCCGACCGCACCCCGCGGGCGCGCAGCGTCTCCAGCGCGTGGTGCACCAGCCAGACGGCAGCGCCGGCCACCGCCGCGACCAGCGCGAGCTGCAGCGCCACCGCCAGCCAGGCGTCCCGCCGGCGCGGCGGTGTCATCGCAGCGGCAGCGCGTAATGCAGGCCGCCCTTGTTCCAGAGGTTGTTGGCGCCGCGCGGCAGCTTCAGCACCGACTTCGATCCGACGTTGCGCTCGAACATCTCGCCGTAGTTGCCGACCGCCCTGATCGCGCGGAACGACCAGTCCTTGTCCAGCCCGAGCAGCTTGCCCAGGTCGTCGCCGGTGCCGAGCAGCCGCTGCTGCGCCGGGTCCTTGCTGCTGCCCTTGAGCGGGTCGGCGTTGGCCTGGGTGATGCCCAGTTCCTCGGCCTCGATCAGCGCGTTCGGCACCCACTTGGCGATCGCGAACCACTCGTCGTCGCCGCGGCGCACCAGCGGCGCGAGCGGTTCCTTGGAGATCAGCTCGGGCAGCACGACGTAGTCGTCCGGGTTCGGCGCCTCCTTGTTGCGCAGGCCGGCGAGCGCCGACGCATCGGTGCTGAACACCTGGCAGCGGCCGGCGAAGAAGGCCTTGTACGACGCCTCGAAGCTCTCGAACACCAGCGTCTTGAGCGCGACGCCCTGCGCCCGGGACCAGTCGGCCACGTTCTTCTCGTTGGTGGTGCCTGACTGGGTGCAGACGGTCGCGCCTTTGAGCTGCCTGGCACTGGTCACCTTCAGCTTCTTCGGCACCAGGAAGCCCTGGCCGTCGTAGTAGTTGATGGTGGTGAAGTGGAAGCCGAGCGATGCGTCGCGGGTCAGGTTCCAGGTGGTGTTGCGCGCCAGGATGTCGATCTCGCCGGCCTGCAGGGCCGAAAAGCGCTGCTGCGAGTTGAGCGGCACGAACTCGACCTTCTTCGCGTCGCCCAGCACCGCGGCGGCGATGGCGCGGCAGCTGTCGACGTCCAGGCCCGACCACTGGCCCTGGGTGTCGGGTGCCGAGAAGCCGGCCACGCCGTTGGTCACGCCGCACTTGACGCTGCCGCGCTTCTTGACCGCGTCGAGCGTCTTGCCGGCGTGGGCCGGCAGCGCGGTGGCCGCGAGGGCGGCGAGCAGGACCGCCACGAACGGGCGAGCAGGCCGCAGCGGGCGGAGGGATGGAATGGGGGACGGCATGGCAAGGACTCCTCGGATCGACGACTGCACGGCAGTGTACGGGCGGCTCCGGCGGGTGGCGGTGTCCGGGAGCGTCGTCCGCAGGGCCCGTCGCGCTCCGCCACAATCCGGCTTCCACAACTGTCCTGGAGGCCTCTCATGGTCCGATCCGACGATACCGGCAAGCTCGTCCTGCGCGTGTCCCTCGGCATCCTCATCCTGCTGCACGGCGTCGCGAAGCTCGGCAAGGGCGTGGACGGCATCGCCGGCATGCTGGCCTCGAACGGGTTGCCGGGCGCGATGGCGTACCTGGTGTACGTCGGCGAGATCGTCGCGCCGCTGCTGCTGATCGTCGGCCTGTTCACCCGGCCGGCCGCCTGGGTGGTGGCGATCAACATGGTGTTCGCGATCTGGCTGGCCCACAGCAAGGACCTGTTCGCCCTGTCGAACACCGGCGGCTGGAAGCTGGAGCTGCAGGGCATGTTCCTGTTCGCCGCGGCGGCGGTCGGCTTCCTGGGCGCCGGGCGCTTCAGCCTCGGCGGCAGCAGCGGGCGCTACAACTGACGGTGCGCCGGCGGCCCGGCAGCGGCGCGATCAGTCGTCGTCCGCCGGGTCGAGCCCCGGGAACAGAACCTCCGTGAAACCGAAGCGGCTGAAGTCGCGGACCCGCATCGGGTACAGCACGCCGATCAGGTGGTCGCATTCGTGCTGCACCACCCGGGCGTGGAAACCGTCCACCGTCCGGTCGATCGGACGGCCCTCGGCATCGATGCCGTGGTAGCGCAGCTTCGCATGGCGGGGCACGACGCCGCGCAGGCCGGGCACCGACAGGCAACCCTCCCAGCCCTCCTCTTCCTCGCTGCCGATCGGCTCCAGCACCGGATTGAGCAGCACGGTGCGCGGCACCACCGGCGCGCCGGGATAGCGGGGGTTGGGCGCATCGGTGCCGAAGATCACCAGCTGCAGGTCCACGCCGATCTGCGGCGCGGCCAGGCCGGCGCCGTTGACCGCCTGCATCGTGTCGGCCAGGTCGCCGATCAGCGCATGCAGCGCAGGCGACCCGATCATCTCCGCCGGCACCGGTCGCGCGATGCGCAGCAGGCGGGGATCGCCCATTTTGAGGATGTCGCGGATGGCCATGGTCGTGCGGGGAGGATGCAGGACCGTCGAGCTTAGCGCGCCGTGCCGGCCGCAGCAGCCGGGCGCACAATCGATACTCCATGCCGACCCTCCCCGCCGCCCCTTCGTCGCCCCGGCTGCTGCCGGCGCCGCTGCGCTGGCTGATGGCCGTGCTGGCGGCCGTGTGCATCGCGCTGGGGGTGGTGGGCATCTTCGTGCCGGGCATGCCGACCACGGTCTTCATCATCGTCGCCGCCTGGGCGGCCGCCCGGGGATCGCCACGCCTGCACGGCTGGTTGCTGCGCCACCGCTGGTTCGGTCCGCTGCTGCGGAACTGGGAGGACGGCGGACGGATGAGCCGCCGGGCCAAGTGGAGCGCCACCGCGGCGATGGCGGCCTGCGCGCTCCTGGTGCTGGCGACGATGCACCGGCCCTGGACCGCATCGCTCGCACTCGCCTGCATGGACGGGGTGCTCGCGTGGCTCTGGTGCCGGCCGGAGCCGCGCGACGACAGCGCGGCTTGAGCGGCACCGCCCGCCGTCAGCGCCAGTAGCGTCCGCGGCCGCCGTAATAGCCCCGGCCACCGTAGTACCCGCGCGGGCCGTAGTAGGAGCCGCGGCTGTACGAGAAGCCGATCGACGGCGACACCACGACCGGAGCCGGCGCAGCATAGACCGGCGCCGTCTGGAAGTAACCGCCGTAGGTCGGATAGGTGGCGTATCCATCGACCGGCGCGACGACGCAGCCGGTCAGCAGCAGCGATGCGCCACCGAGCGTGGCGAGTCCGAGGGTTCGAGCGAGGGTCATGGGGTGTCTCCGCAAAACATGGGCGTCCAACGCTCCATCTGCGGACGACGACGACAAACGCACGTCTTTACACGGGTAACGCTGGGTAAAGCTCCCGCCCGGCTTCCGTAAAGCGCCGGTCTAGCCGGGCAGCATCGCCAGCAGCCCTTCCTCGTCCAGCACCGCGATGCCGAGTGCCTGCGCCTTGTCGAGCTTGCTGCCCGCCTCCGCGCCGGCCACCACGTAGTCGGTCTTCTTGCTGACCGACCCCGCCACCTTGGCGCCGGCCGCTTCCAGCCGCTCCTTCGCGTCCTCGCGCGACAGTGTCGGCAGCGTGCCGGTCAGCACGAAGGTCTTGCCGGCCAGCGGCAGTGCGGTACGTTCGGCGGGCGGTCCTTCGGGCCAGGCGATGCCGCAGGCGCGCAGCTGCTCCACCACCTCGCGGTTGTGCGGCTGGTCGAAGAAGGTGCGCAGCGCGGTCGCGACGATCGGGCCGACGTCGTCCACCTCCAACAGCGCCGCCTCGTCCGCGTCCATGATGGCGTCGAGGCTCCCGAAATGCCGTGCCAGGTCCTTCGCAGTGGCCTCGCCGATATGGCGGATGCCGAGGCCGTAGAGGAAGCGCGGCAGCGTCGTCTGCTTCGACGCTTCCAGCGCCGCCACCAGGTTGCCGGCGGATTTCTCGGCCATGCGGTCGAGCGCGGCCAGCGTCGTCAGGCCGAGCCGGTACAGGTCGGGCAGCGTGCGGATCGTGCCGCTTTCCACCAGCTGGTCGACCAACTTGTCGCCCAGGCCCTCGATGTCCATCGCGCGGCGCTGCGCGAAATGCAGGATCGCCTCCTTGCGCTGGGCCGCGCAGAAAAGGCCGCCCGAGCAGCGGTGGTTGACCTCGCCCGGCTCCCGCACCACGTCGCTGCCGCAGACCGGGCAATGGCGCGGCATGCGGAAATTCGGCACGTAGGGATGGCGCGGCCGCTCGGTCGCGAGCGTGCCCACCACCTCGGGGATCACGTCGCCGGCCCGGCGCACGATGGCCGTATCGCCGATCCGCACGTCCTTGCGGCGCAGCTCGAACAGGTTGTGCAGCGTGGCGTTGGTGACCGTCACGCCGCCGACGAACACCGGCGCGAGCCGTGCCACCGGCGTCAGCTTGCCGGTGCGGCCGACCTGCACGTCGATGCAGGCGACGGTCGTCATCTGCTCCTGCGCCGGGTACTTGTGCGCCACCGCCCAGCGCGGCTCGCGCGACTTGAAACCCAGCTGCAGCTGCAGCGCCCGGTCGTCCACCTTGTAGACGACCCCGTCGATGTCGAACGGCAGCCCGTCGCGCGCCGCGGCAATCTTCGCGTGGTACGCGGCCAGCGCTTCCGGCCCCGCGGCGACGGTCCGGTCGTCGTTGACCGGCAGGCCCATCGCGGCAAGCGCGTCCAGGGTGCCGCTGTGCGTCGGCGGCGGCGCCCAGCCGTCCACCTCGCCCAGGCCGTAGGCATAGAAATCCAGCGGCCGCTGCCGCGCGATGGCGGAGTCGAGCTGCCGCACCGCGCCGGCGGCGGCGTTGCGCGGATTGACGAAGGTCTTGCCGCCGGCCTCGCGCTGGCGGTCGTTGAGTGCGTCGAAGGCCGCCCGGCGCATGAACACCTCGCCGCGCACTTCCAGCACCGCCGCGGTCACCCGCTTGAGGCGCTTCGGAATCGAGGCGATGGTGCGGATCGTGTGGATCACGTCCTCGCCGATCTCGCCGTCGCCGCGGGTGGCCGCCTGCACCAAGTGGCCGGCCTCATAGCGCAGGTTGATCGCCAGGCCGTCGAACTTCAGCTCGCAGCAATACGCGACCGCCGGGGCGTCCGGCGGCAGCTTCAGCTCCTTGCGCACCCGGGCGTCGAAGGCGGCGGCACCGGCGGGGGTGGTGTCGGTTTCGGTGTGGATCGACAGCATCGGCACCGCGTGGCGCACCGCCACCAAGCCTTCCTGCACGCCGCCGCCGACCCGCTGGGTCGGCGAATCGGGCGCGATCAGGTCGGGGTGCAGCGCCTCCAGTGCCTGCAGCCGCTGGAAGGCGCGGTCGTATTCCGCGTCGGGCACGGAGGGCGCGTCCTGCACGTAGTACTCGTGCGCCCAAGCGTCGATCCGGCGGCGCAGCGCTTCGATTTCGATAGCTGGAGACGCAGCACCGGCGGGCGCGGAGCCCGATTTTTCATGCGAAGTCATGGCGGTCAGCCGAACAGGCGCCGGGCCTGCAGCGAGCCGGCCGACAGGTCGCGGGCGTCGAGCGTGTCGTAGAGCTTTTCCAGGTCGGCGCCGATCGTGTCCATCGCTTCCTCGCGCAGCGGCCGGCCGTTCTGGTCGGCGACCACGCCGTCCATCGTCTGGGCGAGCGCTGCCGAGATTTCGCGCAGCCGCGCGAAGGCCCGCTCCTCACGCTGCACCTGGGCGACGTCGAGGCTCAGCACCACATCGCGGATCGCCGACTGCGCCGGGTCGTCCGCCAGGGCCGCCTGGGTGTCGAACGACAGGGTCAGCACCGGCGGCAGCCCGGGCGTGGCCGCCGGCAGCGCCATCCGGCCGGGGATCGCGCCGGCCGCGAAACCGAGCCGTGCGGCGTTCTGCTGCACGTAGCCGGGGCTCCAGGCGGCGGCGCGGGCGCGCAGCACGAAGGCGAGTTGCGCGTCGTGGTCGCTCGCGAACTGGTCGAGCTCGCGGGCCCGCGCGACTTCGTGGCGCATGTCCGGGAAATCGGTCGAGGCGTTCAGGGCGTCTGCGAACGCCTGCGTCTTCATCACGAACTCGGAATACTCGATGTCGTTGAGCGGGCCGGTCCGGTTGGCCAGCTGCACGCCCGCCTGGAAGGCGCGGTAGCGCTGGCCGGCGACCGGCATTTCCCACTGACTGGTCGCATCGTTCAGCCCCTCGATCGCGAACGGCTTGCTGCCCGCGCGGCGGGTCTTGGGCAGGGCGGCCAGCGCGGCATCGCCCGACACCAGGTGGTCGAGCGCCAGCGGCGCGATCACGTCGATCAGCGGGTCGAGGCCGGGGCGGCGTTCGCCGGTCGTCGCATGGCCGAAGGCCGGGTCGGTGGCGCCGACGACGGGCAGCGCCTCGCCGTCGAAGCCGGGTTCGCGGCGCTCGGCGGCGCCGGCGGCGGCGGCTTCGTCCTCGGCGACCGGTTCGGCCTGCTTCGGGGTGTTGCGCCGCGAGGTCCAGGCGCTGTGGGCGACGATGGCGGCGAGGACGACGCCGCCGGCCATCGCCAGGCTCATCTGCAAGGTGCTCATGGTCGGGTTCCTTCGGAGGGATGGGTCAGGCGGCTTCGGCCATCGTGAGGGCGGACTCCATGTCCACCGCGACGATGCGCGAGACGCCCTGCTCCTGCATGGTGACGCCGATCAGCTGCTCGGCCATCTCCATCGCGATCTTGTTGTGGCTGATGAACAGGAACTGGGTGCCCTGCCGGCTCATGGCGCTCACCAGCTTGGCGTAGCGCTCGGTATTCGCGTCGTCCAGCGGCGCATCGACCTCGTCGAGCAGGCAGAACGGCGCCGGATTCAGCTGGAAGATGGCGAAGACCAGCGCGATCGCGGTCAGCGCCTTCTCGCCGCCCGACAGCAGGTGGATCGTCTGGTTCTTCTTGCCCGGCGGCTGCGCCATCACCTGCACGCCGGCGTCCAGCACTTCCTCGCCGGTCATCATCAGCTTGGCGTTGCCGCCGCCGAACAGCTCGGGAAACATGCGCCCGAAATGCCCGTTGACGACGTTGAAGGTGCCGACCAGCAGCTCGCGCGTCTCGGCGTCGATCTTGCGGATCGCGTCCTCCAGCGTGTTCATGGCTTCCGTCAGGTCGGCGGTCTGGGCGTCGAGGAAGGTCTTGCGCTCGCGGGCCGTCCCCAGTTCCTCGAGTGCGGCCAGGTTCACCGCGCCGAGCGCCGCGATCTCGCGGTGGCCGCGGTCGATCTCGCCCTGTAGGCCGGTGGCGCGCACGTTGCCGTCGGCGATGGAACGCGCCACCGCGTCCAGGTCGGCCTGGGCGTCGGTCAACAGCGTGGTGTACTGCTCCAGGCCCAGGCGCGCGGCCTGTTCCTTCAACTGGAATTCGGTGATGCGCTGGCGCAGCGGGTCGAGCGCGCGTTCGAGCTGCAGCCGGCGTTCGTCGCTGGCGCGCAGCTTGGCGGTCAGGTCGTCGTATTCGCTGCGCTGGGCGCCCAGCGTGGCTTCGCGCTCGGCCTTCAGTTCCAGTGCGGCCTGCAGACCGCCCTGCGCCGCCGCGTCGGACAGGCGCGCCTGCTCGTCCTGCGCGCGCTGCTGCTCGTCGGCGAGTGCGCGCGCCTGCTGCACCGCGGTGTCCACCGCACGGCCGAGTTCGGCCCGGCGCGAGGCCAGGCTGCGCTGGGCGAAGGTCGCCTCCTGCGCCTGCCGCTCCAGCGAGCGCTGCTGCTCGCGGGCCTCGTTCAGCCGGCGCTCGGCGTCGATCACCTTCTCGTCGAGCTGGGCATGGCGCTCCTGCGTGTCGGCCAGCTGCATGTCGAGCTCCTCGAACCGCGCCTCGGCCACCACCCGGCGCTCCTGCAGGTCTTCCAGCGCCGCATCGACCTCGGCCAGATCGCCGGCGATCTGCTCGCTGCGGGCGCGCGCCTGCTCGGCCAGTTGGGCGAGCCGCAGCGTCTCGACCTGCAGCTCGTGCGCGCGGGACTGGCTCTCGGTGCTCTCGCGGCGGGCGGCCACCAGGCGCTGCGAGGCGTCGGCATAGGCCGCCTCGGCCCGCACCAGCGCGGCGCGGGCTTCCTCGGCGATGAAGGCCTGCGCCTTGGACTGCTTGTCGAGGTTCTCGATCTCCTGCGCGCGTGCCAGCAGGCCGGCCTGCTCGGAATCGGGCGCATAGAAGCTGACGCCGTGGGCGGTGACCGCATGGCCGGCGGTCACGTAGATCGTCTCGCCGGGCTGGAGGCGGTCGCGCTGGGCCAGCGCCGCCTCGAAGCTCTCGGCGGTGTAGCAGCCGTGCAGCCAGCCGGCGAGCAGCGCGCGCGGGCCGGCATCGTGCAGCCGCAACTGGTCCACCAGCCGGGGCAAGGACGCAGCGGGTTCAGCGCCGGCCGCGACGGGCGGGCTGTAGAAGGCCAGCCGCGCCGGCGGTGCGTCGCTGCCGAAGGCCCGCACCGTCTCCAGGCGCGAGACTTCCAGCGCACCCAGCCGTTCGCGCAGTGCTGCCTCCAGCGCGCTTTCCCAGCCGGGCTGGACCTGCAGCCGGGTCCAGAGCGCGGCCAGCCCGTCCAGGCCGTGCTTCGCGAGCCAGGGCCGCAGCTTGCCGTCGGTGCGGACTTTCTCCTGCAGCGCCTTCAGCGCCTCCGTGCGGGCCGACAGGTCGGCCTGCTTCGCCGATTCGGCATTCACCGCCTGCTGGCGGGCGCGCCGGTCGTCGTCGAGCTGCGGCACCGATTCCTGCAGGTCGTGCAGGCGGGCGGCGGCTTCCTCGGCGGCTTCGCGGGCGGCGTCGAGCTGTTCCTGGAGGTTGCGCAGCCGGACCTCGTCCGGCGCGGCCAGCGCGTTGCGGTCGGCGGTCAGCCGCTCGCGGCGCTGCTGCAGCTGGCGCGACTGCTCCTCCACGTTGCGCTGCTCGGCGGCCAGCACCTGGATCTGCTGCTGCACCTGGGCGACCGTGCCGCGCTGCTCGTTCGCGCGCTGCTGGGCCTGCCGCAGCGCATCCTCGCGGTCGGGCAGCAACTGAGCCTGTTCCTCGACCTGGGCGGCCAGGATTTCGGCGCGCTCCTCGGCGTTCTCGCCCTGCTCGGCCAGCGTCTCCAGCTCGATCTCGGCCTCTTCGCGGCGGGCGGCCCACTGGCCGAGCTGTTCGCGCAGCGTGGCGAGCCGCAGCTCTACCCGCTGCCGGCCTTCTACGACGAAGCGGATCTCGGCTTCCAGCTTGCCGACTTCGGCGCTCGCTTCGTAGAGCAGGCCCTGCGCGCGGTTCACCTGGTCGCCGGCGGCGTAGTGGGCCTGGCGAATGGTTTCCAGGTCGGCTTCGAAATGGCGCAGGTCGGCGATGCGCGACTCCAGGTCGTTCACCGCGCGGTCGGCCTCCGCCTTAATGCGCGCCTGGTCGGCCTCGCTTTCGGCGCGCTTCAGGAACCACAGCTGGTGCTGGCGCAGCGTGACGTCGGCCTGCAGTCGGTTGTACTTCTGGGCGACCTCGGCCTGCTTCTCCAGCTTCTCGAGGTTGCTGTTGAGTTCGCGCAGGATGTCCTCGACCCGGGTCAGGTTCTCGCGGGTGTCGGACAGGCGGTTCTCGGTCTCGCGGCGGCGTTCCTTGTACTTGGAGACGCCGGCGGCCTCCTCCAGGAACAGGCGCAGCTCCTCCGGCCGCGATTCGATGATCCGGCTGATCGTGCCCTGGCCGATGATCGCGTAGGCGCGGGGCCCCAGGCCGGTGCCGAGGAACACGTCCTGCACGTCGCGGCGGCGCACCGGCTGGTTGTTGATGAAGTAGCTGCTGGTGCCGTCGCGGGTCAGCACCCGCTTGACCGCGATCTCGGTGAAGCGACTCCAGGAGCCGCCGGCACGGTGGTCGCCGTTGTCGAACACCAGCTCCACGCTAGAGCGGCTGGCCGGCTTGCGGTGGGTCGTGCCGTTGAAGATCACGTCCTGCATCGACTCGCCGCGCAGCTCGCTCGCCTTGGATTCGCCCAGCACCCAGCGCACCGCGTCCATGATGTTGGACTTGCCGCAGCCGTTGGGCCCGACCACCCCGACCAGCTGGCCGGGCAGCAGGAAGTTGGTCGGCTCGGCGAACGACTTGAAGCCGGAAAGCTTGATGGAATTGAGGCGCACGGGTCGTCGGACGGCGAAAGAAGGCGGGCGCGCTGCGGCGCCGGCGAAGAGCGGACGATGATAAACCGTGCCCTGGAGGCCTCTGCAACCGGCGGCATCCGAGGCGAATCGGGCCCTGGCGCCCGTCCCGCCTGCGCACCCAGCTATCGAAAGCGTAGCATCTAGCCGCCGGCGCGGGCCAGCAGCACTGGCAGCGATGCGACCAGCAGCGCGATGCCGGAGCAGGTCAGCAGGCCCAGCACAATGCGCCGGAAGGCCAGGTCGCTCAGCCCGGTGTAGAGCCGGCCGCCCATCAGCACCGGCACCGCCATCGCGGCCGCCACGATGCCGAACTGCGGCAGCATCTGCACGGTCGCCAGCCCGCGGCCGAGGTAGACCACGAAGGTGACGGCCAGCATCGCGAGGTTGAAGTTCTGCACGATGCTGCGCTGCGCATCCTTGGGCAGGCCGCGCAGGGTGCACCACAGGGTCGGAATCGTGCCGGTGAAGCCGCCGAGCGCGCCCATCGCGCCGCCCAGCACGCCGACCGCACCGTCGGCCACGCGGCCGGTATCGGGGATGCGCGGCAGCCTGGCGGCGAACAGCATCGCCGGGCACCAGACCACCAGCAGCCCGCCGAGCAGGCAGCGGAACAGCGTCTGGTCCACCCGCGCGAGCAGCCAGAGCCCGAGCGGAATGCCGGCCACGCCGCCGGCGAGAAACGGCCACAGCCGCCGCAGGTCGAATCCGCGGCGCACCGTGACCGCCGCGATCACCTGCCCGGTCAGCGACCCGAACACCGACAGCGCCGCGGCGAGCGCCGGCTCCAGCGTCCAGGCCCAGACCGACATCGCGGTCATGCCGAAGGCGAAGCCGGACAGGCCCTGCACGAAGCCGCCGAGCGCGGCGCCGAGGGCGATGACAAAGAATGGGGAGTCCATGCGCGACGGAGGCTGTGGCGGGCGCGCCATCCTAGACGCATCGCCGCTCTTCGCCATGCGCCGTGCGCCGCGTCAAGGCCGGCGCGGTGCCGACCGACACGCGGGGCGCTCAGTCCTCCAGCGCGCGCGCCGCGGTGATCGGGTCGCCCTCCAGCGCGACCGACGCCCGGCCGTCCGGCCCGACCGGCGGTTCGCCGCCGAGCGTGACGCGGTAGAGCTGCCGGTCGAATTCGGTCGCGAACACGTCCTGCGGCGCGAGGTGGGCGGTGGCGCGGTTGTCCCAGAAGGCGATCGAGCCCGGCTCCCACTTGAAGCGCACGGTGAATTCGGGCCGCACGCTGTGCTCGAACAGCAGTTCCAGCAGGACCTGGCTCTCGCGCGGCGCGAGCCCGACGATGCTCTGCAGGAAGGTCGGGCTGATCAGCAGCGACTTCTCGCCGGTCTCCGGGTGGACGCGCACCAGCGGATGCTCGGTCAGCAGCGGCCGGCGGCGCACCTTGTCCTCGAACAGGCTGCTCGCGGTTGCGCCCTGCGGCGCGGTGAACCGGTGCAGGCCGCGCAGACCGTCGACGAAGGCGCGCAGCGGTGCCGACAGTTCGCGGTAGGCGACTTCCAGGTTGGTCCACTGCGTGTCGCCGCTGTAGGGCGGGATGGTCACGCCGCGCAGGATCGACGCCGCCGGCGGATTGACCGCCGCCGTCACGTCGGTGTGCCAGCCGCTCCAGGGTCGGATGTTCGCCGGGCCCGAGAAGCGCACCTGCTTGCGGTTGCGGCCGACCGAGTAGATCTCCGGGTATTCGGCATCCGAGCCGAACACCGGATGGCCGACCGTCGGCTCGCCGAACTGGCGGGCGAAGGCGACTTGCTGCGCATGGTCGAGCGGCTGGTCGCGGAAGAACACCACCTTCCACTGCAGCAGCGCGGCGCGGATCGCCGCGACCTGCTCTGCGGGCAGTGGCTGCGACAGGTCGACGCCGTGGATCTCGGCACCGATGTGGGCCGACAGGGGCCGCACGTCGACCGCGTGCGGGGAGGTTTTCAGGACTGCGCTCATCGGGTGTCTCCGGATGGGAAAGGGATGCCCGGCATTGCAGCACCGCAGCCGCCGCGCCGATGCGCGTTTTCCGGATAAGGATGGACGGAATGCGTCGTTCGGCCGGCGCGGGTTGCTTCCTAGACTGGGTTTTCGTTCCCGACCCGTCTGCTGCCATGCCCGTCACGTCCTCCTCCACCCCCTTCACCCTCAGCCGCCGCGGTGCCCTGCGCACCGCTGCCGGCGCGGCGCTGGCCGCCTGCGGCGCCGGTTCCGCGCGGGCTTCCGGCGGCGGCTGGTCCCCGGCCGACCGGGTCGACTACATCGTGCCGTCGGGCGCCGGGGCGGCGCTCGACATGGCGGCGCGGCGGCTCGGCCAGATCCTGGAGGCGCAGAAACTCGCGAAGTCGATCGTGGTCAGCAACAAGGCCGGCGGTGCCGGCCAGCTGGCCCTGCACGTGCTGCAGCAGAGCGCGGGCAACGGCAATGTGCTGTCGAGCCTGTCGTCGAGCTTCCTGACCGGTCACGCGACCGGCACGCTGTCGGCCCGGATCGCCGACTTCACGCCGGTCGCGATCCTGGTGGACGAGTTCGTCACCGTCGCGGTCCGCGCCGACTCGCCGATCCGCGATGCCCGCGACCTCGCGGCCCGGCTGCGGCAGAACCCGCAGGCGCATAGCATCGGCGTCGCGTCGTCGCTCGGCAACCACATCCACATCGGCATCGCGCGGCCGTTGAAGCTCGGCGGCGTGGACGTCGGCCGGCTGACCGTCGCGCCGTTCAAGTCATCGGCCGAGTCGATGAACGCGCTGCTCGGCGGCCACATCGACGTGGTGTCGAGCTCCACGCCGAACGTCATCGCGCACCTGAACGCCGGCCGCATCCGGGTGCTGGCCGTCGACGCGGCGGACCGGCTGGGCGGCGCACTGGCCGCCGTGCCGACCTGGCGCGAGCAGGGCTTCGACGTGGTCGGCGTGTCGTCCCAGGGCATCCTCGCGCCCAAGGGCATCCCGCCTGCCGCGCTCGACTACTGGGTGCGGGCGCTGCGGACCGCCACCCGCACCCCGGAGTGGAAGGAATTCGTCGCCACGAACCAGCTGCGCGAGCACTTCGTGGCGGGCGCCGATGCGGCCGGCTACCTCGACCGCCAGTACGGTGCGATGACGGTGGCGCTGCGCGACCTGGGCCTGCTCGACCGGACCGCCTGAGCGCGCGAAAACCGTCATCGCCATCCCGTACGATGGCGGGATGGATTCCACCCACAACCTCAACGACGACCGGATCGCCGATGCCTGGGCGACCCTCCGTGCCCATTCCGACAGCGGCAACGCCCTGCACCCCGAGGCCTACCGGCTGGCCTTCGCCGATCCCGAGTTCCTGACCCGCCGCGAGACGCGCGGCGTGCGCATGCAGCTGGAGATGCTCAAGCCCGACCTGGACCAGGACGCGCAGCGCATTCAGAACACGATCGTGGTCTACGGCAGCGCCCGCTTCCTGCCGCCGGATGAAGCCGCCGCACTGCTCGCCGCCGCCGAGACGGCCGGCGATGCCGAGGCGATCGCCTTCGCACAACTGAAGGTGAAGAACGCGCGCTACTACGAACAGGCGCGCCTGTTCGCCCGCCTCGTCGCCACCGACAGCCAGGCGCGGCCGGAGGACGAGCGGCTCTACATCTGCACCGGCGGCGGTCCCGGCATCATGGAAGCCGCCAACCGCGGCGCCCACGAAGCCGGCGCGCTGAACGTCGGCCTGAACATCGCGCTGCCGCACGAGCAGAGCGGCAACCGCTTCATCACGCCCAGCCTGTCGTTCAAGTTCCACTACTTCGCGCTGCGCAAGATGCATTTCATGATGCGCGCCAAGGCGCTGGTCGCCTTCCCGGGCGGCTTCGGTACCCTCGACGAACTGTTCGAGGTGCTGACGCTGGTGCAGACGGGCAAGAGCAAGCGGGTCCCGATCGTGCTCTTCGGCAAGGAGTTCTGGAGCCGGCTGATCGACTTCAACTGGCTGGTGGAGGAAGGCACGATTTCCGCGGCCGACCTGAAGCTGTTCCACCTGACCGACGATCCGCAGGACGCCTGGGACACGATCCAGGCCTTCTACCGGCTGGACTGACACCATGACGCCCGCACCGCTGCCCCCCGACGAGGATGCCCGGCTCGCGGCGCTGCGCGCCCTGCTGGTGCTCGACACGCCGCCCGAGGAGCGGTTCGACCGCGTGGTGCGTTTCGCGGCCGAGCAGCTCGACATGCCGATGGCGCTGGTGAGCCTGGTGGACGGCGACCGGCAGTGGTTCAAGTCGCGCATCGGCATCGACGCGCCGGAGAGCCCGCGCGACATCGCGTTCTGCGCGCACGCGATCCTGCAGCCCGAGACCTTCGTGGTCGAGGATCTGCAGCAGGACCCGCGCTTCGCGGACAACCCGCTGGTGACGGGCGCGCCGTATGCCCGGTTCTACGCCGGGGCGCCGCTGTCGGCGCCGGGCGGCGAGCGCGTCGGCACGCTGTGCGTGCTGGACCACAGGCCCCGCACGCTCGGCCCGGTCGAGCTGGCGGTGCTGGAAGCGTTGCGCACGCTGGTGAACGAGGCGCTGGTCGGCCGGGACGAGGCCGATGCGGGAGATGCGCCATGACCGCCGCACCGACCCTGCCGAACATGCTGCTGGTCGAGCCGCAGTTCGTCATGCGCCGCACGATGGTGACGGTGGGCCGCGAGCTGCGGATCGTGGATTTCCAGGAGGCGACCAGCGTCGCGCGGGCGCAGGCGCTGCTGGAAAGCCGGCGCTTCGGCGGGCTGGTGCTGGACATGGGCGACGGCCCCGAGGCGCTGGCGCTGCTGGAGCAGTTGCGGGCCGGCATGTTCCCGAGCCCGGCAGACCTGCCGGTGATCGCCCTCACCTACGTACCGCCGCCCGCAATGGTGGCGAGCCGGCTCGCCGGCTTCGAGCCGCGGCATACGCTGCGCAAGCCGTTCAAGGTGGGCGAACTGCTGGAGTCGGTCGCCGCGATCCGTGCTGCGGGCTGACCGGGCCACCTGCGCCACAGCCCTGCGCGCAGGAGCGGCTGCGGTTCAGTCCGCCTTCGGTGCCGGAGCGCTGCGGGCCAGACCCCGCGCCGCGCGGCTGCCCCAGCCCACCCCGGCCCCGACGATCCAGAACAGGCCCGAGATGCCGATCAGCGCGCCCGCCGCGCCGAAGACGATCGGCACCGCGACGCTCGACGCGTTGATGCACATCAGCCGCAGGCCGAGCGCCTCGCCCTGCCGCTCGGCTGGCGTGATGTGGTGCAGCATGCTCATCACCATCGGCTGCACCGCGCCGAGCGCGAAGCCGAGCAGCACCGAGCAGACGCCCATCAGGAGCGGCGTCGGCATCAGCGGGTAGACCACGAAGATCGCGGCCGTCGCCAGGGTGGACACCGCGATCACGTCGCGCTCCTCCCGGCCGGCTGTGAGCACCGGCAGCACGATCCTGATCAGCGCGGCGGCGATCGCGAACGCCCCCAGGATCGACCCGATGGTCGAGGCCGACAAACCCCGCGCATGGCCGAGCAGCGGCACCGCGAACGCATGCACGTCCCAGCTGGAGGACTGCAGCCAGTTGCAGAACAGCAGCCGGCGGAACATCGGCGCCTGCAGCAGGTCCCAGGCGCGGGGCGGCACGCCGGTCGCCGCGGGCGGCGGAGGCTGCCGCACCTCGGTCACGCCGCGGATCATCAGCCAGCCGGCCAGCGGCAGCAGCGCCATCACGACGAACGCGATGCGGAAACCCCACAGGTCCTGCGGCGCACTGCCGGCATGGTCGATGAGCAGTCCGGCGGCGAACGGGCCGACGAAGTTGCCGGCCGCCGGCGCGATCGCCAGCCAGCTGAACGCCTTGCGCAGCGCGGCCGCGCCTTGGGCGGCGCGGCCGACGTGCCGCTGCAGCGCGATCACGGTGGTGCCGGTGCCGGCACCGCTCATCAGCGCCGCAAGGCAGAAGCTCGCATACACCGGCAGCACCGCCGCCAGCGCGCAGCCGGCCACGGTGACCAGCACTGCGAGCGTGACCGGGTGCCGCACCCCGTGCCGGTCGGCGAACCTCCCGGCTGGCAGCGCGAGGAACACCTGGCTGAGCGCGAACAGCGCGACCAGCACCCCGACCGACGCCGCGCTGTGGCCCTGCTGCAGGGCCAGCAGCGGCACCGTCAGCCGGGCGCCGGCCATCGCCGAATGAATGAACACCTGCGCCGCGATCACCCGGCCGATCTGCAGGCTCATGGCAGCAGCCGCGCCTGCGGCTCGGCGTCGGGTTCGGCCGGCGCGAGCGCATCGGGCAGCGCGCCTTCCAGCGCCTGCGGCGACAGCGACTTGGTCGGCTTCACGCCCAGGTCGCGCAGCCGTTCGGCCTGGGCGATGGCATTACCGCGCCCCGCCTTCAGGCGCTTGAACGCGTCGCCGTACGACTTTTGCGCGCTGTCGAGCGAACGGCCGATGCCTTCCAGGTCGGCGACGAAGGCCGCCAGCTTGTCGTAGAGATCGGCGCCGCGGCGGGCGATCTCCTGTGCATTGCGATTCTGCTGCTCCTGCCGCCAGAGGTGCGCCACCGTCCGCACCACGAACAGCAGCGTGGACGGGCTGACCAGCAGCACGTTGCGCCGCCAGGCGTCCATGAACAGCTGGTCGTCGGCCGCGACGGCCAGCATGAAGGCGGGCTCGACCGGCACGAACATCAGCACGAAGTCGAGCGTCTTCAGCTGGTAGAGCTGCTGGTAGTTGCGCGCCGACAGCTGCGCGATGTGCGTCTGGATCGACAGCACATGCCGCCGCTGCGCCGCGGCGCGCTGCACGTCGTCGGTCGCCCGGACGCATTCCTCGTACGCCACCAGCGAGACCTTCGCATCGACCACCAGGGTGCGATCCTCCGGCAGGTGCACCACCACGTCGGGCTGCGCCCGGCTGCCGTCCTCGCGGGTGAAGCTCTGCTGCGTGTGGTATTCCACGCCGCGGCGCAGGCCGGCGGACTCCAGCACCCGCTCCAGGATCAGCTCGCCCCAGTTGCCCTGGGTCTTCGACGAGCCCTTGAGGGCCTGCGTCAGGTGCCGCGCCTCGTCGCTCAGCACTTGGTTGAGCTGCATCAGCTGCACCACCTGCTGCGCGAGCGCCGAGCGCTCCTTGCCTTCGGTGTCGTAGTACTGCTCGACCCGGCCCTGGAACTCCTGCAGGCGGCTGCGCAGCGGATCGAGCAGCTGGCCGAGCTGCGCCTGGTTCTGCTCGGTGAAGCGGCGGCTCTTGTCCTCCAGGATGTCGTGGGCGAGGCTGCGGAACTGGTGCGCCATGCCTTCGCGCGCTTCCTGCAGCAGGGCGATCTTGTCCTCGGCCTGCGCACGCTCGGCGTCGAGTTGCGTGCCCAGCGTCGCGATGCGGGCGCGGGCGTCGTCCAGTTCGTCGCGCAGCCGGTCGGCCTGCGCACGCTGCTGCTGGCCCTCCTCCTGCAGCCGGGTGCGTTCCACCGCCAGGCCGCGCAGCCGCTCCTGCAGCGTCGCCTGTTCGGCCTGGGCCGCCGCGCGCGCCTGCCCCACGGCCGCATCGACCAGCGCATCGGTGCCGGCACCGGCGCTGCGGCGCGCCAGCCACCAGCCGACCGCGAGGCCGGCCAGCGCCGCCAGCAGCACCACTACGCCGACGATCCCGGCGCCGGCTGCCGCCCCCTCGTTCAAGCCGCGCCCTTCGCTACTGATTTAGTAGCACCATCCGCAGGTGGGATGGGCGTCACAGGCCCTTTTCCTTCCAAAAACGCGATCAGATTGTCTGCCGCCAGCGTCGCCATCGCGCGCCGGGTGGCGATGGTGGCGCTCGCGATGTGCGGGGTGAGCACCACGTTGTCGCAGGCCAGCAGGTCCGGATGGACGCGCGGCTCGCCCTCGAAGACATCTAGGCCGGCGGCGGCGATGCGGCGTTCGCGCAAGGCGGCGGCCAGCGCCGCGTCGTCCACGATGCCGCCGCGCGCGATGTTGACGAGCGTGGCGGTCGGCTTCATCAGCGCCAGCTCGGCCGCGCCGATGGTGTGGTGCGACTCGGCGCTGTACGGCACCACCAGCACCACGTGGTCGGCGGTGCGCAGCAGTTCCTCCTTGCCGACGTAGCGCGCCCGGCATTCGGCCTCCAGCGTCGGCGCCAGCCGCGAGCGGTTGTGGTAGATCACGTCCATGCCGAAGCCGTGGGCGCCGCGGCGGGCGATGCCCTGCCCGATCCGGCCCATGCCGATGATGCCGAGCGTGCTGCCCGAGACCTCGGTGCCGGCGAACATGTCGTAGCGCCAACGCTTCCATTCCCCGCGGCGCAGATAGTGTTCGCTCTCCGTGATGCGGCGGGCGGTCGCCATCAACAGCGCGAAGCCGAAGTCGGCCGTCGTGTCGGTCAGCACGTCGGGCGTGTTGGTCGCGACCACGCCGGCCGCCGCCATCGCATCCACGTCGAAGTTGTTGTAGCCGACCGCCATGTTGGCGCAGATGCGCAGGTCCGGGCAGGCCGCCAGCAGCGCGGCGTCGATGCGCTCGCTGCCAGTGGTCAGCGCGCCGGCCTTGCCCTGCAGCCGCGCCTGCAGTTCGGCGGGGCTCCACGGATCGTCCGCCTCGTTGGCCTCGACCTCGAAGTGGTCGGCCAAGCGTGCCAGGGTTTCGGGGAAAACGGCCCGGGTGACCAGGACGGCGGGCTTGCGCGAAGGTGCGTTCATGGGCGGAAGAAGACGAAGGTGACGAGCAGAAAGAGCGGCAGCAGCACGCCGCAGGACCAGGCCATGTAGCCGAAGAAGCCGGGCATCGGGATGCCGCGGTCGACCGCGATCGCCCGGACCATCAGGTTCGGGGCGTTGCCGATATAGGTGAGCGCGCCCATGAACACTGCGCCGGCGGAGATCGCGGCGAGCGTCGGTGCGAGCGTGGTGGTCAGCGCCGGCACGTCGCCGCCGGCGGTGTGGAAGAAGACGAGGTAGGTCGGCGCGTTGTCCAGGAAGCCGCTCAGCAGGCCGGTCGCCCAGAAGTACAGCGCCGGATCGGGCTGGCCGTCGGGCCGGGTCACGGCGGCGACGTCCGCGCCGAACGGCCCGCCCGCGCCGGCCTGCAGCATCGCGATCACCGGCGCGATGGTGACGAAGATGCCGGCGAAGAGCTTGGCGACCTCGGCCATCGGCGCCCAGGCGAAACGGTTGGCCTCGTGCACCGTGCGCGGCGTGATCGCGAGCGAGACCAGCGTGACCGCGACCAATCCGGCGTCGCGCAGCAGCGATGCGGCCGACACCGGGACGCCCGCGACCGTGAAGGCCGGCGCGCGGGTCCACAGCCCGCTCATCAGCACCAGCGCGACGACGGCGCCGAGCAGCGCGAAGTTGCGCGCGCCGTCGATGCCGATGCGCTGCGTGTCCGGCGTCGGGTCGCGCAGCAGCGTGCCTTCGCGGCGGTAATAGGCGCGGTCCAGCAGATGGAAGATCGCCAGCAGCGACCCCACCAGCAGCAGCGTGTGCGGCCACAGATGCACCAGCGGCCAGAAGAACCCGACGCCCTGCAGGAATCCGAGGAACAGCGGCGGGTCGCCGAGCGGCGTCAGCGCGCCGCCGGCGTTGCAGACGATGAAGATGAAGAACACAACGACGTGCACCTGGTGGCGCCGGTTGTCGTTGGCGCGGATCAGCGGCCGCAGCAGCAGCATCGCCGCGCCGGTGGTGCCCATCACGCTGGCCAGCACCGCGCCGGCCGCGAGCAGGCCAGTGTTCAGCCCGGCGCTGCCGTGCAGGTTGCCGCGCAGGTAGATGCCGCCCGACACGGTGAACAGCGCAGTCAGCAGCACGATGAACGGCAGGTACTCGGCCAGCAGCGCATGCAGCACGACGCCCGCCGCTGCGCCCGCGCCTGCCACGGCAGCGAAGGGCAGGAGAAACGCCAGCGCCCAGGCCGCCGCGATCTTGCCGAAGTGGCGGTGCCAGAAGCCCGGCGCCGCCAGCGGCACCAGCGCGATCGACAACAGCAGGCCCGCGAACGGCAGGGCCCAGGTGCGCGACAGCGCGGCACCGTCGATCTCCGCCGCACCAGCCAGCAGGGGCAGCAGCCCGGTCGCCGCGCCGCAGGCGATCGTGCGCGCAATCTTCATGCCGCCGGCGGGATGTCGAACACCTGCCGCAGGTAAGCGAGGTATTTCTCGTCGTCGCACATGCCCTTGCCCGGCGTATCGGACAGCTTCGCCACCGGCTGCCCGTTGCAGCGGACCATCTTGATGACGATCTGCAGCGGCACATGCTCGGGCGGGTCGCCCAGGTCGTTGGTCAGGTTGGTGCCGACGCCGAAGGCCAGCTGGCAGCGGCCGTGGAACTGCCGGTAGAGCGCGATGGTGCGCGGCACGGTCAGCCCGTCGCTGAAGATCAGCGTCTTGGTGCGCGGGTCGCAGCGGTTCTGGGCGTAGTGCGCCAGCATTCGTTCGCCCCAGCTGAACGGGTCGCCGCTGTCGTGCCGCGCGCCGTCGAACAGCTTGCAGAAATACATGTCGAAGTCGCGCAGGAAGGCGCTCATGCCGTAGACGTCCGACAGCGCGATGCCCAGGTCGCCGCGGTATTCCTTGGCCCAGGTCTCGAAGCCGAACACCTGGCTGTCGCGCAGCCGCGGGCCGAGCGCCTGGCAGGCCTGCAGGTACTCGTGGGCCATGGTGCCCAGCGGTGTCAGGCCGTGCTTCATCGCGTAGAGCACGTTGCTGGTGCCGGCGAACTGCCCGTCGGCGCCGGTCCCGAGCCGGCTCGCCAGCACCCGCAGCACCTCCTCGTGCCACGACCGGCTGAAGCGCCGGCGGGTGCCGTAGTCGGCGATCTTCAGCGCCTGGAGGCCGTCGCCCTGCAGCGCGTCGATCTTCCGGTCCAGCCGCGCACGGCCGGCGGCGAAGTCGGGAGTCGGGCGGGTGTTGCGGAAATAGACCTCGTTGACGATCGCCAGCACCGGGATCTCGAACAGGATGGTGTGCAGCCACGGCCCCTCGATCGCGATGTCGATGTCGCCGGAGTCCAGCGCGGTGACGGTGATGTTGCGCTCGTTGAGCTGGAACAGGCCGAGGAAATCGACGAAATCGCTTTTGATGAAGCGCATCGACCGCAGGTAGGCCAGCTCGTCCTCCTGGAAGCGCAGGCGGCACAGCGCGCGGATCTCGTCGCGGATCTCGTTGGCGAACGGTGCCAGCGCCACGCCCGGGTTGCGGCACTTGAAGCGGTACTCCGCATGCGCGCCCGGAAACTGGTGCAGCACCACCTGCATCATCGTGAACTTGTACAGGTCGGTGTCGAGGAGGCTGGAGATGATCATGGCGGGGCGCGCGGCCGAAGCCGGCGGTGCGGGCGAGCCGTCCATTGTGCCTCGCCGGGGTGCGCGGCTCCGGGCGGCCGCCGATCCGGGGTTGCGCTGTCCCCCTCCGGACGCGCCGCGGGCCGGTCCGGCGTTCGCCCGCTGTCGGCGACGGTTCCGGCGGCGTATGCTGCGCCGGTGCCGACCGGGCACGTCCCCCTCATTCGCCGGAGATCCTTCCATGTCGCCCTCCTCCTCGCCCCCCCTGCCAACCGCAGCACCTGGCCGCGTCTCGATGCTGCCGCCGAAGGCGCTGCCTTTGTTCGCCGCCCTGCTGCTCGCCGGTTGCGGCGGCGGGGGCGGTGATACCGTCGCGGCCGACACGACCGCCGGCGCCTGCGCGCTGTCGACCACCAGCGGCGGCAGCGTGGTGGTCGGTTCGGGCCTGGCCGGCGACCCGGCGGCGCCGGAGCCGGCCTCGGGCTACATGACCGGCAAGCGCGCCACCTATGCGCGCAGCTACATGGTGACCACGGCCAACCCGTTCGCCTCGAAAGCCGGCTGCGAGGTGCTGCGCAGCGGCGGCAATGCAGCCGATGCCGCGGTCGCGGTGCAGGCGGTCCTCGGATTGGTGGAACCGCAATCGTCCGGCCTCGGCGGCGGTGCCTTCATGCTGTATTACGACGCGGCCCGTCAACGGGTGCAGGCCTACGACGGCCGCGAAACGGCGCCCGCCGCCGCGACCGAGAACTACCTGCGCTGGGTCAGCGACACCGACCGCACCGCGCCGCTGCCGACCGGCGCACGGGCCAGCGGCCGTTCCATCGGCACGCCCGGCGCAGTGCGCATGCTCGACCTCGTCCACCAGGACCACGGCCGGCTGCCCTGGCGCGATCTGTTCAACCCGGCGATCACGCTCGCCAACGACGGCTTCCGCATCAGCGGCCGGCTGGCCGCCGCGATTGCCGGCAGCGCCAACGACCTCGCCCACGACAGCGAGGCACGGGCCTACTTCCTCAACGCCGACGGCTCGCCCAAGGCACTCGGCACGGTGCTGCGCAACCCGGCCTATGCCGGCACCCTCACCACGATCAGCACCCAGGGTGCCAATGCGTTCTACACCGGCCCGGTCGCGCAGGGCATCGTCGACAAGATCCGCGTGACCAGCGGCGGCACGCCCGCGGTCGCGATCACGCCCGGCCTGACCACGCTGGCCGACCTGGCCGGCTACCAGGCGAAGCGCCGCGACCCGGTCTGCACAACCTACCGGTCGTACTGGGTGTGCGGCATGTCGCCGCCGTCGTCCGGCGGCATCGCGGTCGCGCAGTCGCTCGGCATCCTGGAGAACTTCGACATGGCAGCCTACAAGCCGACGGGCATCGACCTGGAAGGCGGCAAGCCGACGGTGCTCGGTGTGCACCTGGTGAGCGAAGCCAACCGCCTCGCCTACGCGGACCGCGACAAGTACGTGGCCGACACCGACTTCATGCCGCTGCCCGGCGGCAGCACCGCGGCGATGCTCGACAAGAACTATCTGAAGGCCCGGGCCTCGCTGATCAGCACCAGCCGCAGCATGGGCACCGCGCAGCCGGGCGTGTTCGGTACCGCGCCACTCGGCCGCACCTCGGTCAACGAGAACGGCACCACCCACTTCACCATCGTGGACCGCCAGGGCAATGCGCTGTCGATGACCACCACGGTCGAAGCCAGCATGGGCTCGTTCCACATGACCCAAGGCTTCCTGCTGAACAACCAGCTGACCGACTTCTCCGCCACGCCGACCGACAGCGCCGGTCTGCCGGTGGCCAACAAGGTGGAGCCGGGCAAGCGGCCGCGCAGCTCGATGGCACCGACGCTGGTGTTCGCGAAGAGCGCTGACGGCGGCATCGGCAACTTCGTGCTGGGCACCGGATCGCCGGGCGGCGCCACCATCATCCAGTACGTCACCAAGACGCTGGTCGGGGCGCTGGACTGGGGGCTGAATGCGCAGCAGGCGACGTCGCTGGTCGACTTCGGCGCGGCCAACAGCCCGACCACCAACGTCGGCGGCGAGCATCCGCGGATCGACACTTCCAACGGCGGCAACAACGACCCGCTGATCACCGGCCTGCGCGCGCTCGGCCACACGGTCTCGACCGCGGCCCAGTCGAGCGGCATCGCGACGATCATTCGCATCCCGTCGAGCGCCGGTACCGCTATCTACGAAGGCGGCGCCGACCCGCGGCGCGAGGGCATCGTGCTGGGCGATACCTTCACGCCCTGACAGCACACGGCGAGACGGCGGGACCGGAAGCGCCGGCCGCCCTCTGCCGACGGGTCAGGCCTGCAGCGCTTCGAGAACGGTTCGAAGTGCGGGGGGCAGCGCCACCGGCCGGCGGGTGAGCCGGTCCACGTAGACGTGGACGAAGTGCCCGCAGGCCGCGGTCTGCACCTCGCCTTCCGCGAACAGGCCGATCTCGTAGCGCACGCTGGAACTGCCGATCCGGCCGACCCGCAGGCCGGCCTCGATGTTCTGCGGGAATGCGAGCGGTGCAAAGTAGTGGCACTGGGTCTCCACCACCAGGCCGATCGTCGTGCCGTGGTGGATGTCCAGCGCGCCTTCGGCGATCAGGTGGGCATTCACCGCGGTGTCGAACCAGCTGTAGTACACGACGTTGTTGACGTGGCCGTAGATGTCGTTGTCCGCCCACCGGGTACCAATGGTGCGGAAGGCGCGGTAGGCGCTGCGGGGTTCGGCGGAAGGCCGGCCGGAAGGGGTGGCGTGCATGAGCGTCGATTCTGCCCACTCTCCTTTGTCACACCTGATACGCCCGGTTATGCGTCATTTTTGCTGCACCGCAACAAAAAGCTTGCTCTTGGTGTACGACTGACGAATAATGACGTTCATGCTGCACTGCAACATGAGTGGTTGGATGCAGCGAGCCGGCCCGTCTGGGCCCCGTTCATCTCAACAAAAGGAGTTAGACATGTCCGTTACCGCTGAACAAATCCTCGCCGCACACAAGGCCAACATGGAAACCCTCTTCGGCCTGACGTCGAAGGCTTTCGAAGGCATGGAAAAGCTGGTCGAGCTGAACCTCACCGCTTCCCGCGCTGCACTGTCGGATGCCGCCGAGCACACCCAGGCCGTGCTGAGCGTCAAGGACGCACAGGAACTCGTCGCGCTGCACGCCGGCATGCTGCAGCCGCTGGCCGAGAAGACCGCCGCCTACAGCCGTCACCTGTACGACATCGCTTCGGGCACCGGCGCCGAATTCGGCAAGGCGATGGAAGGCAAGACCGTCGAAGCCCAGAAGGCTTTCGCCGGCATGGTGGACAATGCCGCCCGCAACGCACCGGCCGGTTCCGAAACCGCCGTCGCCGTGATGAAGAGCGCTGTCGCTGCCGCCAACAACGCATTCGAATCGGTGCAGAAGGCTGTCAAGCAGGCGTCCGAAGTCGCCGAAGCCAACTACAACGCCGTGTCCGCCAGCGCCGTGAACGCCGCTCGCAACACCAGCAACGCCGCAGCCTCCACCGCTGCTGCCGCCCGCAAGCGCTGATCGCCCGCCGCACCGCTCGTGCGGTGCGCGGTCCGACCGCTGAGATAAACACAAGCCCGGCACTGCCGGGCTTTTGTGCGTCTGGCCCCGCCTGCGCTCAGCGCGTCTTGGCCTCGATCGCCGCGCGCAGTGCCGGCAGCGCCGCTTTCATCGCGGCGCGCCCAGCCTCGATCGATTTCAGCCGTGCACCGAAGTCGGCGCTACCCACGCCCGCGAGGGCCGGACGCACCACCACATCGGCCTCGCGCAGCTCGAAGTGGTTGATGCTGCGCGCCATGATCGCGAAGGTCTGCAGCAGGATGCGCAGCGCATCGCCGACGGCATTGCCCTCGGGTGCGCTGGAGATATCGACCGCGATGACCACGCCCGCGCCCATCTCCCGGGCGTAGCGCACCGGCACCGGCGACACCAGGCCTCCGTCCACATAGTCCCGTCCGCCGATCGTCACCGGCTGGAAGACCGAGGGCACGGCGCTGGATGCGCGCACGGCGGTTCCCGTACTGCCGCGCCGCAGCAGCATGCCCTGGCCGTTCGCCAGATCGGTCGCAACGACACCCAGCGGCATCGGCAGCTGCTCGATCGGCCGCTGGCCGACCTGCTCGTTCACATAGCGTGCCAGCGCCTCCCCGCGCAGCATGCCCCGGCCGAAAAACGGCACGGTCCAGTCGGTGAGCGCAGCCTCCTCCATCGCGACGGCGGCGCGCTGCAGCTGCGCACCGGTGCGGCCGCTGGCATAAAGCGCAGCGACCAGGCTCCCGGCCGATGTGCCGGCGACGACGTCGGCGCGGATGCCAGCCTCCTCCAGCACCTGGATCACCCCGATGTGCGCGAACCCCCGGGCTGCGCCGCCGCCAAGGGCGAGGCCGATCTTCGGTGCTGTCCGGACCGCCTGAGTTGCAGTGACCGGTGCCGGCGCGGGCGGAGCAGACGAGCAGGCGACCAGTGCAGCAGCCGCGGCACAGGCGATGAATCGGAAAGGCGAGCAGGACATGAAAGTGCGACGACAGGGGGGGGCGAAAGGCGCCGGATTATCGGGGTCGGACCCGATCGCCGACCGCCGGCACGCCGCCATAATTGACGTTTACGTCAACGTCATAAGGCACTTTCATGGACATCGCAGGCAAGGTTTTCATCGTCACCGGCGGAGCCTCCGGGCTGGGCGAAGGCACGGCGCGCATGCTGGCGGGCGCGGGTGGCACGGTGGTGATCGCCGACCTGCAGGCCGAGCGGGGCGAGGCGCTGGCGGCCGAGCTGGGCGGTGCCTTCGTCCGCTGCGATGTGGCGTCTGAAGAGGATGGGCAGGCCGTGGTCGCCCGGGCGACGTCGCTCGGCATGCTGGCGGGCCTGGTGAACTGCGCCGGCATCGCCCCGGCCGAGAAGACGGTCGGCAAGAACGGCCCGCACGGGCTGGCGCTGTTCAGCAAGACCGTGATGGTCAACCTGGTCGGCAGCTTCAACATGATCCGGCTCGCCGCCGATGCGATGGCCCGCAACGCGCCGGAGCCGACCGGCGAGCGCGGCGTGCTGATCTCCACCGCCTCGGTCGCCGCCTACGACGGGCAGATCGGCCAGGCGGCCTACAGCGCCTCGAAGGGCGGCATCGTCGGCATGACGCTGCCGATCGCCCGCGACCTAGCGCGCAGCGGCATCCGCAACATGACGATCGCGCCCGGCATCTTCGGCACGCCGATGCTGTTCGGCATGCCGCAGGAGGTGCAGGACGCGTTGGCTGCCGGCGTGCCCTTCCCCTCGCGGCTGGGCACGCCGCAGGACTATGCGCGGCTGGTGCGCCACATCCTGGAGAACGACATGCTCAACGGCGAGGTGATCCGGCTCGACGGCGCGATCCGGCTGGCGCCGCGCTGAATCGGCGGCCTCTTGGCTGCCCAAGGCCTTTCCGCGGCGGGAATGTCCCACGCGTCGTGGGGTTTGAAACCGGACGGATGCGCACTGCGTAATGGCCGGATATCCACTGGAGTCTTGCCATCCCGATCCGCCACCGCATCAGCCCCGATACCGTCCGCGCCTTCCTGCACTACGCTCCGGACACCGGCTTGTTCCACTGGCTGCGCGACCGGCCCCGCGCCCGGGCCGGTGCGCAGGCCGGCACGGTCAACGACGAGGGCTACCTCAGCATCGTCGTGCGCGGCACGCCCTGCCTCGGCCACAACCTCGCCTGGCTGTTCACCCACGGAGACTGGCCGCCGGCGCGGCTGGAACACCTCAACGGCGACACCCTCGACAACCGGATCGGCAACCTGCGTCTGCGCCCGCCCCTGCCGCCGACGACCTGAAGGCCCGCTCGCCGGTCACACCGGCGTGGGTGCCAACGCGGGGTTGATCTCCACGCTCACGTGCACGATCTCCTCGTGCACCGACAGCAGTCGGCGCACGTCGTCCGCCGAGAGCGGACCGTCGGCCGTCAGCGACAGGATGCACGCGTAACTGCCCTTGCCGACCCGCCAGACGTGCAGGTCGTCGATGCGCACCGGCACCGGGCCGTCGGCCAGCGCTTCGCGGATTTCCTGCACCACCGGCGCATCCATCTCGGCGTCGATCAGCACCCGGCCCGACGTGCGCAACAGGCCAATCGCCCAGCCGCCGACGAGGACCGAGCCGGCCAGTCCCACCGCCGGGTCGAGCCAGTCGGCACCCCAGAGCTTGCCGCCGAACAGCGCGGCGATGGCCAGCACCGAGGTCGCGGCATCGGCCACGACATGCAGGTAAGCGGCGCGCAGGTTCAGGTCGGCATGGCTGTGCGCATGCGCCGCATGGTCGTGCTCGTGGTGGGCGTGACCGTGGCCGTGCTCGCCATGGTGATGGCCGTGCGCATGCCCGCCGCGCAGCAGCCACGCACAGGCCAGGTTGACCAGCAGACCCACCACGCCGATGGCGATCGCCTGGTCGTACTGGATGCGCGCCGGCGTCAGCAGCCGCTCGCCGGACTGCACCACCATCGCCGCCGCGACCAGCAGCAGCAGGATCGCGCTGGTATAGCTTCCGAGCACCTCGATCTTCCAGGTACCGAAGTTGAAGCGCCGGTCGCCAGCCCAGCGCCGTGCCGCGGCGTACGCCCCGGCGGCCAGCCCCAGCGCCAGCACGTGCGAGCCCATGTGCCAGCCGTCGGCCAGCAATGCCATCGAGTGGTAGTACCAGCCGCCTGCGATCTCCACCACCATGGTCACGAAGGTCAGCAGCACCGCCAAGCGGGTGTTGCGCTCGGCCAGCGGATTGCCCTGGTCGAAGACGTGCGAATGCTGGCGGCTGGCAGGCGTGCCTGGCGGGAAAACGGGCGGCGTGGAAGGCATGCAGCGACTGTACGCCGCGCGCGCGGCCCTCAGCGTGCCGGAAGGTGACCGAGCTGCGTACTGGCGAGTGCCGCTTCGCGCATCACCGTGGCGGCGATCCGGCCGTCCGCGGCGGGGTCGAAGCCGCCGGTCGCGCCGAGAGAGGTCAGCACCGCGCAGGGCCGACCGGTGTGGTCGAACAGCGGAGCCGCGACCGCGCTGATGCCGCGCTGATACGTATCGCGCACCACTGCGCAGCCGGCCGCCTGTACCGCACGCCGCAGTGCGCCGAGCGGATCGGCCGCGTCCAGCGTCGCCAGCGCCTCGGCCGGCGACGTGGCCAGCTCTTCCTGGGCCAGCGCCCGCACCTCGGACGAGTCGAGCAGACCCAGGAAGGCGCGGCCGGTGGCCGACCAGACGAGCGACAGCACCGAGCCGACCCGTACGTTCACCGTGACCGGCAGGCCCGATTCCTCGAAGCGCACGATGGTCGGCCCCTTGTTGCCCATCACCGCGATGAACGAGGTGGCGCGCAGTTCGTCGCGCAGCCGCTGCAGCGATGCTTCGCTGACCCGGATCGGATCGGCCTGGCGCATGGCGGCGAGGCCGATGTGGATCGCCTCCGGCCCGACGTAGTACTGCTGCGAGCCGCCGTCTTGCGCGACGAGTCCTTCCTGCTGCAGGCTCGCGAGGTAGCGGTGGACCTTGGCCGGACTTTCGCCGACATGCGCCGCCAGCGCCGTGAGGCTCGCGCGGCCGCCGAGGCGCGCCAGGCCCTTCAGTACCGCCAGCCCGGTTTCGGCCGCCTGCACCCGCTGCCGGCGGCCGCGGTCGCCACCGGCGGGCGATGGCATTTCTGGCATGGGGCGGGCGTCGGTCATGGACGCACTGTAGAGCCAACCGGTTCAGGGTTTGCCCTCTGGAAATTACGCATTGCGTATGTAGATTACGCGCACACAGTTTCCGGAGACACGATGATCGCCAACCTCACCCGCCGCGCACTCGCGGTTGCCCTGCTCGCTACCACCGCCGGCGCCATGGCGCAGACTTTCCCGGCCAAGCCGGTCCGCTGGATCGTCCCGTACGCGGCCGGCGGCGGCAGCGACTTCCTGGCCCGCACCATCGGGCAGACTTGGTCCACCCAGGTCGGTCAGCCGGTGCTGGTGGACAACAAGCCCGGCGGCAACACGGCGCTCGGCGCTGCCGAGACGGCCCGTGCCGCGCCCGACGGCTACACCGTGATGTCGGCCGACAACGGCACGATGGTGTTCAACCCGGCCCTCTACAAGAACCTGTCGTACAGCCCGACCCGCGACCTGGCGCCGGTCACGCTGATGGGCA
>CAJYQL010000016.1 GCA_913776965.1 uncultured Xylophilus sp.
CCGCCGTTCCGGCCTTCACCGTTTCGCCCTGTCGTTCCCCGCGTCGGCCCTGCCGCGCTCCCTTCCTTCGCATCCGCCGGCGCATTCGCCGCGTAGTCCCATGACCATGAAGCACCTGTTCTCCGCCACCCTGATCGCCCTGGCCGCGCTCGGCGCCACCGCCGCCGGCGCCCACGAATTCAAGCAGCGCGACATCCGCATCGTCCACCCGTACGCGGTGCCCAGCCTCGCCGGCGTACCCAACGGCATGGCTTTTGTCGACCTGCAGAACCAGGGTCGTGCCGGCGACCGGCTGGTGCGGCTCTCGTCACCCGCGGCGGCCGGCGTCGAGGTGCACGAGATGAAGACCGAGGCCGGCGTGATGAAGATGCGGCCGCTCGACGGCCTGGCGCTCGCGCCGGGCCGGACGGTGAAGATGGCCGACAGCGGCCTGCACCTGATGCTGGTCGGCCTGAAGGCGCCGCTCAAGACCGGCGACAAGGTGCCGGTGACGCTGGTGTTCGAGAAGTCCGGCGAAACCACCGTCGACTTCTGGGTGCAGGACCGGGCGACCGGCGACGCCGCGATGCACCGGCACCACGATCACAAGCACTGATCCGGCGCCCCTGCGGCGCGCTGCCCGATCAGGGTCCGCCCCGCGTCGTGCGGCGCGGGGCTTGGGGTAAGCTGGCTGCGGCCTTGCGCCGCCTGCCTTTTCCCTGATTCCACCCGTTCCACCGCCCCTTCAGCCACACATCGGAGCAGCCCATGAGCGAAAGCAACGCCTTCGGTTTCGGCCAGTTCGTCCCCGGATTCGATTTCCTGCAGAACCTGGTCCAGTCCGCGGCCCAGGGCGGCCGTGCGTCGTCCGGCGGCAGCACCGGCATGCCGGGACTGCCCGACTGGTCGAAGTGGGTCGCGCCCACGCTGCAGGTCGAGGAGATCGACAAGCGCATCGGCGAACTGAAGACGGTGCAGTTCTGGCTGGAGCAGAACGCCCGGGCGCTGTCGGCCACGATCCAGGCGCTGGAAGTGCAGAAGATGACGCTCGCCACGCTGCGCAGCATGAACGTGCAGGCGGCCGATCTTGCGGGCGCCTTCCGCTTCGGCGGCGCGGCATCGCCGGCACCGGCGCCTTCCGGCGCGGGGGCGCCCGGGCCCTACGACGACATGTTCACCGCGCGCCCGGCCGCTTCGCCTTCCGCCGGCGCGGCGCCTTCACCGGCGCCGAGCCCTGCGCCGGCGCCCGCCGACGCGCCGGCACCTGCTGCGGAAACCGCCTCCGCCGACGCCGACGCCGAGCCGGCCGCCGACCGCGACCACAGCGCCGCGACCGCATCGCCTGCCGCAGCCCTCGGCGGCGCCGACCCGCTGCAGTGGTGGAACGCGCTGACCGGCCAGTTCCAGCAGATCGCCGCGACGGCGCTGCAGGACGCCGCCCGCCATGCCCAGAGCGCCCCCGGCGCCCAGCTGGCCGACGCGGCCCGGCAGGCCTTCGACGCCGCCGGCCGCATGGCGGCGCAGGTCGCGGCCGCAGCAGTGCCCCATGCTCCTGAAAAAGGAGCGGCACGCGCAGGCGCAGCGGGCGCCAAGGCGGTCAAACCCTCTAAAAAGAAGGCCGCTCCGGCCCCCGGCAAGGTGGCAGGGGCGACCGGCTCCCCTGCACCCGCCGCCCCGAAGCGCACGGCGACGGCCGCTCCCGCACGGCGCCGGACGTCCGCACCGCCGCCGCCCGCCGCCAAGTCGCCCGCCCCGGCCCCCGCCGGCGCGGCACGCCGCCGCAGCGGCAGCACCCGCTGACGCGCCCGCGCCGCATGGCTGCCGACGCCCGTCTTCTCTTTCCCTGCGGCCACGCCACGCATCCGCAGTGGCGCATGGCGGTCGGCCTCGTGGTGGCGCAGCTGCGGGCGCAGATGGCGCTGCCCGACCATGCCGCCGCCCCGGCGCTGGGCCTGCTCTACATCACCGACCACTACGCCGACGCGGCCGAGGAACTGCTCGCCGCGCTGCGCACCGAGCTGCCGGGCGTGACCGACTGGGCCGGCACCGTCGGCATCGGCATCGCGGTGAACAACGCCGAATATTTCGACGAACCCGCCCTGTGCGTGATGCTCTGCGACCTGCCGTCCGACCAATACCGGGTGTTCTCGGGCGTGGCGCCGCTCGGCGGCTTCCCGGCCCACACCGCGCTGCTGCATGCCGACGCCCGCACGCCCGACATCGCCGAGCTGATCGCCGAGATGGCCGAGCGCACCGCCACCGGCTACCTGTTCGGCGGCCTGTCTGCGAGCCGGCACGACAACGTGCAGTTCGCGGTCGGCCGGCGCGGCGGATCGCCCCAGCCGGAGTCCGATGGCGTGTTCCGCGGCGGGCTGAGCGGCGTCGCCTTCGGCGGCGGCGTGCCGCTGGTCTCGCGGGTCACGCAGGGCTGCCGGCCGGTCGGGCCGGAGCATGCGGTCACCGCGTCGGAAGGCAACGTGATCACCGCGCTCGACGGCCTGCCGGCGCTGCCGCTGCTGCTGGCCGAATTGGGCGTGTCGCTCGACGAGCCGCAGCATGCGCTCACCACCGTGCGCCAAACGCTGGTCGGCCTGCAGGCGCCGTCCGATGGCGACGGCCGCGATGCGGTCGGCCGCACCGGCCATTTCAGCGCCGACACCCGGGTGCGGCACATCGTCGGCCTCGACCCGAAACGCGACGGGGTGGCGGTCGCCGAGCAGATCGCGCCCGGCACCCGCATGGCCTTCTGCCAGCGCAACCCGCAGGCTGCGCGCGCCGACCTGGTGCGCATCTGCGCCGAGATCCGCGAGGAGCTGGAGCCCGAAGAGCTGACGCTGCAGGCCGCCACGACGCAGAACAGCCTCGGCGAGCCGAATACGCCGGCCGCTCGGCGCATCGCTGGTGCGGTGTACGTGAGCTGCGCCGGCCGCGGCGGCCCGCATTTCGGCGCACCGAACGCCGAGATGCAGATCGTGCGCCATGCGCTCGGCGACGTGCCGCTGGTCGGCTTCTTCGCCGGCGGCGAGATCGCCCGGCACCACCTCTACGGCTACACCGGGGTGCTGACGGTGTTCGTCGCGCCGGCCGGCGACGACGGCGCTCAATAGCGGTTGGGGTTGTTCGGCCGGCGGTCGTGGCGGTTCGGCACGCCGTCGCCGTCACGGTCCCAGCCGCCGCGGCGCATCTCCCAGCGGCCGCCCCGGTCCACCCACTGGGCCTCGCGGTAGCGGTAGCCCGGACGTTCCCGCAGCCAGACGCCCTTCACCCAGACGTGACGGTTGTTGCGCCACTCCCAGTGGCCCGGCGACCAGACCATGCCGCGACGCGGCGGCGGCACCACCTCGACCCGCGGCGGCGGCGGCGCGGCCTGCACGTAGATCTGGGCCTGGGCCGGCACCGCCGTCAGGGCAGCCAGCGACAGGACGGTGGCAGAGGCGGCGAACAGTGCTTTCTGGGCGATCATGGCGATCTCCTTTTGGTGTGGACACGGCGCCATCGTCCCGCTGGCATGTCAACGCCCTGTCGCCCGGACACTAAGCTTTGTGTGCCGATGTGTCGCGTACCGGCCGGGTGCGGCGCATCGCGGTGAAGGCGGCGAACTCCCAGTTGCGCATCGCCAGCACCAGGGTGTAGGCCTCGCGCTCGGATTCGGCGAGCTTCTGGTCGGCCAGATGCTGCTGCGCGAAGTCCTGGGCCACCCGTCGCAGCCGCTCCAGGAACACCGGCGCCAGTGCGCGGCTGACCCGGCCGTGCACCAGCAGCATGCCTTCGCCCGCACCGTCGAAGCCGCCGCCGAAGTAGTCGAGCAGGGCGTTCTCGCGGAAGTACTCCATCACCGGCCCGTTCGGCCGCCAGCGGAAGGTCTTGGCCAGCTTCAGCCGGTAGCGGTTGCCCGGCCGCAGCTCGATGATGCCGAGCCGGTCGAGCTGCGCCAGCGCCCGCACGCCCTCGGCTTCGGTGATGCGGTAGGCGGTGGTCACCTGCTCCAGCGTCCACTGGCTGAGCACGCAGATCGCCATCAGCACGAGGATGCGGTCGGCCACCACCGCGCGTTCCTGCTCCAGCGTCAGGCCGTCGGTGAGCGGCTGGGCGTCGGCCACCCGGCGCGCCAGGTCCGCGAAATCCAGCCGCAGGACCTGGCAGATCGCGTCGATCCGCGACAGCGGCATGTCGCCGCGCGCCAGCATGCGCTTGACGCTCGACTCGGCCATGCCGAGCGCGCGCGCCAGGTCGGCATAGGTCATGCGGGCAGATTTCAGTTCCTGCTTGAGGGCGACGACGAGATCGGCGGTGGTGCTCATGGGTATCGATTGTCGATACCGCGGGCCTGCCCGTGCGCTGCCGGGACGATTTTTCGCCACCTTCGGACCGGCTGGCCCGGAGACTGCGGGCCTGTCTCACTGCTGCCGTCTGCCGCCATGCACCCTGTCCACCCGACCCCCCTCCGTCCGCCGCGCGCCCACCGGGCCGAGGTGGCCCTGCTGATCGCCGGCATCGCGCTGCTGCTGTTCGCCGTCGGCGGGCCGGTGCTGCACGACAGCATGCACCAGCACCATTTCGCCGACAGCCGGACGGTCGGGGGCATCCCCTGCGCGTTCGACGTGCTGAGCAACCTGCCGTTCGCCGTTGCAGGGTTCTGGGGCCTGGGCCGGCTGCGGCAACTGCGGGGCCGTGCGGCGCACGATGCGCTCGACCGTGGTCTGGCGGCATTGTTCTGTGCCGGTTTGGTCGCGACGGCCGCCGGCTCGGCGTACTACCACCTGCGGCCCGACGCCGCCGGCCTGTTCTGGGACCGGCTCGGCATGGTGCTGCCCTTCGCCGGTCTGCTCGGGCTGGCCGCGGCCGGCCGGGTCGGCGACCGTGCGGGCCGGTGGACAGCCGCCACCGTGCTTGTCGGCGGCCTGCTGGCGGTGCTGTGGTGGCGCCAGACCGGCGACGTGCGCGGCTGGGCGGCGGTGCAGCTCGGCGGCATGGCGGTGGTCGCGGGCCTCGCGCTGCTGCCGCGGCGCGCCGGACGCCTGGGTATCCACCTGGGCGCAGTGATCGCCTGCTACGCCGTGGCCAAGGGCTTCGAACTCGCCGACCATGCGGTGTGGCTGGCCAGCCTCGGGGCGGTCTCGGGCCACACCCTCAAGCACCTGGCCGCGGCCGCTGCGGCGGTGCCGGTGGTGCTGGCGCTCGGACGCCACACGGCCGATGGCCCCCCGACCGCGGCCGGGCAGAATGGCGCCGGTCGCGGGCCGGGCATCGTGTCCGCACGCAGCTTGCGGCCGGTGCGGAGCGCCGCCGGCACCACCCGCCCCGCCCCCCGGAGGACCCGCGCATGACACCCGATCCCACCCCCACCACCCGTCCCGCCGCGCAGGCCGCCGACGCACCGGCCGCCGACGGCGCGCACGCCGGCCAGTTCGCGCTGCTCGGCCAGCGCCGCTTCGCGCCCTTCTTCTGGACCCAGTTCGCCGGCGCGGCCAACGACAACCTGTTCAAGTTCGCCTTCACCGTGATGGTGACCTACCAGCTCAGCGTGTCCTGGATGCCACCGGCGATGGCCGGGCTCGTGATCGGCGCGCTGTTCATCCTGCCGTTCCTGCTGTTCTCGGCGACCGCCGGCCAGCTGGCCGACAAGTACGACAAGACCCGCCTGATCCGCTTCGTGAAGACGCTGGAGATCGCGATCATGGCCATCGCCGCCGTCGGCTTCGTCGTCGGCAGCGCGGCGGTGCTGCTGGCCTGCACCTTCCTGATGGGGCTGCATTCCACCCTCTTCGGACCGGTCAAGTTCGCCTACCTGCCGCAGGTGCTGCGGCCGCAGGAACTCACCGGCGGCAACGGCATGGTCGAGATGGGCACCTTCGTCGCGATTCTGCTCGGCAACGTGGCCGGCGGCCTGCTGGTGGCGATTCCCGAGGTCGGGCACGGCTGGGTGGCCGCGGCCTGCGTGGCGCTGGCGCTCGCCGGCCGCGCGGTCGCGCAGCGCATCCCGGATGCGCCGGCGACCGACCCCGGCCTGCGCATCAACTGGAACCCGTTCACCGAGACCTGGCGCAGCCTGAAGCTCGCGCACGGCAACACGGTGGTGTTCCGCTCGCTGCTCGGCATCAGCTGGATGTGGTTCTTCGGCGCGGTGTTCCTGAGCCAGTTCCCCAGCTTCGCGAAGGACGTGCTGCACGGCGACGAACGGGTCGCCTCGCTGCTGCTGGTGGTGTTCTCGGTCGGCATCGGCACCGGCGCGCTGCTGTGCGAGGTGCTGAGCCGCCGGCAGGTGGAGATCGGGCTGGTGCCGCTCGGCGCGATCGGCATGAGCGTGTTCGCGATCGACCTGTACTTCGCCTCGCGCGGGCTGCCGGCGGTGCCGACGATGGGGCTGGGCGCCTTCCTGGCGCAGCCGGCGCACTGGCGGGTGATGGCCGACCTGGCGCTGCTGTCGCTCTTCGCCGGGCTCTACAGCGTGCCGATGTACGCGCTGATCCAGCTGCGCAGCCGGCCGACGCACCGGGCGCGGATCATCGCGGCCAACAACATCCTCAACGCGCTGTTCATGATCGGCAGCTCGGTCATCGCCGGCGCGTTGCTGGCGGCGGGTGCCAGCGTGCCGCAGATCTTCCTGCTCACCGGCATCGCCAACGCGCTGGTGGCCGGCTACATCTTCCTGCTGGTGCCGGAATACCTGCTGCGCTTCCTGGCCTGGACGGTGTCGAACCTCGTCTACCGCTTCCGCATCACCGGTGCCGAGCAGATCCCGGCCGACGGCCCGGCGCTGCTGGTGTGCAACCACGTGAGCTTCATGGACCCGGTGCTGCTGATGGGCGCCAGCCCGCGGCCGATCCATTTCGTGATGGACCACCGGATCTTCGCCACGCCGGGCCTGGGCGCGGTGTTCCGGCTGGCCAAGGCGATCCCGGTGGCGCCGCAGAAGGAAGATCCGGCGATCTACGAGGCCGCCTTCGCCCGCGCCGCACAGGTGCTGCGCGACGGCGACCTGCTGGCGATCTTCCCGGAAGGGGCGATCACCACCGACGGCGAACTGCAGGCGTTCAAGGGCGGCGTCGCGAAGATCCTGGCGCAGGCCGAGGCCGACGGCCTGCAGGTGCCGGTGGTGCCGATGGCGCTGACCAACCTGTGGGGCTCGTTCTTCAGCCGGATCGAATTGCGTGGCGGCAAGCGGCGCGCGATGGTCAAGCCCTTCCGGCGCGGCTGGTTCAACCCGGTGGGGCTGCACGTCGGCGCGCCGGTGCCGGCGGCCGAGGCGCAGCCGGAGGCGCTGCGGGCGCGGGTGGCCGAGCTGCGGCGGCAGGGCTGATCGGCAGCCGCGGGACGGCAGGCGCGCTGTCGCGCGGCCTACAGGCGCTTGCAGTCGGCGGGGCGACACTGCGGCCTTTCGCGCCCCGCCGCGATCCCCGCGACCCCGGAGTCCCGCCGCATGACCGACACCCTCACCGTCCCGTCCTTCGACGCCCTGCGCGCCGCCCTGCAGGCCCGCATCGACGCCGGCCTGCTGCCCGGCGCGGTCGCCCTGGTGCAGCACCGCGGCCGCACCGCGTTCTTCGAGGCGCTCGGCCGCCTCGGGCCGGCCGCCGATGCGCCGCCGATGGCGCGCGACAGCCTGTTCCGCATCTATTCGATGACCAAGCCGATCGTCTCGCTCGCCACGCTGATGCTGGTGGAGGAGGGCCGGCTGCTGCTGTCGGACCCGGTCGCGCGCTGGCTGCCCGCCTTCGCCGGGCAGACCGTGCTGCAGGCCGACGGCAGCCGGGTGCCGGTGCAGCGCGACGCCACGGTGCACGACCTGCTGCGCCACACCGCCGGCCTCAGCTACGCCTGGGAGCCCGGCCCGGTGCAGGACGCCTACCTGGCCGCCCGCATCGGCTCGCGCCGCATGACCAACGCGCAGCTGGCCGCGGCGCTCGGGCCGCTGCCGCTGGCGCACCAGCCGGGCAGCGCCTTCGACTACAGCCGCGCCACCGACGTGCTGGGCGCGCTGCTGGAGGCGGTGGAGGGCGCGTCGCTCGGCGAACTGCTGCAGCGCCGGGTGCTGGGGCCGCTCGGCATGCACGACACCGGCTTTCGGGTGCCGCCGGCCGATGTGCCGCGGGTGGCCGAGCCGCAGATGCCGGCCGCCGGCGATGCGGTGGTGGTCGCGACCACGCTGCTCGACGTGCGCGAGCCGGTGGTGTTCGAATCCGGCGGCGGTGGCCTGATCTCCACCGCCGGCGACTACGCCCGCTTCCTGGCGCTGCTGGCGGGCGGCGGCACCGCGCACGGTGTGCGGCTGCTCGGCCGCAAGACGGTCGAATGGATGATGGCCGACCACCTTGGCCCGCAGCTGCCGGTGCACGGCACGCTGCTGGCGCCGGGCCACGGCTTCGGCCTCGGCTTCGCGGTACGGCGCGAACGGGGGCTGGCGCCACGCGCCGGCTCGCCCGGCACCTGTTCCTGGAGCGGCGTGGCCGGCACGGTGTTCTTCGTCGATCCGACGGAAGACCTGTTCGCGCTGGTGCTGACGCAGGCGCCGGGCCAGCTCGACCCGCTCTGCGACCTGCTGCCCAACACGGTGTTCGGCGCGCTGTAAGCGGCCGGCCGGGGTGTCAGCCCGGCGCAGCGGGCTGCGCCGCCCGCAGCGCCGGGCGGCGCGCCGCGCGCACCAGCGGCCAGCCCGCCAGCCGGTGGTGCAGCGCCACGCCCGCCGCGCCGAGCAGGCCGCCCGCGACCACGTCCCACACCACATGCTGGTGGGTCGCGAGAGTCGAATGCACGATCGCCAGGCACCAGACGACGTTCGTGCCGCGCAGCCAGCCCGGCGCGCCGATCGCGCGCAGTTGGCGCGCCACCACGCAGGCGGTGAACACCGCGAAGGCCACATGCAGCGACGGGCAGGCGTTGCCCGACACGTCCACCGATTTCAGGAACTGCATCTGCGGATGCCGCGACCAGTCCACCGGCGCCGGCGGCACCTCGGTCGGGAAGATCATGAAGAGCGCGAAGCCGGCCAGGCTGATCGCGAGCGAGGCGCCGCCGACCGCCAGCAGTTCGCGCCGATCGCGTGCCAGGGCCGGCGCCGCGACTACGTATACCCACAGCGACACATAGGCGGCGAAGGCCGCCGGCCAGAACGAAAACCAGCCGTCGACCGGCGTGAGCGGCATCACCGTCACCCGGCCGACCGGATGGCGCATCACCCAGAAATAGCCGCAGAAGAACAGGGCGATGCCCAGCGTGTCGGCCGTGGCTTTCCAGCGCCAAAGCGTGCGCAGGCGCAGGCCGAGCTGGCGCCGCCAGTCGTCGGTCGGGGCGGAAGGTTGCACGTCGGAAGGCTCCCGGGCCGCGCCGGCACATGCCGGCGGGGCATTGGAGCACGGCGCCGTGTCGCAGCACCCGCGCCGGATCAGCGCAGGTTGGTCTTCGCCAGGTCGATCAGCTCGCCGCCGCGGCCGTCGATCACCGCCTTCAGCATGTAGAGGCTGAAGCCCTTGGCCTGCTCGGCCGTCACCTTGGGCGGCAGCGAGAGTTCCTGGCGCGCCACCCGCACGTCCACCACCACCGGTCCGTCGTGCGCCAGCGCGGCGCGCAGGCCGGCGTCGAGCTGGCCGGGTGCGTCGATGCGGATGCCGCGGATGCCCGCGCTCTCGGCCAGCGCCGCGAAATCCGGGTTCTGCAGCGCCACGCCGGTCTCCAGCAGGCCGGCGGCCTTCATCTCCATCTCGACGAAGCCGAGCGAGCCGTTGTTGAACACCACGACCTTCACCGGCAGCCGCTGCTGCGCGAGCGTGAGCAGGTCGCCCATCAGCATCGCGAAGCCGCCGTCGCCGGCGAGCGCGATCACCTGCCGGCCGGGAAAGGCGGACTGCGCACCGATGGCCTGCGGCATCGCGCCGGCCATCGAGCCGTGCACCCAGGAGCCGAGCAGCCGGCGCCGGCCGTTCATCTGCAGATAGCGGGCGGTCCAGATCGTCGGCGTGCCGACATCGACGGTGAACACCGCATCGTCGGCGGCGAGCCGGCTCAGTTCGTAGACCACCTGCTGCGGATGGACCATGCCGTCGTCGGCCGGGCGGGCGAGCTTGTCCAGGTCCTCGCGGCTGCGGCGGTAGTGCGAAAGGCAGGCGTCGAGGTGGTCGCGATCGTCCTGCTGCGCGAGCCGCGGCAGCAGCGCGTCGAGCGTGGTGCGCACGTCGCCGACCAGGCCGAGTTCGAGCTTCGTGCGCCGGCCGAGCTGCTCGGGCCGCAGGTCGAGCTGCACCACCTTGGCCTTCTCGGGGTAGAACTGCCGGTAGGGGAAGTCGGTGCCGAGCATCAGCAGCAGGTCGCAGTCCTTCATCGCGTGGTAGCCCGACGAGAAGCCGATCAGCCCGGTCATGCCGACGTCGTACGGGTTGTCGAACTCCACGCTCTCCTTGCCGCCGAGCGCATGCACGATCGGCGCCTGCAGCCGTCCGGCCAGCGCGACCAGCTGCGCATGCGCGCCCAGGCAGCCGCGGCCGGCCAGGATGGTGATGCGCTTCGCGTCCGACGCGAGCGCGGCCAGCGCGTCGAGTTCCTCGTCGTGCGGCCGCACCAGCGGCGGGATCGGCAGCAGCGCCCGGCGCGGCGACGGTGCGGCACCGGCGGGTGCCTCGCGCAGCGCCACATCGCCCGGGATGACGACCACCGCCACGCCGCGCAGGCCGACCGCGGCGCGGATCGCGTTCTCCAGCACGCCGGGCATCTGCGCCGGATCGGACACGGTTTCGCAGTACACGCTGCATTCGCGGAACAGCGCCTCCGGACGGGTCTCCTGGAAGTAGCCGGAGCCGATCTCGGCGCTCGGGATGTGCGCGGCGATGGCGAGCACCGGGGTGCGGCTGCGGTGGGCGTCGTACAGCCCGTTGATCAGGTGCAGGTTGCCCGGCCCGCAGGAGCCGGCACAGACCGCCAGCCGGCCGGTGAGCTGCGATTCGGCACCGGCCGCGAAGGCGGCGGCTTCCTCGTGGCGCACATGCACCCAGTCGATGTCGCCGCGGGCGCGCATCGCCTCGGTGATGCCGTTCAGGCTGTCGCCCACCACGCCGTAGACCCGCGGCACGCCGGCCTCGCAGAGGGTGTCGACGAACAGTTCGGCAATCGAGGGCTGGGCCATGCAGTGCTCCGGAATCAGGAAATGAGGGGGAAAGAGGGACTGCGGACGATTGTGGAAAGCCGGCGCGCAGGGCCGGTAAACGATCGTGCAGCGGTCGTCGGGTATCGCGGGACGATACCGATGGGCGCGATGGCCCGGACCGGTGCAGGAAAGCGATGCCCGGACGCCCGGGCGGCGGCAGGATCGCACCCTCTTTTCCACCCCAGGAGTTGTCCATGCACCCCGCCGCCGTTCCCGCCCCCCGCCGCACCGCCGTCCGCCGCGACACCCGCGCCTGGCAGCTGCAGGTCTGGGCCTCGTTCGCCATCGCCGCCGCGCTGTGCGCGATCGGGCTGGCCTGGCTGCCGGGGCAGGGCATCGAGCGGGCCTTCATGGTGATGGGCTACGTGTTCTGCCTGTCGGCGGTGTTCGTGCTCGCCAAGTTCGTGCGCGACCGGGAGACAGCCGGCCGCATGCCGGGCGAGAGCGCCGACACGCCGATGTGGTCGGTGGTGGTCTGGGGCGGCTTCGCCGTCGCGATGGGCCTGACCGCCTGGGGCCTGCTGCGCATGGCGATCGACCCGACCTACAAGGCCTTCCTCGGCATCGGCTGGCTGTACCTGATCAGCGCTGCCTTCACCCTCGCCAAGATGCTGCGCGACCGCCACGAGGCGGATCTAGCCGACGCCCGCACCGCCGGCCCGGCGGCCGAATGAACCATCCACCGGAGGACCGCACCATGATCCGTCGCATTGCTACTTTTTTCATAGCTGCTGCCGCCCTGCTGGCGGGCGCTGCAGCCCCTTCCCATGCCCAAAGCGGTGCAGTGTCCGCATCGTCCGCGCTGTCGGTCCTGCCGGTGGCGTCGGTCGCCGGCGCCGCGGCCGGAGCGGCGGCGGTCGCGCTGCCGGTGGCGCTGTCGGTGGGCGGCGCGGTGCTGACCGTCAAGGCCGTCGAATCCACCGCCCGGGGCAGCGTGCTGCTGCTGGAGCGCGCCTCCGACGGCGCGCGGGCCAGTGTCGCGGTCGCCGGCCGTACGGCGGCGTCGGTGGCGGTGGGCGTCGGCACCGGCGTGCTGGTGAGCGTGGTCGCCGCCGGCACGCTGCTGTCGGCCGCGGGCGAGGTGATCGCCTTCATTCCGAACGAGATCGGCCGGGCGCTGCTGCACCACCACCGGCTGTCGGCCGGGGCGACGCGGTGAGCCGCCGCGTGCGGAGCCGGCTGCTGGCGACGGCCCTGGGGTTGGCGATGGCCGGTACCGCCCACGCGGGCCGCGACTGCGCCGCGGCCCGGCCGACGGTCGAGGCGGTGACCCAAGGCTTGGCGCTCGCGCAGCGCACCGCCGCCGCGCTCGACGCCAGCGGCGCCCGGGTGGTGGTGCTGGCGCGCGCCGGGCAGGATCTGCAGAAGTACGGTCTGCGCTGGTCGCACCTCGGCTACGCCTACCGCACGCCCGAAGGGCCGTGGCGGGTGGTGCACAAGCTCAATCGCTGCGGCACCGCGGTCGCCGAGGTCTGGCGCCACGGGCTGGGCGACTTCTTCCTCGACGGCCTGTGGCGCCACGAGGCGGCCTGGAGCGTGCCGGCCCCTGCGGTGCAGGACCGGCTGATGGCGCTGCTGGCCGACCCGCACCGCACGCTGCGGCTCGACACGCCGGCCTACAGCCTGGTCAGCCATCCGTGGGCCCAGCGCTATCAGCAGTCCAACCAGTGGGCGCTGGAGACGCTGGCCGCCGCGATGGAGCCCGACCGGGTGCACGACCGGTCGCAGGCACAGGCCTGGCTGCGGCTGCAGGGCTACCGGCCGACGGTGCTGCGGCTCGGGCCGCTCACACGGCTGGGCGGCCGCATCGGCAGCGCGCACATCGCCTTCGACGACCATCCGCCGGCCGACCGGTTCGCCGACCGCATCGCGACCGTCACGGTCGATTCGGTGTTCGACTGGCTGCAGGCGAGCGGGTGGGGCGCAGCGCCGGTGGTGCTGCCCGTGGCGCCCGACGACCCGATACGAAGCAAAACCGGCTCCAGCGCATACTGCGCCTGCGCAACCAGCTATTGAAAACGTAGCAAACGAAACAAGGAGACCTGCATGGGCAAATCCCTGCGACTGTCGGAAAAGTGGTTCAACCGCGGCCTGTGGCTGCTCGCGCTGGTCTTCGCCAGCTTCCTGATCGGCCTGGGCGGCACGCTGGTCGGCGACCTGCCGCGGGTCGAGCGGGTGCTGACCGTCGACGACTTCATGGACCCGACCGCCGCCGCGGCGGCCCGCGCCACCGAGCGCGCGGCCCAGGACCGCCGCCAGCAGGCGCAGGACGCGCTGGAGCAGGCCCAGCTGCGCCAGCAGGCCGCGGCGCGGGCCTCGCAGGCGGCCCGCGAGACGTTCGCCAACTGGCTCGCCACCCGGCAGGCGACGCAGCGGCCCGAGCAGGACCCGGAACTGATCGCCCGCACCCGCGCGCTCGACGAACTGAAGGCCGCCGAGCGCGTCGCCCAGCAGCGCACCGAGGCGCAGCAGCAGGCGCTGCTCGAAGCCCGGCAGGCCGCCGAAGGCGCGGCCCGCACGCTCGCGCAGCTGGAGGACGGCGCCCAGAGCGCCCTGCAGCGCGCCCAGCGCAGCGCCGAACTGCGGGTGTTCGGCTACCGGCTCGCGCTCACGCTGCCGCTGCTGGCCGTCGCCGGCTGGCTGTTCGCGAAGAAGCGCAAGAGCCCGTGGTGGCCCTTCGTCTGGGGTTTCATCTTCTTCGCGCTGTTCGCCTTCTTCGTCGAGCTGGTGCCCTACCTGCCGAGCTACGGCGGCTATGTGCGCTATCTGGTCGGCATCGGCCTGACGGTGGTCGGCGGCCGCTATGCGGTGCAGGCACTGCAGCGCTACCGCGCCCGCCAGGCGCTCGCCGAGGCGCAGCCCGACACGGTGCGCCGGGAGGAACTCAGCTACGACACCGCGCTCGCCCGCCTCGCCAAGGGCGTCTGCCCCGGCTGCGAACGGCCGGTGGATCTGAAGCACCCGGGGATCGACTTCTGCCCGCACTGCGGCATCGGCCTGTTCGACCACTGCGGCCGCTGCGACGCCCGCAAGAGCGCGTTCGCGAAGTTCTGCCATGCGTGCGGGACAGCGGCGGGCGTGCGGCTGCCGCGCGAGCCGGCCGTCGCCGCGGCGGCTGCGGGTGGCGCTGGTGCTGGGGACGTGGCTAGGAACGTGCCTCCGGCCCCGACCCCGGCCGGCGGCTGAGACGGCAGTCCGGGGCCGGCCTGCCGACAGCAAGGCGACGGGGCTTCCTACAGCGCCCCGCGGAAGGAATTCCGAAGACTGGTCGGTCCGCGCGGCATCGCTGCCGCCCCTGCACCGCACGCTTCTTCTTCAGGAGTTCTCCATGCCCCTCGACCCCCGCACCGCCGGCCCCCGCCCGCCCTTCGACGACCAGCAGGCCCAGCAGCCGCCCGGCTCCGACGCCCGCATGTCGCCGCCCGCCGACCACGGCGAAACCTCGTATGTCGGCGCCGGCCGGCTGCAGGGCCGGCGGGCGGTCATCACCGGCGGCGACAGCGGCATCGGCCGGGCAGTGGCGATCGCCTTCGCCCGCGAGGGCGCCGACGTGCTGATCGCCCACCTGCCCGAGGAAGACGACGACGCCCGCGCGACGCTGGCGCTGGTCACCGCCGAGGGACGGCGCGGCATCTCGGTGCCCGGCGACATCCGCGACCAGGCGCACTGCCGCGCGATCGTTGCGCAGGCGGTCGAGCAGCTCGGCGGCATCGACATCCTGGTCAACAACGCGGCCTACCAGATGGCGCACGACGCGCTGGAAGACATCAGCGCCGAGGAATTCGACCGCACCTTCCGCACCAACGTCTACGCGACCTTCTTCCTGACGCAGGCCGCCGTGCCGCACATGCCGCCGGGCAGCGCAGTCATCAACACGGTGTCGGTCAACGCGGACAAGCCCAACCAGTCGCTGGTCGCCTATGCCGCGACCAAGGGCGCGCTGCAGAACCTGACCGGCGGCCTGGCGCAATTGCTGGCCGACAAGGGCATCCGTGTCAACTGCGTGGCGCCCGGCCCGATCTGGACGCCGCTGATCCCCTCGACCATGCCGATCGACAAGGCCCGCTCCTTCGGCGAGCAGGTGCCGCTGAAGCGCCCCGGCCAGCCGGCCGAGGTGGCGCCGGCCTATGTGATGCTGGCCTCGGACCAGGCGAGCTACATCAGCGGCGCGACGATCGCGGTGACGGGCGGGGTGCCGATCCTTTGAGCGCAGTGGTCTGCGCCTCGATGGCGGCACACGACCGCCGCGACGATGCCGGAACGGTCAGGGACGCACTGAGACGGCGTACGGACCTACTGGGATTGCGTCCGGGCCGAACTGGATCGCCTGGTAGTTGGCCTGCCGGGTCAGCGGCATGTAGTTCGGCGCCGCCCGTGCGACGGCGGCATTGATCGCGGCGCCGATCAGCATCGCCATCGGCGAGCCGCTGGTCTGCTGCTGGGGCGAATACCTCATGACCTGCTTGTCTTTCCAAATCTCGGTGCCGTCCTTGGCGACCATGCGGTAGTCGAAATCCACGGTTACGGTCGTCGACAGGATGGCGTACTGCGCATCCCATCGGTTGATCGTGACGAACAGGATTGCATCCGCGCCGAACAGCCTGGCCAGCGATTCCGGAGGCTGGGCGGCGATCTGCTCGCCTTCATAGAAGCCTTCCTGTTCCAGCACCATCTTGGTGGTGTTGACCGGGAAGACGTAGTACCCGCGTTCCGACAGCGGCACCGGCAGGGTCGAGAGCACGTAGTTGGGCGCGTCGACGTCCAGACTCTTGTTGACGGTCGGCACGACCAGGATCGAACGCGGCTTGGCGACGTTGAAGGCCGTGTAGTCTTTCCGGGGACCCTGCGTCGCGCAGCCCGACAGCACCAGCGCCATGGTGGCGGCCAAAAGAATCTTTTTCATGGTGCAGGAGCGGGTGCAGTGGCGGTCGACGACGACGAGCGCGACAGGTTGTTGATCATGGCGGTCATGAGTGCGCGGCTTTCGGGCCAGGCATCGCGTTCTTTTTCGTAATACGTCAGCGACTTCGCCTTGTTGTTGCTCTGGAGGTAGAGCGTGCCGATCTCCGCGTACACGCCGGGCGGCGCCTTCTGCTTGTTCTGCTCGAGCTGGGCGACGTGTGCCTCGAGCTTGGTCCGCATCTCTGCGGCCTGTGCCGGGTCCTTGTACTGGCGGTACAGCATGTCGTCGTAGCCGCCCCAGCTGTACAGGCTTTTTTGTGCGCAGCCGCTCAGCAGCATCACGGCTGCGGCGGTCCATATCAGGGTCGAAGTTTTCATGGTGTGTTGTCTGCGCTGACTGCGATCTGGCGCCGGGCGCCGTCGCCCAGGTACACGCGTTGTTCGAAAACCGTGCGGCGGGCGATCTGCACTTGGACGAGGTGGTTGCCGGGCAGCAGCTTCAGCATGCCGGCACCGTTGCTGTAGCTGCTGAGCGCACCGACGGCCAAGCCATCGACGACCAGCTGCCCTTGCGCATTCAGCTGCGGATCGCTCACGTCGAAGCCGACGCTGGGCCGCAGATCGACGGCGCCCTGGCGCTCCGTGGGCATCTGCACGCAGCCTGCCACACCGCCGGCCGTCACGAGGACGGCGAGCAAAAGGGAGAGGGATATCCGTGTCATCGCGCGCCGCCTCCGTCGAACCGGACGACCAGTTGGTCGAGCGCCATGCCCTGCAGGTTGCCGGAGGTCAGGGTGGCCACCGATCCCTGGTTCATGTCGCTGTCGCCGAAGGTCGAATCGACACGCAGCGTTCCGACGCGGGTGCCCGGCAGGGCGATGTTGAAGCCGGTCTGCGCCGACTTCACGACCTTGCCCGGCATCTCCACCGAGAAAGTCATGCCGGGCACGATGCCCTGTGCCTTGCCGCCCGACAGATAGAACCGGCCCTGGTCTGCCGACAGGATGACGGTCTGCCAGGGGCGCGAGGCCAGCTCGGAGGTCATCCGGTGGACGGCGTCCGCGACGGCCTGTCGGATGGCGGCGTCGTTCAGCGTTCCGTCGTAGGCCGCCTGGGACCCGAAACCGAAGGTCGAGGCGGTCTCGGTGGAGGCTTCGCCGGCACCCGACGTGGCGAAATACACCAGACCCGAATTCAGATCGACCAGCCGGAGATCGATTTTGGCGAATGCGACCTGCCGCTTGCTGGCCGAGGCGAAACCGGTCTGCCCCACCGTCTTGCGCCCGAACTCGTTCAGTGAGCCGATCACCAGCGTGTCTACGCCGACGAGATTCAACTTGGTAGCGGTCAGCGTACTTTCGGCCTGCAGCCGACTCACATCCGGGCGCTCGAAAACGAGAAACGCGCCCGACTGGGTGAGTTCCTTGCTGAGCAGATCGGTAGTCTGCTTGCCCAGCGGATCGCCCGCCTGGTCGCGCAGAAGCGATTGTCCGTAGGTGGTTTCGTTGGTAATCCGCCCCAGAGCGATTTTCCGCTTCAGCTGCGGCGCTGCCACGGGCGCCTGCGCTACGGCCCGCTGGGCCGCCGCCTGGCTCGCAGCGCTGGCGGGCGCCTCCTTGAGCGGTACCGGGGGCGCCTGCACGGCGCAGCCTGACAGAAGGGCGATAACGCCCGCATAAATGCTGCCTGATTTCCAGGCCGCCAAATTCTCCATATTCACAAAAACTCCTCATGCCTCCATCGGGCGCGGGAATTCTAGGTTTGAGGAATTTGAATCACGGCCGATTTTTTTTATTTGCTTCGGTCGTTGGGCAAATAAGCGACACAAACGTTGTAAATCTGCAATCAGCGTGGTGGAGGTGCGAGCGCTCGAGTTGTTAATTGAATTGGCTACGGTGTGTTGTTCGATATCGACACATTCCGAAAAATCGCGCAGCGCGCATGGCAAGTATTTCCATTAATCGTCGGATTGTGCGTAGAGGCCTGCGTGGGTTGCGGTCACTTCGGTAAACAACGCAACGGGCAGGCGCGCCCCTGCCCAGTCAGGGCTGCGACGCCGACCCCTACACCCCCCGCGCCCGGTCCGCCTTGAACCGCGCCCGGAAATCCGCGAACGTCCCCGCGTCCAGTGCGTCGCGCACCTCCTGCATCAGGTTCAGGTAGTAGTGCAGGTTGTGGATGGTGGTGAGCATCGGGCCCAGCATCTCGCCGCAGCGGTCGAGGTGGTGCAGGTAGGCGCGGCTGAAGCCGCCGCGGCCGCCGTCGGCCCAGGCCACGCCGTCCTTGCCGGCGCAGGCGTGGCAGGTGCAGGTGGGGTCGAGCGGCTGGTGGTCGGTCTTGTGGCGGGCGTTGCGGATCTTCAGGTCGCCGTAGCGGGTGAAGATCGTGCCGTTGCGGGCGTTGCGGGTCGGCATCACGCAGTCGAACATGTCCACGCCGTCGGCCACGCCCTGTACCAGGTCCTCGGGCGTGCCGACGCCCATCAGGTAGCGCGGCTTGTGCGCCGGCAGCCGGTGCGGCGTGTGCGCCATGATCTCCAGCATCTCGGGCTTGGGCTCGCCGACCGACACGCCGCCGACCGCGTAGCCGGGGAAGTCCATCTCGACCAGCGCCTCGAGCGATTCCTGCCGCAGGTGCGGGAACATGCCGCCCTGCACGATGCCGAACAGCGCATTCGGATTGCCCAGCCGCTCGAACTCGTTCTTGGAGCGCACGGCCCAGCGGCGGCTCATCTCCATCGACTTCCGCGCTTCCGCTTCGGTGGTCTTGTGGCCGTTGGTCTCGTACGGCGTGCACTCGTCCAGCTGCATGACGATGTCGGAATTCAGGATCGTCTGGATCTGCATGCTGACCTCGGGCGACATGAACAGCTTGTCGCCGTTGACCGGACTCGCGAAGGTCACGCCTGCTTCGGTGATCTTGCGCATCGCGCCCAGGCTCCAGACCTGGAAGCCACCGGAGTCGGTGAGGATCGGCTTGTCCCATTGCTCGAACTTGTGCAGGCCGCCGAAGCTCTGCATCACGTCGAGGCCCGGGCGCATCCACAGGTGGAAGGTGTTGCCCAGGATGATCTGCGCGCCCATGTCGTGCAGGCTCTGCGGCATCACGCCCTTGACGGTGCCGTAGGTGCCGACGGGCATGAAGATCGGCGTCTGCACCGTGCCGTGGTTGAGGGTGAGCGTGCCGCGGCGGGCGTGGCTGGTGGGGTCGGTCGTACGCAGCGCGAAATGCAGGCGGGGCAGGGCGCCGGGGGCGGGCGCCTCCGCAGCGGGTGCGGCGGACGGGGTGGCGGAGGGCAGGGCAGTCTGGGGCAGGTCGGACATCGGGGAATCCAGGGGGCTTATTTCTTCGGGGCGGACGGCAGCAGCATCAGCACGGTGCGGTTCAGGTCTTCGACCACCAGCAGCCGGCCCTGACGGTCGACCGTCAGGCCGGTGGGCTTGCCGAGCGGCCGCACGCCGGGCTTCGCGTCCCAGCCGCCGAGCCATTCGACCGGTTGGCCGGCGGGCAGGCCCTGCGCATCGCGGGCATAGCCGACGACCCGGTGGCCGGCCGGCTTGTAGCCGTGCCAGGCGACCAGCACCTGGCCGGCGAAGCGGCTGCCGGCCGGGCCGGCGACCATCTGCAGCGGTGCGGCATGGGCCGGCCAGAGCATGCGCGGCGCGACGGTGGCAGCGCAGTCGAAGCGCTTCTCGTAGCCGCGCGCCGGCTGGCGGTCGGCCACGCAGTACGGCCAGCCGTAGTGCTTGCCGGCCTGCAGGACGTTGAGTTCCTCGGGCGGGCTGCCGACGTCGGTGTAGTCGATCGAGTTCTCGCCCTGCAGCACCGTGCCTTTCGCAGGGCCGTCGGCCAGTACCGCGAGCGCCACCGAGTTGCGCAGGCCGGTGGCGAAGGGCTTGAAGCTCTGCAGCGCCCACTGCGGGCCGGCAAGCACCGCCTCGTAGACGGCGGCACGCGGGGTGGCACCCGCCAGGTCGGGGCAGGGCACCGGCTGCTGCTGCCGGTCGTCGCGGCAGGCGTCGGACGACGAGCCGACGTTCACGAACATCCGCCCGCCCGGGCCGAAGGCGATCTCCTTGAGCGGATGGGCACCGTCGTGCGGCAGCTTGTCGATCAGCACCTCGCGCTGCAGCGCGCCGCCGGCGGCCGGGACCGGCGTGCGCCAGATGCGGCCGGCCTCGCCGACATAGGCCTTGCCGTCCGGGCCGATCGCCAGACCAAGCGGCCGGTCGAGCTTGTCGGCCAGCACGGCGATCTTCGCGCGGCGCGGCGCCGGGCCGTCGGCAGGCAGCGTCATCTCCAGCAGTCGGCCGCGGTCGGCATCCCAGGAGCCCATGTCCACGATCCAGTAGCGGCCGGGCGCCACTTCCAGGATGCGCCGCGGCATGCGCAGGCCCTCGGCCTCGTCGGCGAGCAGGGCGACGCAGGTGCCGGTCGGGCTGGCGATGTCGAGCCGCGCATGGTCGCCGCAGCGGCCCTGCGGCGTGTAGCCGCGGGCCTGGGCGGCGGTGCCGGGCAGCAGCGCCGCGGCGAGCACAACGGCGGCGGAGAGAAGCGGGTGCAGGGCCATCGAGGCAGTCCGTTCGCGGATGGAAAGGGGCGGTCGGGCAGGAATGTCGGCGGAAATCCTAGCGCGCACGCGCCAGCAGCATCGCGTCGCCGTAGCTGAAGAAGCGGTACTGCTGCGCCACCGCATGCCGGTACAGCGCCATCACTTGGTCGTACCCGGCGAAGGCGCTGGCCAGCATCATCAGCGTCGACTTCGGCAGGTGGAAATTGGTCAGCAGCATGTCCACCACTTGGAAGGCGAAGCCCGGGGTGATGAAGATGTCGGTGTCGCCCTCGGGCGCGCCGCTGCGGGCCCAGGATTCGAGCGTACGTACGGTGGTCGTGCCGACCGCCACCACCCGGCCGCCGCGGGCGCGGCAGTCGGCGATCGCCTGCTGGGTCGCCGCGGGCACGGCGTAGCGCTCGTGGTGCATGTGGTGGTCGGCGATGCGCTCCACCTTCACCGGCTGGAAGGTGCCGGCGCCGACGTGCAGCGTGACGGCGGCGCGCTGCACGCCCTGCGCTTCCAGCGCGGCGAGCACCGCCTCGTCGAAATGCAGCGCGGCGGTCGGCGCCGCCACAGCGCCCGGCGCGCGGGCGAAGACGGTCTGGTAGCGGCGCTCGTCCTCGGCCGCGTGGGCGGCGGCTGCCTGCTGCTGGTCGCGCTCGATGTACGGCGGCAGCGGCACGTGGCCGTGGCGCTCCATCAGGTCGTAGGGCGTCTCGCCGGCCGGCCCGTCGAGGCGGAATCGGAACAGCGGCCCGTCGTCCGCCGGCCAGCGGCCGAGCAGCGTGGCGCCGAAGCCGCCCGCCATCCGCAGCGTGGTGCCGACCGGCGGCTTCTTGCTGACCTTGACGTGGGCGACGATCTCCTGCCCCTGCAGCACGCGTTCGACCAGCAGCTCGGCCTTGCCGCCGGTGGGTTTCTCGCCGAAAAGCCGCGCCTTGACGACGCGGGTGTCGTTGAACACCAGCAGGTCGCCGGCCCGCAGCAGGCCGGGAAGGTCGCGGAACACCCGGTCCACCGGCGTCGCGCCGGTGCCGTCGAGCAGGCGCGAGCCGCTGCGCTCGGCGGCGGGATGCTGGGCGATCAGCGCGGGGGGCAGGTCGAAATCGAAATCGGCGACGGTGAAGTCGCGCGGCGCGGCGGCCGGGGCGGAAGGGGTCATGGCGCTTGAGGACGGGACGCGTCCGTTCCAAGGAAGGCAGGAAGACGGTGGAAAACCGGCGAACCGCGATTCTGGCAGTACCGCGTCAGTCGCGCAGCCAGGGGGCCAGCAGCTCGCGCATCCAGTCCATGAACACCCGCACCCGGCGCGACAGCCCGCGCCGGTGCGCCACCACCAGCGCGACCGGCAGCGGCGGCGCCCGCAGGCCGGGCAGCACCTCCACCAGCTGGCCGCTGGCGATGTGCTTCTGCATGCCGGCGCGCGGCGCCTGGATCAGGCCGAGCCCGGCGACGCAGGCGGCCTCGTACGCCTGCACGTTGGTGACCTGCAGCACGCCCGGCATCGCGAGCGTGGCGGCCTGCCCGTCGGCGCCGGTGGTTTCCCAGCCGACCGGCCGCGCACCCAGCGCCGACACGTAATGCACCATGCGGTGGCCGCCGCCCGCCAGGTCGTCCAGCCCCTGCGGCATGCCGTGCCGCGCCAAGTAGCCGGGGCTCGCGTAGTTGTGTTGCGGCATCGCGCCCAGCGGATGCGCGACCAGGCTGCTGTCGGCCAGCGGGCCGATGCGCAGCACGCAGTCGAAACCCTCCTGCACGATGTCGACCCGCCGGTCGGTGCTGCTCAGCTGCAGTTCCAGCGCCGGATGCGCGGCCAGAAAGTCGGGCAGCGCCGGGATCACGAGGTTGTTGGCGGTGCCGGTCGGCATGTCGACCCGCAGCCGGCCACGCAACGCTTCCCCGTCGGCGCGGAACTGGCCGTGCAGATCGTCGATCTCCGCCAGCAGCGCGGTGCCGCGATCGTAGAACGCCTGCCCGTCGGCGGTCAGCCGCACGCTGCGGGTGGTCCGGTGCAGCAGCCGGACGCCGAGGTCGGCCTCCAGCTGCCGCACCGCGACCGAGGCGGTGGCCTTCGGCAGCCCGAGCTGCAGGGCGGCCTGGGTGAAGCTGCCCTGCTCGGCCACCCGGACGAAGATCTGGAGCGCGTCGATGCGGTGCATGGGATTGTTGGTCGGGGCTGAACAGTGTGATGGTGCCGTGCGGGTTTATCGCATGCGGATCGCTCAATACCATGCATGCATCCCGATTCACTGACCGCCTGGAGCCCCGCATGACCGCCACGACGACCTCTTCCTCCTCCCTCCCGCGCATCGCCCTCATCACCGGCGGCAGCCGCGGCCTCGGCCGCAGCATGGCGCTGGCCCTGGCCACGCAGGGCACCGACATCGTGCTCACCTACCGCAGCAACCGCGCCGAGGCCGACGCGGTCGTCGCTGCCATCGCCGCGCAGGGTCGCCGCGCGGTCGCGCTGCCGCTCGACGTGGCCCGCAGCGCCGGCTTCGCCGACTTCGCGGCCGAGGTCGGCCGGCAACTGGCGACATGGGGCCGCGAGCGGATCGACTTCCTGGTCAACAACGCCGGCGTCGGTGCCTACGCGCCCTTCGCCGAGACCACCGAGCAGCAGTTCGACGACATGGTCGCGATCCACCTGAAGGGCACCTTCTTCCTGACGCAGGCCCTGCTGCCGCTGATCGCCGACGGCGGCCGCATCGTCAACGTGTCGAGCGGACTGGCGCGCTTCTCCTATCCCGGCTATGCGGCCTACGCGATGATGAAGGGCGGCGTGGAGGTGCTGACCCGCTACCTGGCCGCCGAGCTCGGCCCCCGCCGCATCGCGGTCAACACCATCGCTCCCGGCGCGATCGAGACCGACTTCGGCGGCGGCGCGGTGCGCGACAACGCCGACCTGAACGCCCGCATCGCCCAGAGCACCCCGCTCGGCCGCGTCGGCCTGCCGGAGGACATCGGCGACGCGGTGGCCGCGCTGCTGTCGGAGGGCGGCCGCTGGATCAACGGCCAGCGGATCGAGGTGGCGGGCGGCATCCACGGCTGAGCGGTCCCCACGGCGGCGCGACGGACCGCCGCCGGGCAGAATCGGCCACCGATGCCCCGCGCTGCCCGTCCCGCCGTCCCGTCTGCTGCCGCCCCCGCTCCGTCCGCCCCGGCCCGCAAGGCGCCGCCGAGCCCCGCCCAGCAGGCGATGCACAAGCTCGGCCTGCGGCGCGACATCGACCTGGCGCTGCACGTGCCGCTGCGCTACGAAGACGAGACCCGCATCCAGCGCATCGCCGACACCCGCAACGGCGACATCGCGCAGGTGGTCGGCACGGTGGTGCACAGCGACGTGCAGCTCGCGCCGCGCCGCCAGCTGAAGGTGCTGATCGACGACGGCAGCGACACGCTGGAGCTGCGCTTCTTCACCTTCTACCCGTCGCACCAGAAGGCGCTGGCCGAAGGTGCGCAGGTGCGGGTGCGCGGCGAGATCCGCGGCGGCTTCATCGGCCGCACGATGCTGCATCCGGCCTTCCGCGCCGCCGACGCGCCGCTGCCCGAGGCGCTCACCCCCGTCTACCCGACCAGCGCCCAGCTGCCGCAGGCCTACCTGCGCCGGGCGGTGCAGTCGGCCCTGGTCCGCGCCGACCTGTCGGAGACGCTGCCCGCCGGTGCGCCGCCGTACCCGGCCGGCGCCGGCCTGTATGGCGAAAAAGGCCCGCCGCGCCGGTGGAGCCTGCGCGATGCGCTATCGTTTTTGCACTATCCGTCGAAGGACGTGGCGCTGGCCTCGCTGGAGGACCGCAGCCATCCCGCCTGGCAGCGGCTGAAGGCGGAAGAGCTGCTCGCGCAGCAGCTGTCGCAGCTGGAGGCCAAGCGCGCCCGCGACGCGCTGCGGGCGCCGCTGCTGGCCGCGCCGCCCGCCCACGACCTGCCGGCGCAGCTGCGCGCGGTGCTGCCCTTCGCGCTCACCGGCGCGCAGGAGCGGGTGGTGGCCGAGATCGCGGCCGACATGGCCCGCGTCGCCGCCGACGGCCGGGGCGCCGTGCCGATGCACCGGCTGCTGCAGGGCGACGTGGGCGCCGGCAAGACGGTGGTCGCGGCGCTGGCGGCCTGCACCTGCATCGCCGCCGGCTGGCAGTGCGCGCTGATGGCGCCGACCGAGATCCTGGCCGAGCAGCATTTCCAGAAGCTGGTCGGCTGGCTGGCGCCGCTGCTGGAAGCGCGCGGCCAGCAGGTCGCCTGGCTCACCGGCAGCCAGAAGAAGAAGGAACGCCGCGCGGCACTGGACACCATCGCCGCCGGCACCGCCGCGCTGGTGGTAGGCACCCATGCGGTGATCCAGGAGCAGGTGGTCTTCCACCGGCTGGGGCTCGCGATCATCGACGAGCAGCACCGATTCGGCGTGGCCCAGCGGCTGGCCCTGCGCGGCAAGGCGCCGGCGCTGGAGGCGCCGCACCCCTCCGGCGATATCGGATCGCCGGAGGCATCTAGCGCAGGCGGGGCGGGCGCAACCAGCTATGAAAAAGAGAGCGCGCCGTTCCAGGTCGAGCCCCACCTGCTGATGATGACCGCCACGCCGATCCCCCGCACGCTGGCGATGAGCTACTACGCCGATCTCGACGTCTCGACCATCGACGAGCTGCCGCCGGGCCGCACGCCGATCGTCACCAAGATCGTCGCCGACGCGCGGCGCGACGAGGTGGTGGCCCGCATCGGCACGCAGCTGGCGCAGGGCCGGCAGGTGTACTGGGTCTGCCCGCTGATCGAGGAGAGCGAGGCCGTCGACCTGACCAATGCCACCCAGACCCATGCCGATCTGGTCGACGCGCTGCCGGGTACCGCGATCGGCCTGCTGCATTCGCGCATGCCGACGGCCGAGAAGAAGGCGGTGATGGCCGCGTTCGCCGCCGGCCACATGGGCGTGCTGGTCAGCACCACGGTGATCGAGGTGGGTGTGGACGTGCCCAATGCTTCGCTGATGGTGATCGAGCATGCCGAGCGCTTCGGGCTTTCGCAGCTGCACCAGCTGCGCGGTCGGGTCGGGCGCGGCGCGGCGGCGTCGGCCTGCGTGCTGCTCTACGCCACCAACGAGGGCGGCCGGGTCAGCGAGACGGCGCGCGAGCGGCTGCGCGCGATGGTCGAGACGGCCGACGGCTTCGAGATCGCGCGGCGCGACCTGGAGATCCGCGGGCCGGGCGAATTCCTCGGCGCCCGCCAGTCCGGCGCCGCGCTGCTGCGCTTCGCCGACCTGGAGACCGACGGCGACCTGCTCGACTGGGCCCGCAGCCTGGCGCCGCAGATGCTGGACCGCGACCCGGCGCTGGCGGCGCGGCATGTCGCACGGTGGCTGGGCACCAAGTCCGAATATCTGAAGGCCTGAGCCAGCTTGCGGTACGGTCTTCGCCGGTGTGCGGGGCGCGGCCCGCGGCAGCCGTTGCGCATCCGCCGCAGGGCCGGGTTTGCGCGGTATCCGGCCTGCAGGCCGGCCCTCAACAATGGCGCCGCGCAGCCGCCCCGGCTGTGCGCAAGACCACGACAACAGGAGCTTTTCCCATGCGTCGCATCCCCTTCTTCGCCGCCCTGGCCGCCGCCTTCTCGGCCGGCCTGCTGGCGAGCCACGGCCTGCCCACCGCTACCGCCCAGGCCGACGTGCCGCTGGTGCCGCAGATCATCAAGGTCGGCCAGCTGAGCGAAGACGACATCGGTCCGGCCCGCCCGGGCCTGGACCTGCGCTCGCGCACCTACGTGAGCAAGCCGGGCGCGACGGTCGCGGTGCAGTCGGGCAACGTATTCAAGCACTACCACCGCGACGTGGACGAGATCCAGTACATCGTCGAGGGCACCGGTACCTTCTGGCTCGGCGACAAGCAGCAGACCATCGGCCCCGGCGACCTGATCATCATCCCCAAGGGCACCGCCCACGCCGGCTCGATGGCCACCACCGGCCGCTTCAAGGCAATCGCGATCAAGACGCCGCCGCAGGCCGCGGACGACACCCACCGGCTGGAGTGACCGGCAGGGCAGGCCGGTGACGATGCCGGCAATCGGCAACCTGCGAGGGCAGCCGTCGGCGGACGTAAGGGGCCGGTAGGCCCGGCCTGCCGCCGGTCCGCTCCGCATCCGGCCGCTCAGCCCCCCGGCCGCCGCGCCGCCGCCAGCAGCAGGCCGAAGCCGACCATCATCGCGCCGCTCGCCCGGTTGAACCAGCGCAGCGCCGCACCGCGCGCGGCCAGCCGGCCGAGCCGGGCGCCGAAGGCGGCGTAGAGCGCGATGGCCGCGATCTCCAGCACCAGGAAGGTCGCGCCGACGACCACATAGCTCTGCGCATACGCATCGGGCCGCACGAACTGCGGCAGGAAGGCGGTGAAGATCAGGATCGCCTTCGGGTTGCCGATCGCGACCAGGAACTCCTGCCGCGCCAGCGCCCGCACCGGCCGCGGCGCCGTCGGCAGGCCCGCGTCGCCCACCGGCGCCGGCGCCCGCAGCAGCCGGATGCCGAGCCACACCAGGTAGGCCGCGCCGACGAACTTGAGGGCGGTGAACGCCAGCTCCGACGCCGCCAGCAGCGCGCCCATGCCGAGCCCGGTCGCCGCGATCATCGGCGCGAAGGCGACCAGCCGGCCGATGCCCGCGAGCATCGCCGCCGCCACGCCCTGGCGCGCGCCGATGGTCACCGACAGCAGGTTGTTCGGCCCGAACGCGAGGTTGAGCGCAAAGCAGGCGGGCAGGAAGAAGAGGTAGTCGGCGAGCGGCATGGCGCGATTGTCGGCGGGCAGGGTGTCGATGCATACCGGAGTTTGACCGCTGGATGTCTTGATGCCAAGATGTCGTGATGAGAACCACCCTCGACCTCGATCCCTCGGTGCTGCAGGCTGCCCGCGCCCTGGCGGCGCACCAGTCCGTCAGCCTGGGCCGGGCGGTATCGGATCTGGCCCTGCGGGGCCTGCGCACGGCGGTCACCGCCCGGACCGACGACGGAGACGTCATTCCGACCTTCTACAGCCGGCCGGATGCGCAGGTGGTGACGCTGGACGACGTCAAGCGCTGCCTGGACGACGAGACGTGACGGTCTCCGCCGCGCCGCGCTGGCTGCTCGATGTCAACCTGCTGCTCGCGCTGACATGGCCGCACCACCTGCACCACGCACTGGCGCGCCAGTGGTTCCTGGCGCTGCCCCGCCGGCCATGGTCCAGCTGCGCGGTCACGCAACTGGGTTTCGTCCGGGTGTCGTCCAATCCCTCCTTTGCGGCCGACGCCGTGCCGCCGCCCGAGGCCCTGCGCCTGCTGGCCCGGTTCTGCGCGCAGACCGACCACCTGCCGCTGCCTGACCTGCCGCCGGCGGACCTGGCGCCCCTGCACGCACCCGGCCTGGTCGGCCATCGCCAGGTGACCGACGCCTACCTGCTGGGTCTGGCGCACCGTGCCGGCCACCGCTTTGCCACCCTGGACCGACGGCTGCTGCCGTTTTCGGACATCGCCACGCCCGGCGTTGCCGACTGCATCGGAATCGCCGCATGACCCTCACCGAACTCAAGTACATCGTCGCGGTCGCCCGCGAGAAGCATTTCGGCAAGGCGGCCGAGGCCTGCTACGTCTCGCAGCCCACGCTGTCGGTCGCGATCCGCAAGCTCGAGGACGAGCTGGAGGTCAAGCTGTTCGAGCGCAGCGCCAACGAGGTCGCGGTCACCCCGCTCGGCGAGGAGATCGTGCGGCAGGCGCAGAGCGTGCTCGAGCAGGCCGCCGGCATCAAGGAGATCGCCAAGCGCGGCAAGGACCCGCTCGCCGGGCCGCTGATCCTCGGGATCATCTACACCATCGGGCCCTACTTGCTGCCCGACCTGGTGCGCCAGACGATCGCCCGCACGCCGCAGATGCCGCTGGTGCTGCAGGAGAACTTCACCGCCCGCCTGCTGGAGATGCTGCGCACCGGCGAGATCGACTGCGCGGTGATGGCCGAGCCGTTCCCCGACACCGGCCTGGCGCTGGCGCCGCTCTACGACGAGCCGTTCCTGCTGGCGGTGCCGCGGCACCATCCGCTGGCGCAGCGCACCACGGTCACCGCCGAGGAAGTGAAGAGCGAGACGATGCTGCTGCTCGGCACCGGCCACTGTTTCCGCGACCACGTGCTGGAGGTGTGTCCGGAGTTCGCGCGCTTCTCGGCCAACGCCGAGGGCATCCGCAAGAGCTTCGAGGGCTCGTCGCTGGAGACGATCAAGCACATGGTCGCCGCCGGCATGGGCGTGACGCTGGTGCCCCGGCTGTCCGTGCCGGCCGCGGCGCTTGCCGCCGGTGCCGATGCGAACGACGACACGCACGTGCGCTACATCCCGTTCGAGGGCACGCCGCCGTCGCGCCGGGTGGTGCTGGCCTGGCGCCGCAGCGTCACCCGCTACGAGGCGATCGCGGCACTGCGCAACGCGATCTACGCCTGCGAGCTGCCGGGCGTGACGCGGCTGTCCTGAGGGACTTGGTTACCGGTCGAAGGCGATCGCTGCGATAGATTGCGTCTGTTGCCTGCGCCCCTGCGGGCGCATACCCTGACCGATTCACCCCGTCACCATCCCGAGGAGAGAACGCATGGCCAAACCCGACAAGACCCAGAAGCAGCCCAAGGGCGCTCCCATCGCCGACGCACCGGCGGCCGCCGCCGGCAAGGTGCCGACCAAGGGCGGCGCCGTCGTCGCCCCGTCGTCCGGCAGCGCCGGCGCGCCGCGCATCAACATCGGTATCGAAGATGCCGACCGTGCCGCGATCGCCGAAGGCCTGTCGCGCGTGCTGGCCGACACCTTCACCCTGTACTTCACGACCCATAACTTCCACTGGAACGTCACCGGTCCGCACTTCACCTCGCTGCACGCGATGTTCATGGACCAGTACACCGAGCTGTGGAACTCGACGGACACCATCGCCGAGCGCATCCGCTCCCTCGGCCACTACGCGCCGGGCTCGTATGCCGAGTTCAGCAAGATCGCCACCGTCGCCGACGTGCCGCAGCAGCCGCCCAAGGCCAAGGAGATGATCCGCATCCTGGTGCAGGGCCACGAGACGGTCTCGCGCATCTCCCGCGAGTTCATCCCGGTCGCGGAAGAGGCGGGTGACGACGCGACCGCCGACATGCTGACCGCCCGGTGCCAGGTGCACGACCAGACGGCCTGGATGCTGCGGTCGCTGCTGGAGGAGTAAGCACACCCCCAGGTTGCGCGCTTGCAGCGCTCCGCCTGCCCCCTTGCAGGGGGCGGCACTGGCCGACCGGCGGAGCGCTGAGGCACTCCGCCTTCCTTTGCAGGAAGGCATCGGTTTTTCGGAAGGGCGGGACGCAGAATCGGCGGTCCGCCCTTCTGCTTTTGTGTGTCCCCATGCCGCCTTCACGTCTTTCGCTGTATCTGAACCTGATCCGCTGGGACCGGCCTGCAGGCTGGCTGCTGCTGCTGTGGCCGACGCTGACGGCGCTGTGGATCGCCGCGGGCGGCTTCCCCGGCTGGCACCTGCTGGCCGTGTTCGTGGCGGGCACGATACTGATGCGCAGCGCCGGGTGCTGCGTGAACGACGTGGCCGACCGCGACTTCGACCGGCACGTCAAACGCACCGCCCAGCGGCCTGTGACGAGCGGCGCGATCACGCCGCGGCAGGCGCTGGTGTTCGGCGCGGTGCTGGCGCTGGCGGCTTTTGCGCTGGTGCTGACGACCAACGTACCGACGATCCTCTGGTCCTTCGGGGCGCTGGCGGTGACGCTCGCCTATCCCTTCGCCAAGCGGTACGTGTCGATGCCGCAGGCTGTCCTGGGCATCGCCTTCAGCTTTGGCATCCCGATGGCGTTCGCCGCGGTGCAGGGCCGGGTGCCGGCGCTGGCGGGCTGGCTGGTGGTGTCCAACCTGTTCTGGGTGCTGGCCTACGACACCGAGTACGCGATGGTGGACCGCGACGACGACCTGAAGATTGGCATGAAGACCTCGGCGATCACGCTGGGGCGCTTCGACGTGGCGGCGGTGGTGGTGTTCTATGCACTGTCGTTGGCGATTCTGGCGCTGGCGCTGGTCCCGCTTGCGTTAGGTGCTCCTTTTTATGTAGCGCTGAGCTTGGCGGCGCTGCAGGCCGCACGGCACTGGAGGCTGATCCGGGACCGCAGCCGGGACGGGTGCTTCCAGGCGTTTCGGGAGAACCACTGGCTGGGGTTCACGCTGTTCGCTGGCGTGGTGGCCGGGTTCGCGCTGCGGTAGGGGGCGCGGCCGGCATACAGTTGCGCTTGGCTTGGCTGGCATCGCCGGGCTGGGGCTGGGTGGCGGTGTGTGGAGGGGTGCGGCGGGGCGGGTCCGGGGGGGACGCCGGGCAGGCGGCTAGCTCCGTGTCCCCCGGAAACGCCTGCGGCGTTTCCTCCTCCTGAACCTACGCTATCCGCCTGCCCGGCATCCCCGTCGAACCGAGCGCTGGAGCATAGAGGCCTGCGGTTCGGCCGTCGGTTCGTACGTGGCGCGCCGGCCGGTTCTGTCCGTACAGCGGCAGGACCGGGGCGGTGGGTGCTCCCCGCAGCGAAATCAAGGAGGAGGCCGCAGGCCGGGGGACATTCGCGGAGGGGAGTACCCGCCGACCCGGTCCGGGCTACAGAGCACGCCGCTCGCCAAGAGCCCTCAGCATCCGCGCTCCCGGATGGAACGCGGATATCAAGATGACGCCGCGTCCCTTCCTAGAGGGACCTCACCCCCGTCCGAACTCGTCCCCCAGCTCCCCCGCCCGCACCCGCGCAGCCTCCATCGCCCGCACGAAGCGCTCCTTTACCTCGTCGGCCTCCATCGAGGTCAGCGCCGCGTAGGTGGTGCCGCCCTTCGACGTGACCCGCTGGCGCAGCACCGCCGGCGCTTCGTCCGACCGGGCGGCCAGCGTCGCTGCGCCACCGAAGGTCGCCACCGCCAGCCGGTGCGCCCGCTCCGCGCCCAGGCCCATCGCGATGCCGGCCTCGACCATCGCCTCGATGAAATAGAACACGTAGGCCGGCCCGGAGCCGGAAAGCGCCGTCACCGCGTCCAGCTGCGCTTCCGCGTCCAGCCACAGCGTCGCGCCGGTCGGGGCCAGCACCTGTTCGACCAGCGTGCGGTCCTCGGCCGTCGCCGCGGCGCGTGCGAACAGGCCGGTCATGCCCTGGCCGACCAGCGCCGGCGTGTTGGGCATCGCGCGCACGATGCGCTCGCTGCCGAGCCAGCCGGCGATGCTGTCGCTGCGGATGCCGGCGGCCACGCTCAGGTGCAGCGCGTCGGGCACCAGCGGGGCGACCGGCGCAGCCGCGTCGCGGAAGGTCTGCGGCTTGACCGCCCAGACCACCAGCGCCGCGCGGCCGAGCGCCGGCCCGGCTTCGGCCTGCGCCGAGATGCCGAACTGCTGCGCCAGCCGGGCACGGGCCTCCTCGAACGGTTCCACCACGTCGATGCGCGTGGCATCCATGCCCTGGCCGACCAGCCCGCCGATGATGGCGCTGGCCATGTTGCCGCCGCCGATGAAGGCGATCGGCAGGTCGAGCGGGGTGGGCGAGGCGAGGGCGGCGGTGTCGGGCATGGCGGTGGTCCGAGTGGTCGGAAAGATAGAAGGAGAAGCGAAGTGCGCGCGGCCGGGGCTGGGCGGCGTCGTCGAACGTGGGGGCGATTTTCGCCGCCGCAGGGAGCCCTGCCGGGCACCTCTGCCGGTTTCATACGGAAATCGGGCTTCTGCGCAGGTCCCGCCTGCGCAATCAGCTATCTATTCGATAGCGCTGGGCCGTGACGCGGAAGCGTCAGGTCGCCACCGTCTGCCGCACCGCCCGCTCCCACTGCGCCATGCGCTCCTCGGCGCGCGCCCGGTCCCATTGCGGCTCGAAGCGCCGTTCCGCCTTCCACAGCGCCGCCAGTTCGTCTTGCCCGGCGAACACGCCGGCCGACAGCCCGGCGAGCGTCGCGGCCCCCAGCGCCGTCGTCTCGACCACCTGCGGCCGCACCACCGGCACGCCCAACAGGTCGGCCTGGAACTGCATCAGCAGGTCGTTGACGCAGGCGCCGCCGTCCACCCGCAATTCCTGCACCGCGGGCACGCCGGCCTGGGCGGCGTCGCGCTGCATCGCGGCCAGCAGCGCGGCGCTCTGGAAGGCGATGCTCTCCAGCGCCGCGCGGGCGATGTGGGCCATCGTGGTGCCGCGCGTCAGCCCGGTGATCGCGCCGCGCGCCTCGGGCTGCCAGTAGGGCGCGCCCAGGCCGGTGAAGGCCGGCACCAACACCACGCCGCCGGCGTCGGGCACGCTCTCGGCCAGGGCCTGCACCTCGCTGCTGGCGTCGATCGCCTGCAGGCCGTCGCGCAGCCACTGCACCACTGCGCCGCCGACGAACACGCTGCCTTCCAGCGCGTACTCGGTCTGCGCCCTCGGCTGGGCGGCGCTGGTGGTCACCAGGCCGTTCTGCGAGGTCTGGAACGCGGTGCCGGTGTGCATCAGCAAGAAGCAGCCGGTGCCGTAGGTGTTCTTGGCCATGCCGGGCGCGAAGCAGGCCTGGCCGAAGGTGGCAGCCTGCTGGTCGCCGGCCACGCCGCCGATCGGGATCGCGTGGCCGAGCAGGTCGGCCCGCACCGTGCCGAAGTCGGCGCTGGACGGCAGCACCTCGGGCATCAGGGCACGCGGGATGTCGAGGAGGGCGAGCAGCTCATCGTCCCAGGCGTTGCGGCGCACGTCGAACAGCATGGTGCGCGAGGCGTTGCTCACGTCGGTCACATGCCGCGCGCCGCCGGTCAGTTGCCAGATCAGCCAGCTGTCGACCGTGCCGAAGGCCAGTTCGCCGCGCGCCGCCTGGGCGCGGGCGTCGGGCACGTGGTCGAGGAGCCACTGCAGCTTGGTGGCCGAGAAGTACGCGTCGATGCGCAGGCCGGTCTTCCGCTGGATCTCGGCCTCGTGGCCGTCGGCGCGCAGCCGGGCGCAGGCCGGCTCGGCCCGGCGGTCCTGCCAGACGATCGCGCGGTGGATCGGCCGGCCGGTGCGGCGGTTCCAGACCACGGTGGTCTCGCGCTGGTTGGTGATGCCGACGGCCCGGACCGCATCGGCGCCGATGCCGGCGGCCTGCAGCGCCTCGCGGGCGGTGGCGAGCTGGGTCTGCCAGATATCGTCGGGCTCGTGCTCCACCCAGCCGGGCTGCGGATAGTGCTGCGGCAGCTCGCGCTGCGCCTGCGCCACGATGCAGCCCTGCGCATCGAACACGATGCCGCGCGAACTGGAGGTGCCCTGGTCCAGGGCCAGCAAGTAGGTCGTCGTCTTCGCCATCGGCGCACTGTACGTCGGAGCGGCCCCGCCGTGCACGGGGGCGATCACCGGCGCGACTGCCGGCCGGCGGCAGACCGGGGGACAATCGTCGGGTTCGCGTCCCGCCTGCCGACCGTCGATCCATGACCGCTTCCCCGCCGCCCCTGCCCACCGTCCGCGCCGACCTGCTCGACCGCCTGGCCGAAGACCGCCGCTACGACCTCGCGGTGGTGGGTGGCGGCGCGACCGGCCTGGGCGTGGCGCTCGACGCGGCGGCGCGCGGGCTGTCGGTGGTGCTGCTGGAATCGCAGGACTTCGCCAAGGGCACCTCGTCGCGCGCGACCAAGCTGGTCCACGGCGGGGTGCGCTACCTGGCGCAGGGCAACGTATCCTTGGTCCGCGAGGCGCTGCACGAGCGCAGCACGCTGCTGCAGAACGCGCCGCACCTGGCCCAGCCGCTGCCCTTCGTCATGCCCTCGTACAAGCTGTGGGAGACGCCCTTCTACGGCATCGGGCTGAAGGTCTACGACGCGCTCGCCGGCAAGGCCGGGCTGGGTGATACCGAATTCCTCGGCCGCGACCGGACGCTGCAGCTGCTGCCCGGCGTGCAGCCGGCCGGCCTGCGCGGCGGCGTCAAGTACTGGGACGGCCAGTTCGACGACGCGCGCCTTGCGATCGCGCTGGCCCGCACCGCGGCTGCACGCGGCGCGCTGCTCGTCAACTACTGCCCGGTCGATGCGCTGGTGCACGAGGCCGGCCGTGTTGCCGGCCTGCGCTGCCACGACGCCGAGACCGGCCGCGCCTTCACCGTGCGCGCCAGCTGCGTGGTCAACGCCACCGGCGTCTGGGTCGATGCGCTGCGCCAGCAGGACGGCGAGGCGACCCACCGGCCGGTGCGGCCGATGGTCGCGCCCAGCCAGGGCGTGCACGTCGTGGTGGACCGCGAGTTCCTGCCGGGCGACCACGCCCTGCTGGTGCCCAAGACCGCGGACGGGCGGGTGCTGTTCGCGGTGCCCTGGCTCGGCAAGGTGATCCTCGGCACCACCGACACGCCGCGCGACGACCTCGCGCCGGAGCCGCACGCGTTCCCGGACGAGATCGACTTCATCCTGCGCGAATCCGCCCATTACCTGCGGCGCGCGCCAGGACGGAGCGATGTGCGCAGCCTCTGGGTCGGACTGCGCCCGCTGGTCAAGCCGCAGGGCGATGACGGCGACGACACCAAGGCGATCAGCCGCGAACACACGGTCCTGACCAGCGCCAGCGGCCTGGTGACCGTGACCGGCGGCAAATGGACCACCTACCGCGCGATGGCCGAGGACGTGCTGCAGCGCTGCGCCGCGGCCGGCCTGCTGCCTGCGTCCTCCACAGGGGTGACGAACCACCTGCCGCTCGTCGGTGCGCCCGACGCCGGTACGGTGCGGCACCGCATCAGCGATGCGCCGGGTCTGCACGGCTACGGGAGCGAGCAGGCGGCCGTCGCGCAACTGCCCGGGGCCGGCGTGGAACTCGCGCCCGGCCTGACCGAGGCGATGGTACGGTTCGCCGTGCGCCACGAATACGCCCGAACCGTGGAGGACGTGCTCGCGCGCCGCAGCCGCCTGCTCTTCCTCGACGCCGCCCGGGCCGCTGCCCTGGCGCCGCGCGTGGCCCGAATCCTCCAGGAGGAGGGCGTCCTGGACGCGGCCGACGCAGCATTCGCACCACTGGCCGCCCAGTACCAGCTGGGTGCTTGACGCGCCGTCGTACACGCCGCATAATCGCGGGCTTCGCTCTCAAAAAGCGAAACATCTGCCCAGCTCAAGCGCTCCGAAATGGTTCGGCGCGTGGACGACGGGCCCAAGACTGACCGGTTTTTCGTGACGCCCGCCCGGGCATTCGGGCGGGGTTCGGCCTTCCGGTACAAGTTGGGAATATAGAAATGATCCAGACAGAATCCCGGTTGGAAGTCGCCGACAACACCGGCGCGAAGTCCGTCCTGTGCATCAAGGTGCTGGGCGGGTCCAAGCGTCGCTATGCGAGCGTGGGCGACATCATCAAGGTGAGCATCAAGGAAGCCGCTCCGCGTGGTCGCGTCAAGAAGGGCGAGATCTACAGCGCCGTGGTCGTGCGCACCGCCAAGGGCATCCGCCGCGGCGACGGCTCGCTCGTCAAGTTCGACGGCAATGCCGCCGTGCTGCTCAACGCCAAGCTGGAGCCGATCGGCACCCGCATCTTCGGACCGGTCACCCGCGAACTGCGGACCGAGAAGTTCATGAAGATCGTGTCGCTGGCCCCTGAAGTTCTCTAAGGACACGCCATGAACAAGATTCGCAAAGGCGACGAAGTCATCGTCCTCACCGGACGCGACAAGGGCAAGCGCGGCACGGTCTCGCTGCGCAAGGACGACTCGCACGTGATCGTCGACGGCATCAACCTGGTGAAGAAGCACACCAAGCCGAACCCGATGAAGGGCGCGACCGGCGGCATCGTGGAGAAGGCCATGCCGATCCACCAGTCCAACGTGGCGATCTTCAATGCCGCCACCGGCAAGGCCGACCGCGTCGGCATCAAGCTGCAGGCTGACGGCAAGCGCGTGCGCGTCTTCAAGTCCAGCGGCGAAGAAATCAAGGCCGCCTGAGGGTTACAGACATGGCACGACTCCAGCAACACTACCGCGACAACATCGTCAAGCAGCTGACCGAGCAGTTCGGCTACACCTCGCCGATGCAGGTCCCGCGCCTGACCAAGATCACGCTGAACATGGGCGTGAGCGAAGCCGTCTCCGACAAGAAGGTGATGGACAACGCCGTCGCTGACCTGACCAAGATCGCCGGCCAGAAGCCCGTCGTCACGAAGGCCAAGAAGGCCATCGCCGGCTTCAAGATCCGCGAAGGCCAGGCCATCGGCGCCATGGTCACCCTGCGCGGCGTGCAGATGTACGAATTCCTGGACCGTTTCGTGACCGTGGCCCTGCCGCGCGTCCGTGACTTCCGCGGAATCTCCGGCCGTGCCTTCGACGGCCGCGGCAACTACAACATCGGCGTGAAAGAGCAGATCATCTTCCCGGAAATCGAGTACGACAAGGTCGATGCGCTCCGTGGTCTGAATATCAGCATTACCACGACGGCCAAGACCGATGAAGAAGCCAAGGCGCTCCTCGCGGGCTTCCGCTTCCCGTTCAAGAACTGAGGTGACGTGTGGCTAAAGTAGCTCTGATCCAGCGCGAACTCAAGCGCGAAAAGCTGGCAGCCAAGTACGCTGCCAAGTACGCCGAACTCAAGGCCATTGCCGGCGATGCCAAGCGCAGCGACGAAGAGCGCGACGCTGCTCGCCTCGGCCTGCAGAAGATCCCGCGCAACGCCAACCCGACCCGCCAGCGCAACCGCTGCGAGATCACCGGCCGTCCGCGCGGCACGTTCCGCCAATTCGGTCTGGCCCGCAGCAAGATCCGTGAACTGGCCTTCGCTGGCGACATCCCCGGTGTCACCAAGGCCAGCTGGTAAGCAGGCAGGAGAGATTCAACATGAGCATGAGTGATCCCATCGCCGACCTGCTGACCCGCATCCGCAATGCACAGATGGTCGCCAAGGCGTCCGTTTCCGTGCCGTCTTCCAAGGTGAAGATTGCGATCGCACAAGTCCTGAAGGACGAGGGTTACATCGACGGCTTCCAGGTCAAGACCGAGGGCAACAAGTCCGAGCTCGAGATCGCACTGAAGTACTACGCCGGTCGCCCGGTCATCGAGCGCATCGAGCGCGTCAGCCGTCCCGGCCTGCGCGTGTACAAGGGCCGTGATTCCATCCCCCAGGTCCAGAACGGCCTGGGCGTGGCCATCGTCACCACCCCGCAAGGCGTGATGACCGATCGCAAGGCACGCGCCACCGGTACCGGCGGCGAAGTGCTGTGCTACGTCGCGTAAGCAGGCATTGAGGAGAAACTGAAATGTCCCGCGTAGGAAAAATGCCGGTCGCCATCCCGCAAGGCGTGGATGTGTCGATCCAGAACGACCAGATCAACGTGAAGGGCACCGGCGGCACGCTGTCGCTGGCCACCAACGCGCTGGTGAACGTCTCGAACAACGACGGCAAGCTGAGCTTCGCTCCTGCCGACGAGTCGCGTGAAGCCAATGCGATGAGCGGCACGCTGCGCCAGCTGGTCAACAACATGGTCCAGGGCGTCAGCAAGGGCTTCGAGAAGAAGCTGTCGCTGGTCGGCGTGGGCTACAAGGCTGCCGCACAGGGCACCAAGCTGAACCTGGCCGTCGGTTACTCGCATCCGGTCAACGTTGAAATGCCGGCCGGCATCACGGTCGCCACGCCGACCCCGACCGAAGTCGTGATCAAGGGTGCCGACCGCCAGCGCGTCGGCCAGATCGCCGCCGAGATCCGCGCCATCCGTCCGCCCGAGCCCTACAAGGGCAAGGGCATCCGCTATGCGGATGAGAAGATCGTCATCAAAGAGACGAAGAAGAAGTAAGGAGTCGCAGCATGTCCTTGACCAAGAAAGAGCAGCGGCTCCGCCGTTCGCGCCAGACCCGCATCCGCATCGCCACACAGGGCGTGGCGCGTCTGACGGTGAACCGTACCAACCTGCACATCTACGCGACCGTCATCTCCGGCGACGGCTCCAAGGTGCTCGCATCGGCATCCACCGCGGAAGCGGAAGTGCGCACGGCCCTCGGCGGCGTCGGCAAGGGCGGCAACGCCGCTGCCGCCACCGCGATCGGCAAGCGCATCGCCGAAAAGGCGAAGGCTGCAGGCGTCGAGAAGGTCGCTTTCGACCGCGCCGGTTTCGCCTACCACGGCCGCGTGAAGGCGCTGGCCGACGCTGCCCGCGAAGCGGGTCTGCAGTTCTAAGCACGACGGAAGAACATCATGGCTAAGTTTCAACCCAAAGTGCAGACCGAAGGCCAGGACGACGGTCTGCGCGAGAAGATGATCGCGGTCAACCGCGTGACCAAGGTCGTCAAGGGCGGCCGGATCCTCGGTTTCGCCGCACTCACCGTGGTCGGCGACGGCGATGGTCGCGTCGGTTTCGGCAAGGGCAAGTCCAAGGAAGTGCCGGCTGCCGTCCAGAAGGCGATGGAGGAAGCCCGTCGCAACCTGAAGAAGGTGTCGCTGAAGAACGGCACGCTGCACCATCAGGTGACGGGTCACCACGGCGCTGCCAACGTGTTCCTGGCGCCGGCTCCCAAGGGTACCGGCATCATCGCCGGCGGCCCGATGCGCGCCGTGTTCGAAGTGCTGGGCATCACCGACGTCGTCGCCAAGAGCCACGGCTCGTCCAATCCCTACAACATGGTCCGTGCGACCTTCGATGCGCTCGTCAAGTCGACGACGCCTTCCGAAGTGGCAACCAAGCGCGGCAAGTCGGTCGAAGACATCTTCGCCGCCTGACCGGAGTAATTCACATGACGACGCAACAAACCGTCAAGGTGCAACTGGTGCGCAGCCCCATCGGCACCAAGGAATCGCATCGCGCCACCGTTCGCGGCCTGGGCCTGCGCAAGCTCAACAGCGTGAGCGAACTGCAGGACAGCCCCGAAGTGCGCGGCATGATCAACAAGATCAGCTATCTGGTCAAAGTACTCTGATACGAGGCAGGACATGGAACTCAATGGCATCAAGCCGGCCGAAGGCGCCAAGCACGCGAAGCGTCGCGTCGGCCGCGGCATCGGCTCCGGCCTGGGCAAGACCGCCGGTCGCGGTCACAAGGGTCAGAAGTCGCGTTCGGGCGGCTACCACAAGGTCGGCTTCGAAGGCGGTCAAATGCCGCTGCAGCGTCGCCTGCCGAAGCGCGGTTTCAAGTCGCAGACGCTCAAGTTCAACGCCGAGGTGACCCTGGGTGCGCTGGAGCAGCTCGGCCTGGGCGAAGTGGACGTGTTGGCACTGAAGCAGGCAGGCCTCGTCGGCCAGCTGGCCAAGGTCGTCAAGGTCATCAAGTCGGGCGAGCTGACCAAGTCGGTCAAGCTGACCGGCGTGGGCGCGACCGCCGGTGCCAAGGCTGCGATCGAAGCAGCCGGCGGCAGCGTGGCCTGACCCGCTTGACGCAACTTCCGAAGCAAACGATCCGAAAGCACCGCAGTGGCAACCAGCGCAGCAACCTTGGCTAAGACCGGCAAGTTCGGCGACCTGCGTCGTCGGCTGGTATTCCTGCTGCTCGCGCTGGTGGTCTACCGCATCGGCGCGCACATCCCGGTGCCGGGTATCGATCCGGCACAGCTGCAGCAGCTCTTCAACGGGCAGCAGGGCGGCATCCTCAATCTCTTCAACATGTTCTCGGGCGGCGCCCTGTCGCGCTTCACCGTGTTCGCACTTGGGATCATGCCGTACATCTCGGCGTCGATCATCATGCAGCTGCTCGGCTACGTGCTGCCCAGCTTCGAACAACTGAAGAAGGAAGGCGAGGCGGGACGTCGCAAGATCACCCAGTACACCCGTTACGGCACGCTGGGCCTGGCGCTCTTCCAGTCGCTCGGCATCGCCGTGGCGCTCGAGAGCTCCGCCGGCCTAGTGCTGAGCCCGGGCTTCGGCTTCCGTCTCACGGCGGTGGTCAGCCTTACCGCAGGCACGATGTTCCTGATGTGGCTGGGCGAGCAGATCACCGAGCGTGGTCTGGGCAACGGCATCTCGATCCTGATCTTCGCCGGCATCGCTGCGGGCCTGCCCAATGCGATCGGTGGTCTGCTGGAGCTGGTGCGGACCGGTGCGATGAGCGTTCTGGTCGCGATCTTCATCGTGCTGGTGGTCGCTCTCGTTACCTACTTCGTGGTGTTTGTCGAACGCGGTCAGCGCAAGATCCTCGTGAACTATGCGCGGCGCCAGGTCGGCAACAAGGTCTACGGCGGACAGTCGTCGCACCTGCCGCTGAAGCTGAACATGGCCGGTGTGATCCCGCCGATCTTCGCGTCGTCGATCATCCTGCTGCCTGCCACGGTGGTGAACTGGTTCAGCGCGGGCGATTCGATGCGGTGGCTGAAGGACATCTCCGGCGCCCTGACGCCCGGTCAGCCGATCTACGTGATGTTCTACGCCACGGCGATCGTGTTCTTCTGCTTTTTCTACACCGCGCTGGTGTTCAACAGCCGCGAGACGGCCGACAACCTGAAGAAGAGCGGTGCGTTCATCCCGGGCATCCGTCCGGGTGACCAGACCGCACGGTACATCGACAAGATCCTGCTGCGCCTGACGCTGGCCGGTGCGGTGTACATCACGTTCGTCTGCCTGCTGCCTGAGTTCCTGATCCTGAAGTACAACGTGCCGTTCTACTTCGGTGGTACATCTCTGCTAATCATCGTGGTGGTGACCATGGACTTCATGGCCCAGGTACAAAACTACCTGATGTCGCAGCAGTACGAGTCGCTGTTGAAGAAGGCGAATTTCAAGGGTGCCAGCGGCGGTTGATCCGCCTTGGCGAATGACGATTTGTCCGCAGCCGTCGCACCCGCGATCGAGTCGGACGCATGTAGAGTTTTAGGAGAGTAGCAATGAGAGTCTCGGCTTCGGTCAAGAAAATCTGCCGTAACTGCAAGATCATCCGCCGCAAGGGTGTCGTGCGCGTGATCTGCACCGACCAGCGCCACAAGCAGCGCCAGGGTTAAGAGTTTTAGAGGACGAACATGGCACGTATCGCTGGCATCAACATTCCGCCGCACAAGCACGCCGAGATCGGTCTGACCGCCATCTTCGGTATCGGTCGCACCCGCGCCCGCCAGATCTGCGAAGCGAGCGGCATCGCCTACTCCAAGAAGGTCAAGGACCTGACGGACGCCGATCTCGAGAAGATCCGCGACCAGATCGCTCTGTTCACGATCGAAGGCGACCTGCGTCGCGAAACGACGATGAACATCAAGCGCCTGATGGACATCGGCTGCTACCGTGGTTTCCGTCACCGCCGCGGCCTGCCGATGCGCGGTCAGCGCACCCGCACCAACGCCCGTACCCGCAAGGGTCCGCGCAAGGGCGCTGCCGCCCTGAAGAAATAAACCGGGACTGAAAGAGAAACATGGCCAAGTCTCCCGCCAATAACGCCGCACAGCGCGTCCGCAAGAAGGTCCGGAAGAACGTTTCGGACGGCGTGGCGCACGTGCACGCTTCGTTCAACAACACCATCATCACGATCACCGACCGCCAGGGCAACGCTCTGTCGTGGGCTTCGTCCGGTGGCCAGGGCTTCAAGGGTTCGCGCAAGTCGACCCCGTTCGCCGCCCAAGTCGCATCGGAAGTGGCCGGTCGTGCTGCCATCGAACAGGGCATCAAGAACCTGGACGTCGAGATCAAGGGCCCCGGCCCCGGTCGCGAATCGTCGGTGCGCGCTCTCGGCGCTCTCGGCATCCGCATCACCTCGATCTCCGACGTGACGCCGGTTCCGCACAACGGCTGCCGCCCGCAGAAGCGCCGCCGCATTTGAGTGCCGAAGGCCATCGCTGGCCTTCCCCATCGGCCTGCGGCTATAATCGCAGGCTTTTTTCTCGTTTCATGAAGCCCACTGCCCGTCGCTTTCTCTGCGGCTGGCTCCCGTGCGCGGAGGCGTCTCCCGTGCGGCAGATTCACCAGGACAACCACCGTGGCACGTTACCTCGGCCCCAAGGCCAAACTTTCCCGCCGTGAAGGCACCGACCTGTTCCTGAAGAGCGCCCGTCGCTCGATCGCGGACAAGGCAAAGTTCGACTCCAAGCCCGGCCAGCACGGCCGCACTTCGGGCCAGCGGACCTCCGACTACGGCCTGCAGCTGCGCGAGAAGCAGAAGGTCAAGCGCATGTACGGCGTGCTGGAGAAGCAGTTCCGCCGCTACTTCGAAGAGGCCGACCGCCGCAAGGGCAACACCGGCGCCAACCTGCTGTCGCTGCTCGAATCGCGCCTGGACAACGTGGTCTACCGCATGGGCTTCGGTTCGACCCGTGCCGAAGCACGCCAGCTGGTGTCACACAAGGCCATCACGGTCAACGGCCAGTCGGTGAACATTCCGTCGTACCTCGTGAAGACCGGCGACGTGGTCGCCGTGCGCGAAAAGTCCAAGAAGCAGAACCGCGTGGTCGAGGCTCTGCAGCTGGCCCAGCAGGTCGGCATTCCGGCCTGGGTCGAAGTGCAGATCGACAAGGCCGAAGGCACCTTCAAGAAGGTGCCGGATCGCGACGAGTTCGCCGCCGACATCAACGAATCGTTGATCGTCGAGCTCTACTCGCGTTGATCCCCCGGGCGCTCTCCGCGCCCTTTTCGATTGTCCATTCCCTGGCGTGCGGGGCACCGCACTGCCACGGCTTCGCAGCCTTACCGGTGTAACGAGCTGGGGGTATTGAGAGGAAGTCCGCATGCAAACCAATCTGCTGAAACCCAAGGCGATCAACGTCGAACAGCTCGGTCTCAACCGCGCCAAGGTGGCGCTGGAGCCGTTCGAGCGCGGCTATGGCCACACGCTGGGCAACGCCATCCGGCGCGTGCTGCTGTCGTCCATGGTGGGCTACGCGGCAACCGAAGTCACCATCGCTGGGGTGCTGCACGAGTACTCCTCGATCGACGGCGTGCAGGAAGACGTCGTCAACATCCTGCTTAACCTGAAGGGTGTGGTCTTCAAGCTCCACAACCGCGACGAGGTCACCCTGTCGCTGCGCAAGGACGGCGAAGGCGTGGTCACGGCCAGCGACATCCAGACGCCGCACGACGTCGAGATCATCAATCCCGACCACGTGATCGCACACCTGTCGGCCGGTGGCAAGCTCGACATGCAGATCAAGGTCGAGAAGGGCCGCGGCTACGTGCCGGGCACGATGCGCCGCTACGCGGACGAAGCGACCAAGTCGATCGGCCGGATCGTGCTGGACGCCTCCTTCTCGCCGGTCAAGCGCGTGAGCTATACGGTCGAGAGCGCCCGTGTGGAGCAGCGTACCGACCTGGACAAGCTGGTCGTCGAGATCGAGACCAACGGTGCGATCTCTGCAGAAGACGCGGTGCGCGCATCCGCCAAGATTCTGGTGGAGCAGCTCGCGGTCTTCGCTCAACTGGAAGGCGGCGAACTCGCGGCCTTCGACCAGCCGGCACCGCGCGGCGGCAACACGCCGTTCGACCCGATCCTGCTGCGTCCGGTGGACGAGCTGGAACTGACGGTCCGTTCGGCGAACTGCCTGAAGGCCGAGAACATCTACTACATCGGCGATCTGATCCAGCGGACCGAGAACGAACTGCTCAAGACGCCGAACCTGGGCCGCAAGTCGCTCAACGAGATCAAGGAAGTGCTGGCTTCCCGCGGCCTCACGCTCGGCATGAAGCTCGAAAGCTGGCCGCCGGCCGGCCTCGACAAGCGCTGATTTTTCATCGGCCCGCGAGGGCCACGTGCACCGGGCGGTACCTGACACGGCCGCCTGTTTTTATAAAGTAAGGAAAGCACCATGCGTCACGGACACGGACTCCGCAAACTCAACCGCACCAGCTCGCACCGCCTCGCGATGCTGCAGAACATGATGAATTCGCTGATCGAGCACGAGGTCATCAAGACCACGGTGCCGAAGGCGAAGGAACTGCGCCGCGTCATCGAACCGATGATCACGCTGGCCAAGGAAGACACGCTGGCGAACCGCCGTCTGGCGTTCAACCGCCTGCGCGACCGTGACAGCGTCACCAAGCTGTTCAACGTGCTCGGCCCGCTGTCGAAGGCGCGTCCGGGCGGCTACACCCGCATCCTGAAGATGGGCTTCCGTGTGGGCGACAACGCTCCGATGGCGCTCGTCGAGCTGGTCGATCGTCCGGCTGCAGAAGAAAATGCAGCAGACGGCGCCAAGAGCGAATAATTAGGTTATACTCAGTGCCTTGCCGCGCGATGGAGCAGCCTGGTAGCTCGTTGGGCTCATAACCCAAAGGTCGCAAGTTCAAATCTTGCTCGCGCAACCAATATAAGCGGTATCTGCTCGGAAAGCGCCCCTGGAAACAGGGGCGCTTTTTTGTTTGGATGGTCGCCAGAAGGTCCGCAGATCGGGATGGATTCGACAGCGGGGTCCGCTACAGTCGGAATCTCTGCGCGCTGCGACCGGCATGTCCAACCCTCCCTCCCTTCTTGCGATTGAGCCGGCCGAAGCCGATGCGCCTCACCAGATCGGAAGGCAGGCGCTTGCGATCCTGCGTCGCGGGATACGGTCTGTCCGGCTCGGATGGTCGCCACGGGGCGAAGCGACGGCGCCGCCTCTGGAGGGTGCGGAAGACGGCATGATCGGCCGCTCCCTGTCGTTCTGGCGGGCGGAAGATGCCGAACGGTATCTGCGGGGCTGGCGGGGCGACGTGGTGGCGATGCACCAGCTCCGCAGCGTGCTCGCACGCACGCAGGGCCGACGCCACCTGCTGTCCTGGAGCGATGACCAGGTACTGCGCGCCCTTGCGGCGCAACTCGCGTCCGGCACGCTCAGTGTGACCGACGCGCGCGCGGACGCGAGCCCCGCGCGGACCATCGAACTGCCGATCGTCGTCGCTGCGGCGGCCGCTCCGACCGCACCGGTCGCGGTAGCGCACACCGAGCCGGTCATGCGGCCCAGTGCGATCTCGGCATTGCCGCTGCTGCCGATTCTGGAAGAGGTGCAGATCGAAGGCGCCGACGTGCTGCCCGAAATCCTGCAGTCCCTCGAACAGGTGGCCTTGACGCTGGACAACATCGATTTGGCGTCGGTCTCGCTGGAGCCCACCCCCTCCGGTGTGCCGGCCATCGCGACGGCGATCGGCGATGCGGGCAGCGGCATCGCGGCCGCACTCGCCGCGCTCTGATCGATCCACACCTCATCCCTCATCCGTCGCATGCTGTTCGTCACCAAAGCCAGCACCGCCATCCGCGAAGGGGCCGAACGGGTAGCCGCGGCCGTCACGACCGCATCGGCGACGCTGCAGACCGAGCTGACCCAGGCGATCGCCGACGCGGGCACCACGGTGTCCGAGGTGTCGACCCAGTTGCAGGCGGCGGCCGCCAAGGTCGCCTCCACCGCACCGCCGATCGATCCGGCGGCGCTGGCCGGCGCATTGCCGGCTGCACTGGCGACGCTGCAGTCCGATCTGACGGCAGTGACGAGCGACGCGGCGGCGCTGCCCGCGCGCCTGACCGCCATCGGTGCCCAGGCGGGCGAAGTCGCCGGTGCGGTGGCTTCGCTGGTGAGCAGCGTCGGCACGGTACCGGGGCGGTTGGCGACGATTCGTCCGGCGGTCGACGGTTTTCCGGCCCGCATCGCCGCCATCGCGAGCCGTGCCGACCGGCTGGCAGTGCCGCCCGCGGCTTCGCTTGCCGACCCGATGGCCTGGCGCAAGGACGTGATGGCGGTCGCCGACGGGCTGAAGGCGGACTTGACCTCGATCCGGGGAGAGGTTCGTACCGTCTTCGACGGCCTGATGGCCCAGGCCGAAGGCGTGGTGCGGCCGGTCATGACCGGAATCGATGCCATCACCGCCAGGGCCGATGCCGTGATCGCGGCGGTCGGCCAGGAGGCCGATGCGATCGTCGGCCAGGGCGATCTGCTGCAGCGGCGCACGCACGATGCAGCCGTGCTGGTCGCCACACCCCTCGCCGCGGTGGAGCTCGCGTTCGACACCACCGCGCAGCGGATCGAGGAGGTCGGCGTCGCCGTCGATACCGCGCTGGCGGGGGTAGAGACCGCGATCGGCCATCTCGACGCCAGCATCGCTAAGATCAACGGCGTGATCGACCAGTGCGTCGCCGAAGTCGACCGGTCGATCGACGAGATGAAGACTGCGCTCGGCGAGATCATGGCCGAGATCGACGCGCTGATCGCGCAGTTGCGCCAGTTGCCGGACCGGTTCGATCCGGTCCGTGCGCGCATCGACCAGGCGCGGGCGACGATCGAGGAGATCCGCGCGCGCGTCGTGTCGTTCATGGAGCGTGCGGACCGGGCACTGGCCTTGGCGAGCGATGAACTCGACCAGGCCGACGTGCGGTGCGACAACGCGATCGCGGTCTGCACCCGCTACATCTCGCGCGCGCCGGCGCTGGCGATTGCGCGCGCGCTGTTCGTCGGGGTCAAGGGCATGATCCCCGGCATCCAGACCACGATCACCGCCGCGCGGACGACAGTCAAGAGGGCGGGCGATACGGCCCTGCATCTGCTCGACCAGGCCGTCGCCATCGTCGAGCAGCTGCGCGCGGCACTGGACGCCGCAATCGCGCAGGTGCGCGCGGCGATCGAACGGGTGGTCCAGGTCCTGCAGACGGTTCGCGAGGGCCTGGTCGCGGCACAGGCGCAGATGACCCGCGCCAGCGAGGCGATGCATACGGCGGCCGAGGCGGTCAAGCGCCGGCCGCCGGCGCTGGTGGCCCAGGTGCGCGCCGGCCGCGATCTGTTCGTCACCACCGTGCAGCCGCGAGAAAAGGTCTCGCTGGTGGCGGCGCAGGTACTCGCCGCCAAGCTGGCCGCGGTGCAGCCGGTGCGCCAGCAGATCGGTAGCGCAGAAGCGCGGGTGGTCCAGGGCATTCAGGAGGTCCAGGTCCGTATGCGGGTGCCGATGGACAAGGTGCGGAGCACGCTGGCGCCGGTGCGTGCCCAGGTCGACGCGCTGAAACTGCAGCTGGAGCGGCCGCTGACCGAACTGCGGGCGCTGTTCGCCCGGGGCGAGGCCGCGTTCGACGACCTGCTCGTCCAGGCCAGGACGAAGCTGGACGGCCTGCTGCCCGGCGGCGCCGCGACGCCGCCGCCGGCCTGGCTGACCGAACTCCGGGCCCTTGCGGCCGATCTGCAAACCAGCGCGCAGCAGGCCGCGGCGGCAGGACAGGCCCTCGCCGCCGACCTGCAGGCCGGCCATGCGCGCATCGCGGCGGCCATCCAGCAAACCCAGGCCGGACTGCAGCAGACGGCCGGACCGCTGGCAGCGCTGCAGCAGGAGATCCTTGCGGCCGTGCAGGCCGCGGGCCAGCCGGCGCGGGACCGGCTGGCGTCCCTGCTCGGCCTAGCGGCCGCCGCCGAGCCGATCCGGCTGCAGGCCGAGGCGGCGAAGGCGGAGGCCGCCTCGCATGGCCAGCAGGCCCAAGCCGCAGCCGAGACGCAGCGCGACCGGATCGACGCGGCTCGGGCGGAGCTCGATGCCGTGCTGGACGACATGCGGGCCGCGATCACGCCGCCGCAGGACGAGGCGGAGAAGGCCCGGGCCCAGCTGGAAGCGCCGCTGGCCGCGGTCGAGCGCGAGAACGCGGCGCTCGAGGCGGAGACCCGCCAGGTGACGGAGCGGCTCCACCAGGACACCGCCGACGCCGAACGGGCCGTGACCGCGCGCCGCGACCAGGCACAGGCCGGGATCGATGCGGCCGTGGCCGAGGTGATCGCGTTACGCACGCAGACCGAGGTCGCACGGGCCGACGTTGTCAGTGCCGAAACGGTCGTGGCCGCGGAAGTGGCCAAGCATGGCGGTTCACAGGCGTCCGAGGGCGGAGATGCTGAGAAGGCATCTGGATCGGACGCTGGATCGGGCGGGGGCGCTGCAGAGTCGCAGGCGTCGGGGGGAACATCGCCAGATGCCGCGCAGGGCGGGGCGGACGGAGGGCCGGAGGGGGAGGGAGGCGGCACTGTTGCCGCGCCGGCGGCCAGGGACAGCGATGCTGCACAAGACGGTGCGGCGCCCGAACTCGACGGCACCACGGATGGCGCTGCAGCCGCGCCGCCGCCGGGTGAGACCGACGCGGCGGCGACCGGCGAGGGCGCATCCGCGACCGGAGAGACGCACGAAGGTGATCTGGCAACCTCCGGCGGCGCTAGCGCTG
>CAJYQL010000017.1 GCA_913776965.1 uncultured Xylophilus sp.
TGCCGTACGCCAACGGCCCGTTCCACATCGGCCACATGCTGGAGTACATCCAGGCCGACACCTGGGTGCGGTACCAGCGGATGCAGGGTGCCGAGGTGAACTTCGTCGGCGCCGACGACGCCCACGGCGCGCCGATCATGATCGCCGCCGAGAAGGCCGGCAAGACGCCGCAGCAGTTCGTCGCCGACATCGCCGCCGGCCGCAAGCCGTATCTCGACGGCTTCCACATCGCCTTCGACAACTGGCACAGCACCGACGCGCCGGAAAACCACCAGCTCGCCCAGCAGATCTACCGCGACCTGAAGGCCGCCGGCCTGATCGAGACCCGCACCATCGAGCAGTTCTTCGACCCCGAGAAGAACATGTTCCTGCCCGACCGCTTCATCAAGGGCGAATGCCCGCGCTGCCACGCCAAGGACCAGTACGGCGACAACTGCGAGAACTGCGGCGCCGTGTATGCGCCGACCGACCTGATCGCGCCCTACTCCGCCCTGTCCGGCGCCGCACCCGAGCTGCGCAGTTCCGAGCACTTCTTCTTCCGCCTGTCCGACCCGCGCTGCGTCGCCTTCCTGGAGGCCTGGACGCAGAACGGCCTCCACGTGCAACCCGAGGTGGCGCGCAAGGTGAAGGAATGGTTCACCGTGCGGACCAACCCCGATGGCAGCACCAGCGAAGGCCTGGGCGACTGGGACATCAGCCGCGACGCGCCGTACTTCGGCATCGAGATCCCGGATGCGCCGGGCAAATACTTCTATGTCTGGCTCGATGCGCCGGTCGGCTACCTGGCATCGCTGAAGAACCTGCTCGACCGCCGCGGCGAGGACTTCGACGCCTACCTGGCCGACCCGGCGCTGGAGCAGGTGCATTTCATCGGCAAGGACATCGTCACCTTCCACACGCTGTTCTGGCCGGCGATGCTGCAGTTCAGCGGCCGCAAGACGCCGGACAAGGTCTGCGTGCACGGCTTCCTCACCGTCAACAACGGCGAGAAGATGAGCAAGAGCCGCGGCACCGGCCTCGACCCGCTCAAATACCTGTCGCTCGGCATGAACCCAGAGTGGCTGCGCTACTACCTGGCCGCCAAGCTCAACGGCCGCAACGAGGACATCGACTTCAACGCCGACGACTTCCTGGCGCGCGTCAACAGCGACCTGGTCGGCAAGTTCATCAACATCGCCTCCCGAGCGGCGGGCTTCCTGGCCAAGCGGTTCGGTGGCCGCCTCGGCGCGGTGAGCCACGACGGCGAGGTGCTGCTGGGCACGCTGCGCGACCAAGCCGCCACCATCTTCGACGCCTACGAGCGGCGCGATACCGCCCGCGCCGTGCGCGAGACGATGCTGCTGGCCGACCGGGTCAACGAATACGTCGATGCGAACAAGCCCTGGGAACTGGCGAAGCAGGAAGGCCAGGAGCTGCGGCTGCAGGATATCTGCACCACCTGCATCGAGGCCTTCCGCCTGCTGACGGTCTACCTGAAGCCGGTGCTGCCGGCGCTGGCCGCGCAGGTCGAGGCGTTCCTGCAGGTCGCGCCGTTGACCGCCGAGAGCGCCGGCAGCACGCTCGGCGCCGGCCATGCGATCGGGGTGTACCAACACCTGATGCAGCGGGTCGATGCGAAGCAGCTCGATGCACTGTTCGAGCCTCCGGCGCCCGCCGCGCCTGCGCCGGTAGCTATCGAAAACGCAGCGCCTGGCGGCGAAGAGATCGCGCCGACGATCGGCATCGACGACTTCGCGAAGATCGACCTGCGGATCGCCAGGATCGTGGAATGCGCGCCGGTCGAAGGTTCGACCAAGCTGCTGCGCCTCACGCTCGACGCGGGCGAGGGTCGCCACCGCAACGTCTTCAGCGGCATCGCCAGCGCCTACAAGCCCGAAGACCTGCAGGGCAAGCTGACGGTCATGGTCGCCAACCTGGCACCGCGCAAGATGAAGTTCGGCATCAGCGAAGGCATGGTGCTGGCGGCGAGTCACGGCGACGAGAAGGCGCAGCCGGGCATCCACGTATTGGAGCCCTGGCCCGGCGCGACGCCCGGCATGCGGGTGCGCTGAGATGGCACCGCATCGTCTGATCCGCCTCGCGCGGGCCGCGGGCGCGGCCGGCGGCCTGGCCGTGCTGGCGGTACTCGCCGGCTGTGCAGCGGTGACCGTCGCCGGCGCAGCGGTGAGCGTGGCCGGCACCGCGGTCGGTGTGGCGACCACCACCGCCGGGCTGGCGGTGGATGCCGCCGTCGGCACCGTCAAGCTGGCCGGCCGTGCCGCCGGTGCGGTGCTGCCCGGCGGCGCCGACGCCCGTTGACCGTCGCGGAGAACAGCTCGGTCAGTCTGCCTGGATTCCGGCGTCCCTGATCAGCTTTCCACTGCGCGCCAGATCGTCGGCCAGCAACTCGCGCAGTTCGTCTGGAGTTCCGGAGCGGGCTTCGAAGCCCTGGTCCCGGAACCGTTTCGCGACTTGCGGATCGGTCAACACTTTTGCCAGTGCCTGATTCAGCCGGTCGACGACCGACGCAGGGGTTCCCGCCGGAGCGAAAAGTCCGTACCACAGCTCGGCCTTGTAACCGGGCACGCCCGCCTCTGCGACGGTGGGCACGTCGGGCAGGAGCGCGCTGCGGTGGGGCGTCGCGACAGCGATCGCCCGGAGCCGGCCTGCGTCGATGAACGACTTCACCGACGCCAGCGTAAGCACGCTTGCCTGGGTGTGGCGGCCGAGCAGATCGTTGATGGCCGGCCCTCCGCCTTTGTATTGAACGTGGGTCAGGTTCGCGCCGGTCATCTTGTTGAAGAGTTCTTCGGCGAGATGGTGCGGCGTACCGTTGCCCGGCGTGCTCCAGTTCATCGTGCCCGGCCGAGCCTTGGCTTCGGCAACCAGCGCGCGCACCGACGTCAGCGGACCATCGGCCGCCGTCACCAAGACCATCGGCGCTGTCGCGACCATGCCGACAGGCGCGAACGAGCGCACCGGATCGAACGGCAGATTTCGGTAGAGCGACGCGTTGATCGACAGCGTGTTCGACCCGAACAGCAGCGTGTAGCCGTCGGCCGGCGCCTTGGCCACCAGGTCGGAGCCGATGTTGCCCCCGGCACCGCCCCGGTTGTCGACCACTACCGACTGGCCGAGCGCATCGCCGAGCCGCGGCGCGACGTCGCGTGCCAGGATGTCGGTGCCGCCCCCGGCCGCGAAAGGCACCACCAGCCGGATCGGCTTGTCGGGATATTTCTGGACCCACGCCAGACCCGGCAGCGCACAGGTCAGCACGGCCGCACACAGCACACCACGGCGCCACGTCGGGCAGGGGCGAATCGTCGTTGTCATGGTCGTCTCCTTACGTTCTCGGTCCGGTCGGCGGTCCTTATGGCGCCGGCGGCAATTCGACCCCGAAATGCCGGCGCAGCACGTCTGCGATCAACTCGTAGCAGGAGCCCACCCGCACCACCGCCATCGTGCGGAAGTCGATCAGCGTCGCCGAGCGCTGGTAGCGGTGGTATTTGCGCAGTCCGTAGTCCACCACCACGTCGGCCAGACCCAGCAGGTCCGCGGGAATGTCGTCCACCCGGAACCGGGTGCCGGTATTGGTCAGATTGGCGGACGACCCGAAAACCGGATGGAGTTCCTCCAGGCTCAGGCGGCACAACTCGCGGTGGAACGGCCCTGCGTTGACCAGCATCGCCACGGTGCCGTCCCGCGTGCTGCCCACCAACGCGGCCGGATCGAGTCGGGCGATCAACGGGTGGTCGGTCCGGTAAGGAGCGATCACGCCGAGCGGCAGATCGTAGTCTTCGGTCAGGCAGCGCACCATGGCGCGTTCGCGGCCGGGAAGCTGGTGCAGTTCGTCGTGGATGCGCAGATCGCCGACCATCGCGTTGAGCTTCGTCGGTGCGCGGCCTTTCGCTCGGAAAATGCGTTGCAGCGAAGGGGCGGAGCCTCCCGCGATCGTGTAGCCCACATCCACCGGGAAGATCGCGATGCCGCCTGCCTTGAGGGCATCGAACGCGCGCCGCGCGTCGGCGGGGATATCGGGGCGCAGGGAAGTCTCGTCGGCCATGTCGGTGCTGGACGGGGTGCGAACACCCCGGGTAATGGAGAAGCCGCCAAGCGTAGGCGTGGGCTAACCTTCAGGCCATTCGAATGTTCTTATGTTTCGATCGGTTCTACTTATGCATGTGACACTGCGCCATCTGCGTGCGGCCGTTGCGGTAGCAGAACAGGCGAGCTTTCGACGTGCCGCCGAACTGCTGCATGTTTCCCAGCCTGCCCTCTCCCAGACGATGTCCGAACTGGAGCGCACCCTGGGCGCTGTCCTTTTCGACCGGACCTCGCGCAGCGTGCAGCCGACCGCACTGGGGCGCAGCTTCGTGGAGCGGGCGCAGCAGGTTCTGGAAGACGTGGATCGCCTGCTGGCGGAAACGGGCGATATCGCCGAGGCGCGTCGCGGGCGTGTCGTGGTGGCCTGCGTGTCGTCTGTGGCAGGCCGGGTCATTCCCTGGAGCATTCAGCGGTGTGCGAAACATCACCCGGGAGTCGACGTGCGCATCGCCGACGACGTGGCGAGCCAGGTGCTGGCATCGGTCGACGCTGGGCGGGCAGACTTCGCCGTCACCATTGCGCCGTCCGAACTGCCCGAACACCTGCGCTTCGAAGCCTTGGCCGAAGATCCGTTCTATGTGGTCTGTGACCGGGATCACCCATTCGCCCACCGCGAGGACGTGCGATGGGCCGACCTGTCAAATGAACGACTGGTCGAACTGTCTTCGTCCAGCGGTGTGCACAGGCTGCTGCGGACCCAGTTGCAGCAAAGCGGAGTCACCGTGCGCCGCTCCACGACAGTCTCCCACCTGTCCACGGTGCACGGACTGCTCGAGGCCGGTTTCGGTATCGGCATCCTGCCGCGCATCGCGCTGCCGGTGCCGGATCACCCGACCCTCGTGTCCAAGCTCCTGACGGAGCCCGCGCGGCATCGGGTTCTCGGCATCTGCCGGCGTGCCGACCGGTCATTGACGCCGGCCGCGAACGTGTTCCTGGAAGTGGTTCGCGGCGTCCTCGGCGACATGGCGGCCGGCGTGGTGCATCAGCGGCGGCGGGACACCAGGCCCCACAGCGCCAGCAGCACGATCGCGCCGACCACCGAGGCGATCCAGCCGGCCGGCTCGCCGACCATGTACCAGCCCATGGCCTGACCGACGTAGCCCGCCAGGAACGAGCCGGCGATACCGAGCAGGATCGTCATGATCCAGCCCATGCTGTCGTTGCCGGGCTTGATGGCGCGTGCGATGAGGCCGACGATCAGGCCGACGATGATGGTTCCGATGATGGACATGGCAGTTTCCCTCTGAGGTTGATGGGCGCCGGATGCGGCGCCCGCTGCCTGCATTTATCCCTCCCGGCCGGCCGGCGACTGTAAGAACCGGTAGCACCGGCCGGCGGCGTGGCGGGTGCGCGTCAGGGCCCTGCGCGCTGGGCTTCGGACTGCGGATCGAGGGCGCTGCCGGTGCGGCGGACCCGGCCGTCGTCGCCGAAGGCCACGCTGAACACCATCGACGTGGTCGGCGGCTCCAGGTACCGCCAGTCCCAGACGGTTTCCTGCTTCAGCGGATACGGCGTGGTCCGCGCCGGCTTTCCGAGCCGGCGGCGCACCTCCTCGGCCGTCATGCCGGGCACGATCTGCGCAAAGTTCTCGGGGGTCAGCACCTGCCGTAGCGCCGCCATGCGGCCGTCCGGGCCGATCGCGATCATGTAGTTGCGCTGGCCGGCGGGCTGCCGGTCGTATTCGAAGACGCGGGTGCCTTCGGGGCCGGGCCAGATGCGGTCGGGCTCGCCGAACTGTGCGCGCACGTCGGCCTCGGTCGAGAGGCCCTCCTCCAGGGCGCGGATACGGTCGCCGTCGCAGGCGGCGAGGCCCGCCAGCAGCGCCGCCGCGGCGAACGTACGGGCCGCTGCGGTGCCCCAGGAACGGCGGCGGGCCTGCGGGGCCGCTCCGGAAAACGTCAGCGCCATGCGTGGCCCCCGTAAAATTGCCGGCCTCCACGATACCAGCCCCCTCCGCCATGCCGTTCTTCGCCCGCCGCCACTACACCTCCGACGCCACCCAGGTCATCGACCAGCTGAAGGCGGCCAAGCCCTCGCTGGAAGCCGAGCAGCGCGCCGGCCGGGCCCTGCTCTGGGATAAGAACATCGACCGCGACCTGTCGCAGGAATACCGCGCCGGCGCGGTGAAGCAGAAGCCCTACGTCTACCAGACCGACGCCTCCTGATTCCATGACCCCGCATGCCGTTTGCGCCCGCCACGCCTCAGCATGCAGCTATGGTTTTCATAGCATTCAATTTGTAGGCGAGCCATCGTGACCGTGGCCGACGCCGACTCCACCCCGGCCGCCGCGCCCGAGGTGGTCGACCAGGTCGCCCTGGCGCGGCTCTATGGCGAGCCCCTGTTCGCGCTGCCGAACGACCTCTACATTCCGCCCGACGCGCTGGAAGTGTTCCTGGAGGCTTTCGAGGGGCCGCTCGACCTGCTGCTCTACCTGATCCGCAGGCAGAACTTCAACATCCTCGACATCCCGATGGTCGGCGTCACCCGCCAGTACCTCGCCTATGTCGACGAGATCCGCAGCCGCAACCTCGAACTCGCGGCAGAGTACCTGCTGATGGCCGCGATGCTGATCGAGATCAAGTCGCGCATGCTGCTGCCGCCCCGCAAGACCGCCGAGGGCGAGGAGCCCGAGGACCCGCGCGCCGAGCTGGTCCGCCGGTTGCTGGAATACGAGCGCACCAAGCTGGCCGCCGCCCGGCTGAACGAGCTGCCGCAGTTCGGCCGCGACTTCCTGAAGGCGCAGGTGACGATCGAGCAGAGCCTGCAGACGCGCTTTCCCGATGTGGACGTGGGCGACCTACAGTCGGCCTGGCGCGACATCCTGCGCCGCGCGAAGCTGGTGCAGCACCACCGCATCACCCGCGAGGAACTCAGCGTACGCGAGTACATGAGCATGGTGCTGCGCACGCTGCAGGGCCGCCGCTTCGTCGAGTTCGAGGACCTGTTCCAGCCCGAGAAGGGGCCGACCGTGCTGGTCGTGACCTTCATCGCGCTGCTGGAACTGGCCAAGGAAACGCTGATCGAGATCACCCAGGCCGAGGCCTTCGCGCCGATCTACGTGCGGCTGGCCTTCACGCCGGCCTGATCTCCTCTCTCTTCCCATTTCTCCTTCTCCGGCATGGACCACCACCGTTTCGACGTGCTCGTCGTCGGCAGCGGACTCGCGGGGCTCACCGCCGCGCTGCTGCTCGCGCCCACCCACCGCGTGGCGGTGCTGACCAAGGGCGGCCTGCCCGACGGCGCCAGCGGCTGGGCCCAGGGCGGCATCGCGGCCGTGCTGGCCGAGGACGACAGCTTCGACGCCCACGTGCAGGACACGCTTGTCGCCGGCGCAGGCCTGTGCGCCCCCGACGCCGCCCGCTTCGTGGTCGAGCGTGCGCCCGCCGCGATCGACTGGTTGCGCGGTCTGGGCGTGCCCTTTTCCTGCGAGGACGGCGGCACCGCGCTGCACCTGACCCGCGAAGGCGGCCACGGTGCGCGGCGGATCGTCCATGCGGCCGATGCCACCGGCGCGGCGGTGCAGGCAGTGCTGGTCGCGCGGGTGCGCGCCACGCCGTCGATCACCGTCTTCGAAGGACACACGCTGGTCGATCTGCGGACGGCACCGGCCGCCGGCGGCGCGGCCGACCTGCCGGCGCGCTGCACCGGCTTGCTTGCGCACGATGCCGCGACCGGCCGCACCGTCGCCTTCGAAGCGCCGCAGGTGGTACTGGCGACCGGCGGAGCTGGCCAGGTCTACCGGCACACCACCAACCCGTCGACCGCCACCGGCGACGGCATCGCCGCCGCCTGGCGCGCCGGCTGCCGGGTGGCGAACCTGGAGTTCGTGCAGTTCCACCCGACCAGCCTGCACCATCCGCAGGCCGACGGCTTCCTGATCAGCGAGGCGGTGCGCGGCGAAGGCGGCCGGCTGCTGCGGCCCGATGGCCACCGCTTCATGCCGGACCACGATCCGCGTGCCGAACTGGCATCGCGCGACATCGTCGCCCGCGCGATCGAGGCCGAGATGCAGCGCCACGGCCTCGACTGCGTGTGGCTCGACATCTCGCACCAGCCGCCCGCGTTCCTGCAGGCGCATTTCCCAACCATCGGCGCGCGCTGCGCGGCGCTGGGCATCGACATCGCGCGACAGCCGATCCCGGTGGTACCGGCGGCGCACTACACCTGCGGCGGCGTGGTGGCCGACCTGCACGGCCGCACCGACCTGGCGGGGCTGTACGCGATCGGCGAGACGGCCTGCACCGGCCTGCACGGCGCCAACCGGCTGGCGAGCAATTCGCTGGTCGAGTGCATGGTGTTCGCCCGCGCCGCGGCCGACGACATCCGGGCCGCGGCGCGACCTCCCGCGGCCGGTGGGCACGGTCCGGCAGACCCCGCGCAGGCTCCGGCGCCTTCCGTTCAGGGCGTCGTGCCCGAAGCGGTGCCTGCCGACACCGGGCATTTGGACCCCGCACATCTGGCCACGGTCCGTGACACCCTCCGCCGTGCCATGGCCGAGGACGTGGGCATCGTGCGCTCCGATGCGCGGCTACAACGCGCGGCCGACCGCATCGCCGCGCTGGGGGCCGAGGTCGAGCAGCACTGGCGCACCGCACCGCCCGACCGCGCGCTGATCGAGCTGCGCAACCTGGTGCAGGTCGCCGGGCTGATCGTGCGCTCGGCCCGCGCCCGCCGCGAGAGCCGCGGGCTGCACTACAGCCGCGACTGGCCGGCCACCGATGCGACCGGCGTGCCGACGGTGCTGCTGCCGGCGGCCGCCTGACCCGCGCCCCTCCGCCAGCGGCACCGGACATGCCCGAAAAGCCCGCGTCGCGCCCGGGCGACTGCGGACCGATGCGCCGGCCGCGCTACATTCCCGCCTTTCGCCGCGCCGCACGACCCGGTTTCCGCCTTTTCTCCGCTCCCCAGCGAACGACGCCATGCCCCACCTGATAGTCGACTACAGCGCCAACCTCGACGACTTCCCCACCGACACGGTGCTGCGCGAATTGAACGCCACCCTGTGCGCCAGCGGCGAGATCGCCGACGAGGCCGACCTGAAGTCGCGCGCGGTGGCGCACACCGCCATCGTGATCGGCACCGGCGGCGGCCCGCGCGGCTTCGTGCATGCCGAGCTGCGGCTGCTGACCGGCCGCTCGTCCGAGACCAAGGCGGCGCTGTCGGCCCGCATCGCCGACGTGCTGCGCCGCCACACCCCCAAGCCCGCCGGCATGCTGGTGCAGATGAGCGTGGAAGTGCGCGACATGGACCGCGCGTCCTACGCCAAGGAACGCCTGCAGAACGCCGGCTGAACCGCCCCCGACGCACGAGAAAACCCCCATGTACCGCACCCTGCTGAAATCCAAGATCCACCGCGCCGCCGTCACCGACTGCGAGCTGCACTACGAGGGTTCCTGCGCGATCGACGAGGACCTGCTGGAGGCGTCCGGCATCGTCGAGAACGAGCAGATCCACGTGTGGAACGTCGACAACGGCGAGCGCTTCGTCACCTACGCGATCCGCGGCGAGCGCGGCACCGGGATCATCTCGGTCAACGGCTCGGCCGCCCGGCGCGCCGCGGTCGGCGACCTGCTGATCATCGCGGCCTTCGCCCAGGTGGCGGAGGAGCAGGTGGCCGGCTTCACGCCCAAGCTGGTGTTCGTCGATGCGGACAACCGCATCCGCGAGCAGCGCGACCACGTGCCGCTGCAGCTCGCCGCGCAGTGAGCACCCTGCCCGCCGCCCCGGCGCCGGCCGACGGCGCCCGCAAGCCGCTCACCCTGCCGGGCCTGGCCGCGCTGCGCGCCGCCGGCGAGAAGATCGCGATGCTGACCGCCTACGACGCGACCTTCGCCGCCGCGGCGGATGCGGCGGGCGCGGACTGCCTGCTGGTCGGCGATTCGCTCGGCATGGTCTGCCAGGGCGAGTCCTCGACCGTCGGCGTGACGCTGGAGGCGATGCGCTACCACACCGCCTGCGTCGCGCAGGGCCTGCGCCGCCGGAACGGCCGCGCCTGGCTGGTCGGCGACCTGCCCTTCGGCAGCTACCAGGCCTCGCGCGAACAGGCGCTGCAGAGCGCCACCGTGCTGATGCAGGCCGGTGCGCAGATGGTCAAGCTCGAAGGCGGCGGCTGGACCGCCGACACGGTGCGGTTCCTGGTCGAGCGCGGCATCCCGGTCTGCGGCCACCTGGGCCTCACGCCGCAGACCGTCTCGGCGCTCGGCGGCTACCGGGTGCAGGGCCGCGGCGATGCCGAGGCCGACCTGCTGCGGCGCCAGGCCCGCGAACTGCAGGACGCCGGCTGCGCCCTGCTGGTGCTGGAGATGGTGCCGGCCGCGCTCGCCCGCACCGTGACGGCCGACCTGGACCGCTGCGCCACCATAGGCATCGGCGCCGGCAGCGGCACCGCCGGCCAGGTGCTGGTGCTGCACGACCTGCTCGGCCTGCACCTCGGCCGGCTGCCGCGCTTCGTGCGCGACTTCTCCGCCGGGCAGGCCGGCATCCCCGCTGCCCTGCGCGCCTACGTGGCGGCCGTCAAGGACGGCAGCTTCCCCGACGACACCCTCCACGCCTGGTGACCGCCCGCGGCCGCCGCGCCGTCGCCTCGCTTCTTTCCGCTCCGCTCCGATCCGCCCACCCATGCACATCGTCCATTCCATCGCCGACCTGCGCGCCGCGCTGGCGGACCGCCGCCGCCCCGCCTTCGTGCCCACCATGGGCAACCTGCACGACGGCCACCTGGCGCTGGTGCGGCAGGCGAAGCCGCTGGGCGACGTGACCGTGGCCAGCATCTTCGTGAACCGGCTGCAGTTCCTGCCGCACGAGGATTTCGACAGCTATCCGCGCACCTGGGAGGCCGACTGCGACAAGCTGCGCGGCGCCGGCTGCGACCTGCTGTTCGCGCCGCGCGAAGCCGACCTGTACCCGGCGCCGCAGACCTTCCGGGTGCATCCGGACCCGGCGCTGGCCGACATCCTGGAAGGGTACTTCCGGCCCGGCTTCTTCACCGGCGTCTGCACCGTGGTGACCAAGCTGTTCAACGCGGTGCAGCCGTCCGTGGCGCTGTTCGGCCGCAAGGACTACCAGCAGGTGCGGGTGATGGAGCAGCTGGTCGCGCAGCTCGCGATGCCGGTGCAAATCGTGGTGGCCGAGACCGCCCGCGCGGACGACGGGCTGGCGCTGTCGTCGCGCAACGGCTACCTGTCGGTCGAGGAGCGCGCTGAAGCGGCCCGGCTGCCGCAGACGCTGCGCCGGCTGGCCGACACGGTGCGCGCCCGCGGGCTCGATCCGGCCGCCCTGCCGGCCCTGGAAGCCGAGGCGATGGCGCAGCTCGCGGCGCGCGGCTGGCAACCCGACTACCTGACCGTGCGCCGGCGCGACGACCTGCAGCCGCCGGCGGCCGGCGACCGGCCCGACGGGCTGGTGGCGCTGGGTGCCGCCCGGCTCGGCCGCACCCGGCTGATCGACAACCTGGAATTCGACCTGGCGGGCGGCACCGCCGCCTGAGCCGCCGGGTCCGGCAGTCGGCCTCTTTTCAGAAGGAAATCGGCACTTTGCGCAGGCCCCGCCTGCGCAAGCCGCTATCGAATCGAGAGCAAAGACTGCGGACTCAGGCCGCGCCGATCCGTGGCACCAGCGCACCAGGCAAGCCGCCATTCTTCAGCGCGGCGGTGAAGGCGAGCATCCGGTCGATCGGCGCGCGGGCCCGAGCGGCCAGCGCGGGCGGCACCTCGACCGCGTTGGCGCCGGTCTCCAGCACCCGGGCGACGTCGGCCAGCCCGTTCATCGCCATCCAGGGGCAGAAGGCGCAGCTCTTGCAGGTCGCGCTGTTGCCGGCGGTGGGGGCCTCGAGGAAGGTCTTGCCCGGGTTCAGCGTGCGCAGCTTGTGCAGCATGCCGGCATCGGTGGCGACGATGAAGGTGGACGCGTCCATTGTGCGCGCCGCCTGCAGGATCGCCGAGGTGCTGCCCACCGCATGCGCCAGCGCCACCACCTCGGCGGGCGACTCCGGATGCACCAGCACCCGCGCCGCGGGATGGCGGCGCATCAGGTCCTCCAGCTCGGCTGCCTTGAACTCGTCGTGCACGATGCAGGCGCCGTTCCAGCACAGCATGTCGGCGCCGGTCTCGCGGGCGATGTAGCGGCCCAGGTGGCGGTCCGGGCCCCACAGGATCTTCTGGCCGTCGGCCTTAAGTGCCCGCACGATGTCGAGCGCGCAGCTCGAGGTGACGACCCAGTCGGCCCGCGCCTTCACCGCCGCGCTGGTGTTGGCATAGACCACCACCGTGCGGTCGGGATGGGCGTCGCACAGGGCGCCGAAGGCGTCGTCCGGGCAGCCGAGGTCGAGCGAGCAGGTGGCGTCGAGGTCGGGCATCAGCACCGTCTTGGCGGGCGACAGGATCTTCGCCGTCTCGCCCATGAAGCGCACGCCCGACACCACCAGCGTGCGCGCCGCATGGTCGCGGCCGAAGCGGGCCATCTCCAGCGAATCGCTGACGATGCCGCCGGTCTCCTCGGCCAGGTCCTGCAGGTCGGGATGCACGTAGAAATGCGACACCATCACCGCATCGCGTTCCCGCAGCAGCCGGCGGATGCGGTCCTTCAGCGCCGCCCGCTCGTCCTGCGACGGCTCCGGCGGCACCCGCGCCCAGGCGTGGCGGGTGGAACAGGCGGCGCCGGCCGCGGGCGCGGTGGGCTGTTCGTATTCGACGTCGATCACCGGGTGGCCCATGTCACGCCCCTTCCGCCGGTTCGAACCGCAGCGAGAAGTCAATCGCCTGCACGTCTTTGGTGAGGGCGCCGATCGAGATGCGGTCCACGCCGGTCTCGGCCAGCGCGCGCAGCCGCTCCAGCGTGACGCCGCCGGAGACTTCCAGCACCGCCCGGGCATCGCCCGCGGCGTCGTTGATGCGGACCGCCTCGCGCAGCTGGTCGAGCGGCATGTTGTCGAGCAGCACCATGCAGGCGCCGGCGGCGAGCGCCTCGCGCAACTGGTCGAGCGTCTCGACCTCCACCTCCACGAAGGCGGCCTGCGCGGCCACGCGGGCCGCGGCCTGCAGTGCCGCGGTCACGCCGCCGGCCGCGGCGATGTGGTTCTCCTTGATCAGCACCGCGTCGTACAGGCCGATCCGGTGGTTGGTGCCGCCGCCGGTGCGCACCGCATATTTCTGCGCCAGCCGCAGGCCGGGCAGCGTCTTGCGGGTGTCGACGATCGCGGCGCGCGTGCCCTGCACCGCATCCACGTACCGGGCGGTGCGGGTGGCGACGCCGCTCAGCAGCTGCAGGAAGTTGAGCGCGGTGCGCTCGGCGGTCAACAGTGCGCGGGCGTCGCCTTCCAGCTGCAGCACGACGGTATCGGGTGCGCAGCGGCCGCCTTCGGCCACCTGCCAGTCGATGCGGGCGGTCGGGTCGAGCCGGCGGATCACCGCCTCGGCCCACGGCACGCCGCAGAGCACCGCCGCCTCGCGCACCCGCAGGTGGGCGCGAGCGCGGGCGCCGGCCGGCACCAGGCCGGCGGTCAGGTCGCCGTCGCCGACATCTTCGGCCAGGGCGCGGGCGACGTCGTCGGCCGCGAGGGCGGCGACGGCAGCAGGGGAAAAGTCGAAAACGGTCATCGTGCGGTCACATGGGAGACAGTCAGGGCGGGGCGGAGGATACCGCCCCGGCGGGGCGCGGCCGACGGTGCCGGTCTCCGGCGGCCTGCGTGCTACATTGCGCGCCCTCTTGTTCCGGCTGCCGCGCGCCTGCGGCCGGCCTGCCGCCGGCGGTCGCGCCGGCGCTCCCCGCCCTGCCCCGCCCGCCACCATGATCAAGCTCTTCGTCGGCCTCGGTAACCCCGGCCCGGAATACGAGGCCACCCGCCACAACGCCGGCTTCTGGTGGATCGACGCGCTGGCACGCGAGTGGAAGGTGCAGCTGGTGCCCGAGAAGGGCTACTGGGGCCTGCTGGCCCGCACGACGGTCGGCGGACAGCCGGTCTGGCTGCTGGAGCCGCTCACCTTTATGAACGCGTCGGGCAAGTCGGTGGCGGCGCTGGCGCGCTTCTTCAAGATCGCGCCGGAGGAAATCCTGGTGGTGCACGACGAGCTCGACGTGCCGCCCGGCCAGGTCAAGCTCAAGAAGGGCGGCGGCCACGCCGGCCACAACGGGCTGCGTGACATCCATGCGCAGCTCGGCAGCCCCGACTACTGGCGGCTGCGCCTGGGCGTGGGCCATCCGGGCATCAGGAGCGAGGTGGTGCACTGGGTGCTGAAAAAACCGTCGCCGGACGACCGGATCGGCATCGAGCAGGCCATCGACCGGTCGCTGAAGGCGGTGCCGGCGTTCCTGGCCGGCGACATGGACAAGGCGACGATGCTGGTCCACACCGACAAGCCGCCCCGGCCCAAGCCGCCGCGCCCGCCGGCGGCCTGACCGGCGGGCGTCACGCAGCTGCGGCGCTACGGCGAACGGCGTATCGCCAGCGGGGGCCGTCGTAGGCACCATTGCGACCGGTCGGCCGCATCGGCGACGAAGCGCTCGAATGCGCTTAATGATTGTCCAAACTCAAAAGTATGATCGCGGCCGTGCACGTCCGTCGGTTCCCGTTGTTTCCCTCGCTGCGCCTGCTGCTGGTGTGGTCGCTGCTGCTCGCCGCCTGCGTGCAGGCGGGGGCCGGTGCGCGGCTGGCAGGCGCCTGCGCGCTGCACGGCGCGGTGGCAGTGGTGGCCGCCGATGCCGACGTCGGCAGCGCATCGCCGGAAGACGAGGACCCGCATGCGTCCTGCCCCTGCTGCCTGGCGCAGGCCCATGCCTTCGCCCTGCCGGCGCAGCCGGGGGCGATGCCGGTGGCGATGGCCGCCGCTGCACCGCCGCGGCCCTGGCGGACTTGGCGGCCGCACCGGCTGCCGGCAGCGGACACCTTTGCGGCACGCGATCCACCGGCACGCGGCTGAGCACGCCTCGCTCTCGCTTTTTCCGCCTTCGTCCGCCGGCGGCCCGCGCACTCCGTTGTTGCCTGCGGGCCGGACCGCCGCGCCTCCCCTTATTCCGTGCCCGTGTCCATGACCTTCTCCTTCCCGCCTTTCGCGTCCTTCGCGCTCCGGCCGCTGCCGCTCGCCGCCGCGCTCGCCGCCGCCTTCGCCGCACCTGCGTTCGCCCAATCCGACACCGCCGCCGAACTCGGTACCGTCGACATCGTCGGCCGCACCGCATCCGGCACCTACCAGGCCGACGAGGCCGCCGGCGCCAAGACCGACCTCCCGCTGCGCGAACTGCCGCAGTCGGTGCGCGTCGTCACCCGCCAGGCGATCGACGACCTGGGCGCGACCCGGCTCGACGAGGTGCTCGACTACGTCGGCGGCGTGTCGCGCCAGAACAATTTCGGCGGCCTGTGGGACAACGTGGCGATCCGCGGCCTGCCCGGCAGCGACAGCACCGGCATGGCGACGCTGATGAACGGCTTCTCGGCCAACCGCGGCTTCAACGCGCCGCGCGACCTGGCGGGCGTGGAGCGGATCGAGTTCCTGAAGGGCACCGCCGCCGCGCTCTACGGCGCCACCGAGCCGGGCGGCACACTCAACATCGTGACCAAGAAGCCGCTCTGGAAGCCCGCCAACGCGATCGAGGCCTATGCGGGCAGCTTCGGCCTGAAGCGTGCCACCTTCGACAGCACCGGCCCGCTGAGCGACCGTTTCGCCTACCGCCTGAACCTCGCGGCCGAGGAGCGCGACGGCTTCCGCGACTTCGTGCCGTCGAGCCGCCGGGTGGTGGCGCCGGCCTTCACCTGGAAGCTGACCAACGCCACGGTGCTCGACTACAGCGGCGAGCTGCTGCGCCACGCCACGCCGCTCGACCGCGGGGTGGTGGCCGTCAACAACACGCTGGGCGCGATCCCGCGCGAGCGCTTTCTCGGCGAGCCGGCCGACGGCGACGTGCGGGTGCAGAACCAGACCCATCAGTTCATCCTGTCGCACGACTGGAACGCCGCGTGGCGCAGCCGGCTCGGGCTCTCCTACCGCGAGACGCGGATCAAGGGCTTCTCGACCGAGCCGACCGCGCTGCGCGCCGACGGCTTCCTGACCCGCCAGCGGCGCTTCCGCGACTACGCGTCGGACGATGCCGCGGTGCAGGCCGAGCTGATCGGCAATGTGGCGACCGGCGCGCTGGAGCACGAACTGCTGTTCGGCCTGGAAACCTACCGTTTCCAGATGGACACCCTGCTGCTGCGCGCCAACCCGACCGCCGCCGCGCCGTACGCGATCAACCTCTACAACCCGGTGTACGGCCAGGCGCAGCCGGTGCCGCGGCCCAACACCAGTACCGACGAGCACCAGCGCAACACCGCGTTCTACGTCCAGGACGCGCTGAAGCTGGGGCCGCACTGGCGCGTGGTGGCCGGCCTGCGCATGGACCGCTACCGCCAGTCGCTCGACAACCGCCTGACCGGCACCAACCAGGCGCAGGATCCGACCGCCACCTCGCCGCGCGTCGGCGTGTCGTGGTTGCCGAACGCGCAGTGGACGGTCTATGCGAACGCCGGCCGGTCGTTCCGGCCCAACACCGGCATCGGCGCCGACAACCGCGCGTTCGCACCCGAGCGCGGCCGCGCGCTGGAGCTGGGCACCAAGTGGGAGAACGCCGCGCGCACGGTCGGCGCCACCGCGGCACTGTTCGACATCCGCAAGCAGAACGTGCTGACCAGCGACCCGCTGAACACCAGCCTGCAGCGCGCCGCCGGCGCGGTCCGCAGCCGGGGCGCCGAATTCGACCTGGCGGGCCAGGTCACCCGGCACTGGCGGGTGAACGCGAGTCTCGCGCTCAACGACGTGGAAATCACCCGCGACAACACGCTGGAAGTCGGCGGCCGGCTGCTCAACGTGCCGCGGGTGAACGGCAGCGTGCTCGCCGTGTACGAGGATGCGCTGGCCGACGGCCGGCGCTACGGCGTCGGCGGCGGCGTGACACACACCGGCCGGCGGCTCGGCGAGGCGCGCACCCAGGCGCAGGCCAATGCCGGCACCCCGGCCTTCGACCTGCCGGCCTACACGACGGCGAAGATCGTCGCGTACTGGCGCATCACGCCGGCGGTGCGGCTGATGCTGGACGTGGACAATGTCTTCGACCGGGCCTACTACCCCAGTTCCTACAGCCGGGTGTGGGTCACGCCGGGCATGGGCCGGGCCGTCACGGTCGGGCTGCAGGCGAGGTTTTGAGAACATCCCCCCGAGCGGCTGCGCCGCTCCCCCTTCTCTCGCTGCGCGGGAAGGGGGGCGATGCTGGCGGACTGGCGGAGCCGGATCCGCGGCATCCCTTTGAATACAGAGACCCGTCCCGTGCCACACGATTGCTCCTTTCCACTTCCGCGCCGTCGGCTGCTGCAGGCGGCGGCGCTCGCCGCGGGCGTACCGGCGGCGGGGGCCGCGCCCGCGGCCGAACCGGCGCCGCTGCAGATCACCGGCCCGTGGGAAATCAACGGCCTGGCGCCGGCCACGAGCGGCTACCTGTTCTTGCGGATGCAGGTGGCCGAAACCCTGGTGGGCGCGGCCGACGACGGCACGCCGGCGCCGGCGCTCGCCGAGCGCTGGAGCGTGTCGGCCGATGGGCGGGACTGGCGCTTCGTGCTGCGGCCGGGGGCGCGTTTCCACGACGGCACGCCGGTGACGGCCGCCGCCGTGGTGCGCTGCCTGGACGCGGCCCGCGTGGCGCCCGCGCTGCTGAGCGCGGCGCCGTTGCGCGCGGTCGAGGCCGACGGGCCGCGCACGGTGGTGCTGCGGCTCGACCGGCCGCACGGCGCGCTGCTGGCGCGGCTCGCGCACAGCAGTACCATCGTGCTGGCGCCGTCGAGCTACCGCCCCGACGGCCGGGTGGCGGCGATCGTCGGCAGCGGGCCCTACCGCGTCACCGCGCTGGCCGCCCCACAGCGGGTCGAGACCGCGGTCTTCGACGGGTTCGACGGCCCGCCACCCGCGGTGCGCCAGGTGCGCTACCTGACCGCCAGCCGGGCCGAGACCCGGGCGCTGATGGCCGAGTCCGGTCAGGCCGACCTCGCCTACGGGCTCGACCCGGTCAGCCTGCAGCGGCTGCGCCGTCGGCCGCAGCTGCGCATCGCCAGCGTCACGCTGCCGCGCACCGCGCTGGTGAAGGTGAACGCCGGCCATCCCGCGCTGCGCGACCCGCGGGTGCGGCAGGCGCTGAGCCTGGCGATCGACCGCACCGGCATCGCCCGCGCGCTGCTGCGCGAGCCGGATCTGGCCGCCACCCAACTGCTGCCGCCGGTGCTCGCCGGCTGGCACGACCCGGCCCTCGCGCCGCTCGGCTTCGATACCGCCGGCGCGCGCCGCCTGCTGGAGGAGGCCGGCTGGCGCCCAGCCGGTGGCGACCACATCGCGGGCCTGCTCGGCCCCGGCGGCACGCCGCTGGAGCTGACGCTGCGCACCTTCGTCGACCGGCCGGAGCTCCCGGTGATCGCCGCCGCGCTGCAGGAACAGTGGCGCCAGGCCGGCGTCGCGGTCCGGGTGGCGATCGGCAATTCCGGCGATGTGCCGCTCGGCCACCGCGACGGCAGCCTGCAGCTCGCACTGATCGCGCGCAACTACGCGACCGTGCCCGATCCGACCGGCACGCTGGCGCAGGACTTCGGTCCGCAGGGCGGCGACTGGGGGGCGATGGGCTGGCACGACGACCGGGTGATCGCCGCGCTGCGCACGCTGGCCGGCGCGCCGCTGCCGCCCGGCCAGGTGCAGGCGCTGCGCCGGCAGGTCGCGGCCGTGCTGCAGGCCGAACTACCGCTGATTCCGGTGGCCTGGTACCGGCAGCAGGTGGCGGTCAGCCAGCGGCTGCAGGACGTGAGCCTGGACCCGCTGGAGCGGTCCTACCGGCTCGACCGCATGCGATGGAGCGCCGCATGAACCGTCCTGTCTCTTCCCCCTTTTCCGCCGCGCCCTGGGCCGCGCTGCTGGCGCGCCGCGCGGTGCAGATCGTCGCGCTGGCGCTGCTGGTGGGCACGCTCTGCTTCTTCATGGCGCGGGCGCTGCCGGGCGACATCGCGATGCGCATCGCCGCCGGCCGCTATGGCTACGACCTGGTCGACAACGCCGCCGCCGCCGCGGTGCGAGCCGAGCTGGGCCTGGACCGGCCGGTGGCCGAGGCGCTGCTGCACTGGTGGTCGTCGCTGCTGCGGCTGGACCTGGGGCGCTCGCTGGTCAGCGGCGCGCCGGTCTGGCAGGAACTGGCGCACCAGTTCGGCGCGACGATCGACCTGTCGGTCGCGGCCCTGCTGATGGCGATGCTGCTGGGGCTGCCGCTGGGCGTCTGGTCGGGACTGCACGCGGGCGGCCGGATCGACCGCGCGACGCTCGCCCTCGCGGTGGTGCTGCGGGCGCTGCCGGCCTTTCTGCTGGCGGTGCTGCTGATGCTGCTGGTGGCGGTGCACGCCGGCGCGCTGCCGGTGGCCGGACACGGCCATGCCCACAGCGTGCTGCTGCCCGCGCTGACGCTGGCGCTGGGCCTGGCCGCCGGCCTGGCACGCGTGACCCGCGAGGCGATGCGTACGGTGATCGCCTCGCCCGCATACGCATTCGCCCAAAGCAAGGGCTTATGCGACGGTCAGGCCCTGCTGCGGCGCGGCCTGCGCGGCGCGGCGGTCCCGGTGGTCGCCTATCTGGGCGTGCATGCGGTGTTCCTGGTCGAAGGTGCGCTGGTGGTGGAGACGCTCTTCGCCTGGCCCGGCATCGGCCATGCGCTGGTGCATGCGGTGTTCGGCCGCGACGTACCGATGATCCAGGGCACCGCGCTCTGCATGGGCCTGCTGTTCGTCGCGATCAACCTGCTGGTGGATGCGGCCTGCCTGGCGCTGGACCCCCGCCGGCGCATGGGGGGTCCGGAATGAGGCTGCTGTCGGTGGACGCGCGGCGCGGGTTGACCCGGCGGCGCATCGTGGGGCTGGTGCTGCTGGCGGCGGTGGCGCTCTTCGCGCTGGTCGGGCCGCTGCTGGCCGGCGCCGATCCGCGGGTGCAGGTGCTGGCCGACAGCCTGGCCCGGCCGGGTGCCGCGCACTGGCTGGGCACCGACGTGCTCGGCCGCGACGGTTTCGCGCGGCTCGCGGCAGCGGCGCGGCTGTCGCTCGGCCTCGCGCTGGTCGCGGCCCTGACCGCGGCGGTGCCGGGCGTGCTGCTCGGCGTCTGGGCGGCATGGCGCGGCGGCGCGGTGGAACGGTCGCTGGTGCTGCTGGCCGATGCAGTGCTGGCGGTGCCGGGCCTGCTGCTGGTGCTGCTGTTCGCGGGCATCGCGCCGGGGCGCCACTGGGCGCTCTACGTCGGCCTGTCGCTCGCGCTGTGGGTCGAGTATTTCCGGGTGGCGCGTGCCGCGGCCCGGCCGGTGCTGGCGGGCGATGCGGTACAAGCCTCGCGGCTGCTCGGCTTCGGGCCCGTCTACCTGCTGCGGCGCCACCTGCTGCCCGCGCTGGCGCCGGTGCTGGGCACGCTGCTCGCGTTCAGCGCCGCGCAGGCGGTGCTGGCGCTGGCGGCGCTCGGCTTCGTCGGCGTCGGACTGCAGCCGCCGACCGCCGAACTCGGACTGATGATGACCGAATCCCTGCCCTATTACGAAGAAGCGCCCTGGCTGATCGTGGCGCCGGTGGCGCTGCTGATGCTGCTGGTGCTCGGCATGATGCTGCTGGCCGACGGCACGCCGGCCGATCCGGCGGAGGTGCCGGCATGAGCGCCGCCGCCCCTGCCGCCATCGCTGCCACCGTGTCGGGACCGCTCCTCGCCGTCGACAACCTCGGCGTGCGCGCCGGCGCGCGCACGCTGCTGCAACCGCTCTCCTTCGCGCTGCATCCGGGCGAATGCCTGGTGCTGCTCGGCGAGAGCGGCGCCGGCAAGTCGCTGCTGGCCCAGGCGGTGATGGGCACGCTGCCCCGCGCTTTGCGCGCCACCGGCGGCCTCGTGCTGGCCGGCCGTCCGCTGCGCGCCGGCGATACCGCTGCCTGCCGGCCGCTGTGGGGCCGCACGCTGGCGCTGCTGCCGCAGGAGCCGTCGCTGGCGCTCGACCCGCTCGGCCGCCTCGCGCCGCAGCTGGCCGAGGTGCATGCGCTGGTGCGCGGGCTGGACACCGACGCGGCCGATGCGGCGGCGCGCCAGGCGCTCGACGGTGCCGGCCTCGCCGCCGCGGCCCGTCAGTATCCGTGGCAGATCTCCGGCGGCATGGCGCAGCGCGCCGCTACAGCCATCGCGCTGGCGGGCGGCGCCCGGGTGCTGCTAGCCGACGAACCCACCAAGGGCCTGGACGCCCACTGGCGCGACCGCACCGTCGCCGCGCTGCAGGCGGTGCAGCAGGCCGGCGGCTGCACCGTCGTCATCACCCACGACCTGCAGGTCGCCCGCGCGCTCGGTGGCCGGCTGCTGGTGCTGCAGGACGGGGCGGTGGTCGAGTCCGGCGACACCGCGGCCGTGCTGGCCGCGCCGCAACACGCCTTCACCCGCCGGCTGGTCGCGGCCGACCCCGCCGCCTGGCCGCGCCGGCCCGCGCCGGCCGGGGCGCCGGGCGCGCCGGTGCTGCAGGCCCGCGGCCTCGCCAAGCGCTTCGGCGCGCGCACGCTGTTCGAGGGCATCGACCTGGACCTGCGCACCGGTCAGCGCTGGGCTGTCCAAGGCCCGAGCGGCACCGGCAAGAGCACCCTGGGCAACGTGCTGCTCGGCCTGCTGCCGCCCGACGCCGGCCGGATCGACCGCGCGCCCGGGCTCGGCCGGTGGGCGCTGCAGAAGCTCTACCAGGACCCGGTGGCGTCGTTCCCGCCGCAGGTCCGGCTGGAGCGGGTGCTGCGCGATGCGGCGCGCCGCCACGGCCAGCCCTGGTCCGCGGTGGAAGACCGGCTCGCCCGGCTGCGCCTGCCCGACGGCGTGCTCGGCCGGCGCGCGGCCGAGGTGTCCGGCGGCGAGTTGCAGCGCATCGCACTCGCCCGGGTGCTGGCCGCTCGGCCCGCGCTGCTGTTCGCCGACGAGCCGACCTCGCGGCTCGACCCGATCACCCAGCAGGAGGCGCTGCAGGTGCTGCTCGACGCGATCGACGAGACCGGCAGCGCCCTGCTGCTGGTGACGCACGACGATGCGCTGGCCGCGGCGGTGGGGACGGATCTGCTGCGGCTGCGGGGATAGGCGCGGGAGCCGGGTGCCGGCGGGCGTCCTACCCGGCCGCCTGCAGTCGCAGGTACTTCTGGTAGAGCGTCTCCCGGTCCTCCGGATGCGCCGGGTCCTTCGGGATGCAGGCGACCGGGCAGATCTGCACGCACTGCGGCTCGTCGAAATGGCCGACGCATTCGGTGCAGCGGTCGGGGTGGATCTCGTAGATCAGCTCGCCGGCATAGATCGCGTCGTTCGGGCACTCGGGCTCGCACACGTCGCAGTTGATGCATTCGTCGGTGATCATCAGGGCCATGGGCGGATTATCCCGGACCGTCCAAGACCCCGGCCGCGGCGCGGCGGCGGCCGTCCGGGGCGGCCTCCATAATCGTCCGCACCGCCCTGCCTGCCCCTCCTCTGCGCATGAGTGTCTTCCTCGCCCGACGCCTCCTGACCCTGCTCGCCACGCTGGCCGGCACGTCGGTGGTGGTGTTCCTGGTGCTGGACGTGCTGCCGGGCAATGCGGCGCAGGTGATGATGGGTGCCGACGCCTCGCCCGAGGCGGTGGCGGCGCTCGCCGCGCGGCTCGGGCTCGACCAGCCGGCCGGCACCCGCTACCTGCACTGGATCGGCGGCCTCGTCACCGGCGACCTGGGCGACAGCTACAGCTACGGCGCGCCGGTGGCCGACCTGATCCTCGAGCGCCTCGCGCTCACCGTGCCGCTCGCGCTGATGGCGATGGCGCTCACCACCGTGCTGGCGCTGGCGGTCGGCGTGACGGCCGCGGCGCGCCACCGGTCGGCCGGCGACGTCGGCCTGATGGCGGCGGCGCAGGTCGGCATCGCCATTCCCAACTTCTGGTTCGCGATCCTCCTGATCCTGCTGTTCTCGGTGAAGCTGCAGTGGTTCTCGGCCGGCGGCTTCGACGGCTGGAGCGAAGGGCTGTGGCCGGGCCTGAAGGCACTGCTGCTGCCGGCCGTGTCGCTCGCGGTGGTGCAGGCGGCGATCCTCGCGCGCATCACCCGCTCGGCGGTGCTGGAAGTCATGCGCGAGGACTTCGTGCGCACCGCCCGCGCCAAGGGCCTGTCGCGGCGCGCGGTGCTCTGGCGCCACGTATTGCGCAACGCGCTGGTGCCGGTCGTCACCGTCATGGGCATGCAGTTCGCCGAGCTGCTGGCCGGCACCATCGTGGTGGAGAACGTGTTCTACCTGCCGGGCCTCGGCCGGCTGGTGTTCCAGGCGATCGCCAACCGCGACCTGGTCGTGGTGCGCAACTGCGTCATGCTGCTCGCGGCGATGGTGGTGATCGTGAATTTCGTGGTCGATGTGCTGTACGCGGTGATCGATCCGCGGCTGAAGGCGGCGCGTGGCTGAACCGTCCGCCATGCCCTTGACGCCTGCCGCCCCGGGCCTGCCCCGCCGCGCGCTGCGCCATCCCGGCACCGTGCTCGGCGGGCTGCTGGTGGCGCTGTTGGTGGCGGCCGCGCTGCTGTCGTACGTCTGGACGCCCTGGCCACCCTACGAGATGGACCTGGCGGCCAAGCTGCAGAGCCCGTCGGCCGCGCACTGGCTCGGCACCGACGCCTTCGGCCGCGACGTGGCCTCGCAGTTGCTGGTCGGCGCGCGCGCCTCGATCCTGGTCGGCGTGATCGCGGTCGGCATCGGCCTCGTCGCGGGCGCGGCCCTGGGGCTGCTAGCCGCCGCGCGGCGCGGCTGGGTCGAGGAAGCGGTGATGCGGCTGGCCGACTTCTCGCTCGCCTTTCCGGCGATCCTGTCGGCGATCATGCTGACGGCGGTGTTCGGGCCGGGCATCGTCAACGCCATCGTCGCCATCGGCCTCTACAACATCCCGACCTTCGCCCGCATCACCCGCGCCTCGGCCAACGCCGTCTGGTCGCGCGACTACGTGGCCGCGGCGCGGGCCTGCGGCAAGGGCAGCTGGGCGATCACCTGGCAGCACGTGCTGCCCAACATTGCGGCGGCGCTCACGGTGCAGGTGACGATCCGCTTCGCCATCGCGATCCTGGCCGAGGCTGCGCTCTCCTACCTGGGCCTGGGCACGCAGCCGCCGCAACCCTCCTGGGGCCGGATGCTGGCCGAGGCGCAGACGCTGATGTTCCAGACGCCGCTGCTCGCCGTCTATCCGGGCCTGGCGATCGCGCTGGCGGTGCTCGGCCTCAATTTGCTGGGCGACGGGCTGCGCGACCTGCTCGACCCGCGGCTCGCCCGCCAGCGCTGACCATGGCCGCTCCGCTGCTCCAGGTCGACGACCTCCGCATCCGCCTCGACACCCCGCGCGGGCCGGCCGATGCGGTGCGCGGCATCGGCTTCGCGCTCGGCCGCGGCGAGACGCTCGGCATCGTCGGCGAGTCGGGCTGCGGCAAGTCGCTCACCGCGCAGGCGCTGATCGGCCTCGTGCCCGACGGCGCGCGGGTCGCCGGCCGCATCCGCTTCGACGGGCAGGACCTGCTGTCGCTGCCGGAGCGCGCCCTGTGCGCATTGCGCGGCGCCCGCATCGGCATGGTGTTCCAGGAGCCGATGACCGCGCTCAACCCGCTGCACACCGTGGCGCGGCAGGTGGCCGAGCCGCTGCGGCTGCACCGCGGACGGTCCAAGGCCGACGCGCGCCGGGAGGCGCTGGCGCTGCTGGAGCGGGTCGGCATCCCCGACGCTGCCGCGCGGCTGGACCACTATCCGCACCAGTTCTCCGGCGGCCAGCGCCAGCGCGTCGGCATCGCGATGGCGCTGGCCTGCGGCCC
>CAJYQL010000018.1 GCA_913776965.1 uncultured Xylophilus sp.
CAGTGAAACGCCTCCGCGCCGATGATAGTGCGGGTTCCCGTGTGAAAGTAGGTCATCGTCAGGCTCTTACATCCAGCCACCGAAGCCCCCAGTTAGAGAAATCTAACTGGGGGCTTCGGCTTTGGGGGCTTAAACAATCCAAAACTGCAGCGACAGACGTTTCGCTCTGGACTTCCACGCTGAACAAGACGGGGCTGTGGGATACACGGATTGTCTAGTCGACCTTGTGTGCGTCGAAACATTCAAAGCGGATATGACTCCAAACCGCTGCATACAGTTGACGCCACTTCGGGAATCTCAAGACAGGTGGTATTCCGCACCATCCAAGAATACCTTGAGCTCACCGGACTGGAATGCTTTCCAATTTTGATTGCGTGTCAGTGGTGCCGTGACGACCACTGCCACACGATCTGTCGCTTGCGCTTCTTGTGAGAAGTCCACGGACAGGTCCTGGTCCGACAGCTCCGCTCCCTGGAACGGGTGCTGGCGTTCGAGATACCAGAGATGCGTTGATGCATGGCTCCACAGCGCGGTCCCGTTCGACAACAAGAAATTGAAGGTTCCGTGGGCAGCGATGCGGGGTGCCAGCTCCCGGAGCGTGAGCGTGAGCTCGTCGACACTGGGCACGCCGGCATGTGATTTGGCGAGCTCCTGCATGAGCCAGCAGAACGCGTGCTCGCTGTCGGTCGTACCGACGGGGCGGAACTGACCGTGCAGCCTCGGTCGGAAGTCGGTAAGGTTGCCGTTGTGCGCGAATACCCAGTAGCGACCCCATAACTCCCGCACGAACGGGTGGCAGTTCTGCAGGTTGACGGCCCCTTGCGTCGCCTTGCGGATGTGCGCGATGACGTTGCGGCTCTTGATCGGGTAACGCCGGATCAACTCGGCGATCGGCGACTCGACCGCGGGCAGATGGTCCACGAAATGGCGGATGCCCCGGTCCTCGAAAAAGGCGATACCCCAACCATCGCTGTGATGGTCCGTACCCCCACCCCGCTGCGCGAACCCCGAAAAGCTGAAGACGATATCGGTCGGCGTATTGCAGTTCATGCCGAGCAGCTGGCACATACGGTCAGGACTCCGGTGACGATGGCGGTATGCGCTGGGCGACCGCTTTATGCTTCTTGCCGCTCGAAGGGCCGGCGCGCAGTTGTAGGGCGGCGACGAGGGCCAGGAGACAGAGGCCGGCCAGCATCCAGAACGTGTCGTTGAAAGCCGCCAACCGGGCGACACTGGTCGTCGCGTTGGCGAGGCTGTCCCCATGCACCGCGAGCCGCCATTCCAGCACGATGCCGCACAGGCTGACACCGGCCGCGCCGCCGAGCATCCGCAGAAAATTGACTGCGCTGGCGCCCTGCGGCACGAGCGCCGGGTCGAGCGGCTGCAGGGTGCCGAGGTTGAGGGACGGCAGGATGAACCCGAGCCCGATCCGCCCCAGGATCGCGAACCCTACCAATATCCAGAGTGCGGTCTGCATGCCGACGAACGTCATGAGGCCGAAGGACACCGCCAGCAGCGCCAAGCCGATCGATACCAGCCGATAGGTCGGCTGCCGGTCGGCCAGCCGGCCCACGACGGCGATGGCGATGGCCAGCACGATGCCGGCCGGCATCATCAGCGTGCCGACGTGGACGGCGGACAGGTGCAGCCCCAGTTGCATGTAGACCGGCAGCAGGTACGTCGAGCCGAACAATGCAGTGCCATAGATGAACGACACCACGCTGCCCATGGTGAACGACCGGTGCCGGAACAGCGCCAGATGCATCAGCGGCGTACCGCCGGTCCGGCCCAGCCGATACTCCCAGGCCACGAAAGCCGCGAAGAGCGCCGCCGCGGCGCCGAGCAAGACAACGGCTTCGCCCAGGCCGGTGGTGCTGTTCAGCGCCACCAGCCCATTGAGCAGGCAGAGCGTGCCGGCACAGCCGAGTCCCAGTCCGAGCCAGTCGAGGCGGCCCGCCGCCTGCCGGTCGGCGGCGGCACCGCCGGGCGCAGTGTCGGGGACGAACCGCTGTCCCAGCCACAGGCACACGAGGCAAAACGGCACGACCATGAAGAAGATCGACCGCCAGCCGAAGCCGTCGACCAGCACGCCGCCCAGGCTCGGACCGATCGCCGGTGCGAGCACCACCCCCATGCCGAAGATGCCGCTCGCCCGGCCCTGCTCATGCGGTGCGAAGGCGCGCAGGATGATGATCGCCGGGATCGGCTGGACGACGCCGGCCGCCAGGCCTTCTGCGACCCGACCGGCCATCACCAGCCCGTAGCTGCCGGCGAATCCTCCCACCAGCCCCCCTGCCAGCAGGGTGACCATCGCGGCGGCATAGGTGCGCCGGTAGCCGAACCGGCCGAGCAGCCAGGGTGTTGTGAGCATCGATACCGTCATCGCGACCATGAAGCCGGACGACACCCACTGCGCGCGCTCCTGCCCGAGGCTGAAATGCCGGCTCATATCGGGAATCGCGACATTGACGATCGTCGACGACATGACCGAGGCGATGGTGCCGATCATCACAGTCATCAGCAGTAGCCAGCGATAGGGTGCGCCGTACCGCTGCTGCAGTGCCGCCAGCGCGGACGATGCGGGGCCGGCGGGTGATGACGGTGGGCCGGATCGGCTCATGGGCAGGCGGGCGAACGGCCGATGTCGGCGGTGCGGCCCGGATCGGCGGTCAGCCGCGCGGTTCCGACCACAGCTTGCCGCCGGTCGCCCAGTTGTGGCGGGCCACGTCGGTGATCAGCACATCCACCGAATCGGGCGAGCCGCCGAGCACCTCGACGGTGACCCGGGTGATTTCCTCGACAAGCTTTTTCTTCTGTTCGACGGTGCGGCCTTCGAGCATTTCGATGTGGTAGGTGGGCATGGGTGAGCTTTCGATCAGGAAACGGAGAGGACGCCAGGACCGGCGGCGCAGCGGGCGCAGATGCAGGCCCTGCCGCGTGCCTCGGCGGGGATGCGGGCGAGTGCGTCGGCATCCACGGAAGCCGTCATACACCAGCACGGTGCGGGCGCCGCGTCGGACGGCGCCGATGCCTGTGCACAGCCGTTGCCGCCGCCGCAGAGCGGGCAGCGATCCGCTGCAGGCGCGGCGGGATCGGGCGGGGGACGGGAATGCGTCGGCACAGGCATGGAACGGCGCAGTGTAGCCAAGCGGACCCGGTCAACCGGCGGCGTCGAGGACCCGGTGGGCGCGCTGGATTTCCGCGTCGCTCGCCTCGATGCCGCCGATGGGCGGCGCGGGCGTTCGCCGCACGGCCGTGAAAGGCGCGCGGGCGCCGGTGTCCTGGGCCGCGGTGCCGGTCATGCGGTCGCCCTCGATCCGGGCATCGACGTGCAGCAGTGCACCGCCGGCGGTCCGGGCGGTGAAGCGCAGCCGGTCGCCCGACAGGCGTGGGGCGATCAGGCTGGCGTCGACCCGGCCGAAGGAGACATCGCCGTCCACGCGCTGCCGGGTCTGGCGGAGCCGCAGGCGGTTCGGCCCCTCGGCCGCAGCGCCCTGGATCTCCCATTCGCCGGCGGCATGGGCTGGGATCTTCCAGGCCATGACCTTGGCGGTGCCGATGACGGCACTTTCGTCGGGGGTCCAGTCGCCCATGTCGAAGGAATGCGAAACGACCCGGGTGCCGGGCGCCATGCGGAACAACGTCGGCCGCAGCCGCAGGTTGAGTTCCGGCAGCAGGTACATGGTGACGACGGTGGCGGACGAGAAATCGGTGGCGAAGATGTCGGCTTGGCGGAAGGCGACCCGGTCGGCTACGCCGGCTTCCTGCGCGCGGCGGGCCGCCACGGTGACGAGTGCCGGGTTGTATTCCAGGCCCAGCGCACGGGCGCCGTGCTGGCGGGCCGCGGCGATCGCGATCTTGCCGTCGCCGGCACCCAGATCCACCACCAGGTCCTGCGGCCCGACTTCGGCCATCTGCAGCATGCGGTCCACCGCCGCGTCGGGCGAGGGCAGCCACATCACGTCCTTGCCGGCCTGGCCGAGCCGGGGCGCGTCGGGCGTCTGCGCAGTGACCGCGAGAGGCAGGACGCTGAAGGCGGCGAGCAGGACCGCCGGCGCGCAGCGGCGCAAGGAAAAGGAAAGAACCGTCACGAAGACTCCAGACACGGCGGAAACGACAGCGGAGGCGCGCACCTGCAAAAAAAGCCGGCCCGCACCCTCCGCGGATGCGAGCCGGCCATTGTCGCCGTGCAGGGCAGCGGGCTGCCCTGCAGAACGGAGCATCAGTTGGGCAGCAGCACCTTGTCGACCACGTGGATCACGCCGTTCGACTGGTAGACGTTGGCGGTGGTGACCATCGCACGGCCGCCCTTGTCGTCGACGATGACCACGTTCGGGCCTTGCATCATCGCGGTCAGGTTGCCGCCGCTCGCGGTGCGCAGCATGGCGCGGCCGCCGCCGGCCGCGATCTGGCGCGACAGGGCTGCGGCGTCCAGGCGGCCCGGCACCACGTGGTACGTGAGCACCTTGGTCAGCTGCGGCTTGTTGGCGGGCATCAGCAGCGTATCGACGGTGCCGGCCGGCAGGGCGGCGAAGGCGGCGTTGGTCGGCGCGAAGACGGTGAACGGACCGGGGCCCTTCAGCGTGTCGACCAGACCGGCAGCCTTGACGGCGGCGACGAGCGTGGTGTGGTCGCGGGAATTGACTGCGTTGTCGATGATGTCGCGGCTCGCGTACATCGGCGCGCCGCCGACCATCACCGGCGCCATGCCGGGAGCGGCCATGCCGGGGCCGGTGCCCATCGGCGGCGGCGGCGGGGGCGGCGGGGCCATGCCGTTGACGGACGGACCGTTGGGCGTCATGACGCCGGTGCCGCCGTTGGTGGTGGCGACATCGGTGCGGGCATCGGGGCGGGGCATCGGGCCACCGGGCATGCTGCTGCAGGCGGTGAGCAGGCCGGCGATGCCGGCGGCGAGAACGATCTTGTGCATGTGCGGGTCCTTCCGGTTCGTGTGTGTGACCGGCCGCGGTGGATCCACGGTCCGGGGCGTGCGAGACGCCTGCCGGGATTACGAAGCGGCGCGCGCCGCGGTTTGTAGGACGGGATGCACTCGTAATGACGGCGCCCGCAGGCACCGTCGATTTATGAATCAAAAGAGGCGGTAGCGCCCGTCCACCGGGTGCTACCAGCTATCGATTCGATAGCATCAGGTTCCGGCCTTCACCTTCAGCCGCCAAGCATGCAGCAGCGGCTCGGTATAGCCGCTCGGCTGCTCCACGCCCTTGAACACTAAGTCTCGCGCGGCTTGGTAGGCGGCACTGGTCGCACTACGTCCGGCCATCGGCTGGTAGAGCGGGTCGCCGGCGTTCTGGCCGTCCACCACCGCGGCCATGCGCTCGAAGGTCGCGTCGACCTGCTCCGGCGTCACCACGCCGTGCAGCAGCCAGTTGGCGATGTGCTGGCTGCTGATGCGCAGCGTGGCGCGGTCTTCCATCAGGCCGACGTTGTGGATGTCGGGCACCTTCGAGCAGCCCACACCCTGGTCGATCCAGCGCACCACGTAGCCGAGGATGCCCTGCACGTTGTTGTCGAGCTCCTGCTGCTTGTCCGCGTCGCTCCAGTCGGCGCGCGGTGCGACGGGCACCTGCAGCAGGTCGTCGAGGATCGCGTCGCGCACGCTGGCGGCGCTGGTCTTCTCCAACTCTTGCTGCACGTCGGCGACGTTGACCTGGTGGTAGTGCAGTGCGTGCAGCGTGGCGGCGGTGGGCGAGGGCACCCAGGCGGTGTTGGCACCGGCCTTGGGGTGGGCGATCTTCTGCTCCAGCATCGCGGCCATCAGGTCGGGCATGGCCCACATGCCCTTACCGATCTGGGCGCGGCCGCGCAGGCCGGCCGACAGGCCGACCAGCACGTTGTTGCGCTCGTAGGCGGCGATCCACTTGGTCGCCTTCATGTCGCCCTTGCGCAGCATCGGCCCGGCCTGCATCGTGGTGTGCATCTCGTCGCCGGTGCGGTCCAGGAAGCCGGTGTTGATGAAGGCGACGCGGCCGGCGGCCTCGGCGATGCAGGCCGCCAAGTTGACGCTGGTGCGGCGCTCCTCGTCCATGATGCCGAGCTTCACCGTCTCGGCGGGCAGGCCGAGCAGCTGCTCGACGCGGCCGAACAGCTCGGAGGCGAAGGCCACTTCCTTCGGGCCGTGCATCTTGGGCTTCACGATGTAGACGCTGCCAGTACGCGAGTTGCCGCGGCGCTTCAGGTCCACCAGCGCGATGGTGGTGGTCACCACCGCATCGAGGATGCCCTCGGGGATCTCGCGGCCCTCGGCGCCCCACAGGATGGCCGGGTTGGTCATCAGGTGGCCGACATTGCGCAGGAACATGAGCGAGCGGCCGTGCAGCGTCACCGCCCGGCCGTCCGCGCCGGTGTATGCGCGGTCGGGGTTCAGGCCGCGGGTGAAGCTCTTGCCGCCCTTGGCGACTTCCTCGGTCAGCGTGCCGTCGAGGATGCCGAGCCAGTTGGCATACGCCACCACCTTGTCGGCCGCATCGACCACCGCGACCGAGTCTTCCAGGTCGAGGATGGTCGAGAGCGCGGCTTCCAGCACCACATCGGACACCCCCGCGGCGTCGGTGCTGCCGATCGGCGTCGAGCGGTCGATGCGGATGTCGATGTGCAGGCCGTTGTGTTTCAGCAGGATGGACGAGGGCGATGCGGCATCGCCCTGGTAGCCCACGAACTGCGCCGGATCCTGCAGGCCGGTGGTGCCGCCCGCGGTCTTCACGACCAGCGCCCCGCCTTCGACCATATAGCCGGTGGCGTCGGCATGCGAGCCGGCGGCGAGCGGCACGGCATCGTCCAAGAAGCGGCGGGCGAAGGCGATGACCTTGGCGCCGCGCACCTCGTTGTAGCCCGGGCCCTTATCGGCGCCGCCGGCCGTCGGGATCGCATCGGTGCCGTAGAGCGCGTCGTATAGGCTGCCCCAGCGGGCGTTGGCGGCGTTCAGCGCGTAGCGGGCGTTGAGGATCGGCACCACCAGTTGCGGGCCGGCCTGGGTGGCCAGTTCGGCATCGACGTTGGCGGTGGTGGCGCGCACGTCGGCCGGCGCCGGCAGTAGGTAGCCGATCTGCTCGAGAAAGGCCCGGTAGGCCGGCATGTCGGCGATTGGGCCGGGGTGGGCCTTGTGCCAAGCGTCGAGTTCGGTCTGCAGCCGGTCGCGCTCGGCCAGCAGCGCGGCGTTCTTCGGCGCAAGGTCGGCCACGATCGCGTCGAAACCTTTCCAGAAGGTGGCGCTCTCGACGCCGGCGGCGGGCAGGACGCGCTCCTCGATGAAGCGGTGGAGTTCGGGGGCGACCTGGAGGCCGTGGACGGTGGTGCGTGCGCTCATGGGAGGGACTTCCTGCAAAGACAACGAGGGCGTGGAGGGTTGACGCCACTGTATTCCAACCTGCGGGGCGCATTGTGGAAGGGTCCGTCACGGGATTCGTGACTTTGTTGCGTTGAATCGCATGTGGATGCCTAACGCAAGCACGTCCTCGGCCTGTGAGCAGACGAAAGCAGGTGTAAGCAATCCGCTGTTTCGCATCGCGCCGGCTTGGCCCTGCGTACGGTGCGCATGCCGCCGCTTTCCTCCAACTCCAAGACGCTCGTCGGCATGTCCTTTTCACTTTTCCAGGATCCGACGATATGCAAAAGCGTTCTTTCTCCCTTAGTGCCCTGACCCTGGCTGCCGCCGCCGTGCTGACGGCCTGCGGCGGCGGTGGAGGCGACGGCGGCGGCGTGCCCCCGTCCTCGCTCGGCGACACCATCGCTATCACCTCGACCAACAAGGTGATCTCGTTCAACCGCGCCCAGCCCGGCACGATCAACAGCAGCCTGAACGTCAGCGGCCTTGCAGCGGACGAGCGGCTCCTCGGCATCGACGTGCGTCCGGCCGACGGCCTGGTCTACACCGTCAGTTCGCTCGGCCGTATCTACACGCTCGACCCGGCGACCGGCGTGGCCACCTTCCGCAGCACCGTGTCGGTGCCGCTGGCCGGCAGCAGCTTCGGCTTCGACTTCAACCCGGTCGCCGACCGCCTGCGTCTGGTCAGCAACACCGGCCAGAACCTGCGCATCGACGTGGCGACCGGCACCGCCGTGGTCGACGGCCCGATCAACGGCGTGGCCGGTGCCAGCGTGACCGCGTCGGCCTACACCAACTCCTTCGCCGGCGCGACCACGACGCAGCTGTTCAACCTCGATGCCGCCGGCACGCTGTACCTGCAGGACCCGCCGAACAACGGCACGCTGGCCAGTCCGGTACCGCTCGGCGTGACCTTCGCGGCCACCAACGGCTTCGACATCGACGCCCGCACCAACCGCGGCTTCGCGGCGCTCACCGTCGGCAGTGCCAACCGTCTCTACACCGTGCCGCTGTCGGGCACCGGCGGCGCCACGCTGGTCGGTGCGATCGGCAGCAGCGAGCCGATCACCGGTTTGGCGCTGATGCAGCCGGCCGCGCCGCGCGCGGTCGTGCTGACGGATACCTCGCGGCTGTCGAGCTTTGCCCTCGCCACGCCCAACACGCTGAGCGCACCGGTCGCGATCAGCGGCCTGGCGGCCAACGAGACGGTGCTCGGCATCGACTTCCGGCCGGCCAACCAGCGGCTCTACGCCCTGACCAGCGGCGGCCGCCTGCTGACCGTCGACCCCGACACCGGTGCCGCCGCCGCGGTCGCGACGCTGAGCGCGGACCCGACGGACACCACGTTGCCCTACGCCGGCCTGTCCGGCACCCGCTTCACGGTGGACTTCAATCCGGCGGCCGACCGCCTGCGTGTGATCAGCGAGACCGGCCAGAACCTGCGGATCAACGTCGACACCGGCGCCACCACCACCGACGGCGTGATCAACCGCGCTGCGGGTGCGCCCCAGGTGATCGCCGGTGCCTACACCAACAGCTTCGCTGGCACGGGCTCGACCACGCTGTTCGACATCGACGCCGCCGCCTCGGTACTGGCCCAGCAGAACCCGCCGAACGACGGCACGCTGGTCGACGTTGGTGCGCTGGGCGTGCCGCTTGCCACGGGCGCCGCTGCCTTCGACATCGCCGGCGGCGCCAACGGACTAGCGGTCGCCGCACTGCGCACGGGTGCGGCCGGGCCGTTTAGCCTCTACAACATCAACCTGACCAGCGGCGCGGCGACGCTGCGCGGTGCCGATGCCGGCGCGGCGCAGATCGGCGGCACCGGCGGCCCGGTGGTGCGCGATCTGGCGATCCGCTACTGACCGCGCCGGCAGGCCGCCCGGATCACCAGGCGGCCTGCAGGATACGCAGGTAATCGGCTGCGTCCAGCGTCATCGGGTTGGTGTGGTGGGCGTTATCCTGCAATGCCTCCTGCGCCACCGCCGGCAGGTCGGCCTCGGCCACGCCCATGTCGCGCAGCTGCGGTGCGATGCCGATGTCGGCGATCAGCCGGCGCAGGCCGTCGGCCACGTCGGTACCGACAGGCCAGCCGGCCTGATGTGCGATCGCCGCCCACTTGGAGCCGAGCGCCTCGCGGTTGCAGTCCAGCACATGCGGCAGCAGGATCGCGTTGAGCGTGCCGTGGTGGAAGCCGCGTGCGCCCAACGGATGCGACAGCGCGTGTACCGCCCCCATCCCCTTCTGGAAGCTGATCGCACCTTCAAGCGAGCCCATCAGCATGTGCCAGCGGGCGTCCGCGTCGCTGCCGTCCGCCACTGCCCGGCGCAGGTGGGCGAAGATCCGCTGCATGCCGTCCAGCGAGATCGCATCGGCGGGCGGATTGACGACCGGCGAACAGTAGGTCTCGATGCAGTGCGCGAGCGCATCCATGCCGGTCGAGGCCGTAATGGCAGCAGGCAGGCGATAGGTCAGTTCGGGGTCGCAGATGGCGGCGGTCACCAGATCAGGGCACCGCACGCCGGCCTTCACGCCGTTGTCGAAAACGATCACCGCCGACCGGCCGACTTCGCTGCCGGTGCCGGCCGTCGTGGGCAACAGGATCAGCGGCGGGGCCCGGTCGATCGGTGCCGGCTGCGCATGGCGGTTGCAGTAGTTCCAAAGCGGCGGCGCATGGGTCGCAAGGACGGCGATCGCCTTGGCGAGGTCCAGTGCTGCGCCACCGCCGATGCCGACCACACCGTCGCAACCGGTCTCGCGGTAGCGTGCTGCGCCGGCCGCAGCAGCGGCCTCGGTCGGGTTGACCGGCACATCGTCGAAAACGGGCAGGCGGGCCGCATCCTGCCCGAGGGCCTCGATGGCCTGCTGGAACACGCCGGCACGGATCACGCCCCGGTCGGTCACGAACAGCGGACTGCGCACGCCGGCATCGGCCAGCAGTTTCGGCAGTTGTCGACGTTCGCCGTTGCCGAAATGCACGGTGGTGAGGAACTGCAGCACGCTCATCGGAGAGTTTCCGCGCAGTGGCCGCAGGCCGGACAGCGCACGCGGAACCGCGGCGCGTTAATCGAGACAGGCATAGGCATGGTCAGGGTTCCAGGTCGGCGCCCATGGCACGCTGGGTGATGGAGCGGGTGGTCAGGTAGGCGTCGAGGCCTTCGGTGCCGCCTTCGGAGCCGTAACCGCTCTCCTTCGTGCCGCCGAAGGGAGATGCGGGGGTCGAGACGGTGAAATGGTTGATGCAGACCATGCCGGCGTCCAGCGCGTCGCTCATCGCAGCGGCCCGTTGCAGCGACCGGGTCATCGCGTAGGCAGCCAATCCGTAGGGCAGGCGGTTGGCGCGTTCCACGGCCTCGTCGGTCGTGGCGAAGGGCGTGATCGGCACGACCGGTCCGAAGGGCTCCTCGTTCATGATGCGTGCCGTCTCCGGCACGTCGGCGAACACGGTCGGGGCGAAGAAGCTGCCGGGACCGGGCAGGCGCTGGCCGCCGCAGAGCAGTCGTGCACCGCTGGACGCAGTATCGGCCACCATGGCCTCCATCGCTGCGACTCGGCGCGGGTGCGCGAGCGGGCCCATCTGCGTCTGTGCGTCCAGCCCGTCCCCGACACGCAGCGCACGGCTGGCGTCGGCGAAAGCCTCGACGAAACGGGGATAGATGCCCTCCTGGACGTAGAAGCGCGTCGGGCTGGTGCAGACCTGGCCGGCGTTGCGGAACTTGGCCACGACGGCCTGCCGCGCGGCGGCGACCGGATCGACATCGTCGAACACGATCACCGGCGCATGGCCGCCGAGTTCCATCGTCGCGCGTTTCACGCCCTGGGCGGCGAGTCCGAGCAATTGCTTGCCGACCGCCGTGGACCCGGTGAAGGAGATCTTGCGGATGACGTCGGATGCGATCAGATGGGCCGACACCTGCCGGGGATCGCCGTAGACCAGGTTGATCACGTGCGGCGGCAGACCGGCGTCCACGAACGCCTGCACGACGGCGGCGCCGGTCAGCGGGGTTTCCTCGGCCGGCTTCAGCACCAGCGAGCAGCCGGCAGCCAGCGCGCCGGCGATCTTGCGCGCCGGGGTGAGGGCCGGAAAATTCCAGGGACAGAAAGCCGCCACCGGACCGACCGGTTCGCGCCGCACCATCTGTGTGACGCCGGCCGTGCGCGGTACCAGCACCCGGCCGTAGGCGCGGGTGGCTTCCTCCGCCATCCATTCGATGTTGTCGGCGGCGGTCGTCACTTCGCCGATCGCCTCGGCCAGCGGCTTGCCCTGCTCCAGGGTCATCAGGCGACCGATGGCATCGCGTCGCTCGCGCAGCAGTGCCACCGCGCGCCGCATCAGGGCCGCCCGCTCGTATCCGCTGCGGGCACGCCAGTCGCCGAAGCCCTGGGCGGCGGAGGCCAATGCGGCGTCAAGATCGGCGGCATCGACGAGCCCGACCTGACCGATCACTTGCCCGTCGGCCGGGTTGTGCACCGCAAGGGTGGGGCCGCCGGTGCGCCATTGGCCGGCGATATAGGGATAGGCTTCGTGCATGGTGTCCAGGAAACAAGGCAAAAAGAGGGAGATCGACTGCGCCTGCGGCCTTCCGAGGTGACGCAGGTGGCGCTGCAAAGCGCTGGCGTGCAGCGTTCTCAGGCGGGCCGCAGTCGGACCAGCTGCTTGCCGACGTTCGCGCCGGCCAGCATGGCGATGAAGGCGGCGGGTGCGTTTTCCAGCCCTTCGGCGATCGTCTCGCGGTAGTGCAGGCGACCGGCGGCGTACGCGTCGGCCAGCGCGCGCGTCGCCTGGGGCCAGAGGTCCTGATGGTCCGACAGCACGAAGCCCCGCAGCGTGACCCGGCGGTTGAACACCTCCCGCAGGTTGCGCAGCCCGTAGGGCGCGGCGGCGTTGTACTGCGAGACCAGTCCGCACAGCGGGATGCGCGCGAAGTTGTTGCACAGCGGCAGGACCGCGTCCAGGATCGGACCACCCACGTTGTCGAAATACACGTCCACACCCTGCGGTACGGCGCGTGCCAAAGCGGCGTCGAAGTCGGGTGCCTTGTAGTCCACGCAGTCGTCGAAACCGTAAGCGTCGCGGACCAGTGCGCATTTCGCCGCGCCGCCGGCGATGCCGACCGCGCGGCAGCCGGCGATACGCGCCAGCTGCCCGACCACGCTGCCGACCGCGCCGGAGGCCGCCGATACCAGCACCGTCTCGCCGGCGCGGGGCTGGCCGAAGGCGGTCAGACCGACCCAGGCCGTGATGCCGGTGGACCCCAGCGCACCCAGGTAGGCGGTCGCAGGCGCGGCTGCGGTGTCGATGCACTGCAGGTCTGCAGGACGTGCCACGCTGAAGTCCTGCCAGCCCAGCCGGCCGACCACCCAGTCTCCGGGCGCGAAGCCCTCGGCCCGGCTGTCGATCACTTGGCCGACCGTGCGGCCGACCAGCACGTCGCCGAGTGCCATGACCGGCGCATACGAGTCGCGCTCTTCCATGCGCATGCGGATGTACGGATCGACTGACAGCACGTCGTTGCGCACCAGCACCTGCCCTTCGGCGGGCGCCGGACGGGGCGAGCGGATCAGCTGGAAGCAGTCGGGCGTCGGCGTGCCGCGCGGACGTGCCGCGAACACGATCTGCCGGTTCTCGGCGGAATGATGGTCGGTCATGGAGGCAGTGAGCGGAGAGGAAGGTCGCGGCGTCAGCCGATGGTGATGTTGGCGTCGCGGACCAGCTTCTGCAGCAGTTCCCGCTGGCGGCCGAGCCACTGGGCGAACTCCTGCGAGCCGTTGGCCACGAGCACCGTCCCTTGCGGCGCGACGGCCGCGGCCAGGCCCGGATCGCGTGCCGCCTGGGCGACGGCGGCCTGCATCCGGCGCAGCGGTTCCTCCGGCGTGCCGGCAGCGGCGAATAGTCCGAACCAGTCGTCCATGTCGTAGCCGGGAAAGCCGCGCTCGGCGATGGTCGGCACGTCGGGGTAGGCGGCGAGGCGCGAGGCGCTGGTCACGGCAAGCATGCGCGTCTTGCCGGTCGCCAGCGTGCCGCGCGCGGTGGACGTGGTGATCAGCGCAGAGTCGATCTGCCCGCCCATCACGTCGCGCGCCGCATCGGCGCCGCCGCGGTACGGCGTGTGCAGCAACCGGATGTTCGCCCGCTGCTGCAGCAGGGCTACGGCCAGATGGCCCATCGCACCCGACGGCGGCGTGCCGCAGGACACCGTACCTGGCTTGGCACGCGCGACCGTCAGGAATTCCTCGAAGGTCTGCGCCGGGAAGTCGTGTCGCACCACGAGCGCCTGCGGCGCGCGGACGGCCATCGTCACCGGCACGAACGCGGTGCGGTAGTCGAAGGGCAGATCCTTGACCAGAACCGGATTGGTCAGCTGGTTGGCGGCATCCCAGATGAAGGTATAGCCATCCTTCGGTGCACCGAGCACCGCACCCGCTGCCACCACCGCATTGCCGCCCGTCCGGTTCTCGATCGTCATCGGTTGGCCGAGGATGTCGCCGACCCGCTGCCCGACCGCCCGCGCCGAGGTATCGGCCGCGCCGCCGGCGGAAAACGGCACCACGATCCGGACCGGCCGCTGGGGCCATGCGCCGGACTGGGCAAAGGCCGGCAGGCCGAAGGATGTTGCGGCACCCAAGGCGAGAACGGCGCGGCGGTGCAATGCACTTTGCGCCCAAGAAGAAACATTCACAGCAGTCTCCTGAATTCTGTAGTACGGAACGACGTTCTATAAATTCTACGGACGTACCGCCGCTTGGCAAGCCAACCGAGGGTTTTCGATAGCGTCAGCCTACCTGTCGGCCCAAGCGCTGAGCAGCTGCGAGGACCGGACCGAGGTATTCCGGCCGGTAGCGCTCCACCGGCATGGTCAAGGTCACTGCGCCCGCCAGACGGCCGTCGGCGCGAAAGACGGGCGCGGATATGCCGGCGACGCCTGGCAGCCGGTCGCCGAGCGTGGCGAAGTAGCCCTGGGCACGGATGGTGTCGAGCAGGGCGGCGTCTTCCGGCGTGGCGGGTGCCGGCCCCATCCCTTCGCCCGCGAACGCCCAGAGGATGCGGCCGCCGGTGCCGCGGTCGAGCGGGAGCAGATCGCCTGCGCGGATGTGGTCGCGCACCGGATGGGGTGAATCCACCCGATAGAGGCAGAGCCGGCGGTCGCCTTGTCGGACGTGGTAGGCCGCGCTTTCGCCGGTCGCGGCGACCAGGGCCTGCAGCGCCGGCACCACGACGGATTCCAGCGAGAACGACGCCGCATAGAGTGCATGGAGACGTGCGATTTCCGGGCCGATCGCATAGCGGTGGTCGGCCAGCCGCTGGATGAACCCGCCGTGCTCGAGCGATGCCAGCAGCCGCAGGACGGTACTTTTGTACAGCCGGGTGCGCTCGGCCAGGATGGCCAGGCTCAACGCCTTGTCGCCCGGCTGAAAAGCCGCGAGAAGGGACAGCGCACGGTCGACAGCGGCCGCGCCGCCGGGGGCGGCATCGGTATCGGCCAGGGATTCGGTCTGGGCTTTACGGGGCATCGGGCAGGTCCGGGTTGACAGCGGAAAGGAAAACCTTAATTATTCTGAAAGAAAGAACTTAATTCTGCAAGACGGAACTTTGATGCCAGTGAGCGATGTACTTATCAGCGAGGTCGGCCCGCGCGACGGCCTGCAATCGGTCGCGGCCACCATGCCGACGGCCGATAAATGCCGCTGGATCGATGCGCTGGTCGCCGCCGGCGTGCAGGAGATCGAGGTGGCGTCGTTCGTACCTGCCCGTCTGCTGCCGCAGATGGCCGACGCGGCTGAGGTGGTGCGCCATGCGCGCACCCACGCCGGCGTCATGGTGATGGCACTGGTGCCCAACCTGCGCGGGGCCGAGGCGGCGCTGGCCGCCGGGGTGCACAAGCTGACGATGCCGGTCTCGGCAAGCGTTGCCCATTCGCTCGCGAACGTCCGCAAGACGCGCGAGCAGATGGTCGAGGAGGTGCGGGCCATCGCCCGGCTGCGCGACGAGCGGGCGCCCGGCGTGAAGCTGGAGGCCGGCATTTCCACCGCCTTCGGCTGCACCCTGCAGGGCCTGGTGCCGGAAGACGACGTGATCCGGCTGGCGGCCGACTGCATCGCGGCCGGTGCCGACGAATCGGGCCTGTCCGACACGGTCGGGTACGCCAACCCGGCGCAGGTGCGCCGGCTGTTCCGGCGGCTGCGCGCCGAGATCGGCGAACACGCTGGCGCCGCCCACATGCACAACACCCGCGGCCTGGGGCTGGCCAACTGCCTCGCGGCCTGGGAGGAGGGCGTGCGCACCTTCGACAGTTCGCTGGGCGGGCTGGGCGGTTGCCCCTATGCGCCGGGCGCCTCGGGCAATGTGGTGACCGAGGACCTGGTGTTCATGTTCGAGGCGATGGGCGTACGCACCGGCATCGATCTGGAAAAGCTGTTCGCCGCGCGTGCACCGCTGCAGGCGGGCCTGCCGGGCGAGCCGGTCTACGGCATGTCGCCGGAAGCGGGGCTGCCGAAAGGTTTCGTCCAAGGGGATGCTCATGTCTGAAGCCGCTGCGCACGACGGCGCCGCCGCGTCGCTCCCCTACGCCGGGATCCGCGTCGTCGAGTTCACCCACATGGTGATGGGGCCGACCTGCGGCATGCTGCTGGCGGACCTGGGCGCCGAGGTGATCAAGGTCGAGCCGATCGGCGGCGACACCACGCGGACGCTGCTCGGCTCCGGCGCCGGCTTCTTCCCGATGTTCAACCGCAACAAGAAGAGCATCGCGCTCGACCTGAAGCGGCCCGAGGGTGTGGAAGCCGCGCTGCGGCTGATCGCCACCGCCGACATCGTGAGCGAGAACTTCAAGTCCGGCGTGATGGACAAGCTCGGCCTGGGCTATGCCACGCTGCAGAAGCTCAACCCGCGCCTGATCTACGTCGGCCACAAGGGTTTCCTGCCGGGGCCGTACGACAACCGCACCGCCCTCGACGAAGTGGTGCAGATGATGGGCGGCCTGGCCTACATGACCGGGCGGCCCGGCGATCCGCTGCGCGCCGGCACCAGCGTCAACGACATCATGGGCGGCATGTTCGGCGCGATCGGCGCGATGGCGGCCCTGGCACAGCGCGAGAAGACCGGCCGGGGCAGCGAGGTGCAGGCCTCGCTGTTCGAGAACAACGTCTTCCTGGTCGGCCAGCACATGATGCAGTTCGCCGCCACCGGCAAGGCGGCTGCGCCGATGCCGAGCCGCATCTCCGCCTGGGCGGTCTACGACGTATTCACCGTGAAGGATGGCGAGCAGATCTTCCTGGCGGTGGTGAGCGACAAGCAGTGGGCGATCTTCTGCCGCGCTTTCGGTCTGGCCGACCTGCTGGCCGACCCGCGTCTCGCCACCAACAACGACCGGGTGCAGGCCCGCGAGTGGCTGATGCCGCAGTTGCGCTCGCACCTGGCCGGCCGCAGCGCCGCCGAACTGGCGGCGGTGTTCGAGGCCGAGGGCCTGCCGTTTGCGCCGATCACCCGGCCCGAGCAACTGTTCGACGATCCGCATCTCCATGCGACCGGTGGCCTGGCGCCGATCCGGATGAACGACGGCAGCATGTCGCGGGTGCCGCTGCTGCCGTTCACGCTCGACGGCGCGCAGCCCGCGATCCGCCAGCAGCCGCCGCGGGTGGGCGAGCACACCGAGGCGCTGCTGCGCGAGGTCGGCTACAGCGCCGACGAGATCGGCGCACTCCAGTCCCGAAAGATCACCCAGGCAGGCGACACCGCATGAGTTTCTCCATCACCCGGCGCGGCGCGCTGGCCGCGGTCGCGGGCGTAGCCACCGGCGCGCTCCATGCACACGCCCGCGCCGCGGCCTTTCCCGACGGCCGGCCGCTGCGGCTGATCGTGCCGTACACGCCCGGCGGCGGCACCGATGCCGTGGCCCGCTTCATCGCCGAGAAGATCCACGCCGAGACCGGCTGGACCGTCATCGTCGAGAACCGCCCCGGTGCCGGCGGCAACATCGGGCTGGATGCCGTTGCCAAGGCCCGGCCGGATGGCCTGACGCTGGCGCTCGGCCAGACCGCCAACCTGGCGATCAATCCGGCGCTGCTCCCCAAAATGCCGTTCGACCCGGCGAAAGACTTCGCGCCGGTGGTGCTGGTGGCGTCCTTGCCCGTGGTGATGGTGGTGCGCGCGGACTCCGCCTGGAAAACACTGGCCGACGGTGTGAAAGCCATGCAGGCGCAACCCGGCGCCGTCAAGCAGGCGCTGGCCGCGAGCGGCACCGTGGGCCATCTGGCCGGCGAGCTGCTCGCCTACCGCGCGAAATTCCAGGTGCTCAACGTACCTTACAAGGGTGCCGCACCGGCCCTCACCGACCTGCTCGGCGGCAGCACCGACTACATGTTCGCCACGCCGCAGGCGGTGCAGGAAATGATCAAGGGCCGTCGGCTGCGGGCGCTGGCAGTGACATCGCAGGCGCGGCTGCCGATCCTGCCCGATGTGCCCACCGTGGCCGAATCGGGTTATCGGGGTTTCGAGGCGGTGGACTGGAAGGCGATCGTCGCGCCGGCCGGCACGCCGGCGGCCGTGGTGCGTGCGATCAATGCCGCGGCAGAAAAGGCCTTGTCGAAGCCCGCCACGATTGCATTGCTGGCCAGCGAAGGCAGCGTGCCGCTCGGCGGTACGCCCGAACGGGCGCAACAGTACATCCGCGACGAACAGCAGAAGTGGGCGCGGCTCATCCAGGACGCCCGCATCACGCTTGAATGACAAGGAGACATTCCATGGCCTGCCTACCCCGTATTTCGATTCTTCTCGGCCGCCGCGTCGGGGCCGCCGTGCTGCTGGCGCTGCCAGCGGCCGGCGCCTTCGCGCAGGCACCGGCCTGGCCCGACAAGCCGGTACGACTGGTCGTGCCTTATTCGGCCGGCGGCACCACCGACTATGCAGCCCGCCAGATCGCACAGAAGCTTTCCGACGCCACCGGCAAGAGCTTCTTCGTCGAGAACAAGACCGGCGCCTCCGGCACCATCGCCACGCAGGACGTGGTGCGCAGCACGCCCGACGGCAGCAACTTCCTGGTGACCGACACCACGTACACCATGCTGCCGCTGCTGTTCGCCAAGCTGCCGTGGAACTACCGGAGCGATCTGGTTCATGTCACCGGCATCATCGAAACACCGGTGGTGCTGGTGGTGCCCGAGAAGTCGCCCTTCAAGACGCTGCAGGACCTTGTCGCCCATGCCCGGGCCCACCCCGGCAAGCTGAATTTCGGTTCGGGCGGGCCGGCCAGCTCCACCCATCTGTCGGCCGAGGTGTTCAAGAGCGACGCCAAGGTCTTCATCACCCACATTCCCTACCGGGGTGCAGGCGCCGCCATGGCCGACGTGATGGCCGGCCAGATCGATCTGCTGATCACCGCTGCCCCGACTGCGATTCCGCAGGTCAAGGGCGGCCGGGTGCGGGCGCTGGCCACTACCGGCGACCGCCGGCTGCAGGCCCTGCCCGATGTGCCTACCTTCGCAGAGGCAGGGCTGCCGTCGTACCAGGTCGTTAACTGGTTCGGCCTTGCGGCACCGAAGGGGACGCCCGCACCCGTGATCGAAAAGCTGCACGCCCTCGTCGCATCGGCGATGACCGATCCTGCGATGCAGGCGAGCATGGCCCAGCAGGGCGCGTCCTACCGGCCGATGACGGTTCGGCAGTTCGGCGATTTCGTGAACAAGGAAGTCGCCGTTTGGGCGGAGGCGGGCCGGCGCGCCGGCCTGAAGCCCGAGTCATCCACCGGCCGGTTCTGACGACTGCACGAGGACAACCACCCGATGTGGAACCTGAGCTTCACCCCTCCCATCGTGATCGAGGCGCAGGTGCTGTCGCGCATGAACGACGCGCTGCGCCTGCCGCGCCGCAGCGCATGGGCCGACGCCAACAAGCCGGGACAGGTCGTCGACTGCTTCCTGGAGGGCCCGGCGTTCGACCGGGGCGGTGCTCTGTATGTCACGGACATCCCGCATGGCCGCATCTTCCGCATCGAAGGCGACGGTGCGTGGAAGCCGATCGCCGACACCGACGGCTGGCCCAACGGCCTGGCCTTTCATGCGGATGGAAGCCTGTGGATCGCCGACTACCGGCGCGGCATCCTGCGCTGCGACCCGGTCCGCGGCACCGTCGAGACGGTGGTGGGCCACCGCAACAGCGAATCCTTCAAGGGCGTGAACGACCTGGTGTTCGACGCGCAGGGGCGTCTGTATTTCACCGACCAGGGCCAGACCGGGCTGCACGACCCGACGGGCCGGGTCTACCGGTGGAGCCCGGACGGGCGCCTCGACCTGCTGCTGGGGCAGGGTCCCAGTCCCAACGGCATCGCCCTGGATGCGGCCCGGCAGGTGCTCTACGTGGCCCTGACCCGCGCCAATCAGGTCTGGCGCGCCCCCCTGCTGACCGACGGAAGCCTGTCGAAGATGGGCGCGTTCCAGACGTTCTTCGGCGCCAGCGGGCCCGATGGTCTGGCAGCCACCGCCGACGGCGGTCTGGTGGTCGCCCACGCCAGCCTGGGCGGTGCCTTCCTGCTCGACGTGCGCGGGCAGGTGACCCACTTCGTGCGCAGCCCTGCGGGCCACACGATCACCAACGTGGCGTTCCGTCCCGGCACAAGGCAACTGGTGCTGACCGATGCCCAGACCGGCACTCTGCTGCAAGCCGAACTGCCGGTCGCGGGAGCGGTGCTGTATTCGCACGCCTGACCGCGCCAGCGGCGGCGGAGGATCAGCCGATCAGCTGCTGCGACCAGTCCGCATACCAGGTGCGGAACAGGTGGTACTGGTTCTCGGCGTACTTGCGCTGCGCATCGGTCAGCGCGTCGGTCGCGTTGAAATGCAGCGTGTATTCCGTCTGGCCGTTGAGCACCAGCAGGTACTTGTAGAACAGCACCAGGTCGGTTCCTTCGTCGAACGACGACAGCACGGCCAGGGCGGACTCCAGTTCGCGGGCCTGGCGCCGGGCGGTCGCGTCGCCGCGGGCCGCCTTCTTGCTCAGGTCCACCAGCTGCAGCACTTCGCGCGGCAGCGCGTTGCCGATGCCGGTGATCGCGCCGGTGGCACCGCAGTTCACGAAGCCGTGGACCACCTGGGTGTCCACCCCGACCATCAGCGTCACGTCCTCGTCCTGCGAGGTGATGTGCTCGGCCGCGTAGCGCAGGTCGGCGGCACCGCCGAACTCCTTGAAGCCGATCAGGTTCGGATGGGCGCGGCGCAGTTCGAAGAACAGGTCGGCGCGGGTCGCGAAACCGTAGTAGGGGCTGTTGTAGATCACCGCCGGCAGCTGCGGCGCCGCGGCCAGGATCGCCGAGAAATGCGCCTTCTGGGCCGTCGCCGAGGAGCCGCGCGACAGGACGCGGGGAATGACCATCAGGCCGTGGGCGCCGACCTGCGCGGCGTGGGCGGCATGGGATACGGCTTCGGCCGAGTTCACCGCACCGGTGCCGACAATCGTGGGGATGCCGGCGGCGACCAGGCGGGCCACGCCCTCCTGTCGCTGCTCGCGGGTCAGCAGCGGCCAGTCGCCCATCGAGCCGCAGTACACGACGGCGCTCATGCCGGCGTCGATCAGCTCGCGGCCCTTGGCCACGAGGGCGTCGTAGTCGGGCTGGCGGTCGGCCGTGCAGGGCGTCATCAGGGCGGGGATGGTGCCGGTGAAGATGGAGTCGTTCATGGAAGGTCCTGTGAAGAAGAAAAGGTGCCGCTCGCACGGCGGAGGGATCGGTCGTCCGCGGGGCATGCCGCGCACCGCACACGGTTTATAAATAGGCTGTAAATATATTTGCGGTATGTTTTGTTGCGAGGATAGGAGAAGTTCAGGCGGCGCACAAGAGGGTTTCGGCGGATGTTCGCCCGTCGCGACACGCACCTGTCGGGAATAGATTCCGGATATATTGAAAGGCTCCTAACGGCCCCTTTCGCACCCCGTCATGCCCGCACTCAACACCCGCGCCTCGAAGCATTCCGCCAAAGCGCCGGTCAAGCGCCGTGCGGCCGACATCGCCTACGACCGCATCGAGTCGCTGATCGCCCGGCTCGAGATCGCCCCGGGCACGCCGGTGGTCGAGGCCGAGATCGCCGAGCTGACCGGGCTGGGCCGCACGCCGGTGCGCGAGGCGCTGATGCGCATGGTGTCGATCGGCCTGGTCGCGCAGCAGCCGCGCCGCGGTCTCGTGGTGTCGAGCATCGACGTGTCCGATCACCTCGACGTGGTGGAGACGCGCCGGGTGCTGGAGCGCCTGATCGCGGCCAGCTCGGCGCGCCGGGCCACGCCCGAACAGCGCAAGGCGCTGGTCGCGGCCGCGCAGAAGATGATCAAGGCCGCCGAGAAGGACAACCTCGACGCCTACATGCAGGCGGACCAGGAACTCGACCACATCAATCACGCCGCCTGCGGCAACGCGTCGGCCGTCGGTGCGGTGCTGCCGCTGGTGGTGCAGTGCCGGCGCTTCTGGTACGCCTACCAGCACGAAGGCGAGATCGGCGAAGGCGCCCGGGCGCACCTGGCGATGGCCGAAGCCATCGCCTCCAGCGACGCCGCCGCGGCCGAGCAGGGCGCCGAGCAGCTGATGCAGTATCTGGCGCGCTTCACCCACCGCATCATCAATTCCTGACAGGGTGCCGGGCCCGGAGCGGCTGCACATCGCGATGCGGCGGCGGCGGTCCGGTCAGAGCGTCGCGCCGACGGCGCGCAGCTCGGCGATCTGCGGTGCCTTGGGCAGCCAGATCTTGTCGAACGCCTCGATCGCCGGCTTGGGGTCGTAGCTGGTCAGCTCGCGGATCGCGATCGGCTCCTTGCGCAGCTTCTCCAGCAGACCGGCTTCGGTCATGACGATGTCGGCGATCTGCGCATCGAGCACCTGGGCGGTCAGGCGCCGGACCAGATCGCGGTCCTTGGCGTCGAGCGTCTGCCAGATGCGGCCCGAGACGAGCGGTGCGAACGGCATGAACAGCGCGTTCATCGGCATCATGACCTTCGAGACCTTGTCGAAACGCTGGTTCCAGGAGAACTCGACGTCGGCTTCCAGCCCGTCGACCTGGCCGTTGGTCATCGCATCGAACACCGCCGGCGTCGGGATCGGCGTGGGGGCCGCGCCGAAGTACTGGTAGAAGTCGCGGTACACCGGCGTCGGGTTGATGCGCAGCTTCATGCCTTTCAGGTCGTTCGGCGTCTTGATGTCCTTGGTGGAGAACACGACACGCATGCCGGTGATGCCCCAACCGAGGCCGATGCAGCCGGTTTCGCGCGGCAGCACGTCGAGCAACTTGAGCGCAGCCGGCGTCTTCACCAGCTTGCCAACGGCGGGCGTGGAGCGCACCAGGTAGGGCGCGTTGATCGACGCGACGCTGGGCACCCGGGTGCCGAGCTCGGCCGCCTGGATCCAGCCCATGTCCAGGGCGCCGGACTGCAGCTGCTGCATCATCACCGACTCGTTGCCGAGCTGGCCGGAGTGGAAGACGGTGACGGTCAGCCGGCCGTCGGTCGCCTTCTTGAGTTCGTTGCCGAACTGCAGCGCCGCGCGGTTCCACGAATGGCCGGCCGGCGTGATCAGGCCGAGGCGGAATTCCTTGGCTGCCGCGGCGCGCGACGGGGTGACGAAGGCCAGCGGCGCGGCCGCGGCGGCCGAGGTCTGGAGGAAATGGCGGCGATTCAGGGGCATGGCAGGGCTCCGTGCAGGCGGGGTGGGACAGGGGAACGACGGGAATGGATCGAGGTGCCGGGCGCGGGGCCCGGACTACTTCAGCAGCCCGAGCGACAGGCTCGGGAACAGCGACAGCATCACCAGCGCGATGCAGCTGATGATGAAGAAGGGCAGGGTGACGATGAACATCTTCCCGGGCTTGGCGCCGGTCACCGCGGCGGCGACGAAGAAGCTCAGGCCGACCGGCGGCGACATCAGGCCCAGCACCAGGTTGATCACGATCACCACGCCGAAATGGCGCGGATCGATGTGGTAGATCTCGGTGGCGATCGGCAGCAGGATCGGCGCGGTCATGATCAGGCCCGGGATGCCGTCGATCACGGTGCCGATCACCAGCAGGATCACGTTGACCAGCAGCAGGAAGGTGATCGGGTCCTTGGCCACGGTCTGGATCCATTCCGCGACCATCTGCGGCACCTTGCCGTAGATCAGCAGCCACGAGAAGACCGACGCGGCGGCCACCAGGAACAGCACGATCGCCGAATAGATGCCCGAGCGCAGCATGATCGCGCCGAGGCTCGAATAGCTGAACTCGCGGGTCACGTAGCGGCCCACCAGCACCGCGCTCACCGCGCCCACGGCAGCGGCTTCGGTCGGGTTGGCGAGGCCGGTCAGGATCGAACCGACGATCACCAGCGGGATGAGCAGCGTCGGGCTCGACACCAGCACGGTACGGGCACGCTCGCGCAGCGTGCGTTTGGCGCTGCGCGGGTAGTGGTAGATGAAGCCCATGCAGGCGATCACCACGAAGAACAGCAGCGTCAGCAGGATGCCGGGCAGGATGCCCGCGATCAGCATGTCGCCGACCGCCACCTGCGCCAGCACGCTGTAGACCACGAACATCACCGAGGGCGGGATGATCGGGCCGAGCATCCCGCCGTAGACCGTCAGGCCCGCAGCGAAGGTTTTGTCGTAGCCCTGCTTCTCCATCTCCGGGACCATCACCTGCGACATGATCGCGACCTGCGCGGTGGCCGACCCGATGATCGAGGACACCAGCATGTTCGCCAGGATGTTGACGTAGGCGAGCCCGCCCTTGACCGAGCCGACGAAGGCCATCGACAGGTCGACCAGGCGGCGGGTGATGCCGCCGCTATTCATCACCTCGCCGATCAGGATGAACAGCGGGATCGCGATCAGGCCGTAGCTGTCGACGCCCGCGAACATCTGCGTGGCATAGGACTGCAGCAGCACCGGGTTGTCGGTGCTGTAGATATAGAAGATGCCGGACAGGCACAGGCACAGGCCGATCGGCACGCCAACCAGCATGATCGCGACGAAGAAGAGCGAGGTCAGCATGTCAGTTCACCGCTTCCGGGTTGGCGGCGTCGAACGCCGGGTGCTTGCGCTGCGGCGCCAGGCGCAGGTCTTCCAGCAGGTTGGCAAGGGCATGCAGGCTCATGCACAGCGCGAAGATCGGCATGATCAGCTGGAGGACCCAGACCGGCCATTCCAGTGTCTGCGTGCGCTCGGTGTAGAGGAAGTTGAACGACTCGGCCGCATATTCCCGGGCATCGAAACCCTTGCGGGCAATGCCGACCGGGTCCATCCAGATCCAGCACATCGCCACCAGCGCGAGTGCGAAGGCCAGCACGCCGCCGGTCGCGACCAGCTTCGCCACCCGGGCGCTGCGCGGGCCGAGCTTGTCGGTCACCATCGTCACCGCGAAGTCCATCCGCAGACGGGTCATCGCGGAAGCGCCCACGAAGGTGAGCCAGACCACCGCATAGACCGACGCCTCGTCCACCCAGTAGAGCGGCATGCCGCTGTAGCGGGTGGCGACGTTGATCAGCACCAGGGCGGTGAGCAGCGTCATCAGGCCGGTGATCAGCCAGCGCTCGAGCTTCAGCAGCGCACCGGAAGCGTCGAGAACCAGCCGCACCAGGGGATGCGGCGCAAGAGGGGGAGGGGCGGAGGCTTCCATGGCGGCTGAACTGAAGTTTTGAAGATATGGTCGATATATTTATAGCATCCGCTAAAGCAATTTGGATGCCAGGCGCTGGCGCGCCACCTGCCGACCCAGGTCTATAAATATATTTACAGTATCCTGCTGAGGCATTGGCGTAAACGCGAACTGGTCGCCGCGCCGGTTTTGTGTCAGGGAGTGCACATGCAGGCAAGAGGTGCGCGCACCGGACCTGTGCGCGACCCGCTGTTCCGGTGCGCGCACCGACGGCAGCCTCGCGCGCGGGCGTCTTAGGCGGCGACGCGCACCGTGTCCCTGCCGTCCTGCTTGGCTTGCAGCATCGCGAGGTCGGCCCGGTGCAGCAGCGGGGCCGCCGCCTCGCCCTGGTGCAGCACCGCGATGCCGGCCGACACCGTCAGCCGTCCGTCGGGTCGCGGCACCTCGGCCAGCCGGGCGCGCAGCCGTGCCGCCAGCGCCCGGGCATCGGCCTCGCCCTGACCGGGCAACAGGATGCAGAACTCCTCGCCGCCCAACCGTCCGAAGAGATCAGTGGTGCGCAGGCCCTGCTGCAGGGCGTCGGCCAGCCCGCGCAGCACCGCATCGCCCGCCGCATGCCCGTGCAGGTCGTTGAGCCGTTTGAAATGGTCGACGTCGATGTACAGCAGGGCCAAGGGCGTGGCGGTCGCATGCGCCTGCGCGACGGCGCGGTCCAGCTGCTGCAGGAATTCCGCCCGGCTGCGGGCGCCGGTCAGCGTGTCGGTGACCGACAGCTCCGCCAGCTGCCGGGCTTGGTCGAAGGCCCGGCGCTGGTAGTCGCGGGCGCGCTGGTAGGTGACGAAGGCCGCTCCGAGCGAGACCGTCGCGCACAGCACGGTATACACCGCGTCCGCACGGCTGACCGCCGGATCGCCCACGAACGGCAGCAAGAAGCCGTAGCAGGCGACAGCCCCGCCGAACCACTGACCCACCGTGATCCAGAAGAAGCTGGCCGAGAGCAGGACGATGATCGCGATCGGCAGGAAGTACATCAGCTGCCGGTCGGTGCCGAGTGTGCCGAGGTAGTTGCTGCCGGTGACCGTGGCGATGGTGGCCATGCAGGCCCAGCCGTAGAGGCGCACCGACGGTGCACGGACGATCAGGTAGGCGGACACGGCGGTCGCCGCCAGCAACGCCACCCGCAGGCCCACATATTCGGGTGCCGGCAGCAGCAGCCGCAGCAGGATGGACAGCAGCGTCCCCAGCACGGCGGCGATGCCCATCTCGGGAGCGGTCGACTGCACGCGGCGCAGCGTCTTGGTGCGGAAATCGGCCTCGCGCTCGGCAGCGCCCTGCATGGACGGGGACGATACCGGCCGCGGTGCTGACGTCGGTGCAGAGAAGGTCATAGCCGGCAAATTCTAGGGAGCCGCGCAGGGAGCCCTGCATGCGCGATGCCGTAGCCGAGGCCCAGGTCAGCAGCGCGGCCGTCCGTCGTTGCGGTTCTGGCTGAGCGCTCCTGAAAAGATAGCTGCATATGCTTGCTGGACGGGCGCAAAAGGCCGATCAGGTGCCGATATCTCCCGCCGCACCGGACGACCGACGCTCCGGCACGTCCTGCCCCTCGAACAGGCTGCGTCCGTGCGCATGCAGCAGCGCCACCAGCCGCGCCGCCGCGGGCGACGGCACCCGTGCCTTCGGATAGGTGAGGCCGAACTTGCGCACCAGTGTCGTCGCGGCGAGCGGGATCTCCTGCAGCAGGCCGCCGCTGGCCCGCAGTGTCCGGCGCGAGACGAAGCTCAGCAGTTCGGTGTGCGCGATCACCTGGGGCACCAGCGGGATCGAATTGGTCTCGATCTGCGCCACCGGCGGCGGGAGCCCGTGGGCGGCGAAGGCATTGTCGAGCCAGACCCGGCTCGCGACCGCCGCGTTCGGCAGCGCCCAGCGGTAGCGGCCGAGCGTCTCCAGCCGCACGCGCCGCTGCGCGAACACCGGGTGCCCGCGCGCGGCGACCGCGACCACCGTGTCTTCCAGCAGCGTGTCGCAGGCGAATTCGTCTTCCTGCTCGGGCACGAAGCCGAGCACCAGGTCGAGCGTGCCGTCGCGCAGGGAGTCGCGCAGCTCGTAGTTCATGCGGATCGTGAGCTGCAGCTGCACGTCGGGCGCCTCGGCCAGCATCAGGCCGCAGATGCGCGGCAGCAGGTATTCGGCGCCGAGCGGGCCGCTGCCGAGCCGCACCACGCCGGCGGTGCCGCGGCCAAGCGCACCGATGTCGTGGCGCACCGCGTCGGCGGCGGCGATCAGCGGCATGGCGCGGGCCAGCAGGGCGACGCCGGCGGCCGACAGGCGCTGGCCGCGGCCGTCGCGCTCGAACAGCTGCGCCTCCAGCGAGGCTTCGAGCCGGTCGATCGCCTTCGCCAGCGCCGGCTGGCTGCGGTGCACTCGCTCGGCCGCGCGCCGGGTGCTGCCGGCCTCGGCCAGGGCCACGAAGTACTTGAGGTCGCGCAGATCCATGGGCAGGGCGGCGCAGCAGTCGCACGGTCGTCGCCACTGATCGCCAGAAGTGTTCGGTCGGCAAAAATTCTAAATTGGACGGTATCGGACGCGGCTCCCAGAATCGGCGGTCCCTTCCCCCAGCCCCACTGCTGCCGCATGCCGTTCACCATCCTCGTCACCGCCCCCCGGCTGGCTCCTGCCGGCCGCGACCTGCTGGCCGCCGCCGGCGCGCGGGTGCTCTACCTGCCCGAGGGCGGCGATGCCGCGGCGGTGGCGGATCTGCTGGCCACCGAGCCCGTCGACGCGGTGATCTCGCGTACGGTGGACCTCACCGCGCCGGCGATCGCCCGCTGCCCGACGCTGAAGGTCATCTCCAAGCACGGCGTCGGGGTGAGCAACATCGACGTGGACGCCGCCACCGCGCGCGGCATTCCGGTCTACGTGACGCCCGGCGCCAATGCGCAGTCGGTGGCCGAGATGACGCTCGGCCTGATGTTCGCCGCTGCCCGCCGCATCGGCTGGATGGACCGCGAACTGCACGACGGTCGCTGGAGCCGCGCGCAGGACGGGGTGGAACTGCACGGCCGCACGCTCGGCCTGCTCGGATTCGGGCAGGTCGGCCGGCGGGTCGCGGTGGCGGCGCAGGCGATCGGCATGCAGGTGGCGGCCTTCGATCCGGCGCTGGCCGGCGGCGCGCCGCCGGTCGCCGGCGTGCGCCTGGTCGAGAGCGCCGAGGCGCTGCTGCCGCTGGCGGATGTGCTGAGCCTGCATGTGCCGCTCAACCGCCACACCCGGGGCCTGCTGGGCGCGGCGCAGCTTGCGCAGCTGCCGCGCGGCGCGATCCTGGTCAACACCGCGCGCGGCGAGGTGGTGGACGAGCCGGCGCTGGTCGCGGCGCTGCAGAGCGGGCACCTCCACGCTGCCGGCCTGGACACGATGGCGGTCGAGCCGCTGCCGGCCGGCCATCCCTTCACCACGCTGCCCAACGTCGTGCTCACGCCGCACGTCGGCGGTTCCACGCCCGCCGCGCTCGCTGCGATGGCCGCCGGCGCTGCCCGCAACGTGCTCGGCTGGCTGCAGGGCACGCCGGCGGATGCGCAGTCCTGCGTCAACCCGCAGGTGCTGGGCGCGCACGCCGCCACCGCTGCCACGGCCTGACCACCGCGGACGTCCTCGCCGCACGACCGCGACAGCACCAACGACTGCGGCGGCTACCAAGACAGCCGAGGCCGTCGCCCGATATCCCGCTTTTTCACCCGAAGGAGACACCATGACCGTAGACACCCCATCCTGGCCGCCCGGCTGGCGCATCAACCCCCGCGCTGCCGGCCCCGCGGCCGACATCGTCGCCGCCTTCCAGGGCCTGCCCGCCGCCGCCATCGGCGACGCGATGAGCCGCAACATCGGCACCGTCGGCCTGCGCCAGTACCACGCAGACGTGAACGCCGTCCTCTGCGGCCCGGCCGTCACCGTCCGGGTGCGGCCCGGCGACAACCTGATGATCCACAAGGCGCTGATGATGGTGCAGCCCGGCGACGTGCTGGTGATCGACGGCGGCGGCGACGTGTCGCAGGCGCTGGTCGGCGGCCTGATGCGCACCACCTGCGTTGCGAAGAAGATCGCCGGCCTGGTGATTGACGGCGCGGTGCGCGACGTGGCCGAATGGGCCGCGCCCGGCATGCCGATCTTCGCGAAGGGCCACACCCACCGCGGCCCGAGCAAGGACGGCCCGGGCGAAGTCAACGTGCCGGTCGCCTGCGCCGGCCTGGTGGTGCAGCCGGGCGACCTGGTGGTGGGCGATGCCGACGGCGTGATCGCGATCCCCGCCGCCGAGGCGGCCGAAGTGCTGCGGAAGACCCGCGCCCACCTGGAGAAGGAAGCCGCGATCCGCGCCGCCAACGCCGCCGGCACCTCCGACCCCGAGCGCTTCGACGCCGCGCTGCGCGCCAAGGGCCTGCCGGTCTGAACGGCTGCGCCGGCATCCACACCAGGAGACATCCATGCAACGACGCCATTTCCTCCACACCGCCGGCGCCGCGCTGGCCGGCGCCGCTTTCGGCCGCAGCGCCCTCGCGCAGGACGCCTGGCCGCAGCGGCCGATCCGGCTGGTGGTGCCGTTCCCGCCGGGCGGCGGTACCGACGCCACCTCGCGGCTGGTCGCCGAGCGGCTCACCGCCGCGCGCGGCTGGACCATCGTGGTCGACAACAAGCCCGGCGCCGCCGGCAACATCGGGCTCGACGCGGTCGCCAAGGCGCCGGCCGACGGCTACACGCTCGGCATGGGCCAGTCGAGCAACCTGACGATCAACCCGGCGCTCTATCCGAAGATGCCCTTCGATCCGGTGAAGGACTTCACGCCGATCGTCGAGGTGGCCGCGCAGCCGATCATCCTGGCGGTGCGCGCCGATGCGCCGATGCGCACCCTGGCCGACTTCGTCGCCGCGGCGAAGAAGCAGCCCGGCGCCCTCGGCGTGGCGCAGGCCGGCAACGGCACCGTCGGCCATCTGGCGGCCGAGATGCTGGCGCGCCGCGCCGGCATCCAGGTGCTGCAGGTGCCCTACAAGGGCGCCGCGCCGGCCATGACCGACCTGCTCGGCGGGCAGGTCGCGGTCTACTTCGGCAGCAGCGTGTCGATCATGCCGCAGCTCAAGGGCGGCAAGGTCCGGGCGCTGGCGGTCACCTCGGCCCGGCGCCTGCCGTCGCTGCCCGACGTGCCGACCGTCGCCGAGCAGGGCTATGCCGGCTTCGACGCGGTGACCTGGCTCGGTCTGGTCGGCCCCGCCGGACTGCCGGCCGACATCGTCAAGCGCGTGAACGCCGAGGTGGTGCAGCTGCTCGCGACGAAGGACGTGCAGGACCGGCTGGCGGTGGAGGGCAGCGTGCCCGCCACCGGCACGCCGCAGCAGTTCGCATCGCTGATCCGCACCGAGCTGGGCCAGTGGGGCCAGCTGGTGCGCGAGGCCGGCATCAAGCTCGACTGACCGCCTGCGCGCTGGCCGCCGCGACCAACGCCCGCTCCACCGCGTCTATCCGCCGGTTGCCCGCATCGGCCGCGCGGCGCACCAGCACCATCTGCCGCAGCGGGGCGTCGCGGCCGAGGCCGATTACGCGCACCGGGTAGTGCGCGCGCTGTTCCGGTCGCAGCCGCGGCAGCACCGAGATGCCGAGGCCGGCGGCGACCATCGCCACGATCGCGTCGATGCCCGGCACGTCGACCAGCGCTGCGCACTGCGGCACCCGCGCATCCACCCAGCGCGCGGCGAGGTGGTCGACGAATGCGGTTACCGCCGGGCGCGGATCGGCGGCATGGACGGCGTGAATGGCTAGGTCGCGCGGCCCCTCCCATGCCGGCAGCACGCGCACCAGCCGCCCATCGGCCAGTGACCGCCCGACATCCCATAGCGAGCGCAGCGCGATGCCGACCCCGGCCAGCGCCAGTTCGCGGACGATCTCGCTGGAGTTGGTGCGGACATGGCTGCGCCCGGTCACCTGCACGCGCCCGCCGGGGCGCAGCAACGTCCAAGGCAATTGTCCGTCCGCCGCCAGCAGCCGGTGGTCGGCCAGCGCCCGGGGATGCGCCGGAACGCCGTGGTCAGCGAGATAGGCGGGGCTGGCGCAGACCACGCGGCGATTGTCCGCCAGCCGGCGGGCGACCAGGCCGGCGGGCGGATCGGCGGTGATGCGGATCGCGCAATCGATCCGTTCGGCCGCCAGATCGACATAGCTGTCGGACAGCAGCAGTTCGAGGTCGACCGCCGGATGGTCGCGCAGGAAGTCGCCCAGATGCGGCGCGATATGCAGCCGCGCGAACGAGGTCGGCGCGGCGATGCGCAGCGGTCCGGCGGGCGCTGCGGCGGCCCCGGTCACCCGCGCCTCGGCGGCGGCCAGTGCCGAGAGGATCGGCGTGAGATCGGCGTGCAGCTGCGCCCCGACCGGGGTCGGGTGGAGCCGCCGCGTGGTGCGTTCGATCAGCCGCGCGCCCAGTCGCGCCTCGAACCGGGCCAGCCGCTTCGACACCATCGCGGGCGAGGTGCCCAGCACGCGGGCGGCGGCGGCGATGCTGCCGGTATCGAGGATCGCGGCGAAGAGTTCATGGTCGGGATCGAGCGGCATTCGTTCCTCTCCGGCATGGCTGTGCTGCGATTATGGGTGGTTCCGGCGGGAAAGGCGAGGCGGTATGTTCCGCCCGTATCGTCATTCCGGCGAATGCCGGAATCCATGGATATGGGACGTGGCGGTCCCTTTGCGGCGTTTCGTGACCATGGATCCCGGCCTGCGCCGGGATGACGAAGGGGAGAGAATGATATGCCGGAAATCTTCGTCGAACGCGCC
>CAJYQL010000019.1 GCA_913776965.1 uncultured Xylophilus sp.
CCGCTGCCGCGGCCGCTGCTCTTCTGCGCGGCGCACATGCTGGGCAGCTGGCTCGCCGGCACCCTGGCCTTCATCACTGCGCAGCAGCAGGTGATGGACGTATGGCTCGGCCTCGGCCTGGTCATCGTCGCCAGCTTCATCGGCGCGAAGTTCGTCGAAGGCGCGGCCGAGCGCTACCTCGCCCGCGTACCGGGCCTGCCCGCCATTCCGCCCGTCATCCCGCCCGCCACCCCCACCAATGGAGACACCACACCATGAAGCTGACCGAGCACTTCACCTTGGCCGAGCTGACGGCCAGCAGCAAGGCCCAGACGCTGGGCATCGACAACACGCCCGAGCAGGCGATCGTGCCGCGGCTGATCCGCACCGCCGAGATGCTGGAGCGGATCCGCGCGACGCTCGGCCGCCCGGTCACCGTCACCAGCGGCTACCGCTGCGCCGAGCTCAACCGCGCGGTCGGCGGAGTCACCAGCAGCGACCACATGCAGGGCCATGCGGCCGACATCGTCTGCCCGGGCTACGGCACGCCGACGCAGATCGCGCGGACGCTGGCGCCGCTGGTGTCGGTGCTCGGCATCGGCCAGCTGATCCTCGAGGGGGTCAAGGGCAAGCAGTGGGTGCACGTCAGCACCCGCGTGCCGGCGATAGCGGCGAACCGGGTCATCACGATCACGGACCGCGGCACGCAGCTGGGCATCCAGGAGTTCGCGTAATGGGCTGGCCCGAAGCCATCGTCGCCGCGCTGGCGGCCACCGTGTTCGGCTGGTACCTCTTCACCGTGGTGCCGATGCTGCCCTACCTGTGGGAGACCGCCAGATGGTGCTGACCGATATCGCCACCGCGCCGGTGCGCGCGTCGATAGCCGGCTACCTGCTCGGCGCACTTGCCCTGCTGCTGGGCGTGTCGATATTGGGCAACGTGCTGCTGTGGAGCGCGCGCGATCGCGCCCTGCTCGCCGCGCAGGAGCGCGACCAGGCGCGCGACGCCGCGCGGATCTGCAGCGATGCCACCGAGGATCTGCGCGACCTGGCCGACGCCCGCGGCCGCGAGGCCAAGGCGGCACAGGCCTCGGCTCGGGCCCGGTCCGTCGACGCAGGCAGGCGGGCCACGCAGGAGATCGCCATGCCGCCGGCCGTCTCTGGCGACGACTACGCCAGCGCCCGGGCGCGGCTCGACCGCTGGCAGGCGGGGAGGGCGCAGCCGTGATCGCCTGCCTCATCGTCGTCGTGCTGGCGGTGCTGCTGGCCGGATGCGCCGCCGGTGCGCCGCAGCGGGTCAACGTGCCGGTGCCAGTCGAATGCCGCGTGCAGACGCCTGCACGACCAGCCATGCCGCTCGATGCGCTGCCGGCGAGTTATAGCGTCGATGTTTGGATAGCTCATGCTATAGCAGAAACCGTAATTCGTGAAAGTTATGAGAACGAGTTGATTGCTGCGTTGCGAGTCTGTCTGGGTATTAAGTACCCTTGAGCGGGGTAATTGTGAATTACTTCAACTTGCTTTCTATGCGTTCGACCAAATCGGTGAAGTGTTGCGTCGTGTGAGAGCAAATTATGGGAATAACTAGGTCGATGGTCTGCTGTCTGCTCAATCCAATATGCTTTGCAAGCTCGGAAAACTCTTGATGTTTACCGGCCGCCAAAGAATATTCTAAAAATGATGTTATCGAGTCTTCGTCGGATCCGACTGCGAGCGCAATTGCCAAAGGCATTGTTTGTGCATGCTGAATTAGCCATGACTCTGGCCAGGTTTCCCCCGGAAGATATGCCATCCGCCCAGTAATCCAGTCATTGAAATCGGCTTTCGGGGTTTCAGCCATATTCTTTGCATGGCCAATGTTATCCTCTTCCAGCTTTCTCTGATCGCCGTCGAATATTGCGATCATCTTTGTGGCATCTTGCCGTACATATGCCGCTGCGAGCTGTCGCGCCATAGCAGAGGCTGATCCAATTCTCAAAACATCGACCCGCGTACGTGTCTGGGCGTTCAGTGCCGCTGCAATGACAGCCTGAGCAATATCATCCTCGACAAGTATTTGAATCTCTTTTTTGGCTGATCCACCCATCTTGGCCATTGCAAAATCGGCAGAGATTCCACGAGTAACTTTTGTTTTGTTGTTTATACATTCCAGATAAAATCGTGCTTCGTCGGGCAAATTATTAAATATCTCAGCCGAGTGAGTTGTGCAAATTATTTGAGTCTGCTTTTTTAAACAGGCGCTTTTTAGTTCTTTCATAAATCTTTTTTGCGCCTCGGCGTGAAGACCGAGTTCAATTTCATCTATTACTATAAGCGCATTACCTCCAGATGCGTATATCGTGGAAAATATCTCGAATAATGCGTTTTCTCCCGCGCCCATATTAAATCCAGAGTACACGACGCCTTTCACTTGGACCAATGGTAAATTGTATTTTGAATGGGATAGCAATCGATATTCATCGTAATTTTTTTCAAGAATTTTTCCTACGATGATCTTTACGTCGTTTTCCCATCCCTGTACTTTAATATTTTTGAAAGATTTTGAATAGGATCGTGACTGGCTTCGCTCGCTATGAGGAACAATTCTCTCGATTCCTAGAAATACTACGCATTTTTCGAGACGCTCGTCGTAGTCATTCCATTTGCCTCCTTGGCTTTTCTTTCTAACTTGATAGCCTAAACCCTTGCCGTTCGGATAGTCTTCTGGTGAAAGATTGTTGACGGCGAACCCGTACCATATTTGGATGCCGGTGGGATTTTTTTCATCGGCAGATTGAATGAAAAAATCGCTGAATGTGTAATAGCTGTTTGTTCTTCGCGCAAGCTTATATCCTGTTTTAATATTGTGGTAAGCGCACGAAGCAATTGCAATCAAAGTAGACTTGCCCGCGCCATTTTTCCCTGCAATGGCGGCGATTGGGTAGTCGAAGTTAATTTCGAAGGGAGTTACTCCTCGCATAGAGCCCTCCATTAGCTCCATTGACCTCAACATTTGCTTTTCATATTCGCCGTTGAACCATTTTTTCAATGACTTGTCGACAGGTGAATCGTGATAGGGCATGAGTTCTCCTTGGTCACCTTTTGTAGCACATGGAGCTTCGCCTGTCTAAATTAGATTCGTGTGTACTTCCTGACCCTGTTCGTGGAACTCTTCGCTAGGCTCGCACAAGCGGTAGTTCTTTCCAAGAAGTGGTGTAGTGTGGCGTTTTTAAATCTTGACGCATCACCCACTGCCGACGCACTCCGGCTGTGCCAGCGCTCGCAATTTGGACGGTACCGCGTCCGTACCGGGCGTTGAGCTGATCAACAGCGGTCACTAGGTGGCCGCCGTCAGCGCCGCCTTCGTCGAGCGCCAGCTCAGCCTGTCCGATTGCGGCATCCTGTAGCTCTAGCAGGTGCACTCCCGCCTTAGCCATTTTGTACCCCGGACGATAGATCTGCCGCATGCCGGCGACAGCCGCCTGCACCAGCAGACCCGTATCGGCCGTCGGCCGACGCAGCGGCACGACAACGCTGCGGCTGTACTGAGGGTCCTCTCGTCTATGTGGAGACGTGTGCACGAACGTCAGCACCTTGCCCGCGTGCCCGTTCTGCCGCCGCAGCTTCTCGCCGGCTCGGGACGCGAACTCGGTCACCGCCTCGATCAGGTCCTCCAGCCGCGTGACCGGCCGGCCGAAGCTCCGCGTGCTGGCGATCTCTTTCTTAGCCGGCGGCACGTCCTCGAAGGCGATGCACGACAGGCCCTGCAGCTCGCGCACGGTCTTCTCGAGCGTGACGTTCCACCGGCTGCGGACCATCGCCGGACGGAGCCGCGCCACGTCGAGCGCCGTTGATAGTCCGGCGCCGCGCAACTGCTCGGCGATGCGTCGGCCGATACCCCAGACCTCGCCCAGGTCGGTGGCGGCCAGGACCGCATCGAAGTCCGAGGCGTGCAGGGCGGCCAGATTGGCGACCTGCGCCAGCTCGGCCGGGTAGCTGCCGGGCTTGCGCTCGGCGGTCTTGGCGACGTGGTTAGCCAACTTCGCCAGCGTCTTCGTCTGGCCGATGCCGATGCCGCAGGGGATGCCGATCCACTGGTGGATGCGCTCTCGGACCCTGCGCGCCCGGGCCGTCACGTCGCGCACGCCGGCAAGGCCGACGAAGCTCTCGTCGATGCTGTAGATCTCCTGCTCGGGGCCGAGGCCGGCCGCCAGGCTCATCATCCGATTGGAGATGTCCCCGTACAGCCCGAAGTTGGCCGACAGCGCCACGACGCCGGCATGGGGCATCTGCGTACGGATCTGGAACCAGGGCATGCCCATGGTGATGCCGAGGGCCTTCGCCTCGTTACTGCGCGCGATCGCGCAGCCGTCGTTGTTGCTCAGCACGATCACCGGCCGGCCGTTCAGCGCCGGGCGAAAGATCCTCTCGCAGCTGACGTAGAAGTTATTTCCATCGACGAGTGCGTACACGATCGGCCCCCTCCGTCCGCAGGTTTTTGAAGACGGTGATCGAGGACGTCACCACACCCCAGATCGTGAGCGACTGGCCGTCGCGCGGCACGATATCCGGATAGGTCGGGTTGGCCGCCACCAAGCGGATCTGGCCGTGGCGCAGGTGCAGGTACTTGACCGTGAAATCGTTGTCGTCGAGCACGGCGACCACGATGTCCATGTGCGCCGGCCGCAGCGCCCGGTTCACGACGACGACGTCGCCGTCAAGGATGCCGGCCTCGATCATCGAGGGGCCTGCCACGCGCAGCAGGAACGTCGCCTGCGGGTGCGTGATCAGCTGCTCGATCAGGTCGATGCGCTTGGTGTTGAAGTCCTCTGCAGGGGACGGAAAGCCCGCCGGAACGGTATGGCCGGGGAAGGGCAGCAGCTTGCGCAGCAGCACTTCCACCGCCACAGGCCGGCCAGCGAGCAAGTCGGCGTGCATGGATCGGCATCAGAACGGAACGGGGCAGGGCACGACCGCGATCGGGCCCGGGCCGCTGTAGACCTGCTCGCCCGTCTTGATCACGGTGACGGTCCAATCCTCGCCGGCGCGCCCGACCTGGTAGTCGCGAGCCGGCAGCGCCAGCGTGTTGCGCTCGGGCCAGCTGTGCATCAGGTCGTCGGTGACTTCCGCCGGAATGTCCGGCGTGCGCAGCAGCGACCAGCCGTAGCGCGGCCGGTACCGGGTGAGGTCCGCATCAGCCAAGGCGCACCTCGAAGTAGGCGATCTCGGCTTCTTCGCCCATGCCGCGCAGGCCTGCGTCGCGGGCGGACTGCGCCGACTTGCTCCACCGGGTGGCTGCGTTCGCGACCTCGGTGCTGATCTCGGACGCATCGGCATCGGCCGCCTCGCACCAGGCGCCATACGCGCGCGCCACGTCCTCCGGTCCACCGAGCAGCCGTTCCAACTCGGCGCAGTAGCGCGTCTCGGCCTTGATACGCGCGTCGGCCGGCAGGCCGTGCACGTCGCAGAGGGTCACGGTGTAGAGGGTGGTGTCGAGGGTGGCGGCGGCATTCATGGTCCAGGTCCTGTAGGCAGTGAGCGGCGTGGGCCGCGTTGTTGGGGTACTGGATAAGCATACAGGCCATGCGGCAGAATCTCGCCCCGAGATCGGGGGCTTTACCTGCCGAGCCCGCGGCGCGGCCATCTGGTTCGTCGTCACGCAACGAGTTTTGATGTTTGGCCTCACCGCAGGCCGGCATCAATGGATGGTCTAGAAGGGTGAATTCCGATTTTGTGAAGAATTGCCCACACTTGTGCTAATTTTCTAGCAAATATCTAATAGGAGTGGTATACCTGCGTTGTCCATTTATGCAAAGGAGTTATTGTGAAATCGGCATTTTCCGTTTTTGTAGGTCTGCTTGTTATTTCAGCATCTCATGCGGCCTCGGTATCAGATGTTGAGTACAAGAAAATTTCAGAATCCATTAGGATGAATGGATATTCTCCGGTGCTTATAAATATTAAATCTATTCCGCTGAGTCGTCTTGGTTCGGATTTGACTGGTGTCATTAGCGAAATTGAGAGCAGAACCAATAGGCTCAAGGCCGAATTGGGGGCTGGAATTGTCGATGGTGGCGTTTGGAGCAATGGGATCGGTCAGGTTGAGCTGAAACTCAATGCGAAGGGCTTGGAAACTCTGCGGCGTACTGTGTCTGCGGAAAGCTTTAGCGCTGGAGCTCCTTGGTATACCCGCAGTAGCTCGTCAAATTTAGACGGCCGGCTAAATTCCATCGACGAAGCATTAAAGGGTGGGCCTGTTGATGTTGAAATAATATTAAATACTGAAAATTTTCAGTTCGAACTGTCTGAGGATGGCTCAATCGCAGTTTTAAACGCAGGTGACGGCGTGAAAGATGCTCGTCAAGCCCTTTTGAAGAAAATGACATCATTAGATGTCATTGGTTTGTCGTCCTTGCAAAGCGAAGTTTTCTCCGCAAACTCTCCGATTGTTAAGTTAAAACTTACACGCCAAGGAATTGAGAAGCTTTCTCTCGAAAAATCGGTACGCAGCATGCGCTTGGTTGGTTACAAAGAACGTCGTCAGAGCGAGGTGTTGAATTTTGCGGATGCAGCAAAACCCAAGAACGGGCAGTACGATATTCTGATCACGATAGACTCTCCTGTGAGCGGAGGGCTTATTTCAAAAAGCAACGAAATCAATCAAACGGAAGCCTACACAAAGGCCGCGCGTCGATTGGTCAGCAAATATGGGGTTGATTTACGTCACCTTGACTTTATTAGGATGGGTATAGTTGCAGCGAAAGGCAGTGAGAAAAACATAGCTGCAATGGTGGCGGCCAAAGACCCATTGATCAAGCAGGTGAGTCTTAACAGGATTGCCGGGTACCCACAGCTAAATCAAAGTGGATTCACCATGAATTTGCCCGGGGCGTGGAACGTCGGCTATGTCGGTTCGGGTCAGAACATAGCAATCCTCGATACAGGCGTTCAACTAAATCACGACTTTTTTAAAGATGCTTCTGGGAACTCTCGGATATTTTTCCAAGCATGCTTCGGCACTAATTCTGGAAACGCACAATCTGTTTGCCCCGCGCAAGATGCAAATGGCGATAGCCCTTTGAACTATCCGAATTCGGGAGCACCTACGCCAAGCAACCTTTGTAGTCCGTACGCTGAGCCATGTTTTCACGGTACGCACGTCGCAGGAATTGCCGCGGGTCGTTATCAAACGACTCTGCCAACTCCGGTGCAGGGCGTAGCCTACGGTGCTCGAATTCTTGCGATTAAAGTCTCATCGTATGATCCGACCACGGCACCGAATCTACCCTATTTCACAGAAGACATTGTGGCAGCGCTCAATGCGATTATGTTAAATATGTCTGCGGGTACTACTAACAACCCATTTACAGTTAACATTAGCTCTGGTACTTCATCAACTTACGGAGGGCAATGCAATTATTTCAATGCGGCGGCAACTGCAGCAATTGACAACCTTCGCAATCTAGGTGTGCCTGTGGTGGTGGCAGCAGGGAACAGCGGCTCATACTCGTCAAATTCCCTAATCGCTTGGCCTGCTTGTATCGATGGTGCGATTAAAGTAGCCGCTTTGGACAACGACTCGTCGGGGGCAACTCTAGCCACCTACTCTAAACTGCCTTTGCCTTCTTCGTTCCCCGGGCAAGATTTGTGGGCTGCCCCCGGCGGAGGGAATACTAAAAGTATTCTTTCTTCTTCTGGTCCGGGCGCGTCTGAACTTTCCGGTGCAAGCGGTACGTCTATGGCCGCACCGCAAATCGCTGGCCTATACGCTCTTGTTAAAAGTGTAGTGCCGGGAATAAGCGTCTCGGGCGTAACAGCGTATTTGCAGGCAAGTGCCTCATTGACTGTCAATCTGCCAAGTTGCGAGGGAAGTTGCCAGCTAATTCCTTACAAGCGTCCATTAATGCCAAATTATTGAGCTCGTCCTTCACCCCGATCCTCTTGCTTTATTTTGGGCAGTTCGTCTTGTTCAATAAATTGCAGGTGACGGGATCGGGGATGTAGATGCACTAAATGTGCCCCGACAGAAGGTGTGAAGTCGTTTACTACGACGAGCTATGTGTAGCCACTACCGTACCCCCTAGAGCAGGCAGTCTTTCGCGGCACGTGGCCCGTCGAGACGCCGGCTCTCTGGACCAAGACCGACATATGGCCTGGCTACCGCGGCGTGTTCATGCGGCGGCATCCCCATGCCGACGTATGCGACGAGCCGGTGCCGCCCCTGGAGGCGCAGGCCGGTGTGTTTGGAATGCTGCCGCACTGGACCAAGGATGATGGCCTGGCAAAGCGAACCTACAACGCGCGCTCGGAAACCGTCGCCGAGAAGCCCAGCTGCCGCGATGCGTGGCGCAAGGCGCAGCACTGCATCATCCCGGCCGCCTCCATCTACGAGCCGGATTGGCGCTCGGGCAAGGCGGTGCCGACGCGGATTGAGCGCGCCGATGGCGTTGACCTAGGCATCGCCGGCCTGTGGGAGACGTGGCGCAACCCGGCCGGCGAGCTGATCTACAGCTACACGATGCTCACTATCAACGCCGACGAGCAACCGCTGATGCGGAACTACCACCGGCCCGCCGATGAGAAGCGCATGGTCGTGATCCTGCCGCGGCGGCTGTACGACCCGTGGCTCGACGCGACGACCAACCAGTCGATGGACTTCATGCGGCAATTCCCAGCGAACCGACTCACCGCCTGCGCCGAAGCGTGGCAGTAGAAGTTCGATTAAGCGAACTTGGGTCTTAAATGTGGGCAGCGCCTCAATGTATGGCCCGGCCGCTGATATGCATACCTCGGGGCACCCCAGCTCAATTTATCACCCAAAAATGAGAAAGCCTCGGAACCGAAGTTCCGAGGCTTAGGCTTATAGCTCAACCGACTACGCTAAGACGCGGTTAGACGATAGTGATGTCAGAAGCGTCCAGCGTGCCGGTCACGCCGGTAATCTTCACCACGACATCTTGCGCAGCGTCGAAGGTGGCGTTGCCGTCACCGTTGATGGCCAAGTACGTGTCGGTGCCGTAGGTGAAGATAGCAATGTTGTTCACGCCGCCAGCTGCCGTCAGCGCTGCGTTTGCAGCAGCTGTCAGGGTGGCAGCGCCGGTCACAGCAGTTTGCTGAGCAGTCGACAGGGTCACGACGGTCACCGGGGTTGCCGCGCTGGTGGTAGCCAGGTCAAACACGATCGTGTCGACACGGCCGCCGGCAGCGGAGCCACCCAGGTTCAGGTCGGTGATGGTGCTGATGTTGGCAATGGTGTTGCCTGCGCCGACGCCGAAGCCGAAGATGTCGTTGCCGGCGCCGCCGGTCAGGACGTCAGCCGAGGCAGAAGCGGTGGTGATCGCGGTGAAGGTACCGCCAGCGACCGTAGCACCCGTAGAGCCGGTGATGACGTCGTTGCCGGCGCCACCGGTGATGACGTCAGAACCTGCCGAGCCCAGCAGCGTGTCGTTGCCCGAGCCGCCGCGCAGCCCAGCACCGGTCGTCACAGCGTATGCAGCAGCATTAGCCGTCACGTTGCCGGTCGAAGCCGAAGCGTCGATCACCAGGTTGACAGCGGTGTGGCCGGCTGCAACCGTGACGGTGCTGTTGCCAGCGCTCGTCAGGGTGATGGAGTCGAGCGACGTGGCGTTCGTGGTGGTCAGCGTGACGGTGCCAGAGGTAGCAGCGACCGTGCCGTTGCCGGTCAGGATCAGCTTCTCGACGCCCGTCAGGGTCAGGCCGGTCAGGTCGATGTTGTTGGCAGCGCCAGCAGCGGTCGTGGTTGTCAGGGCAGCGCGAACCGTGTCGATCTGGCCCAGGTTACCAGCACCGTTCACACCGATGGTGATGACGCCTGCGCCAGCAGCGCCGGTAGCGGTGATCTGGACGTTGTTGGCTTGCGTAGCGGTTAGACCGGTCACGCCGGTGGCGCCAGCGCCGTCGGTGATGCGGATCGTGTCGATCGTGTTGTTGGCAGCCAGGAGGGACACGTCGGCGGTCACGCCGTCGACCACGCCCAACTGCTCGAAGCCGCGGTAGAACGCAGCGCTACCAACCGTCAGGTGCGTCGTGTCGGCGATCACCAGACGGTCGGCGGTGCCGGTGCCGGCATCAACGGACGAGCCAGCAGCCAGGACGGCGCCTGTGGTGATGACGTCGTTGCCGCTTCCGCCGACTACGGTCAGGGTGTTGGTCAGAGCGTTCAGCGTGGTGGTCAGGCCACCGGTGTTGCCAACGGCGCTGACGTTGGTGACGGTAGCAGCCAGGGTACCGATAGTGGCGGCGCCCGCACCGGTAACGGTGATGACAGCGTTGGCACCGAAGCCGGCGATGCTGGCGGCGGTAAAGTCCGTAGCAGCGTTGATGGTCAAGGCGGTCACGCCACCGCTGCCGAACGTCACAGCACCCAGGGTGTTAGCTGCGCCGGTGTTGTTGATCGTGGCGGAAGTGACAGCTGCGCCGTTGATGGTCACGGCGGGAGCAACTACGCCAGCAGCTGAACCGTTGATGCCGCCGGCTGCGTTTAGGGTAGCAGCCGATACGGTTGCGCCGTAGGCAACGGTTAGAGCGCCGGTCGCACCTGCGCCATTGCCTGCAATGCCTGCTTGCTGCCCAGCCGTGAGACCGTTGATGGTGACAGCACCGGTGGACAGGAAACTATTGACATTAGTTGCACCAAGGAAACCGCTTGCCGCATAGGTCGTTCCACCACCGCTCACGTTACGAAGGTTGATGATCTCAACGTTGCGAACCTGCCCAGCAATAACGGCACCATTGGTGTCGTTGAAGGTGAACGTATCCGTGCCCGCGCCACCGTCGACTACATCAGCAGCGCCGAAGGTTGCGCTATCGCCAACGAATGCATCATTGCCAGAGGTTCCGCCCAGGATGTCGATGCCGGTCGTCAGCACCACGGTCGATGCTGCCGACCCGCTGCCTGTTCCACCTGTCGAACCTGTGCCGCCCGTAGCGCCAGTAACGCCCGGCGTGGTGGGGCGATCGCCGACCGAATTGGCAGATGCGCTTTGTGCGTACACCAGGTTGGATGCGACAGCATTGCTGAACGCCGTGGCGGTGGTGCCGTAGGTAGCGTCACCAGTGAACGTCAGCAGGCGCTCAGCCAGGTTCAAGATGACTTGACCGCGGTTGTTTGCACCATAGATCCCGAACAGATCCGCGACGTATTGGGCGAGATCCGGGCGGTTGGTGAAGCCAGCATTCGTCACAACCAACAAGCCCAGCTGAGCGTTGGACAGACCCGAGGTGGCACCTTGGATTTGCGCAACGATGCCTGCTTCGCCGTTGGCGGCGTAATTCTGAGACAGAGCTAGGTAGGTGCTGGTTGCCGGAGCGGCGCCACGGGCGAGTTGGTAGCCAGCGATGATCGCGTTGTCTTTGGACAGTGCCATGTAAGTACCCGAAGGTCCAAGGTAGAGGGAGAAATGGAGGATGGAGGAAGCCTTGGAAGAAAAGGCAGCTTCTCTCGAACAGCCGACGGCCAAATTCGTTATAGGCCAGAAGTGACTTTTGTGCAGTGCACAGGTAATTGACCCCTCAGTTGTGTGTGGGTGTAACGTAGTATTCGTCTGTGCGGAACACTGGTGGCTGACAAAACCCGGCAACGTAAGAACACCGCAGTAATCCCTAGGCGCATGTTCAAGAAAGTCTTGCGCTTTGCATCTGGGACCACTTGATCAGTGCAGGGCCTTGAGTTGATGGTGCCCGCGTAAATCCCGCGACAATCATGCAACCCCTTGTTTTCACGCGGTTAGCGACGCTCCCCCCGCGCACCACCGAACCCGGCGGCGAACATTCGCCGCCGCGCATATCGGGTCCCATGAAGCCCGTGGCTCTTACCGGAGCCACGGGCTTTTTCCGTGGTGGCCTTGCCGCCGTGCGGCCGCGGCATGCGCCTACATCCTGCCGATGCGATCCTTCCTACGGTGGCGGTTCATTCCACCCACCAGGAGCGACCATGCGATCCCAGGATACCGACCAGCACCGAGAGCCATCGACCGCGGGCGCAAACCGCGTCGAGGCGGTCAACGACGCCGCGCAGGCGCGCGAACGCAACGGCCACCGACCCGACCGGGGCGGCACCGGCAGCGGTGCCGTGCCCGGCACCAGCGGCAGCGGCATACCGCCGGAAGACGCCGAGCGCGACCGCGATGTGCAGGCCGCGCGCTGAGGGACGCGTCGTGATGCGCCGCTTCACCCGCCTCATCCCTGCAGCCGTTGGCGCGGCCGCGCTTGCGGCGGCGACCGCTGCGGCCGCGCAGCAGACCGGGCTCGGCTCCGCAGGTACGCCCCAGACCGGTGCCGAATCGCGCAGCGGCCCGGTCGGCCAGTCGCCCGGCCGCCACGGCGCCACGCTTTCGCCCGCCCCGGCGTCCGGTCCCGCAGGCAGCAAGACGCCCCGCTACGACAACCAGGGCAACCCCCGGCCGCCGTCCGACCGCAGCGCTGCCTCGGCTGGCGGTACGACCGGCACGGCGCCCCCGGCGCCGAGTACCAGTTCGCCTCGCCAGTAAAACCGCTCTCGGCGACGGCTCGGCATCCGGGGTGATGCTGGGCAGAGGCGCGGGCGCCAGAAAGAGGGCCTGCGAGGGTTGACTACAATCGCGGGTTGACTTTCGGCGAACGTCCGATCGTTCGCCCGCGAAAACCCGCGCGAAGCGCCTGCTGCACGCCCATGCAGCAGGCCGGCGCCCTTGTGCATCCCCGTAGACCGGATTGAAAGAAGAGAGAGCAAAGATGGCCGTGAACGTTGAAACCCTCGACAAGCTGGAACGCAAGATCACGCTGTCGCTGCCCGTGGCGGCGATCCAGTCCGAAGTCGATGCACGCCTGAGGCGCCTGGCCCGCACCATGAAGATGGACGGTTTCCGTCCGGGCAAGGTGCCGATGAACGTCGTGGCCCAGCGCTACGGCTACTCGGTGCAGTACGAAGTGGTGAACGACAAGGTCGGCGAAGCGTTCAACGCCGCCGCCAACGAAGCCCAACTGCGTATCGCCGGCCAGCCCCGCATCAGCGAAAAGGAAGGTGCGCCGGAAGGCGAGCTGGCCTTCGACGCGGTCTTCGAGGTCTATCCGGAAGTCAAGGTCGGCGACCTGTCCGATGCCGAAATCGAGAAGCTGAGCGCCGAGGTGGACGACGCCGCGATCGACCGCACGCTCGACATCCTGCGCAAGCAGCGGCGCACATTCGCCCAGCGCCCGCAGGAGGAGGCTGCCGAAGACGGCGACCGCGTGACCGTCGACTTCGAGGGCAAGATCGACGGCGAGCCGTTCCAGGGCGGGAAGGCCGAGGACTTCCAGTTCCTGGTCGGCGAAGGCCAGATGCTCAAGGAATTCGAAGACGCCGTGCGCGGCATGAAGGCCGGCGAGAGCAAGACCTTCCCGCTGGCCTTCCCCGAGGACTACCACGGCAAGGACGTGGCCGGCAAGCAAGCCGACTTCCTGGTGACCGTCAAGAAGATCGAGCAGTCGCACCTGCCGGAAGTCAACGAACTGCTGGCCAAGTCGCTCGGCATCGCCGACGGCACGGTCGAAGGCCTGCGCGCAGACATCAAGAAGAACCTGGAGCGCGAAGTCAAGTTCCGCGTGCTGGCCAAGAACAAGCAGGCCGTGATGGACGCGATCGTCGCCAAGGCCGAACTCGACGTGCCGAAGGCGAGCGTGCAGGCTGAGCTCGACCGCATGATCGAAGGCGCCCGCGCCGACCTGAAGCAGCGCGGCATCAAGGACGCCGACAAGGCCCCGATCCCCGACGACGTGTTCCGCCCGCAGGCCGAGCGCCGCGTGCGCCTGGGCCTGGTCGTCGCCGAACTGGTGCGTGCCCACGAACTGCATGCCAAGCCCGAGCAGGTCAAGGCCCACATCGACGAACTCGCCGCCAGCTACGAGAAGCCGGCCGACGTGGTGCGCTGGTACCAGGGCGACCGTCAGCGCCTGGCCGAAGTCGAGGCCGTGGTGATCGAGAACAATCTGACCGACTTCGTGCTCGGCAAGGCCAAGGTCAACGAGAAGAAGGTGTCCTTCGACGAGCTGATGGGCCAGCAGCAAGGCTGATCCGGCGGGTCCCTCCGGCGCCTGCGCGCCGGGCGCACGCTCCCCTGGGGCTTGTGCTTTGCGGCGCAAGCCCCATGTCGTTTTCGATACAGTCGTTCCTTCCCTGGAGAAAAGCATGAGTGCACTGGAAACCCAAGCCCTCGGCATGGTGCCGATGGTCATCGAACAGTCGGGTCGTGGCGAACGTTCCTACGACATCTACTCGCGCTTGCTCAAGGAGCGTGTGATCTTCCTGGTCGGCGAAGTCAACGACCAGACCGCGAATCTCGTGGTCGCCCAGCTGCTGTTCCTGGAGAGCGAGAACCCGGACAAGGACATCTCGTTCTACATCAACTCGCCCGGCGGCAGCGTCACGGCCGGCATGTCGATCTACGACACGATGCAGTTCATCAAGCCGGACGTCTCCACGCTGTGCTGCGGATTCGCTGCCAGCATGGGCGCGTTCCTGCTGGCGGCCGGCGCGAAGGGAAAGCGTTTTTCGCTGCCCAACTCCAAGGTCATGATCCACCAAGTGCTCGGCGGTGCCCGCGGCCAGGCCACGGACATCGAGATCCATGCGCGCGACATCCTGCGTACCAAGGACCAGATGAACCGCATCCTGGCCGAGCGCACCGGGCAGCCGCTGGAGAAGGTGGCCCGCGATACCGAACGCGACTACTTCCTCACCGCCGACGAAGCGAAGGACTACGGCTTGGTCGACCAGGTCATCAGCAAGCGCCCCTGATAGTGCGCCCGCGTCCCGGGAACGGCGTTTTCCCCTGCGGAAGACGCCGTTTTTGTTTTCGCTATCATCTTTTCTCCACTCCTACCAGGCACGCCTCCCCATGGCCGAGAAAAAAGGCTCCTCCAGCGAAAAAACCCTGTACTGCTCCTTCTGCGGAAAGAGCCAGCACGAGGTCAAGAAGCTGATCGCCGGTCCGTCGGTCTTCATCTGCGACGAGTGCATCGACCTCTGCAACGAGATCATCCGGGACGAACTGCCGGACGGCAGTGTCGACAAGGAACCGCGGACCGATCTGCCGACCCCGGCCGAAATCAAGGCCAACCTCGACAACTACGTCATCGGGCAGGAGGTCGCCAAACGCACCCTGTCGGTCGCGGTGTACAACCACTACAAGCGGCTGCGCCACAAGGACAAGGCGAAGAAGGACGACGTCGAACTGGCCAAGAGCAACATTCTGCTGATCGGCCCGACGGGCTCCGGCAAGACGCTGCTTGCTCAGACGCTCGCCCGCATGCTCGACGTGCCGTTCGTCATGGCAGATGCCACCACCCTGACCGAAGCTGGCTACGTCGGCGAGGACGTGGAGAACATCGTCCAGAAGCTGCTGCAGAGCTGCAATTACGAAGTCGAGCGCGCCCAGCGCGGCATCGTCTACATCGACGAGATCGACAAGATATCCCGCAAGTCGGACAACCCGTCGATCACCCGCGACGTGTCGGGCGAGGGCGTGCAGCAGGCGCTGCTCAAGCTGATCGAAGGCACGATGGCGAGCATTCCGCCGCAGGGCGGCCGCAAGCATCCGAACCAGGATTTCCTGCAGGTGGACACGACCAACATCCTGCTCATCTGCGGCGGTGCGTTCGCGGGCATCGAGAAGGTGATCGAGGCACGGACTGAGGCGTCGGGCATCGGTTTCGGCGCAGCCGTCCGCAGCAAGCAGCAGCGCGCGCTGACCGACCTGTTTAAGGACATCGAGCCGGAAGACCTGATCAAGTTCGGGCTGATCCCCGAACTTGTCGGGCGCATGCCGGTGGTCACGACGCTCGCCGAACTGACCGAGGACGCACTGGTGCAGATCCTCACCGAGCCGAAGAACGCGCTGGTCAAGCAGTACGGCAAGCTGCTCGCGATGGAAGGCGTGGACCTCGAGATCCGTCCGGCGGCGCTCAAGGCGATCGCCCGCAAGGCGCTGGCCCGCAAGACTGGGGCGCGTGGCCTGCGGTCGATCCTCGAGCAGTCGCTTATCGACACGATGTACGAACTACCCAACGCCTCCAATGTGGACAAGGTGGTCGTGGATGAATCGACCATCGAGGAAAACCAGCCGCCGCTGCTGCTCTACCGCGAAGCGGCCAAGAAGGCGTAACGCCGCGCTGCTCGGGGCCGTGCTGACGCCGTCTGTTGCAGGCGGTGCCGGCGGCCCCGTATAAGCTCATCCCACACGGCCCGCTCCCGGCGGATTGAAATGGCCCGCCTGCGGGCCATATGGTGCAGGTCAACCCAAGGATTCTCATGTCCGGTCATACCCCTCTTCCTGCCGACGCCATCGACCTGCCGCTGTTGCCGCTGCGCGATGTCGTGGTGTTTCCTCACATGGTCATCCCGCTGTTCGTGGGACGGCCGAAAAGCATCAAGGCGCTCGAACTCGCGATGGAAGCGGAACGCCGCATCATGCTGGTCGCGCAGAAGGCCGCCGCGAAGGACGAGCCCGCGGTGGACGACATGTTCGACGTCGGTTGCGTCTCCACGATCCTGCAGATGCTCAAGCTGCCCGATGGCACCGTGAAGGTGCTGGTCGAAGGTCAGCAGCGGGCTTCTGTGGTCAGCATCGAGGATTCGGACAGCCATTTCGTCGCGACCGTCTCGCCGGTTCAGGACGGCGCTGCCGCGGAAAAAGGCAGCGAGGTCGAGGCGCTGCGCCGTGCGGTAATGCAGCAGTTCGACCAGTACGTCAAACTCAACAAAAAGATTCCGCCGGAAATCCTGACGTCGATCTCGAGTATCGACGATCCGGGCCGGCTGGCGGACACCATCGCCGCCCACCTGCCGCTCAAGGTCGAGAACAAGCAGACCGTGCTGGACATGGCCGACATCAAGCTGCGGCTCGAGAACCTGTATGAGCAGCTCGAACGCGAGGTCGACATCCTCAACGTCGACAAGAAGATCCGTGGCCGCGTGAAGCGGCAGATGGAAAAGAACCAGCGCGACTTCTACCTGAACGAGCAGGTGAAGGCCATCCAGAAGGAACTGGGCGAGGGCGAGGAAGGCGCGGACATCGAGGAGATCGAGAAGAAGATCAAGCTCGCGAAGATGTCCAAGGAAGCGCTGAAGAAGGCCGAAGGCGAACTGAAGAAGCTGAAGCTGATGTCGCCGATGTCCGCGGAAGCGACCGTCGTACGCAACTACATCGACGTGCTGACCGGCCTGCCGTGGAGCAAGCGGACCAAGATCAAGCATGACCTTCCGAACGCGGAGAACGTGCTCAACGAGGACCACTACGGCCTCGACAAGGTGAAGGACCGCATCCTCGAGTACCTCGCGGTGCAGCAGCGGGTGGACAAGGTGAAGGCGCCGATCCTGTGCCTGGTAGGCCCTCCGGGCGTCGGAAAGACGTCGCTCGGCCAGTCGATCGCAAAGGCGACCGGTCGAAAGTACGTCCGGATGGCACTCGGCGGCATGCGCGACGAAGCCGAAATCCGTGGGCACCGTCGCACCTACATCGGCGCGCTGCCGGGCAAGGTCCTGCAGAGCCTGAACAAGGTCGGTACCCGCAATCCGCTGTTCCTGCTCGACGAGATCGACAAGCTGGGCACGGACTTCCGCGGGGACCCGTCGAGCGCGCTGCTGGAAGTTCTGGACCCGGAGCAGAACCACACCTTCGGCGACCATTACGTCGAGGTCGACTTCGACCTGTCCGACGTGATGTTCGTGGCGACGTCCAACTCGATGAACATCCCACCCGCGTTGCTGGACCGGATGGAGGTGATTCGGCTCTCGGGCTACACCGAGGACGAGAAGACCAACATTGCGATGAAGTATCTGCTGCCGAAGCAGATGAAGAACAACGGTGTGCAGGACGCCGAGCTGCAGGTGACCGAAGAGGCAGTGCGGGACATCGTGCGCTACTACACCCGCGAAGCCGGCGTTCGTTCCCTGGAGCGTGAACTGTCCAAGGTGTGCCGCAAGGTGGTCAAGGCCCTGCTGCTGAAGAAAATGACGCCGCAGGTGGTCGTCACGGCAGAGAACCTGCACGATTTTCTCGGCGTGCGGAAGTACACCTACGGTCGTGCGGAAGCGCAGAACCAGGTCGGTCAGGTCGTGGGCCTGGCATGGACCGAGGTCGGTGGCGATCTGCTGACGATCGAAGCGGCGATCACGCCGGGCAAGGGCACCATCACCCGCACCGGTTCGCTCGGCGATGTGATGAAGGAATCGGTCGAGGCGGCACGCACCGTGGTGCGCAGCCGGGCGCGGCGTCTGGGCATCCGGGACGAGGTGTTCGAGAAAAAGGACATCCACATCCACGTACCCGATGGCGCCACCCCGAAGGACGGACCGAGTGCAGGGGCGGCAATGACGACGGCGCTGGTGTCGGCTCTGACCGGCGTGCCGGTGCGCGCCGATGTGGCGATGACCGGCGAGATCACGCTGCGCGGCGAGGTGACTGCCATCGGCGGCCTCAAGGAAAAGCTGCTGGCGGCACTGCGCGGCGGTATCAAGACGGTGCTGATCCCGGAAGAAAACTCCAAGGATCTGCAAGACATTCCGGCCAATGTGAAGGATGGTCTGGAGATCGTGCCGGTACGGTGGATCGACAAGGTCCTGGAGGTGGCGCTGGAGCGCGTGCCCGAAGCCTTGCCGGACGACGAACCGGTCGCCGCGACGGTGGAGCCCGCCGGCGGTGTTGTGGTGAAGCCGGCTTCCGTGAAGCATTGATGGCTTTTCGCGGAAAAATTGCTCCCTCGGCCAAATGAGCTCAAAACTGCGCTATACTCCCGTTCATCGCAGCAAACGACGGTAAATCGATTGATGCGGTATGCGGGAATAGCTCAGTTGGTAGAGCGCAACCTTGCCAAGGTTGAGGTCGAGAGTTCGAGACTCTTTTCCCGCTCCATTTTCCTAAGGGAAGCCTCGGCTTCCCTTTTTTGTCGGTGGATTCTCTTTTCTGGCGCGGTAGCAAAGCGGTTATGCCCCGGATTGCAAATCCGGTTAGTCCGGTTCGACTCCGGACCGCGCCTCCAGGATACTGCAAGGCCCCTCAACATCGTTGCAGGGGCTTTTTAGTTTCATGACGACCGATCGGCCTCGATGGTGGAACCGGTAGACACAGCGGACTTAAAATCCGCCGCTTCCCGAGAGGGGGCGTGCCGGTTCGAAACCGGCTCGAGGCACCACGCACAGAGATCACCATGGCAAGCTACAACCCTCCCTTCGAAATCCACGTCCACGGCGATGTGGTCCTGCGCGCGGACGTGACCTTCGAGCAGTTGCAGGATGCGCTCAAGCCGCTGTGGAAATACGCCGGCGCGCGCTCCCTGGCGGACGGTGCGGCGAGCCATTACGAGGACGAGCCGGGCATCGAATTCGACACCAAGGAGCATGTGCTGCACATCTGCTGGACGGTCAATGGCGACGACGATTTCCGCCAGAGCCTGGACGAGATGTGCATGAGCCTGAACGAGCTGTCGGAGCAGGGCGCTGCGATCGAGATCACCTTCTACGACACCGATTTCGACGAAGAAGACGAGCCGCCCGAGGCCGAGGCGCGCGACGACTTCCTGATGTTGTTCGTCGGGCCGACGCCGGCTGCCATCATGCAGGTGCAGCGCGATCTGCTGGTCCAAGACGTGGTGAACACGATGGAGCGGCATTTCGACGGTGCCGAGCTCGGAGGCGTCGTGGCCGAGATCGACAAGCTGTTCGGGCAACGCTTCGATGCGCTGGTCAATTCGCTCGAACTGGGCAAGCCGCCGCGGGGCACCGGTGGCGGGCCGGGTTCGTCCGGCCACGGCGGCAACGGTCGCCGGCCGCGTCACCTGCACTGAAGGGAAGACGCCGTCAGGGCGGCTGAGCACGCATGTGTGCAGTCCCAGTGGCGTCGGAAAGCCTTAGTCGAGCCAGCGTTGCGCTGCCGCGCGAAGCAGCGGCAGATCGCCTGAACTCAGCAGGGTAAGCGCCGCGGGATGCGCAGATGTGTCGGCCGTGCCGTCGCACAGGCGATCCTGAGCAGTTAGCAGTCGACGGGTCTGCCGCGCGACCGGTTCGCCCGTCTCCAGGAAGTGCACGTCCGGGCCGGTGCAGGCGCGTAGCGCCTCGGCGGCGAAGACATAGTGGGTGCAACCCAGCACCAGCGTGTCGATCGCGTCTTTTTCCGAGCCGAAAGGGCCCATGGCGCTCGTGTAGCGGGCGCAGAGTGCTCTTATTTCGATAGCAGAAGGTCCAGCGTCGTCACCGAGGGCACTATGCTCGATCGCGGCAGCCAGCCCGTCGCACGGCTGCACCGTGAAATGCGCCTGGGACTGCAGCGGCGCGAGCAACTGGCGGAATTTCTCGCTGCCGAGCGTGCCCCGGGTTCCGATCACACCGATGTGCCCCGTGCGCGACGCCAGCAAGGCAGGTTTGACGGCCGGCTCCACCCCGATGACGGCCAGTCCGGGATGTGCTGCCCGCAGCAGATGGATCGCCGCCGTGGTGGCCGTGTTGCATGCCACCACCAGCGCCTTGATGCTGTGGTCGCCGCGCAGGCGGTTGGCCACGGCGAGGGTCCGCTCCGTCACGAAGGCGTCGCCCCGCTCGCCATAGGGCGCGTGCCCGTTGTCGGCGAAATAGACGAAACGCTCGTGCGGCAGTTCGCGCTGCAGTGCGCGCAGCACGCTCAGGCCGCCGATGCCGCTGTCGAACACACCGATCGGCGCGTCGCGCGACACGCCGATCGGGCCGAGCACGGCGGTATCGGCAGTCGGCGGCAGGTCCACGGAGGAGTCAGGCAACCGGACTCAGGCGGTCGCAAGTTCGATCCCGCGGAATTCGCCGGAGGCGATCCGCTGCTGCCAGGCGGCCGGGCCGGTGATGTGCACGCTGGTGCCGCTGGCATCGACCGCCACGGTGACCGGCATGTCGACCACGTCGAACTCGTAGATCGCTTCCATGCCCAGGTCCTCGAAACCGACGACACGGGCGGTCTTGATCGCCTTGCTCACCAGGTACGCCGCACCGCCGACCGCCATCAGGTAGGCGCTCTTGTGCTTCTGGATCGCCTCGATCGCAGTCGGGCCGCGCTCGGACTTGCCGATCATCGCGATCAGGCCGGTTTGCGCCAGCATCATGTCAGTGAACTTGTCCATGCGGGTGGCCGTCGTCGGGCCGGCAGGTCCGACGGCCTCGTCGCGCACCGGATCGACCGGGCCGACGTAGTAGATGACACGGTTGGTGAAGTCCACCGGCAGCGATTCGCCGCGGGCGAGCATGTCCTGGATGCGCTTGTGCGCCGCGTCGCGGCCGGTCAGCATCTTGCCGTTGAGCAGCAGCGTGTCGCCCGGCTTCCAGCTGGCCACTTCCTCGCGGGTGAGGGTGTCGAGGTTGACGCGGCGGCTCTTGTTGTAGTCGGGCGCCCAGTCGATCTTCGGCCACAGGTCGAGCGACGGTGCGTCCATGTAGACCGGACCGCTGCCGTCCATCACGAAGTGGGCGTGGCGGGTCGCGGCGCAGTTCGGGATCATCGCGACCGGCTTGCTCGCGGCGTGCGTCGGGTACATCTTGATCTTGATGTCGAGCACGGTGGTCAGGCCGCCCAGGCCCTGCGCGCCGATGCCGAGCGCATTGACCTTGTCGAACAGTTCCAGCCGCATTTCCTCGGCGCGGTCGAGCTTCTCGCCGCGCGAGGACTTGGCCTGCAGCTCATACATGTCGAGGTCGTCCATCAGGCTTTCCTTGGCGAGCAGCACGGCCTTCTCGGCGGTGCCGCCGATGCCGATGCCCAGCATGCCCGGCGGGCACCAGCCGGCGCCCATGGTGGGCACGGTCTTCAGCACCCAGTCCACGACGGAATCGCTCGGGTTGAGCATCACCATCTTGCTCTTGTTCTCGCTGCCGCCGCCCTTGGCCGCGACGGTGATGTCGAGCTTGTCGCCCGGCACGATCTGCACCGAGATCACCGCGGGCGTGTTGTCCTTGGTGTTCTTGCGGTCGAACTGCGGGTCGGCCACGACCGAGGCGCGCAGGGTGTTGTCCGGATGGTTGTAGCCGCGGCGCACGCCTTCGTTGATCGCGTCTTCCAGGCCGGCCGGGAAGCCTTCGAAGCGCACGTCCATGCCGATCTTCAGGAACACGTTGACGATGCCGGTGTCCTGACAGATCGGCCGCTGGCCGGTGGCGCTCATCTTGCTGTTTGTGAGGATCTGCGCGATCGCATCCTTGGCCGCCGGGCTCTGCTCGCGGGCATAGGCGCGCGACAGGTGGGCGATGTAGTCGGCCGGGTGGTAGTAGCTGATGAACTGTAGCGACGCCGCAACAGACTCCACCAGATCGTTGTAGCGAATCGTGGTTGTCATGGTTCTTGACCGTACGTGGGGACGCGAAATTATCCACCAGGGCTCAGTGGCAGACGCTTGGGATCAGGTGCTGCCGGACTACGTGCCCACACGCGCCCACGCTCGAGAGCTGAGCTGGGCGGCCAAGGATGCGATCGCGCAGATCCTCACCAACAGCAAGCTGCGTGCTGAATGCCGTTCACCCAGACTGCTCTTAGGGTGACCCCACAAATAGATGACTACAGACTGGTTTTTGGCAGCGCGTTCATGCGCTGTTTGTACAAAAACATGAGGTACTGGGATGTCAATTTACATGCGTGGCGGCATCTGGCACTGGCGCAAGATGCTCGAGGGGCACAAGTTCTCTGCTAGCTGCAAAACAGCAGACAAAAAGCTGGCGTAGCAGATGGCTGCCGTGTGGGAAGCCGAGGCGATCACGGAGGTGCTGCTGCGGGGCACCAAGCCCATGAACCTGCATGCAGTGCTGGATGCGTTCCTGGCTGCGCGCAAAGACAAGGTAGGTGGAATCAATGCACGTGTTCATCTGCGGCATTTCTATGAGATCGCAGACCAGCGCATGAGCAAGGTCACGCTGCAGGATCTCAATGCCGTGATCGAAAAGCGGCGCAAAGCGGGCACAGCCCACAACACCCTGGCCGTGACCGTCAGCTACTGGAACGCGGTGGTCAATTACGCGGAAGCCCAGAAGTGGACCACTGCGATCAAGTTGCCTCGCCTGCAAGCTGAACGAACGAGGCTGCGATTCCTCACAGTGGAGGAGGAGGCGGCATTGTTTGCCACCATCGATCCGACGGCGGACTACCCGGGTAAATGCGCTCGCAGCGATGCCGCAAGGCAAAACAACACTGACCTATTGATTGGCCTTCTGCACTTGGGTTGTAGATACCGGGAGATCGCGCGGATGAAGTGGTCGCAGGTGGACTTCGATACCGGGCTGGTTGTCGTGTATCGGGGCAAAGGCGGCATCGACAGCAGCATGGTAATGAGCGCACGGCTGCGCGCCATGCTGACCCGGCGCCGTGCGGAAGCCACGGATGAGTGGGTTTTCCCTACCAAGCGCAAACACAACAACAACTTTGCGTGGATGCAGGACGCCCTCGCGAGGGCAGGGATCAGCGACGCGGAGGGCAAGGTCACCCTGCACACCATGCGTCACTCGTATGCCAGCCGCATGCTGCAAGGCGGGATGAAGCTCCGCGAGGTGCAGGAACTGTTGGGCCACAAGCACTATGCCTCGACGCTCATCTACGCGCATTTGGAATCCGGGGTGGTCGCGAACCGGGCTGCTGAGATCCTGAATGGGCAGTAGGGATCCCAATTTAGTTGGACGCGTATCGTGCGAGTTCAGAAAGCAAAAAGCCCCGACACTAAAGCACCGGGGCTAATGCAGATTCTTCAACCTGCTCGGGAAACGATGGTTAGACCACGGTAATGTCAGACGCGTCCAGGGTACCGGTAACTCCAGTGATCTTTACAACCAAATCTTGTGCAGCATTGAAGGTGTTGTTGCCGTCACCGTTAATAGCCAGATAGGTATCGGTTCCGTAATTGAACACGGCAACGTTGTTCACACCGCCTGCGGCTGTCAAAGCCGCATTTACCGCAGCTGCGAGGTTGGCAGCCCCGGTTATAGTACCTTGTTGAGCGGTCGACAGGTTTACGATAGTCACGGCAGTTGCAGCACTAGTGGTAGCAAGATCGAACACGATGGTGTCGACACGGCCGCCAGCAGTGGCACCTCCCAGATTCAGGTCTGTGATGGTGCTGATGTTGGCAATGGTGTTGCCTGCGCCGACGCCAAAACCGAAGATGTCGTTGCCTGCGCCACCAGTGAGGACGTCAGCCGACGCAGAAGCTGTGGTGACGGCCGTGAAGGTACCGCCAGCAACCGTCGCGCCCGTGCTACCGGTAATGATGTCGTTGCCGGCACCGCCAGTTATGGTGTCAGCACCTGCTGAGCCCCGCAGAGTGTCGTTGCCAGAGCCTCCGCGCAGATCTGCTCCGCTGGCAACATATGCAGCGGCATTGGCGGTCAAACTACCGGTCGAAGCCGAAGCGTCGATCACCAGGTTGACAGCGGTGTGGCCGGCTGCAACCGTGACCGTGCTGTTGCCAGCGCTGGTCAGGGTGATGGAATCCAACGACGTGGCGTTATTGGTTGAGAGCGTAGTGGTTCCAGAGGTGGCGGCAACCGTGCCGTTGCCGGTCAGGATCAGCTTCTCGACGCCCGTCAGGGTCAGGCCGGTCAAGTCGATGTTGTTGGCAGCGCCAGCAGCGGTCGTGGTGGTCAGGGCAGCGCGAACCGTGTCGATCTGGCCTGCGTTACCAGCACCGGCCACGCCGATGGTCACAACACCAGTGCCGCTGTTAGCTGCGGTGATCTGGACGTTGTTGGCTTGGGTAGCGGTCAGGCCGGTCACGCCGGTGGCGCCAGCGCCGTCGGTGATGCGAATCGTGTCTACGGTGTTGTTGGCGGCCAGCAGGGACACGTCTGCGGTCACGCCGTCAACGACACCCAGTTGCTCGAAGCCACGGTAGAACGCGGCGGTACCAGCCGTCAGGTGCGTCGTGTCGGCGATCACCAAGCGGTCGCCCGTTCCCGTGCCAGCATTTACCGACGAACCTGTCGCCAGGACGGCGCCGGTCGTGATTATGTCATCGCCGCTACCACCCACCACGGTCAGGCTGTTAGTTAGGGCATTCAGTGTGGTCGTCAACCCGCCACTATTTCCTGCAGCATTGACGCTAGTAATAGTCGCAGCTAATGTGCCAATATCAGCTGTTCCTGCGCCAGTTACCGTGATTGCCGCATTTGCCCCGAATCCCGCAATACTTGCAGCAATAAAGGCGGTTGTTGGGTTGATAGTTAGGGCGCTTACGCCACCGCTGCCAAACGTGATTGCGCCGACCGTGTTCGCAGCACCCGCGCTATTGATGGTTGCAGAAGTAATTGCAGTCCCATTAATGGTCACTGCAGGAGCAACTACGCCAGAGGCGGCACCGAGGATTCCACCGGCTACGTTGAGCGTGGCTGCATTGACGGTGGCGCCATAGGCTGCAGTCAGGGCACCCGTTGCGCCCGCGCCGTTGCCTGTGACTCCCACTTGCTGACCAGCTTGATAACCGTTAATCGTAACAGCGCGTGATGAAACCGAGCTGTTAATATTTGTTGCGCCGGGAAAACTGCTAGCCGCGTAAGTAGTGTCGCCACCGCTCACATTGCGAATATTAATTATTTCAATATTGCGCATTTGCCCAGCGATCGCTGCACCGGTTGTGTCAGTGAAATTGAAGGTGTCGATCCCCGCTCCACCGTCAACCACATCTGCAGCCCCATACGTCGCGCTGTCGGCGACGAAGGTGTCGTTTCCAGACGATCCGTTCAGGATATCGATGCTCGTAGTCAGCACGGCTGTCGTGGGAGTAGTCGTGGTGCCAGTTCCAGTCCCACCAGTACCGGTTCCACCTGTTCCGGTACCTGTACCGCCTGTGCCTGTTCCGGTACCTGTGCCAGTCCCCGTACCAGTTCCAGAGCTCCCAACCGTAGTAGGGCGGTCACCAACAGAAGTAGCGGATGCACTCTGGGCATATGAGAGATTGGATGCCACCGCATTGCTGAAAGCGGTAGCGGTCGTGCCATAAGTGGCATCACCGGTGAACGACAACAGGCGCTCTGCAAGGTTCAAGATCACTTGACCTCGGTTGTTTGCGCCATAGATGCCGAACAGGTCAGCAACGTACTGGGCCAGGTCGGGCCGGTTAGTGAAGCCGGCATTGGTCACTACTAACAACCCCAGCTGGGCATTGGTCAGGCCGGAAGTTGCTCCCTGTAGCTGTGCGACGATGCCAGCCTCGCCATTCGCGGCGTAGTTTTGCGACAGTGACAGGAATGTGCTCGTCGCAGGTGCGGCACCACGGGCAAGCTGGTAGCCAGCGATGATTGCGCTATCTTTGGAGAGTGCCATGGGGAAAAGCTAACGTGTAGGGGGAAGGGGATGGGTCGAGGAAGCCTTCCAGAGACAGGCGACTTTTCCACGAAAGGCGTGAGCCCCAGCTGATTTATAGGTGGGCCGCGCGTGATTTCGCTCAGGTGTAACAGATGACCATCAGAAATCCACACTATTGCGTGACAGCCAGCAGAGACTGGAGATCTAGTGTGCGGATCTGGACCGCACCCCCTCTCGTAAGGTCAATTGCCGTACAGGCTCAGCAGCGCCTAGGTGCAACTAGTCTGCAGGTGGTCAATGGCCTCCTCGACCGTAGTTGAAGGGCTTTGGCAATCTCCAAGATTGCATCTGCGGTACCCAGGCTTACGGAGCTACGGCCTACCTCACTTCCGCAAGAAGGTTCAGTCGCTCGGTGAGTCCGACAGATCGAGGTACTGGAAACTTTGCTTCGAATTTCTCTTTGATGAGTCTGCACCCTTCAATCATGCCTAGTTCCAAGCGACTTACTGCGCTGCTGCCCAGTTTGGTGCGCAAACTAAACCTGCTTTTACGAGGGTTTAGTATTTTTTCGAAGTCTTCAATTACGTCTTTTGCGTACTTTTTCCTCAGATTTTTATCGGCAAGGGTACGCAATACGTATCGCTGCATCATGGTATCTTCACCGTCTTTAATCGGGGCGTGTATGTCGCCCAAATAGGTAAAAGGATCGAGGTAATCCAGCATCGAGGCTTCAAAACGTTGGGCGGACGGGTCGGTGGCAACAACGGTGATGTTGCCCAAGTTCCGGAATGTTTTAAGGTTCATTTTGAAAATGAACGCGGTCCCTTTGTTTCCACCCTCAGCAGCCTTGCCAAATTCAAACTCATGGCCTTCTGGTGTATCCCAAGCATCTGGGCAAATGCGGTCAAAATTTCCATTAAATGCATCTGCTGCAATAATTCGACCCAGCTTTTCAAGACCTTGCGGTGCCCTCAGCGTGTCAGCGAAAGATCTAAGAGCTGTTTTGTCGCCCTCAGCGCGAGCCAGAATTGCCTTGTCAAGTCCATTTAGAGACACTGCTTCCATCTTCACCCATACATTGCCAGGATTCTTTATTCCGCTAGCTAGGGCTTGGACGGCTTCACGATGCTTGCCACTATATGCTGGTGTGTTTATGCCCGCTCCGGCGTAGTATTGGCAAACCTCCTCATGATCACTGCAGAAAGTTTCAACTGCTGTTCGTTCTGCAGGCGTTAACGTTTTAGCAGTTGCTTGTCTGTCGATTTGGCGCGCGACAGTTGCACCAAACTTCGCCTTCAGCGCGCCGGTTCCTCCCAAATATTCGCCCTTTAGGACAATTTTTGCCGTATCTCCTTCGGACCTGCCCGGTCCGGTTATAAGAAAAACCTTTCCTTCCTTTAGGTCAGAAACGGTACGAATATCGTCGCTGGAGATTGGGTTTTGCAGCGATAGGGACATAGAGGACCTCAGGAAAAAGCGATGCTCAGTTGGGTAAAAGTGCTTTAGCTAGAGTGTCGCCGCCGCTTCTACGGAGTGCAAGCAGGGTATCCAGCGAGTGACCGCACAATCAGGGGACCACCCTCAGTAGGCCACCTACTGCGAGGGGACCAGGGCATCAAGAGTCAAAGCTGGTATCGGTTGTCCACACTACGCTGAGCTTGTGCATCACGCTATCGGGCGGATGGAGTTCCAGGGGATTCGCATCGCCACGAGACATTGCACTGAGGGATCCTGCCGAGATCAGACCTGCCGTGATTGTTCTACTCAAAACGCTAGATTGACCCAGCGACTGAATCTGCGCACACGTGCCCGCGAGCTCAGCAGCTACCAAGTCGCACACTTGATCTAAAGTCATCACTTCCATCAACGCACACAACTCATCACGGGCCGCTTGCAAGTCTTCAGTGGCAACGCGCAAGTTCAGCTCCGCTATTTCCAACTGCCCCTTGGCTCGTTGCATTGACGTGTCCAGGTTCTCCACGTTGCGCTTTGCCTGGAGAGCTTGGCGAACAAGGGGATGGTGGGTGTCATTCATCCGAGTTCTCCTGTTGACTGGCGAGGATCACCTGTGTGGGATGGGCTATCGGCACCCATCTGTCACCCAGGCAAAGGTGCAGTTGCTTATCGGTGGTGTGGAAGAACAAGTCGCTGGGATTCGTGCTGGTGATTTCGAGCAGCTGTGGGCCTGAGGTCAAGTTATTGCGCACAGGATTTCGCTTCACTGCAGGAACTGCTCGATCTGGCTGCAGACGCGCGGGTAGGTGTCCGCCAAGCGTGCACGCTCGCGCATAACGGTGTTACGGCGTTCTCGCAGCCGCTTGATGCGCTGCTGGCACAGAACTGTATGGCCTTCCGGTCCCGCGATCACGTTCTGCCCGCTATGCCGCTCAGAGTTGAGTGACGCCAGTACGCGTGATGTGTGGCCTCAGCGCGCTCATCTGCGTGGCATGGAGCTTCATGTTTTCCGCTTCTTCTGGCGTGTAATCGATTTCATCCCACGCGCTTGCAAAAACATCGGTGCCCATCGCTCCGCTTTCTCCACATGGAGCCGGTGCGCTTAGCCCGTTCCGAAACACTGGCACCCCAAGCTAGGCTTTGACCTCAGGATCCCGAGTCCTTGTAGGACTGCGCCTACGCGCTTTGCGCAGAGTTTTCCAGTCGAGACGAAATCGTGGCGCTAGGTCCCTGCCGTAGGGGTTTAATCGGCCAGGTGGTACGAGCTGATGTACTGTAGGGACGCACCGATAAACTCCACGAGTTCGTGGTGCTGGATGCGAGCCGCCATGATGGGGTTTCGTCGTGAGGAGGCCGGGGTCGGGGTCTGGGCCCCGCGCGGCATTATCTGCTCGGTGCGCATCGGGCAGCGTGGTGAGGCGGCTCGCGCCGGTCTCAGGCGGGTTGCGGTGCCGGGAGTGCCACGGTCTTCGATGCCTGGTTCTGCCACCAGGCGAGCAGGGCCGGCGCCTGCATCGGCCGGGCGTAGAAATACCCTTGCAGTTCGTCGCAGCCCAGGCCGAGCAGGATGTCGCGCTGGCAGACCGTCTCGACGCCCTCCGCGACTACCCGCAGGCCGAGCGCATGCGCGAGCCGGATCACGGCTGCGACCACGGCGCGCGCGTCTTCGCTCTTCTCGAGGTCGAGGACGAAGCTGCGGTCGATCTTCAGTTGCTGTGCCGGCAGCTGGCGCAGATAGCTCAGGCTGGAGTAGCCGGTGCCGAAGTCGTCGATCGCCAGGAAGACGCCGATGCGTTCCAGCTCGGCCATGGTGGTCTGCGTCGTACGGATGTCCTCCATCGCGACCGATTCGGTGATTTCGCACAGCAGCTGCGAGGCTTGCACGCCGTGGCGGGCCAGCATTTCGGCGATGCGCTCGGCCAGCCCGTGGCCGCGCAGCTGCTGGACCGAGACGTTGACCGCCACGGAGAGGTCCAGACCCTGTGCCGACCATGCCGCGATCTGCCGGCCGGCCTCCTCGATCACCCAGTTGCCGAGCCGTACGATCAGGCCGAAGCGTTCGGCCAGCCCAATGAAGACGATCGGGCTCACCAGCCCGCGCTGCGGGTGGTTCCAGCGCAGCAGCGCCTCCACACCGCTGATGCGGCCGCTCGCGCCGTCGATCTTGGGCTGGTAGTACAGCTCGAACTGGTTCTGGTCGATCGCCCGCCGCAGGTCGCTCTGCAGTTCCAGCTGGTCGGAGGCGTCGCTGCCCATGTGGGCCTCAAACAGCGCATAGGTGCCGCCGCCGGCGCGCTTGGCGGCATACATCGCCGCGTCGGCGTCGGCCACCAGCCGCTGGCGGTCGCCCTGGTCGGGATACACCACCACACCGACCGAGCAGGCGATCTGCACCTCGCGGCCCCACAGGTCGAAAGGCTGCGACAGGATGTCGATCACCCGCTGCGCGACGATGGCACTGCCCGCGGCGTCCGGCACGCCCTCGAGCAGCAGCAGGAACTCGTCGCCGCCGATCCGCGCGACCGTGTCGCTGGTGCGCGCCAGGCCGCGCAGGCGGTCGGCGGCCGTCTGCAGGATGAGGTCGCCGGCCGCGTGGCCGAAGGAGTCGTTGATCGGCTTGAAGCCGTCGAGATCGATGAACAGCAGCGCGATCCGTTCGGCCCGTCGCACGTCACCGATCCGGTCGAGCCGCTGCAGAGCATGCTCGAGCCGGTCCTCCAGCAGCAGGCGGTTGGGCAGGCCGGTGAGCGCATCGGCGAAGGCGCGCAGGCGCAGTTCTTCGTTGGCTTGTTGGAGCGACCGGGTAAGCCGCCGCGTCCGCCCCTGCATCCGCGCATCCAGGATCGACGCGAACAGGGTACCGATCAGGAGCATCGCGGTGGCGAGCACCACCATGGTGGTGAGGCCCGATCCGCCCAGCGCGTCGACGCTCAGGCAGACCGTGCCTTCGGCAAAGCGTGCGGCGGCCATGCCGGTGTAGTGCATGCCGCTGATCGCGGCGCCCATCAGGAGCGCGGCCACCAGCTGGAAAACAACACGCCGTGCGGAGACGATCTGCAGCAGCAACTGGAACATCGCGAGTGCTGCCGCCGAGGCGCCCACCGCGACCAGCACCGACAGCGCGACGGTCGTCGGATCCCAGACAATGCCCGGCACTACGTCGAGCGCTGCCATGCCCAGGTAGTGCATTCCGCTGATCGCCGCGCCCATGGCGAGCGATCCGATGACGACCAGCCGCGCCTGGAACGCCTGCCGGCTTGCGATGCCGAGCGCGATGCCCGATGCCGCGACGGCGGTGATCCACGACAGCAGCGTCAGCCCGCCGGTGAAGCCGAGCTCGAACGGCAGCCAGACCGACAGCATCCCGACGAAGTGCATCGCCCAGATGCCGCTGCCCATCACCAGCGCCCCCACGCCCCACCAGATCCACCGGAGCGCACCGTCGTCGCTGCGGTGGACGCGCCGCGCGAGGTCAAGCGTCACGTAGGAGGCCAGCACCGCGATACAGATCGACGCGAACACGCCGCCCGGGTGATAACGGGCCGCATACCAAACGGGGGCGGAGAGATCCAAGGAAGGGAAGTGGCGATCGTGGAAGACGCTCCGGCGCATCTGCGTGCGCCGTGAACCGGGCCGCCGCAGTGTAGGCGAAGCGCGGCGTTTTCGACCCTCAGATGAGAATTGCTTTCGTTGACGGGTATGCTGGCTTTCACTTCCAACAGCTTCCCGTCTCCGGGACGACACCATGAGCCACCGTATCGAACGCGACACCTTCGGACCGATCGAGGTCCCGGCCGACCGCCTATGGGGCGCGCAGACCCAGCGCTCGCTGCAGAATTTCGACATCTCGGGCGAGCAGCAGCCGCGCGAGATCATCAAGGCACTGGCCCAGGTGAAACGCGCGTCGGCGGTGGTGAACCAGGCGCTCGGCCTGCAGGACGCGCGCAAGACCGACGCGATCGTCGCGGCCGCCGACGAGGTGATCGCCGGCCGGCATCCGGCGGAATTCCCGCTCGTCGTGTGGCAGACCGGCTCCGGCACCCAGACCAACATGAACGTCAACGAGGTGCTGGCCAACCGCGCGAGCGAACTGCTCGGCGGCGAGCGCGGCGAGTCCCGCCTCGTGCATCCGAACGACGACGTGAACCGCAGCCAGTCGAGCAACGACGTGTTCCCGACGGCGATGCACGTCGCGGCGGTCGAGGCGCTGACCCACCGGCTGCTGCCGGCCATCGGCAAGCTGCGCACGACGCTGGAACAGAAGGCGCGCGACTTCGACGACATCGTGAAGATCGGCCGCACCCACCTGCAGGACGCGACGCCGCTGACCCTCGGCCAGGAAATCTCCGGCTGGGTGGCGCAGCTGGCGCACGGCGAGAAGCATGTGCGGGACGCCCTGCCGCACCTCTACGAACTGGCGCTCGGCGGCACCGCGGTGGGCACCGGCCTGAATGCGCCCAAGGGCTATGCGGAAGGCGTCGCCACCGAGATCGCCCGCATCACCGGTCTGCCGTTCGTCACGGCGCCCAGCAAGTTCGAGGCGCTGGCCTCGGTCGACGCGCTGGTGCATGCCCACGGCGCGCTGAAGACGCTGGCGGCCAGCATGATGAAGATCGCCAACGACGTGCGCTGGCTGGCCAGCGGCCCGCGCAGCGGCATCGGCGAGATCAGCATCCCCGAGAACGAGCCGGGCTCCTCGATCATGCCGGGCAAGGTCAACCCGACGCAGAGCGAGGCGGTGACGATGCTGGCGGCACAGGTGTTCGGCAACGACGTGGCGATCAACTTCGGCGGCGCGTCTGGCAACTTCGAGCTGAACGTCTTCCGGCCGATGGTGGCCCACAACTTCCTGCAGAGCGTGCGGCTGCTGGCCGACGGCATCGTGAGCTTCAACGACCACTGCGCAGTCGGCATCGAGCCGAACCGGGAGCGGATCACCGAACTGGTCGGCCGGTCGCTGATGCTGGTCACCGCGCTCAACACCCACATCGGCTACGACAAGGCGGCCTTCATCGCGAAAAAGGCGCACAAGGAGGGCAGCAGCCTGCGCGAGGCGGCGGTGGCGTCGGGTTACCTCACGGGCGAGCAGTTCGACGCCTGGGTGGTGCCGGGGAACATGGTCGGCCGCTGACCTATCCGCGGCGGCAATTGCTACCGAATCAATAGCAAAGGGCCCGGACGCAGCGTGCGTCCCGGCCCTTTTCGCGTCCGAAATGCCGTGCTTCTCGCTGCGGCAGTCTGCCGTTCGGTCAGTGCGGCTTGCCGTGGCCGTTGACGCGGCCGGTATCCGACATCAGCCGATCGGTGTAGGCAATAGCCATCGCCGACAGCAGGAAGGCGATGTGGATCACCGTCTGCGCGATCAGCACCTTCTCGGTGTAGTTGTCGGCGTTGATGAAGGTCTTAAGCAGGTGGATCGAGCTGATGCCGATGATCGACATCGCCAGCTTGACCTTCAGCACCGAGGCGTTCACATGGCTCAGCCATTCGGGCTGGTCGCGGTGACCTTCGAGGTTCATGCGGCTGACGAAGGTCTCGTAGCCGCCCACGATCACCATGATCAGCAGGTTGGAGATCATCACCACGTCGATCAGCGCCAGCACGACCAGCATGATCACCGTCTCGTTGAGGGTGGTGATCGGCACCGTGGTCTTGTAGCCGATACTGGTGATCAGCTTCTCCAGCGCGGCGGAACTGCCAAAGGCGGCTTCGACCAGGTGCAGCAGTTCGACCAGGAAGTGCACCACGTACACGCCCTGCGCGACGATCAGGCCGAGGTAGAGCGGCAGCTGCAGCCAGCGGCTTGCGAAGATCAGGTTGGGCAGGGGCCGCAGGGGCGAGCGGGCGCGTTTGACGGGGTCTTGCATCGTGGGGGGATGGGCGGGTCGCGGGAGGCCGGCATTGTAGGCATCCGTCGATGACCGTTCGGCGGCCGCAGCAACGTAGCCGTCTGCAAGAATCCGCAGGCCGCAAGCTCCGCGTCAGTCAGTGGTCCGTAAGTGGCTGCTTGGACAGTACGCCGCAATTCCAACACCGTCAGGAGACAGTCCCCATGAGTGCCGCGCCGTCCGCCATCGAATCCACCCTGGTCGAGAACCGCGTCTTCCCGCCGCCGGCGTCGGCCCAGCAGGGCGCGCGCATCGCCGGCATGGCGGCCTACGAGGCGCTGTGCGCCGAGGCCGACGCCGACTTCGAAGGTTTCTGGGCCCGCCAGGCGCGCGACAACGTGGTCTGGACGAAGCCGTTCACCCGCACGCTCGACGAATCCCGCGCGCCGTTCTTCGAATGGTTTGCCGACGGCGAATTGAACGCATCGGCCAACTGCCTGGACCGCCACATCGGCACGCCGGTCGAGCACAAGACTGCGATCGTGTTCGAAGCCGACGACGGCACGGTCACCAAAGTCACCTACCGCGAGCTGCTCGAGCGGGTGGCGCGCTTCGCCAACGCGCTGAAGGCCCAGGGCATCGGCAAGGGCGACCGTGTCGTCATCTACATGCCGATGACGATCGAGGGCGTGGTCGCGATGCAGGCGTGCGCCCGGATCGGCGCGACCCACAGCGTGGTGTTCGGCGGCTTCTCGGCCAAGGCGCTGACCGAGCGCATCGTGGACGTGGGCGCCAAGGCGGTCATCACCGCCAACTTTCAGATGCGCGGCGGCAAGGAACTGCCGCTGAAGGCGATCGTGGACGAAGCCCTCGCCGCCGGCGGCTGCGAGGCGGTGACGACCGTGCTGGTGTACGAACGCACCGCCAGCGCCTGGAACCGCGTGGAAGGCCGCGACCGCACCTTCACGGAAGCGTTGGAAGGCCAGTCGGCCGACTGCGCGCCAGTGCCGGTCGGCGCGGAGCATCCGCTGTTCATCCTCTACACCTCCGGCTCCACCGGCAAGCCGAAGGGCGTGCAGCATGCCACCGGCGGCTTCGTGCTGTGGGCCAAGCTGACGATGGAATGGACCTTCGACCTGCGGCCGGAGGACGTGTTCTGGTGCACCGCCGACATCGGATGGATCACCGGCCACACCTATGTAGCCTACGGTCCGCTGGCAGCTGGCGCGACGCAGGTGGTGTTCGAGGGCGTGCCCACGTACCCCGACGCCGGCCGCTTCTGGCAGATGATCGAGCGCCACAAGGTCAGCATCTTCTACACCGCGCCGACCGCGATCCGCTCGCTGATCAAGGCGGCCGAGGCCGACGAGAAGGTGCATCCGGCGCGCTCGGATCTGTCGTCCCTGCGCATCCTTGGATCGGTCGGCGAGCCGATCAATCCCGAGGCGTGGATGTGGTACTACCGGAACGTGGGCGGCGAGCGCTGCCCCATCGTCGACACCTTCTGGCAGACCGAGACCGGCGGCCATGTGATTACGCCGCTGCCGGGGGCGACGCCGCTGGTGCCGGGCTCCTGCACGCTGCCGCTGCCGGGCATCGCCGCAGCGATCGTGGACGAGACCGGCAACGACCTGCCGAACGGCGCGGGCGGCATGCTGGTGATCAAGCGCCCGTGGCCGTCGATGATCCGCACCATCTGGGGCGACCCGGAGCGTTTCAAGAAGAGCTACTTTCCCGAGGAGATGGGCGGCCGCATCTACCTAGCGGGCGACGGCGCGGTGTGCAGCGCCGACCGCGGCTATTTCCGGATCACCGGCCGGATCGACGACGTGCTGAACGTCTCGGGCCACCGCATGGGCACGATGGAGATCGAGTCCGCGCTGGTCGCCAAGACCGACCTGGTGGCCGAGGCCGCAGTGGTGGGCCGGCCCGACGACATGACCGGCGAGGCGATCTGCGCCTTCGTGGTGCTCAAGCGCGCACGGCCGACCGGCGAGGAGGCCAAGGCGATCGCCAAGGAACTGCGCGACTGGGTGGCCAAGGAGATCGGGCCGATCGCCAAGCCGAAGGACATCCGCTTCGGCGACAACCTGCCCAAGACCCGCAGCGGCAAGATCATGCGGCGGCTGCTGCGCAGCATTGCCAAGGGCGAGGCGATCACCCAGGACACCAGCACGCTGGAAAACCCGGCGATTCTGGACCAGCTGGCGCAGACCAACTAATTGGGGGGCGGGCGGGACCGCCCGCCGGCCAGGGCGCTGTTTTCGGCACGGCCGGTTACTGGCTGCGCGGGCGGCGGCGGTACAACCGGCAGCCTCAGCATCCACCGCAGGGCCGCCCCATGATCCGTTCCGTCATCCTCCTTCTCATCGCGCTGGCGATCGCGCTGCTGGCGCTGCTCAACTGGGGCACGCTTGCGGCACCGTCGGTGGTGTCGCTGGGCGTGGCGACGGTCAATGCGCCGCTCGGCATCATCATGCTGGGGCTGACGGTGCTGCTCGCGGCGTTCTTCGTCGCCTACGTGCTGTATCTGCAAAGCTCGGTGCTGATGGACACGCGCCGCCACAACAAGGAGATGCAGAACCAGCGCGAACTGGCCGACAAGGCCGAGGCCTCGCGCTTCACCGACCTGCGCAATTTCTTGGAAACGCACCACCAGCAGGATGCGCTGGAAGCACGCACCGCCCGCGAGGCACTGCTGGAGCGCATCCAGCGGCTGGAATCGACCATCGCCGCGCGCATGGAGCAGTCCGATGCGGCTACCGCGGCCTATCTCGGCGAGCTGGAAGACCGGCTGGAGCGGCATGCGGTCGTCTCGCCCGCACGCCCGGTGCCGGTCGCGTCTGCTACCGTGGTCGATCCGGCGACCGGCACGCCGCGCTGAGGCGGCGGGCCGGCTGCGGCCGTCAGACGTTCATTTCAGGCCGAGGATCCAGGCCGCGAGCCGCTTGGACTCGGCCTCGCTGACCTGCGCATTCGCCGGCATCGGCACCGGGCCCCATACGCCGGCGCCGCCCTTGACGATCTTGGAGGCCAGCTTGTCCGTGACGTTCTGGCCGGCGTACTTTTCCGCGACCGCCTTGTACGACGGCCCGACCACCTTGCGGTCCATCGCGTGGCAGGCCATGCAGTTGCGGCTGGTGGCCAGTGCCAGATCGGCCCGGGCCGGCAGGCACGCGGAAGCGAGCAGCGGCAGCAGGAAAAGGGCGGAGGGGCGTCGGAGGATCTGCATCGTCGGTGGCTCGGCTACAGTGCGCGGATTGTAGGGAGCGCCCCCATGCTGTTTCTCGCACTCGGAATTGCCCTGCTCGTGCTCAAGCTTCTGGAATTCGGTCCGGTGGCGGGCTGGAGCTGGTGGATCGTGCTGCTGCCGTTCGCGCTGGCGACGGTCTGGTGGTGGTGGGCCGACAGCAGCGGCTATACCGCGCGACGCGCGATGGACCGGATGGATCGCCGTAAGCAGGACCGCCAGGACCGGCAGTACGACGCCCTCGGCCTGGGGCTGCGCAAGAAAAAGGGGCGCCGGCGCTGATGCGGGCATGAAAAAGCCCGCTGGCGCAGGTCCAGCGGGCGCTTTTAGCTATCGTTTCGATAGCATTTCGGCTCAGAAGTCGTCGAGCACGGCGCCCTTGCTGGCGCTCGATGCATTGAAGGCGAACTTGGCCTGCACGCCGCGGGTGTAGCGCGGCGCCGGCGCGGTCCAGCCTTCGCGGCGGCGGGCCAGTTCTTCCTCCGCCACATGCAGTTCCAGCACCAGCCGGTGGGCGTCGATGGTGATCGTGTCGCCTTCCTGCACGAAGGCGATGGTGCCGCCCGCCGCCGCTTCCGGCGCGACGTGGCCGACCACCATGCCCCAGGTGCCACCGGAGAACCGGCCGTCGGTGATCAGGCCGACCGATTCGCCCAGGCCCGCACCGATCAGCGCGCCGGTGGGTGCCAGCATCTCGGGCATGCCCGGACCGCCTTTGGGGCCGAGGTAGCGCAGCACCATCACGTCGCCGGCGACGATCCTGCCGTCGAGGATCGCCTTCAGCGCCGACTGCTCGTCGTCGAACACCCGGGCCGGGCCGGTGATGACCGGGTTCTTCAGGCCGGTGATCTTGGCGACCGCGCCTTCGGGGCTCAGGTTGCCCTTCAGGATCGCGAGGTGGCCTTCGGCATACATCGGTTGGTCGATCGGGCGGATCACGTCCTGGTCGGCGCGCAGCGCGGGCACGTCGGCCAGCGTCTCGGCAATCGTCTTGCCGGTGATCGTGATGCAGTCGCCGTGCAGCAGGCCGGCGTCGAGCAGCACCTTCATGACCGCGGGGATGCCGCCGGCGCGGTGCAGGTCGACCGCCAGGTACTTGCCGCTCGGCTTCAGGTCGCAGATCACCGGGATCTTCTTGCGCATGCGCTCGAAGTCGTCGATCGTCCATTCCACGTCTGCCGCGTGGGCGATGGCGAGGAAGTGCAGCACCGCGTTGGTCGAGCCGCCGGTCGCCATGATCACCGCCACCGCGTTCTCGATCGCTTCCTTGGTGACGATGTCGCGCGGCTTCAGGTCCTTCTTGATCGCCTCGATCAGCACCTTGGCCGATTCCTTGGCCGAGTTCTCCTTCTCGTCGTGCGGGTTGGCCATGGTGGAGGAGTAGGGCAGCGAGATGCCCAGCGCCTCGAAGGCGCTCGACATCGTGTTGGCGGTGTACATGCCGCCGCAGGAGCCGGTGCCGGGAATCGCGCGCTTCTCGATCTCGGTCAGGTCCTCGTCGCTCAGAGTGCCGGCGGCGTTCTGGCCCACCGCCTCGAACACGCTGACGATGTTCAGGTCCTGGCCCTTGTAGCGGCCCGGCAGGATGGTGCCGCCGTAGACGTAGATCGCCGGGACGTTGGCGCGCAGCATGCCCATCAGGCCGCCGGGCATGTTCTTGTCGCAGCCGCCGACCACCAGCACGCCGTCCATCCACTGGCCGCCGACGCAGGTTTCGATGCAATCGCTGATGACTTCGCGGCTCACCAGGCTGTACTTCATGCCTTCGGTGCCCATCGCCATGCCGTCGGAGATCGTCGGCGTGCCGAAGACCTGCGCGTTGCCGCCGGCTTCCTCGATGCCGGCGATGGCTGCGTCGGCCAGTTTCTGCAGGCCGGAGTTGCACGGTGTGATCGTGCTGTGGCCGTTGGCCACGCCGACCATCGGCTTCTTGAAGTCGCCTTCCTGGTAGCCCATGGCGTAGTACATGGAACGGTTCGGGGCGCGCGACTTGCCTTCGGTGATGTTGGCGCTGCGGCGGTTGATCGGGATGACTTTGGTGTCCATCGTCGGCTCTTTCATCGGGGTTGTGCGGGACGAAGGCGGAGTATGCGCCGGCCGATTGATTGGCTCCAATCCGTTTTTGCAGGTCGATTGATATGCTGGGCGAATGAAAGAGACGCCCTGGATCGAGCTGCGCGTGTGGCGCCAGTTCCTCGCGCTGGCCGAGGAGCTGCATTTCGGCCGGGCAGCGGCGCGGCTGCACATGACCCAGCCGCCGCTGACGCAGGCGATCGCCCAGCTCGAAGCGGCGCTGGGCGTGACACTGTTCGACCGTACCCGGCGCCGGGTGGCGCTCGCGCCGGCCGGCGAAGCGCTGGTGCCCGAAGTGCGCACGCTGCTGGCGCAGGCGCAGCGGCTGCCGGCGCAGGCCCGTGCCGCGGCCGGCGGCGCGGTGGGCCGGCTGCGGCTCGGCTTCGTCTCCACCGCCGGCTTCGAGCCGCTGCCGGCCTGGGTGCGGGCCTACCGCACGCTGCGGCCGCAGGTCGCGCTGGAGCTGGTCGAGGCGACCGGCGACGTGCAACTGCAGGCCTTCACGCGCGGCGAGCTCGATGCGGGACTGATGCTGCATGCGCCGGGCCTGCCGCCGCCCGGCCTGCGCCACCTGCGGGTGACGACCGAGCCGGTGGTGCTGGCGCTGTCGGCCCACCATCCGCTGGCCGCGCAGGAGGCGCCCGACTGGGCGGCCGTGCTGGCCGAGCCGCTGGTGATCTTTCCGCGGCGGATCGTGCCGTCGCTGCACGACGCCGTCTTCGCGCTGTACCACCAGGCCGACCGCCAGCCGATAGTGGCGCAGGAGGCGATCCAGATGCAGACCATCATCAACCTGGTCGCTGCCGGCATCGGCGTGGCCTGGGTGCCGCGCAGTGTGATGCAGTTCCGGCGAGAGGGGGTGGTGTTCCGCACGCTCGCATCGCCGGCGCAGGGCCGTGGGCGGAGCGGCGGGATGCCCGCGCTGCCCGTGTGCGAGACCAGCCTGGTCTGGCCGCCGGAGGCCGAGAATCCCACGGTGACGGCGTTCGTGGAGTTCGTGCGGGGCCAGAAGATCGACTCGGGTTGATCGCTATCAATCTGGTAGCTGGATGCGTATATCAGGCGGGCGCAAGGGTCCGATTTTCCTGCTGTAACGTCCGCTGCCGGCGCGCCGGCGTCGGCGGGCACAATACCGCCCATGCTGATGTACCCCACCATCGATCCCGTCGCCCTGCAGCTCGGGCCGCTCGCCGTGCACTGGTACGGGCTGACCTACCTCGCGGCCTTCGGCCTGTTCCTGTTCCTCGGTACGCGGCGGCTCCGCCACGAGCCTTTCGCCTCGATGACCGGCCCGGCCGCCTGGACTCGCAAGGACGTGGAGGACATCCTGTTCCTCGGCGTGCTGGGCGTGGTGGTGGGCGGGCGGCTCGGCTACTGCCTGTTCTACAAGCCCGGCTACTACCTGTCGCATCCGCTGGAGATCTTCTTCATCTGGCAGGGCGGCATGAGCTTCCACGGCGGGCTGCTCGGCGTGATCGCGTCGATGGTCTGGTTCGCCCGGTCGCGCGGCCGGCCCTGGCTGCAGGTGGCGGATTTCGTCGCGCCCTGCGTGCCGACCGGCCTGGCGGCCGGGCGGATCGGCAACTTCATCAACGGCGAGCTATGGGGCCGCTTCGCCGATCCGGCGCTGCCATGGGGCATGGTGTTCCCGCAGAGCGGCTCGATGCTGCCGCGCCATCCGTCGCAGATCTACCAGTTCCTGCTCGAAGGCCTGCTGCTGTTCATGCTGCTGTGGGTCTATGCGCGCAAGCCGCGGCTGCAGGGGCAGGTGGCAGGAGCCTTCCTGGTGGGCTACGGTGCGTTCCGCTTCATCGCCGAATACTTCCGCGAGCCCGACAGCTTCCTCGGCCTGCTGCCGCTCGGCCTGAGCATGGGCCAGTGGCTGTGCGTGCCGATGATCGCCTTCGGCATCTGGCTGTGGGCGTCGCCGCGCCGCGGCGTGCCGGCTGCACCGGTCGCGGCGGCGCGCCGCTGACCGCCGGGCGCCACCGGTCGCCCGTCAGCCATTCGAGATCACAACAGACGAGACAAGCGTTTTCTTCCCATGGCTTCCAACGACAACCTCTTCTGCGCGCTGCGCGCCGCCTTCCCCCGGGACTCCGCCGCCACGGCAATCGAAACCGACAGCGGCCTGACCTACACCTGGGACGACATCGAACGGACCACGGCCCGCATCGCCAACCTGCTGGCGTCGCTCCAGCTCGCGGCCGGCGCGCGGGTGGCGGTGCAGGTGGAGAAGTCGGTCGAGGCGGCACTGCTCTACCTCGCGACGCTGCGGGCTGGCTATGTCTTCCTGCCGCTCAACACCGCCTACCAGCAGGCGGAGATCGCCTACTTCATCGGCAATGCGGAGCCGGAGCTGATCGTCTGTGCCTCGCGCAACGCCGGCTGGATGGCCGAGGTCGCGTCGGCCGCCGGCTGCCGGCATCTGCTCACGCTCAACGACGACCGCACCGGCAGCCTGCTCGACGCGGCCGCGCCGATGCCGGACCAACACGCGCCGGCACAGCGCAGCGCCGACGACCTCGCCGCCATCCTCTACACCAGCGGCACCACCGGCCGCAGCAAGGGCGCGATGCTCAGCCACGGCAACCTCCTGAGCAATGCGCAGGTGCTGAAGACCTACTGGGACTGGCAGCCGGGCGACGTTCTGATCCATGCGCTGCCGATCTTCCACGTCCACGGCCTGTTCGTCGCGCTGCACGGGGCACTGCTCAACGGCAGCCGGATGATCTGGATGTCGAAGTTCGACGCCGCCCGGGTCGTCGCGCGGCTGCCGGACGCCACCGTCTTCATGGGCGTGCCGACGCTCTACGTCCGCCTGCTGCAGGAGCCGGGCCTGGACCGCCACGCCGTCCGGAACATGCGGCTCTTCGTCTCCGGCTCCGCACCGCTGCTGATCGAGACCTTCCGCGACTGGCAGGCCCGCACCGGGCACACCATCCTCGAGCGCTACGGCATGAGCGAGACGGCGATGCTCACCTCCAACCCCTGCCGGCCCGAGGACGGCGAACGCCGCGGCGGGACGGTCGGCTTTCCGCTGCCCGGCGTGTCGGTGCGGGTGGTGGGCGACGACGGCCGGCCGGTGCCGGTCGGCGAGACGGGCGGCGTCGAGGTGCAGGGGCCGAACGTGTTCTCCGGCTACTGGCGCATGCCGGAGAAGACCCGCGAGGAGTTCACCGCCGACGGATATTTCCGCACCGGGGATGTCGGCCGGTTCGACGCCGACGGCTATCTGACGATCGTCGGGCGCAGCAAGGATCTGATCATCAGCGGCGGCTACAACGTCTACCCGGCGGAGATCGAGTCGGCGGCCAACGAACTGCCGGGTGTGGCCGAAACGGCGGTGGTCGGCGTGCCGCATCCGGACTTCGGCGAAGTGGGCGTCGCGGTGATCGTGGCCCGGCCCGGTGCCGCGGTCGATCCCGACGGCGTGCTCGCCGCCCTGCGGCCGCGGCTCGCCAACTTCAAGCTGCCGAAGCGCTGCTTCGTCGTCGCCGACCTGCCGCGCAACGCGATGGGCAAGGTCCAGAAGAATCTGCTTCGCACGCAATACGCCGACCTGTTCGTCGCCCCCACGACATAACGACGTTTTGTGGCCGAAATACCGCGTCGTTACCGCGGGTGACAGCGCTGTCCGTGCGCGCCGTAACATGGGTCACAACTAGGCTAAAGTTGTTGCTGCTTGCATACAGTCGCGCATCACACGCCCGCTCTCTCATGGACGAAGGTTCCTCACTGCCGATCGAGGTCCACTTGCTGCGCAAGGGGATGTTCGTGCGGCTGGATCTCGGATGGATGGACCATCCGTTTCCACGCAACAGTTTCAAGATCACGACGGACGATCAGTTGCAGACGATCCGGTCGCTCGGCCTGCAGACGGTGCGGTACTTCCCGGACCGCAGCGATCCCGAGCCGGCCGCGATGGAGCGCGAAACGCTCGCCGCACCGGCCGTAGCTGCTCCTCCCGACGACCCCGAAGCCGAGGCCCGCGCCCGCAAGGCCGAGCTGCTCGCCGCCCAGCGCGAGCAGCTGGCTGCGTGCGAGCGCCAGTTCACCGACGTGGCCCGCGGTTACCGCCGCGTCGCGGAAGACGTGCTCCACAAGCCGATGCTGGCGCGCCAAGCGAGCGAGGAGCTGGTCGGCCGATGCGTCGAGGAACTCATCGACAACGGCGAATCGGTGATCCGGCTGCTGTCGGAGAGCGTGGGCGAACGCAGCGCCCAGCATCCGGTCAACGTGATGGCGGTGTCGCTGCTGCTCGGCCAGGCGCTCGGCATGGAAAGGGGCCCGCTTGAACAACTGGGCCTGGCGGCGCTGCTGCACGACGTCGGCAAGAGCGAGCTGCCGGACCGTTTCCGCGTTTGCGAAGACAGTTTCAGCGCGGCCGAAATGCGGCTGTACCAGGAGCATGTGCCGCGCGGCGTCGGGATCGCGCGCCGCATGGGCCTGGGTGCCGAAGCGGTGGCCGGCATCGCCGAGCACCACGAGATGGTGGACGGCAGCGGCTTCCCGCTGCGGCTGACCGGCGAACGCATGGCGCTGTGCGGCAAGATCCTGTCGCTGGTCAACCGCTACGACAACCTGTGCAACCCGGCGCGCCATGCGGTCGCGGTGACACCGCACGAGGCGCTGTCGGCGATCTTCGCGCAGATGAAGGCGCGCTTCGATCCGACGGTGCTCAGCGCCTTCATCCGGATGATGGGCGTCTACCCGCCCGGCTCGATCGTGCAACTCGTGGACGAGCGCTTCGCGCTGGTCGTGTCGGTCAATCCGGCCCGGCCGCTGCGGCCGCGGATCATCGTGCACGATCCGGCTGTGCCGGCGGTCGATGCCCTGGTGATGGACCTGGAAGGCCGGCCGGATCTGGGCATCCGCCGCAGCCTGCGCCCGGCCCAGCTGCCGAAGGCGGCGCTCGACTACCTGTCGCCGCGGACCCGCGTCTGCTACTACTTCGAGCGCGCGGTCTATGTAGGGGAGATCGTGTGACCGAGTCCGCCGTGCCCCGGGTGGGCATCGACGGACTGCTGGAGGCGGTCTGGATCGTCGATGCGGCGGATCTGCGTATCGTCGAATGCAACCGCGCAGCCCAGACCCTGATGGGGACGGAAGCGGACACGGTATGTGGGCGGCCGGTGACCGATGTGTTCGGCGCACCGGAAGACCGCGCGTTCTGGGCCGAGGTGTCGGCCGGGACGGCGGGCGAACTGCATTCCGATACGCGTCTCTCGAAGCCCGGGGGGGGCACCATCGCGGTCGAGCGGCGTGTGCGGCCTGCCGGCGACGGCGCTCCGCCGCGCCACTGGCTGGTCGGGGCGGTGGACCGCAGCCGGCAGCAGGCCAGCGAGGAGGAACTGGAGACGCTGGTCGCCGAACTGCGCGCCACGCTCGAGTCCACCGCCGACGGCATCCTGGTGTGCAGCCTGAGCGGTGCGATCCGGGCCTTCAACCGCCGCTTCGCCCAGCTTTGGGACGTGCCGAAGGAACTGCTGATACAACGCGACGACGCGGCCGTGCATGCCCAGTTGGAGCGGCAGGTGGTCGATCCGGAGGGCTACCGCGCCCGTCTCGACCTGCTGCTGAAGAATTCCGAGCCGGAAGCCACCGACGTGCTGCTGCTGCGCTCGGGCCGCACGCTGCAGCGGCTGTCCACGCCCCAGTTCAGCCGCGGCCGGGTGATCGGCCGGGTGTTCTCGTTCCGGGACGTGACCGACCGGCTCGCCGCCGAGAACGGTCTGCGGCTGGCGGCCAAGGTGTTCGAATCCAGCCCCGACGCCGTCTTCATCGCCGATGCGCAGCACCGCATCGTGGCGGTCAACCCGGCCTGCCGCCGTCTCGCGCGCCAGGAGGGCGACGCGCTGGTCGGCACGCACGCGGTGGACCTGTTCGAGGACCGCGACGCCGGCCGGCTGTTCACCGACATCCAGAAATGCTGGCAGACGTCCGGTCTGTGGGACGGGGAGGTCTGGCACCGCCGCGGCGACGGGTCGACCTGCCCGGTGCGGCTGTCGTGGGTGGTGCTCTACGGCACTGCGGGGGAGATGCTGCAGAGCATCGGCTTCTTCCGCGACCTGTCGGCCCAGCGCGCCGCGCAGCAGCGCATCGAGGAACTGGCGTACAGCGACACCCTGACCGGCTTGCCCAACCGCCTGTTGCTGGCGCGCCGCGTCGAGCGGGTACTGCAGCAGCAGCGCGGCGACGCACAGCAGCCGTTCGCGATCCTGTTCATCGACCTGGACCGCTTCAAGAACATCAACGATTCCCTCGGCCACCAGTTCGGCGACCGGGTGCTGGTCCATGTGGCGGAGCGGGTCAAGGCCTGCCTGCGGCTGGCCGACACGCTGTGCCGGGTGGGCGGCGACGAATTCGTGGTGCACCTGCACAACGCCGATGCCCTATCCGCGGAGCACGTGGCCCAGCGGGTCCAGCAGGCGCTGGCGCAGCCGTTCGCGCTCGACGACCTGCGGTTTTCGGTCAGCAGCAGCATCGGCATCGCGCTGCATCCGCGCGACGGCCATTCGCTCGACGACCTGATCCGCCATGCCGACACGGCGATGTTCCGGGTCAAGGAGCGGGGCCGCGGCAGCTACCGCTTCTACCAGCCCGACATGAAGGTCGATCTGCTGTCGCGTATGCGGATGGAGCATGCGATGCGCGAGGCGATGGACCAGCGCCGCTTCGAATTGCACTACCAGCCGCAGATCGAACTGGCCACCGGCCGGCTGATCGGGGTGGAGGCGCTGATTCGCTGGACCGACGAGGCGATGGGTCCGGTATCGCCCGGCGTGTTCATCCCGCTCGCGGAAGAGTCGGGCTTCATCGTCACCATCGGCGCCTGGGTGCTGGAGGAGGCGGTGCGGCAGGCGGCCCAATGGCAGCTGGCCGGGACGCCGGTGCGGGTGTCGGTCAACGTGTCGGCGCTGCAGTTCCGGCAGGCCGATTTCATCGAACGCGTGGCCGCCGGCATCCGCATCTCGGGGCTGGCGCCGCATCTGCTGGAGCTGGAATTGACCGAGACTATCCTGATCCAGGATGCGGACGAAGTGCTCGAGCGGCTGCATGCGCTGGCGGCGATCGGCGTGCAGCTCGCCATCGACGATTTCGGCACCGGCTATTCCAGCCTGGCGTACCTAAAGAAATTTCCGATCCACCGGCTGAAGATCGACCAGTCCTTCGTCCGCGGACTGCCGCACGACGAGAGCGACCTGGCGATCGTCACCGCGATGACCAGCATGGGCCGCGCCCTGCGGGTCGAGATGGTCGCGGAAGGCGTGGAAACGGCGGCCCAGCGCGAATGCCTGCGCACCCTGCACTGCGACCATTTCCAGGGATTCCTGTGCGCGCCCGGCCTGCCGGCCGCCGAAATGACGCAGCGGCTGCGCCACGAGCCGCCGTTCATGCGCGGCTGATGCGGGCCGTGGGCGCAGCCCCGCAGGGCGCTTTCAGCCGGTGATGCCTTTCCACAGCATGTAGGCCGCCAGCAGGTAGAGCAGGCAGCCGAAGATACGCTTGAGCTTCGCTACCGGCAGCGCATGGGCCGCCCGCGCGCCGAGCGGCGCCAGCAGCATGCTGAAGACCGCGATGACCGCCAGTGCCGGCAACCAGACATAGCCGACCGACGCGGGCGGCAGACCGTCCACCTGCAGGCCGCTCGCCACGTACCCCACCACGTTGGCGAGCGCGATCGGGAAGCCGAGCGCCGCGCTGGTGGCGACGGCGGCGTGGATCGGCACGTTGCGCCGGGTCATGAACGGCACGCTGATGAAACCGCCGCCGGCGCCGACCAGTCCCGAGAGGAATCCGATGCCGCCGCCGGCGGCCCACAGTCCGGCCATCCCCGGCATCCTCCGGTCGGGTGTGGCGGCCGATGCCAGGAGCATGCGGGTGGCAGAGAAGCCGACGAACAGGCCGAAGAAGATCGCCAGCGGCCGACCTTTGAGCAGGGCGAATACGCCCGCACTCGCGACCAGGCTGCCGAGGACGATGCCGGGCGCGAGATGCCGAAAGATGTCCCAGCGCACGGCGCCCCGCCGGTGATGCGCGCGCACGCTGGAGGCGGAGGTGAAGACGATGGTCGCCATCGACGTAGCGATGGCCATCTTGACGGCCAGGTCGGCAGGCACGCCGCGATGGCCGAGCATGGCGGTAATGAACGGCACCATGATCATGCCGCCGCCGATGCCGAGTAGTCCGGCCAGAAAGCCGGCGACGATGCCCAGTGTCGCCAATTCGGCGACCAGAAGAATGTCGAGCATCGCAAGTCCCGTCGTGTGCCGTCAGGGGAGGCGGCGCCTCCGGAAGGCGGCAGTGTAGCGGCGCCTGCGGCCGCTTGCAGGAGCGACTTAGCCCAGCGGCTTCCAGGCGGGTGGGTCCGGCAGCGGATAGTCCGGTCCGCGGTACTGCTGCATGGCTTCGCGTTGCCGCATACGCTTCAGATACCGCGGCTTCGGCTTGCCTTCCGATTCGTGGGTGCGGGTCTTGGACATGGTGCGCTCCTCACATCGATGCGGAAGGGGAGGGAACGGCCGCCGTCATGCGGCGAATGCCGAGACCCGGTGTGCGACCTTGTTGATGTCGGCCGCTCGCCGATGGGCGGCGTTTGGCAGCCATCTGCGCGCGGTCCGAGGTTTCCAATGCTTCGTACTGACCGAGTTGGGTCGGGGCAGGCTTGTGTCGGATCGGCGTGTTCATGTCGTGCTCCTGTTGATCAATGCTAAGAGCCGACGCTGTCCGAGCCGTGGCGGACGCAACCCTTTCTCGAATGCAGCTTTGGCCTACAGGAACGGTACGCGGCAGCGACGGCGACGGATCGGTCCTACGTCCAGCAAGCCCGGCGGCTTGCGGGCCCTGCGCGGCTCAAAGGAATAAGTTTGATAGCCAAGGGGTCAGTTCTGGCCGCATCTCTCTTCACCCATCAAGGAGTTCTCATGCAACGTTCTTCAGTCTTCCGTACTTCTTCCGGTATCGCTGCGGCGGTCGCCCTTACGCTGGCGTGCACGGCGCTCCCCGCCGCCGCGCAGTCGTCGCTCGGCATGTCCAACAGCACGTCCACGACGTCGACCATCGGCGGCACGAACAGCCTGCAGGGCCAGGCGATCGGCGGGACCACGGCCAATGACCGGGCACGCGCAGGCGGTGCGCTGGGTGTCGGCAGCACCGGTACGACCAGCACCTTGCCGGCGACGCCGGGCAACGCAATGCGCGATGCGACCGGCACCGGCACGACGACCGGCGTGGGCGCTGCCAGCGGCATCGGCGCTACCGGCGCAGCCTCGGGACTGAGTACGCCCATCGGCGGTGCGGCTGTGCCGGGTAGCACCTTGGGTAGCCCCACCGGTGCCGGTGCGATGGGCACGGGGGGCGTGGGGGCTACCGGCACGATCGGAGGCACGGGCGTGGGCGCGGGTGTCGGCGCAGGAGCCGGTGCGGGCATCGGAGGCGGGACCGGTGCCGGTGCGGCCGGCGGGGCAGCCGGTGCCGCCGCGGGAGGCGCTGGCGGACGCTGATTCTGTCCGACACCCGACGCTCGCCAAAACGAAAACGGCAACCGAAAGGTTGCCGTTTTTTTATGGGATGCCGGCAAAGCCGTCATCCCGAAGAAGGTGCCTGCGAGTGCCACCGGACCGGCATCCTGAACCGGGGGTTCAGGTGGGCCAGGGCAGCCAGCCGTTGGGTTCATCTGACGCGAGACGATCACGCTCAGCTGGCGATGTACCTAGTCCGTGCTCAGAGAGCATTGGTTCAAGGAAATATAAAGCCCGGCGAGCACCGCAGACGCCGTCATTCTACGCCGACGGGCGCTACAGCGTGCGAGCCGAACGTTACAGCGCGCGACCTGCGTCGTCCTGCAGCGCGTCGTCGAGCCGCTGTACCAGATCGGCCCAGCGGGCATCGTCGGGCCCTGCCGCAGACGATGCAGCGGGCGCCGCGGCGCCCGCTGGCCGGTCGCTCACGTCGAAGGCCAGGTTGAGTGCCGTCAGCACCGCGATACGGTCGCGTGCCCGCACCTTGCCGGCGTCGCGGATGCGGGTCATCGTGTCGTGGACCCGGGCCACGGCGGCCCGCAGCCGTTCCTCGCCGCCTTCGGGGCAACCGAGCAGATAGCTCTGCCCCATGATCTGTACTTCCAGCTGCTTCATGCTGATGCCCGGCTTTCCGCTTCGTCGAATGCATGCGCCTCGCTGCCGGCCGGCAGGCGCGCGATCAGCGCGTCCACGCGGTCGCGTGCGGTGTCGAGGCGGGCCCGCAGATCGTCGCGTTCAAGCGCCAGTGCGGCGGCTTCCTGGACGAGCGCCGCATGGGCACGCTGCAGATCGGCGTGCCGTGCGAGCAGGCGCTCGACGCGTTCTGCGACCTGGTCGATGGGGTGGGGGAGCGCGGATGCCATGGAGCCGCCGATTGTAGGGTGGGGTGATCGCCTTCCGGCGGCCGCGCCGGGCGGCCGCGTCGCGGAAAGCGCTCGCTTAGAATCCGCCGGTTGGTGCTCGCATGCCGGTTCACGGGATGCAGTTCAACGGGAAGCAGGAGGGCGTCATGCCCGACCTGCGCTGCCCCCGCAACGGTCGGTGGAAGAACCGCAAGGTTCCGCATCCCTCACACAGCCACTGGAGCTGCGCCGCAGGCACACTCTGGGAAGGCGACGGATGCCGTTTCCGCCCAGCCCGGATACCGGCCAACGAGGTTGCCGTGCGTCGTCCCTGTGGCGGCGCCCGGCTTGTGGTCCAGAGCGGCGGGGAGGTCGCTCAAGGACGCTCCTGCGATCTCTTTCCGATGCAACGTTCCATTTCCGGCCTGCCCCTGGCCGTTCTTTCGCTGGCGCTCGCCAGCGCCTTCCCCGCGCACGCCCAGACGGCGGCGACCCCGCAACTCGGCGAAACCGTGGTGACCGCCACGCGTGTCGCGCAACCGCTCGCCGACCTGGTGGCCGACGTGTCGATCGTCGACCGCGACACGATCGAGCGCAGCGGCGCTGTCGGCGTGGCCGATGTGCTCGCGCGGCTGCCCGGCATCGAGATCTCGCGCAACGGCGGGCCGGGCAATGCCAGCAGCGTGTTCCTGCGCGGGGCCGAATCGCGCTTCACCGCCGTCTACATCGACGGCGTGCGGGTCGATTCGCAGTCCACCGGCGGCGCGCAATGGGAGCAGATTCCGCTCGCGCAGATCGACCGGATCGAGGTGCTGCGCGGCCCGGCCGCCGCGGTGTACGGATCGGACGCGATCGGCGGCGTGATCCAGCTCTTCACCAAACGCGGCGAGCCCGGCGTCGCGCCGTCGGTCGGCGTCGGTTTCGGCACCCACGGCACGCGCCGCGCGGAAGCCGCGATCAGCGGCGCGACCGGCACCGACAACGTGTTCGACTACGCGCTCGGCATCGCGCACGAGGAGAGCAAGGGTTTCAACATCCGCCCGATCGCCGGGCAGAACCCCGACCGCGACGGTTACCGCAGCACGTCGGCGAACGCCCGGCTCGGCTTCCAGGTCAACCGCCGGCACCGCCTGGAGGGCACGCTGCTCGCCAACGACCTGAATTCGCAGTACGACAGCAGCCTGCGCGCCGACGACCGCAACCTGCACCGGCTGCGCACCGGCGGCCTGTCGTGGGCCGCGCAGTGGACCGACGCCTACCGTACGCGGCTGCAGGTGACCGATGCCGACAGCCGGTACGAGACCACGCCGTCGGCCTACATCACCAACACCCGGCTGCGCAACTACCTGTTCCAGAACGAATACCGCACCGGCCCGCACCTGTTCACCGCCGCGCTGGAGCGGCGCGAGGACCGGCTGCGCAATCCGCTGGAGCGGCCGGTGGCACTCGACCGCGAGCGTCATCAGAACGCACTGGCGCTCGGCTACGGCCTGAATGCCGGCCGGCACACGCTGCAACTCAATGCCCGGCACGACGACGACAGCGAGTTCGGCGGCAAGAGCACCGGCAGCGCGGCCTACGGCTTCGCGGCCACGCCGCAGTGGCGCGCGACCGCGTCGGCGGCCACCGCCTTCCGCGCGCCGACGCTCTACCAGCGCTTCAGCCAGTACGGCACCGCATCGCTGGCGCCGGAAAGCAGCCGCAACGTCGAGGCCGGCCTGCGCTGGACCCAGGGCCCGAGCAGCGCCGGCGTCGTCGTCTACCGCAACCGCGTGGAGAACCTGATCACCTTCGCTTCGGCGTCGCAGTGCCCGCCGGCGCAGAACCAGGGCTGCTACCGCAACGTGGCCCGCGCCGAATACGCCGGCCTGACGCTGTCGGGCAGCCACCGCGTGGGCGACGTGGCGCTGCGCGGTTCGTTGGACCTGCAGGACCCGAAGGACCTCGACACCGGCCGCCAGCTCGCGCGGCGTGCGCGCCGCCACGCCACGCTCGGCGCCGACACCCGCGTCGGCGGCTGGAACATCGGCGCCGATGCGCAACTGTCGGGCTACCGCTGGGACGACGGCGCCAATACCCGCCGCCTGGGCGGCTACACGCTGCTGAACCTGTACGCCAGCACCCGCATCGCCCGCGACTTCACGCTGCTCGCACGGGTCGACAACCTCGCCGACAAGCAGTACGAGCTGGCACGGACCTACGCGACGCCGGGCCGGGTGTTCTACCTCGGGGTGAAGTGGCAGCCGCTGTGAACGACGGCCGCGTCCGATGCCCGGCCGTGCTGGTCGCGGCGCCTGCGTCGGGGCAGGGCAAGACGACAGTAGCGGCGGCCATGGCGCGGCTGCATGGCCGCGCCGGCCGGCGGGTGCGGGCCTTCAAGTGCGGACCGGACTTTCTCGATCCGTTCTGGCTGGCGACCGCCAGCGGCGCGCCGGTCGATGCGCTCGACCTCTGGATGACCGGCGAGGCCGACTGCGCCGCCCGGCTGCGCGCCGCGGCAGCGGACGCCGACCTGCTGGTCGTCGAGGGGGCGATGGGCCTGTTCGACGGCACGCCGAGCGCGGCCGACATCGCGGCCCGGTTCGAGCTGCCGGTGCTGGCGGTGATCGACGCCCAGGCGATGGCCGGCACCTTCGGCGCGCTCGCCTTCGGCCTGAAACACTACCGGCCGGAGCTGCCCTGGGCCGGCGTGCTGGCCAACCGGGTGGCGACCGAGCGGCATGCCGGCATGTTGCAGGCCGGACTGCGCGACGCCGGCGACTGGCTGGGCGCGCTGCCACGCGGCGCGGCGTGGGCGCTGCCCGAGCGGCACCTCGGGCTGGTCGCGGATCTGCCGCAGGCCGATGCGCTGGCGCGGCTCGACGCTGCCGCCGACGCTCTGGCGGCGACGCCGCTCGGCCGCCTCGACAGCGCCGGGCTGCAGCGCTGGTCGGTCGATTTCGGTGCGGCCGACACGGCGCCGGTCACGGCACTGCCGCCGCTGCTGCGCGGCCGGCGCATCGCCGTCGCCCGCGACGCCGCCTTCTGCTTCCTCTACGGCGCCAACCTCGACTGCCTGCGGTCCTTGGGCGCCGAGACGGTCTTCTTCTCGCCGCTGGCCGACGCGCCCCTACCCGACTGCGACGCGGTCTGGCTGCCCGGCGGCTATCCGGAACTGCACCTGCCGGCCCTGGCCGCGGCCCGCACCACCCGCGCCGGGCTGGCAGCCCACATCGCGGCCGGCCGGCCGGTCTGGGCGGAATGCGGCGGCATGATGGCGCTGATGGACACGATCGTCGATGCGGCAGGGGCCGCCCACCGCGCCTGGGGACTGCTGCCGGGCACCGTCACGATGCAGCGGCGGCTCGCGGCGCTGGGGCCGCAGCGGCTGGAACTGCCGGCGGGCACGCTGCGCGGCCACACCTTCCACTACTCGACTGCCGACACGCCGCTGGCCGCGGTCGCCCGCACCGCGCGGCCGGAGGCGCCGGTCGCCGCGGACGCGGGCGAAGCGCTCTACCGGCAGGGTCCGGTGCAGGCGAGCTATTTCCACGCCTGGTTCCCGTCGTCGCCACAGGCCACCGCCGCTCTCTTCGGAGGCGCGCCATGACGCCGATCGTCGCCCGCAGCGAACTGGTGCTCGGCGGCCAGAAGAGCGGCAAGTCGCGCCGCGCCGAGATGCTGGCCGAACGCTGGCTGGCAGCGTCGCCCGACCACGGCGCGGTCTTCGTCGCCACCGCCCAGCCGTGGGACGACGAGATGCGCGCCCGCATCGACCGCCACCGGGCCGACCGTGCGGCGCGGCTGCCGGGGATGCGCACCGTCGAGGAGCCGCTGCGACTGGCCGAAGCGATCACCGAGGCGAGCCGGCCGGGCGTGCTGGTGGTCGCCGACTGCCTGACGCTCTGGCTGTCGAACTGCAGCATGGCCGACGCCGAGGTTGCGGATGCAAATCCGGCTTCTGCGCAGGCGCAGCAAGCGCGGGTAGCTCTGCTTTCGATAGCAATCGAGTCCGCGCCCGGGCCGGTGGTGCTGGTGTCCAACGAGATCGGGCTGGGCGTCGTGCCGATGGGCCGCGAGACGCGGGCCTTCGTCGATGCGCTCGGGCTGCTGAACCAGCGGATGGCGGCGGCCTGCCACCGAGTCACGCTGATGGCGGCCGGCCTGCCGCTGACGCTGAAGGACGCACCATGAGCCGCCGCCTGCTGCGCTTAGCCGGCGCCCTGCTGCTGGCCGCAGCCTGCGGTCTGGCGCAGGCCGCCGACATCGTCGACGGTCGCGGGCGCACCATCGCCTTCGCCCAGCCGCCGCAGCGCATCGTCAGCCTGCTGCCGTCGCTGACCGAAAGCGTGTGTGCGCTCGAGCAGTGCAGTCGGCTGGTGGGGGTGGACCGGTATTCCAACTTTCCGGAGAGCGTACGCCGCCTGCCGCAGGTGGGCGGCGGCATCGATCCGAACATCGAGGCCATCGTCGCGTTGAAGCCCGACGTGGTGCTGCTCGCGGTGTCCTCGCGCGCCAGCGAGCGGCTGGAGGCGCTGGGCATCAAGGTGGTCGCGCTGGAGCCGAAGAGCCATGCCGACGTGCGCCGGGTGCTGGAAACGGTGGCGCGGCTCCTGCAGGTGCCGGACGAGGGCGCGGCGCGGCTCTGGCGCACCATCGACGCGGCGGTGCAGGCGGCGGCCCAGTCGCTGCCGGCGCGCCGCCCGCCGACGCGGGTGTACTTCGAGGTCAGCCGCGGGCCGTACGCGGCGGGGGCCTCGTCCTTCATCGGCGAGACGCTGGCGCGGCTCGGGGCGCAGAACGTGGTGCCCGCCACGCTCGGGCCGTTCCCCCGGCTCAACCCGGAATACGTGGTGCGCGCCGATCCGGACGTGATCATGGTCGGCAACCGGAGCATGCAGGCGATGGTGGCGTATCCCGGCTGGCAGGGGCTGCGGGCGATGCGCACCGGCCGCACCTGCGTCTTCGGCCCGGACGAATCCGACGTGGTGGTGCGGCCCGGCCCGCGCATGGCCGAGGCGGCCCGCATCATGGCGCGCTGCCTGGCGGAGAAGGCGCCGTGAGCGTCGCCGCGCCGGCGCGGACCGGCCGCGCGGCTGCGCTCGGCGCCGGGCTGCTGGTGCTCGGCGCGGCGCTGCTGGCGCTGGGCGCGGCGATAGGCAGCACCGGGATCGAGAGCCTGGCCGCCGTGCGGGA
>CAJYQL010000020.1 GCA_913776965.1 uncultured Xylophilus sp.
CCGGATCGTCGTCGCTACGCTTTCGATAGCTGCTTTCGCAGGCGTGGCGGGCGCCTGGGGCCGGAATATGCTACAGATCGCCCCCCTCGCCGACCCGGTGGCGCAGGCCGGCGACCGCTGGCAGCCCTGGAGCGCCGACCGGGCCGCCGCACTGGCCGCCGGGGGCCGGCCGGTGTTCGTCGATTTCACTGCCGCCTGGTGCGTGACCTGCCAGGTCAACAAGCGCGGCGCCCTCGCCCGCCCCGACGTGCTGGCCGCGTTCGACGCCCGGCAGGTCGCCCTGCTGCGCGCCGACTGGACCCGGCAGGACCCGGCGATCGGCGCCGCCCTGCGCGCCCTCGGCCGCAGCGGCGTGCCGGTCTACCTGCTGCAGGCACCCGGCCGGCCGCCGGTGGTGCTGAGCGAGATCCTGAGTGCGGACGAGCTGAAGGCGGCGATCGCCGCGCTGTAGGCGCTGCACTGCATCGACCGCCGCGCCGCGCCGCGCCGCGGTCAGGTCCAGGTCGGGCCGGGCTAGGCCGGGCCAGACCGGACCGGAGAACGAGACCGTATTCGCCGTGCGCGGTCGTCGCGAGCGCAAACCGGCCGACCTTGGAATGCCTGCTTTTCCTGCCACCTTCCGGCGTCTGCGGCAGGCCGCGGGTCCGATTCCCCGCGGCGACCGGTCCTCCGCTACCCCAGCCGGACCAGCGCGCTGCGCGCCATGTCGCCGAGCACGAAGCGGCGCACGACTTCGTTAAGCTTCACCGCCTGCGCATGGAGCGATTGGGCGGCGGCCGCGCTCTGTTCGACGAGTGCTGCGTTCTGCTGGGTGAAGGAGTCGAGTTGCGTGATCGAGCGGCTGATGTCGCTGATCCCGGTGCTCTGCTGCCGCGTGCCTGTGGCGATGCCCTGCACCACGTCGCTGACCTTGAGCGCGCCCTCCACCACGCTGGCCATGCCCGACCCTGCGTCGTTGACCTGCTTCCGGCCCGCATTCACTTTCGACAGGTTTTCTTCGACCAGGGTCCTGATCTGCTTGGCGGCGTCGGCGGAACGTGCCGCCAGGTTGCGCACCTCCTTGGCGACGACGGCAAAGCCCTTGCCATGCTCTCCGGCCCGCGCCGCCTCGATCGCCGCGTTCAGCGCCAGGATGTTGGTCTGGAAAGCGATCCCGTCGATGACGCCCGTGATCTCGGCGATGTCGCTGGACGACTGGGCCATGTTCTGCATGGTCTCGACTACCTTGTGGACCGCGCTGCCGCCGCCGGAGGCCGTCCTCGAGGCCTCGCCCGCGTACTGTGCGGCAGTGTCGGCGGAATCGGCGGTCGCCCGAACCGACTGCGTCAGCATCTCCATCGACGCTGCGGTCTGCTGCAGGCTGCTGACCTGGCTCTCCGTCCGCCGGCTCAGGTCGTGGCTGCCTACGGCAATCTCGTCGGCCGCAAGCTCGACATGGCCCGCCGCAGCGCCGACCTCCCTCAGGGCGTTGGCGATCTTGCCCATCGCCGCCTGCAGGTTGCGTGCGGCCGGCGACGCCACATGCAGTCCCGAGACATCCAGGTGGAGCGAACCGCCCTGGTCGATCGCAGCGACGACGCTGTTCAATTCGGCCTGCTCGATGGCGGCCCGCCGCAAGACAAGTGCCAGGAAGATTTCGATGCCGGTCTGCAGGACCACGTAGGCCGCGTGCAGGACAACGTTCCCAAAATCAGGCGTGGTGGTGCAGTAGACGCCCCAACCCAGTGCCTGCAGCCGATCGAAAAGCACATGATGCACCGCGAAAAAAGCCGCTCCCAGCACGATGGGTCGCCAGTCCCGATAGACGAGCAGCAGACCCAGCAAAACGAAAACGCCGAAGTGGTATTCGACGGTTCCGCGAGAAATCTGAATATGGAACGCCACCATGGCGGCATTCGATAACGTCAATGCGACCCATGAAAACGTGGTGCCCCTGCCCAGCCAGAAACCCATGACGCCAGGCAGTGCGATCGAGAAGGCTCCCAGCACGGCGAAGGCCAGCAGTCCTTCGTGCCGCCCCAGCAGCATGGCCGCAAATCCCGACAGTACCAGCGTCGACAGCATGACAGTATCGGCAGACCGCGAAACCAAGTGGAGGGAGTGCCTCACATAATTCGAATAAGTAATGGAATTTTTCATAATAAAATTCTTGATACATAATTTTATGTATTGCAGCATCATCTTATGATTACCACTTACATTGAGTTTCATTCGAAGAAGTGAAGACCGGAAAAGCCGATTGTTTGTCGGAATATTCCCACCAGTCCCAGGCGCAGTTGATTACGCAGATTTCAGAAATCGAAGCTTTCCTTTTATTTTGATATGGCAGATTAATTAATCTCTGTCGCGTGAACCGGCCGGCAGAAACCTGCGGCATGGGCGGGAATGCCCCTTGCAGGGCCGTCAGCACCACCAAAGATCGCCCGGCAACGGCGCTGGCGATACTTGGCAGACCTACCTGCTTGCGCCCCCCATGCCGCCTACCTCGCACGCTTTTCGACACTCCCTGCCGCGCATCGCCCTCCTCGCCACCGGCGGCACCATCGCCGGCGCGGGTGCCACGGCCGCCGACACCGGCCGCTACACCTCGGCCGTCACCGGTGTCGATGCGCTGCTGGCCGCCGTTCCGCAGATCGCCGAGGTCGCCGCGGTGCAGGGCGAGCAGGTGCTGCAGATCGGCTCCGAAAGCTTCCACAACGAGCGCCTGCTGTTGCTGGCGCGCCGGGTCGCGGCGCTGGCGGCGTCGGACGAGGTGGACGGCATCGTCGTCACCCACGGCACCGACACGCTGGAGGAAACCGCCTATTTCCTGCACCTGACGATCCCGAGCGCCAAGCCGATCGTGCTGACCGGCGCGATGCGTCCGGCCACCGCGCTGAGCGCCGACGGGCCGCTCAATCTGCTCGATGCGGTGGTCGTGGCCGGCAGCCCCGAGGCGGCGGGCAAGGGCGTGCTGGTGGTCATGGACCAGCAGGTCCACAGCGCCCGCGACGTGGCGAAGACGCATGCCAGCCGCACCGATGCTTTCCGGTCGGAATACGGGCCGCTCGGCACGGTGGCCGACGGCCGGGTGCGCTTCTACCGGCTGCCGGCGCGGCCGCACACCACGGCGAGCTTGTTCGACATCGGCCGGATCGCCGCGCTGCCCGAGGTCGGCGTGGTCTATGCCCACGGCCACACCATCCCCGCGCCCTACGAGGCGCTGGCCGCCGCCGGCGCGCGGGCGATCGTGCACCTGGGCTTCGGCGGCGGCACCGTGCCCGATTACCTCGAAGCCACGCTGCACGGCCTGCGTGCGCGCGGCGTGCTGCTGGTGCGTGCCAGCCGCACCGGCGGCGGCGCGGTCGTCCGCAACGGCGCCGTCGACGACGACGGCCTCGGCTGGGTCGCGGCCGACGACCAGAACGGCGCCAAGGCGCGGCTGCTGGCCGCCCTGGCGCTGGCCGAAGGGCTGGATGCGGCCGGCATGCAACAGGTGTTCTCGACCTACTGAGGGCCGCGTCGAACGCATGCCTACGGCCGTGCGGGCCGATCCCCGACAGGCGCTCCGCCCTCGCCCGCCCATGCTGGCGTGTCTCTTTCTCCTCACCGAACAGGCACGCCCATGAGCACCACCCCGCATCCGAACCCCGACAACGAAGAGCCGGTGAAGCCGGTCAGCGAGGACTCCGTCCCGCAGGACCCGGGCACCGACAACCGCTGGCAGATGGAACCGCTCGAAGACGCACCCGACGCGCCGGACGACGGCGCAACCGACGGTGCCGACGGCGACGGCGACTGACCTCCGGCCCCGCCGCTGCCGCATGGCGGCCCGGCGCCGCGCCGGGGCAGCGGCGACAATCCCGCCCATGTTTGCCCCCCTCCAGAACGACACCTTCCTGCGGGCCTGTCGGCGCCAGGCCACCGACCACACCCCCGTCTGGCTGATGCGCCAGGCCGGCCGCTACCTGCCGGAATACCGCGCCACCCGCGCGCAGGCCGGCAGCTTCATGGGCCTCGCCACCAACCGCGACTACGCCACCGAAGTCACGCTGCAGCCGCTGGACCGCTATCCGCTGGATGCGGCGATCCTGTTCTCCGACATCCTGACGGTGCCCGACGCGATGGGCCTGGGCCTGTCCTTCCAGCTCGGCGAAGGGCCGAAGTTCGCCCATCCGGTGCGCGACGAGGCGGCCGTCGCGGCGCTCGCGGTGCCGGACATGCACAAGCTGCAGTACGTGTTCGACGCGGTGTCGTCGATCCGCCAGGCGCTGAACGGCCGAGTGCCGCTGATCGGCTTCTCGGGCAGCCCCTGGACGCTCGCCTGCTACATGGTCGAGGGCGCCGGCTCGGACGACTACCGGCTGGTCAAGACGATGCTCTACAGCCGGCCGGATCTGATGCACCGGATGCTGGCGGTCAACGCCGATGCGGTGGCGCAGTACCTCAATGCCCAGATCGACGCCGGCGCGCAGGCGGTCATGATTTTCGACAGCTGGGGCGGCGTGCTCGCCGATGGCGCCTTCCAGCAGTTCAGCCTCGCCTACACCGCCCGGGTGCTCAAACAGTTGAAGCGCACCGGCGCCGACGGCCAGGACGTGCCGCGCATCGTCTTCACCAAGGGCGGCGGCCTGTGGCTGGAGCAGATGGGCGCCCAGCTCGACTGCGAGGTGCTCGGCCTGGACTGGACGATGCACCTGGGCACCGCCCGCCGGCTGGTCGGCGGCACGGTCGGCGGCCCCGGCAAGGCGCTGCAGGGCAACATCGACCCGAACGTGCTGTTCGCCCCACCGCCGCAGATCGACGCCGAGGTCGCCCGGGTGCTGGAAAGCTTCGGCACGCCGCACACCGACCCGACCACCACCGGCCCGACCCACATCTTCAACCTGGGCCACGGCATCAGCCAGCACACGCCGCCGGAGCACGTCACCGCCCTGGTCGAGGCCGTGCACCGCCATTCCCGTCGTCTGCGGGTCGCCTGACGGTTTTCCGCAACCGACCTGCAACCGGGTGTTTCGGCTTATGCACACATCGGGCGGTTGGCTGACAGCGGTCGCCAAGCGGTGTCACTTAAAAGTCACATTCGGTTTGGCATCTCTAAGTCGTTGATTTGTATAGGTTCCATCTGTTGCTTTTTTGGCGGGCACCGTGTCGAAAGCCTTGCTGGGCGCGGCTTCGGCGCCATCGCCACAGAGCTTTCAACAAAGTTATCCACAAAAAACGGGAATCTGTCGCAAATCCTTTGCGCATCAGGCACTTAGCGGAGGTCCGTCGCAGGCGTCGGTTGGCCGGGGCCGCCGGTGCCGAGCGACGCGAGCCACCGGGGCTTGACAGGCTGCTCAGCGGATCGAAAGCAACCCGCCGACGGCCAAAGGAAGTGCCGACTTCGCCGCCGGACCCGCGCCCGCCAAGGCTCTGTGAGCGACAGCCGGCCGACGCCGGTCCACTGAAACCGCTCCGCCGGCTGTCAAGCAAAAAATTTTGTGCTGCAGGCTTGCTTATGCACACCAACGGCAGAGCGGGCGCCGAAAACCCACAGCACGCGTCGAAGCGTGCAGCCGCTCGCTCAACACGCGTAAGTCGTTGATTCGTATGGCATGCGCCAGCAGCCTGTTTTTCGCGCAATCCGTGGGTGCCCAATGCCGGCGCGGACTTGGCACGGCTCGCTACCGGCTATCAACAAAGTTATCCCCAAAAAGCGGGGATGGCGCCGTGCTGCACCGCGTCAGGCCCGCATATCCGCGCCCACAGGGCCTCGGGCGCTCCTTTTTTCGTATGGACCCGTGTCGGTTGTGCACATGCGCGGAGACGTACCACTTGGCATCGGGTCATGGAGTGAACTCTGTGCGGAATTTTACAAGCCATTGATTTATATAGATAAATCGAATGACCTTAGAAGCCGTCCACCGGAAGCACGACAATGGTGCCCCGACGGCCAGCGCCGCCGCTGCACTCTGTCAACAAAGTTATCCACAGAAATACGCAGCGTGCTCCAAATCCCTGTCCGGTCAAGCATTTGCGCGATGAACCCCACCTTCCTTCTCAGCCGCGGCCCGCGGCGCCTGCCGGCACCATGCTGATCCCCGTCCTGGTCCAGACGCCCGCCCACAGCGGCATCGCCGGATCGCTGAGCTATGCGGCGAAGGCACCGCTGCCGCCGGGCACGCTGGTGCGGGTGCCGCTGGGCAGCCGCGAGACGCTCGGGATCGTCTGGAACGGCAATGCGGAGCCGCCCGCGCCGGGCGTCGAGGTGCGGGCCGTCGCCGGCGTGCTCGACGGCGTTCCGCCGCTGGGGGAGGCGTGGCGGGATCTGGTCGCCTTCGCCGCCCGCTATTACCAGCGTGGCGCCGGCGAGGTGGCGCTGGCCGCGCTGCCGCCGCAGCTGCGCGGGCTCGACGGCGTGCAGATGGCGCGCCGGCTGCGCCGGACCGCAGGCGCGCAGGCCGGGGACGAGGCAGCGCACATCGGTCCTGAAACCATAGCACTCACCGCAGAACAGGCGGGCGCCATCGCCGGTTTCGAGGCCCATCCCGGTCCGTTCCTGCTGTTCGGCGCCACCGGCAGCGGCAAGACCGAGGTGTACCTGCACGCCGTGCAGTCCCTGCTCGCACGGGAGGCCACCGCGCAGGCGCTGGTGATGGTGCCCGAGATCAACCTGACCCCGCAGCTGGAGGAGCGCTTCCGCGCCCGCTTCGGCGCCGACCGGGTGGTGTCGCTGCACAGCGGCATGACCAACCCGCAGCGGCTGCGCAGTTGGCTGGCCGCGCACACCGGCGCAGCGCGCATCGTGCTGGGCACCCGGATGGCGGTGTTCGCCTCGATGCCGACGCTGCGGCTGATCGTCGTCGACGAGGAACACGACCCGAGCTATAAGCAGCAGGAGGGCGCCCGCTATTCGGCGCGCGACCTCGCAGTCTGGCGCGGCCGGCGCGAAGGCGCCAAGGTGCTGCTCGGTTCGGCCACGCCCTCGCTGGAGAGCTGGCACGCCAGCCGGCCGCCCACAGGCGACGACCCGGGCGGCCGCTACCTGCGGCTGGAGATGCCGCACCGTGTCGGCGGCGGCGCGCTGCCGGTCGTGCGCCGCATCGACATGAACCACCAGCCGCGCGGCACAGTGCTGTCGGCGCCGCTGCTGGCGGCCATCGGCGAGCGGATCGCGCGCGGCGAGCAGTCGATGGTGTTCCTCAACCGCCGCGGCTATGCACCGGTGCTCACCTGCCACGATTGCGGCTGGAAGAGCGAATGCCCGCATTGCAGCGCCTACCGCGTCTTCCACAAGATCGACCGCACGCTGCGCTGCCACCACTGCGGTTTCGCCGAACGGGTGCCGCGCGCCTGCCCGGCCTGCGGCAACGTGGACATCGCGCCGCTCGGCCGCGGCACCGAGCGGCTGGAGGAAACGCTCGGCGAACTGCTCGCCGGCGTGCGGCGGCCCGACGGCCGGCCGGTGCGGGTGGCCCGCATCGACGCCGACACCACCCGCGCCAAGGGTGCCCTGGAATCGCAGCTGGCCGAGGTACACGCCGGCGAGGTGGACGTGCTGGTCGGCACCCAGATGATCGCCAAGGGCCACGACTTCCGCCGCATCACGTTGGTGGCGGCGGTAAATGCCGACGGCGCCCTGTTCTCCAGCGACTTCCGGGCGGCCGAGCGGCTGTTCGCACTACTGATGCAAGCCGGCGGCCGCGCCGGACGCGACGCCGCCTTCGTCGCGCAGCAAGGCAGCACGGCCGAGATGCTGGTGCAGACCGACCAGCCGACCCACCCGCTCTTCGCCGCGCTCAAGGCGCACGACTATCCCGCCTTCGCCGCGCAGCAGCTCGAGGAGCGCCGGGCCGCCGGCATGCCGCCCTTCGCCTTCCAGGCGCTGGTACGCGCCGACGCCCGCAGCCAGGAGGTGGCCCAGGCTTTCCTGGTCGCGGCCCGCCAGGCCGCGCAGGACGCAGGCCTCGATGCCGACGGCCAGGTCGTCGCCTTCGGTGCGGTGCCGATGGCGGTGCAGCGCGTCGCCAATGTCGAGCGTGCGCAGATGCTGCTCGAAAGCTCGTCGCGCCAGGCGCTGCAGCGCTATCTGGCGGCGTGGCAGCCGCTGCTGCACGCCACCCGGGCCGATCCCGCGCACAAGGGGCTGATCCGCTGGCTGGTGGACGTGGACCCGCTGGCGGTCTGACCCACATCGGGTAACCGCGGCGGCGGCGCGGCTGCGCACACTCGCTGCATGCCTGCCCGCGCCGTCGCCGCCATCGCCATCCGCCTGGTCCTCGCCGCCGCCGCGCTGGCGGCACTGGCCTGGACCTGGGAGGAAGGCCGGCACCGGCTGCCGCCGCAGTGGAACCCGTGGGCGCCGCTCGACATCGCCGAGCCGCCCGGCCCGTTCTCCGCCTGGAAACTGCGCCGCGCGACCGCCACGCCTGCGGCCTGCACCGGCTGGCTCGACACGGCCGGCGTGCGCCACACGCCGGTGGCCGACCGCCTCGGCGACGACGGCTGCGGCTGGCAGAACGCCAGCCGGGTGAGCGGCGTCGGGGGGGTCACGTTTTCTTCAACTTTCGTGCTCGCGTGCCCGGCGGTGGCGCGGCTCGCGCTCTGGGAACGGCACGGCCTGCAGCCGGCGGCCGAGCAGTACCTGGGCAGCCGCGTGGCGGCGATCGAGCACCTGGGCAGCTACGCCTGCCGCAACGTGTACGGCCAGGCCGAGGGCCGGCGCAGCCAGCATGCGACCGCCAACGCGTTCGACATCGCCGGCTTCCGGCTGGCCGACGGCCGCCGGGTGTCGGTGCTGCGCGACTGGCGCGCTGCGCCCGATGATGCGCCGCAGCCCACCTTCCTGCGGGCTGCGCACGGGTCGGCGTGCCGATTCTTCGCAGGCGTGTTGGGGCCGGAATACAACGCGGCGCACCGCGACCATTTCCATTTCGACCAGGGCCCCAACCGCGTCTGCCGCTGACGCGGTGCGGCTACCGCCGCCGCTACGGATGCCAGGTTGACACCACCGTCGGCGTCTGCGCCGACACGCTGCCCGCCAGCGCATACGACAGCGCATTGGCCGCATCGATCACCGTCTTCGCATGCGCCTCCAGCACCGCCTCGGTCAGCCGCGCGGCCGGGCCCGAGATGCAGACCGAGCCGAGCAGTTTCCAGTGCGTGCCGAACACCGGCGCCGACACCGTTGCCACGCCCTTCTCCCGCTCGCCGATCGACAGGCAGTAGCCGCGCTGGCGGATGCGTTCGTACACCGCGCCGCGCTGGCCCGAGAACGCCAGGATCACCCGGCCCGGCGAGCCCTTGTCGAGCGGCAGCGCCTCGCCCATGCGGGCATGGTGGCGCAAGGGCTGCACGCCCTCGACCCGCATCAGGCAGGTGCGGAAATCGCCTTCGCGCACGTAGAACGCCGCGCTTTCCCGGGTGGTTTTGGAGAGCTTGCGCAGCATCGGCTCGACCACGTCCTGCACGTCGAAGCCCGACTGGTAGCGCGCGCCGAGCCAGCCGGCCGCCGGCCCGAGCCGCCAGCCGCCGTCGTCGCAGGGCACCATGTAGCCGGCCATCGCCAGGGTGCGGGCGATGCGCAGCGCGGTGGTCTTGTGCAGGCCGCAGCGGCGGCTCAGTTCGGCCAGCGACAGCTGCGATTCGCCGAGCGCGAAGGCCCCGAGCAGCGCCATCGCGCGGGTGACCGCGACCACGCTCCCGGTACTCGACTCGGCCTCGGCCGGGCCCGGACCGGGCGGTGCCGCCGAGGGGGAACCTAGGGTTTTCCTCAAGTTTCGCTTTCCAGCATGCGTTTCGTTCGTCGAAACAACATTGTACGGAACGAAACCGCACCCTACAGTGCGCCACCGCCCCGCAGCACGAGGCCGCGGGCACCACAAGGAGACCTGTCGATGACGTTCCACCCTGCCACCGGCCGCCGCGCGGCCCTCGCCCTGGGCCTTGCGCTCGCCGCCGGCACCGCCGCCTTTCCGGCCGTCGCGCAGCAGGCCTATCCGTCCAAGCCGATCCGCCTGATCGTGCCGTTCCCGCCGGGCGGTGGCACCGACATGATCGCGCGCACCGTGTCGCAGAAGCTCGCCGACACGCTGAAGTGGACCATCGTGGTCGACAACCGCGCCGGCGCCGGCGGCAACCTGGGCGTGGACCAGGCCGCCAAGGCCGCACCCGACGGCTACACGCTGGTGCTCGGCCAGACCAGCAACCTGGCGATCAACCCGACGCTCTACCCGAAGCTGCCCTACGACCCGCTGAAGGACCTGGTGCCGGTGGCGCTGGTGTCGTCCTCGCCGATCGTCATCGCCGTGGGCGTGAACTCGCCGTACAAGACGTTTGCCGACGTGGTCGCCGATGCGAAGAAGCGGCCGAAGACGATCACCATGGGCTACTCGGGCAACGGCACCGTCGCCCACCTGGCGAGCGAGCTGGCGCAGAAGACCGCCGGCATCGACCTGCAGCACATCCCCTACAAGGGCGCCGCGCAGGCGATGACCGACCTGGTGAGCGGCCAGATCGACCTGTACATGTCCTCGGTGCCGACGCTGCTCGGCCAGGTGCGCAACCAGAAGCTGCGCGCCCTTGCCGTGACCTCGGCCAAGCGTTCGGGCGAGCTGCCGGACACGCCGACGCTCGCCGAATCGGGCTACAAGGGCTTCGACGCGGTGACCTGGTTCGGCATCCTCGCGCCGGCCGGCACCCCGCCTGCCATCGTGAAGACACTCAACACCGAGATCAACAACGCCCTGCGCGACCCGGCCGTGGCCGCGAAGCTGAAGTCCGACGGCGGCGACGTGATCGGCGGCACGTCCGAGCAGTTCGCCACGCTGCTGAAGAACGAGATCCCGCGCTGGGGGAAGATCGTCAAGGACTCAGGCGCGACGATCGACTGACCGCGTCCACCCGGCTCTCTGCCCCGCTCGCGCCATGACCGCCGACATGCTGTCGTCGTCGCACCGTCACGCCGGTACCGTGCCGTTCTCGGCCGGCACCGCCGCCCCGCGGGCCGCGGTGCCATCGCAGGCCTGCGACTGCCACATGCATCTCTACGACCGCCGGATTCCGGCGGTGGCCGGTGCCCGCCTGCTGCCGCCCGACGCGACGGTCGCCGACTACCGGCAGTTGCAGCAGCGCATCGGCACACGGCGCACCGTGCTCGTCACGCCGTCCACCTACGGTGCGGACAACCGGCCGATGCTCGCGGGACTGCAAGCGCTCGGGACGGACGCCCGCGGCGTGGCGGTGATCGACGGAACGGAGACCGATGCCGAACTGCAGCGGCTCGATGGACTCGGTGTGCGCGGCATCCGGCTCAACCTCTCGCTCGGCGTGACCGGCAGCGAAGCGCAGATCGAGCCGCTCGCACGGCGCATCGCGCCGCTGGGCTGGCATCTGCAGCTGCTGATGGTGCCGGACCGGCTCGCCGATCTGGCCGATGTGCTGGAGCGCCTGCCGGTGCCGCTGGTGTTCGACCACTTCGGCCGCATGGCGCCGGACGATGCGCACCGCCACCCGGCCCACGCCCTGCTGCTGCGGCTGCTCGCCGAGGGACGGACGTGGGTGAAGCTGTCCGGCGGCTACATCGTGAGCGCCTCGCACACCGTAGACGACCCCGCGCTCGACACGCTGGCCCGGAGCTACCTCGCCGTTGCGCCGCACCGCGTGGTCTGGGGCAGCGACTGGCCGCATGTCACCGCCTCCGCCGGCCACCACCCGATGCCCGACGACGCCGCGCAGGTCGACGCGCTCTCGCGCTGGATCGGCCACGACGACGCGGCCCTGCACCGCGTCCTGGTCGACAACCCGCGGACGCTCTACGGCTTCGACGCCTGACGACCGCCGCGTTTTTTCCCGGAGACATCCCATGCATCTGCCCCGCACCCCGCGCGCCGTCAGCCGCCGCGCTTTCACGACCTTCGCTGCCGCCACGGTGGCCGCCGGCATCGTGCCGCCCGCCTTCGCGCAGGGCGACTGGCCGGCCGGCAAGACCATCACCTGGGTGGTGCCCTACCCGCCCGGCGGCAGCACCGACGTGCTCGGCCGCAACCTGGCGCAGCGCATCGCGGGCCCGCTCGGCACCACCGTGATCGTCGACAACAAGGCGGGTGCCACCGGCACCATCGGCGCGGCCTACGTCGCCAAGGCCGCACCGGACGGCACCACCCTGCTGGGCACCTCCATCGGCCCCCAGGCCATCGCGCCGCATCTGATGGGCAAGCTGCCCTACGACCCGATTGCCGGCTTCGCACCGGTCGTCACCATCGGCACGATCCCGCACATCCTGGTGGTGGGCGCGAACCAGCCGTTCAAAACGGTCGCCGACCTGATCGCCGCCGCGAAGAAGGCCCCCGGCACGCTGGCCTATGCGTCGGGCGGCAACGGAACCGTGCTGCACATGCAGGGCGAACTGCTGAAGCAGCAGACCGGCCTGCAGCTCAACCACATTCCCTACAAGGGCGACACGCCGGCTCTGCAGGACACGCTCGGCGAGCAGGTGAACTTCATGTTCGCGCCCGCCGCGGCGGCGCTGCCGCACATCCAGTCCGGCAAGCTGCGGGCGCTGGCCGTCACGTCCGCCGCTCGCCTGAAATCCCTGCCCACGGTGCCCACGATGGGCGAGGCCGGCCTGAAGGACTTCGTCGTCGAACAGTGGCAGGCCGTGTTCGCGCCGGCCGGCACGCCCCAGCCGGTGGTGCAGCGTCTGAACCGCGAGATCAACACCGCGCTCAAGGACCCGACTGTCGTGGCCTTGGCCGAGAAGCTGGGCGTGACCCTGGTCGGCGGCACGCCGCAGCAGCTGGGCGACCTGCAGAAATCCGATTCCGCCAAATGGGCCCGGGTGATCCGCGACGGAAACATCAAGGCCGAGTGACCCCCCTTTTCCTCCTTCTTTATTTCTCCTCCGAAACCACACCATGAGCCAACTCCCTGAAGTCGTGCGCGAATTCGATCGCGTGTCCCCCGAAGTCGTCGCGAAGGCCAAGACCTTCCAGGCCGCCATCCTGGCCGACGTGGCCGGCCGCCGCGGCACCATGCATGCCCGCGTGGCGCCGGTCGATCCGAAGATGGTGGTCGCCGGCCCGGCCTTCACCGTCGAGGTCCGCCCCGGCGACAACCTGATGATCCACGCCGCCATCGCACTGGCGAAGCCCGGCGACGTGCTGGTGATCGACGGCAAGGGCGACCAGACGGCCGCGCTGATGGGCACCCTGATGCTCAGCGCGTGCAAGAAGCTGGGCCTGGCCGGCGTGATCGTGGACGGCGCGATCCGCGACCGGCTCGAACTGCTCGACCTCGGTTTTCCGGTGTTCAGCGCCGGCTTCAACCCGGCCGGCCCGACCAAGTTCGTGCCGGGCCGCATCAACCACCCGATCTCCGCCGGCGGCACCGTGGTGAACCCGGGCGACCTGGTGGTCGGCGACGCCGACGGCGTGGTCGTGATCGAGCGCGCCAAGGCGCCCGCGATGATGGACCTGGCCGTCAAGAAGGTGGCCGACGAGTCCAAGCGCCTGGAGGCCATCGCCGCCGGCGACACCGCGTCGAAGTGGCTGCCGGCCGCCCTGCGCGCCGCCGGTGTGCTGAAGGAAGGGGAATCGCTGTGAGCCGCCGCGCCATCCTCGTCACCGGCGCCGACCTGGCGCCCCAGGCCCTCGCACTGCTGCAGGACTTCGACATCGTCTATGCCGGCAAGACGCCGACCGAGGACGATCTGGTCGCACTGTGCGGCGCCCACGATCCGGTCGCGATCATCGTGCGCTACGGCAAGGTCGGCCCGGCGGTGATGGACGCGGCGCCGTCGCTGCAGGTGATCTCCAAGCACGGCAGCGGCACCGACACGATCGACAAGGTCGCGGCGACAGCGCGCGGCATCGAGGTGGTGGCCGCCGTCGGCGCCAACGCCGCGGCGGTGGCCGAGCAGGCGCTCGCCCTGCTGCTCGCCTGCGCCAAGTCGGTGGTGCCGCTGGATGCGCGCATGCACGCCGGCCACTGGGACAAGGCCACGCACAAGAGCCTGGAGCTGGGCGGCCGCACCGTCGGTCTGCTGGGCCTGGGCGCGATCGGCCAGCGCTTCGCGAAGATGGCCGACGCGATGGGCATGCGGGTGATCGGCTTCGATCCGTACGCGAAGAATTTGCCGTCGTACATCGCGTCGGTGGACCTGGAAACGATCTGGCGCGAGTCCGACGCGGTCTCGCTGCACTGCCCGCTGACCGACGAGAACCGCGGCCTGCTGAACGCCGAGACGCTGGCGAAGTGCAAGCCCGGCGTGATCGTGGTCAACACCGCGCGCGGCGGGCTGATCGACGAAGCGGCGCTGCTCGACGCGGTGCGCTCGGGCCAGGTGCGCGGCGCCGGCCTCGACAGCTTCGCAGTCGAGCCGATGACCGCCGGCCATCCGTTCCAGGGCCAGGAGCGCATCGTGCTGAGCCCGCACATCGGCGGCGTGACCAGCGATGCCTACGTGAACATGGGCGTGGGCGCGGCGAAGAACCTGCTGGCGGTGCTGGGGCAGCGAACCGCCACGGCGGCGTGAACGGCATGTCGCAGCCAAAACCGCCTCTGGCGCCCGTCCTGCTTGCGCTTCTAGCTCTTGTTTCAGGAGCATCCAGCGCACAGGCACAGGGGTGGCCCGCCAAGCCGGTGCGGCTGGTGGTCGGCTTTTCCGCCGGCGGCCCGACCGACGTGGTCGCGCGGGCCTTCGCCGACCATGCCTCCCGCACGCTCGGCCAGCCCTTCGTCGTGGACAACAAGCCGGGCGCCAACACCATCCTGGCGGCCGAGGCGGTCGCTGCCGCGCCGGCCGACGGCTACACCCTGCTGGTCGGCGCCACCAACCACACGATGATCCCGGCGCTCTACAGCGCCCGGGTGAAGTTCGACGCGGTGACCTCGTTCGCGCCCGTCTGCACGGTGGCGGTCAGCCCGACGGTGCTGGTGACCGGCCCGTCGATGAGGGCGCCCACGTTGACCGCCTTCCTGCAGAAGGTGAAGGCCGCGCCGGGCGAGCGCACCTACGCCACGCCGGGCGCCGGCAGTTCCGGCCATTTCGCGAGCGAGCAGTTCACCCGGCTCACCGGCACGAAGATGAACCACATCCCATACAAGGGCGCCGCGCAGGCGGTGACCGACCTGGTGGGCGGACAGGTGGACAGTTCCTTCGCCACGCTGGGCTCGGTGCTGCCGCAGGTGCAGGCCGGCAAGCTGACCGCGCTTGCGGTGGCCGCGCCGCAGCGCTCGGCCCTGCTGCCGCAGGTGCCGACCTTCGACGAGGCCGGCGTGAAGGGCTACCGCGCCGACGCCTGGTACGGCCTGCTGGCCCCGGCCGGCACCGCGCCGGCGGTGCTGGCCCTGCTGGAGAAGACCGCGCAGTCCTTCGCGCAGGCGCCCGCCACGGTGGAGAAGCTGCGGTCGCTGGGCATGGAAGCGCAGAGCGTCTGCGGCACGGCCTTCGGCACGCAGCTGCAGCGCGAGGTGCAGGGCTACACCCGCCTGGCCCGCGAACTCGACCTCAAGACCGAATGACGCGGGGCGCCGCCGGTGCGTGCCCTCGGGGCGCACCGGCCCCCGCTGCCTGTCCCGAATTTCCAAGGAGACCCGCCATGACTTCGTCCACCCTCGCCCGCCGCACCCTCCTGGCCGCCGGCCTGAGCGCCGTCCTCGCCCCCTTCGCCGCCCACGCCGCCTGGCCGGAACGGCCGGTGACGATCGTCGTGCCCTACGCCCCCGGCGGCGCGGCCGACGCCGTCGCCCGCGTGCTGGCCGTCCGCATGGGCGAGAAGCTGGGCACCAGCGTGATCGTCGACAACCGCGCCGGCGCCAGCGGCACCATCGGTGCGGCCTATGTCGCCAAGGCCGCGCCGGACGGCTACACCGTGCTGTACGACGCGACGCCCTATTCGATCAACCCCTACCTGTTCCCCAAGCTGCCCTACGCACCCGACGCGCTGCAGCCGCTGTCGCTGGTGCTGCTCGCGCCCAACGTGCTGATCGTGAAGGCCGATTCGCCGTTCAAGACGGTGAACGACCTGGTGGCCCGCGCCAAGGCCGCGCCCGGCAAGCTCAACTTCGCCTCGGGGGGCAGCGGTACGGTACAGCGGCTCGCCTCCGAGCTGTTTCGCCAGCGGCTGCAGCTCGACATGGTCCACGTGCCCTACAAGAGCGGCGGCCCCGCCATCGCCGACGTGATGGGCGGCCAGGTCGACTTCATGTTCAGCACCGTGGCCGCGTCCTATCCGCTGATCGCCTCGGGCAAGCTGCGGGCGCTGGCGATCTCGTCGCCGCAGCGCTCGCCGCGCCTGCCCGACGTGCCGACCGTCGCCGAGAGCGGCGTGCCCGGCTACGAGGCCTTCGAGTGGAACGGCATGCTGCTGCCGGCGAAGACGCCGGCCGACGTGGCCGACCGGCTGCAGAAGGCGGTGGTCGAGGTGCTGAAGGAGCCGGAGGTACAGCAGCGGCTGAAGGACCTCGGCGCCCAGCCGGTCGGCTCCACGCCGGCCGAGTTCGCCACCTTCCTGAAGAAGGAAAGCACGAAGTGGAGCGAGGTGGTGAAGAAGGGCGACATCAAGGCCGACTGACCGCGATGCCGCTTCCGTCCGATCCCGCGGCATGGCCGGTGCCGCATTCGGCCGGCCGCGCCGGCCCGGCCCGTCGCCTGCCCGCCCGGGCCTGCGACAGCCACATGCACATCTTCGACCCGCGCTTCGCGCCGTCGCCGCATTGGCAACGCACGCCGCCCGATGCACCGGTCACGGCCTACCGCCGACTACAGCAGCGACTGGGCACAGAGCGCGCGGTGGTCGTCACGCCCTCGACCTACGGCACCGACAACCGCTGCACGCTGGACGCACTGGCGCAGCTGGGCCCGGCCGTGGCCCGCGGCGTGGCGGTGGTGGATGCGGCCGTGGACGATGCCGAACTCGACCGCCTCGCCGCGCAGGGCGTGTGCGGCCTGCGGGTCAACTTCGTCACGCCGCAGTCCTGGGGCACCACCACGCCGGAGATGCTCGACACCCTCGCCGCCCGGATCGCGCGGCTCGGCTGGCATGTGCAGGTCTTCCTGCACCCGGAGCAGGTGGTGGCGCTGGAGCCGCGCCTCGCCCGGCTGCCGGTGCCGCTGGTGATCGACCACATGGGCCGGATCGACCCGGCACAGGGTCCGGACGCGGCAGCGTTCGCCGCCGTGCGCCGGCTGATCGACGGCGGCAACACCTGGGTCAAGCTCTCAGGCGCCTACATGCGCTCGGCCGCCGGCGGCCCGCAGGGCGACTATGCCGACACCTGGCCGCTGGGCCGCGCGCTGGTGCGTGCCGCGCCCGGACGGCTGGTCTGGGGCAGCGACTGGCCGCACACCACCGAGGCGCCCGGCACGGTGGACGATGCGGTGCTGCTCGACACGCTGGACGCCTGGTGCGACGGCGACGATGCCGCGCGCCATGCGATCCTGGTCGACACCCCGGCCCGGCTCTACGGCTTCATGCCCTGACCGTCATTCCTTCACCGATTCCGGACACGTTTCGACCATGTTCCTGATCCAGCCCCCGCAGGTGCGCGAACTCGCGCTGTTCACCACCCTGCCCGACGCCCTGCGCAAGCCCGAGCGCAGCGTCTGGGCCGATGCCAACCGCGGCGGCACGGCCACCGACAGTTTCCTGGAAGGCCCGGTGTTCGACGGCGCGGGCAACCTTTACGTCACCGACATCCCGTGGGGCCGCATCTTCCGTATCGACCCGCAGGGCGGCTGGACGCTGGTGGCCGAGTACGACGGCGAGCCCAACGGGATGAAGTTCCTGGATGCGCACACGCTGCTGGTCACCGACTACAAGAACGGCCTGGTGCGCATCGACACCGCCACCGGCGCCGTCACGCCCTGGCTGGAGCGCCGCAACAGCGAACGCTTCAAGGGCGTGAACGACCTGGTGTTCGACCGCGCCGGCAACCTGTACTTCACCGACCAGGGCCAGAGCGGCCTGCACGATCCGTCGGGCCGGCTCTACCGCCTGCGGCCGAACGACCAGCTCGACCTGCTGCTGTCGAACGTACCGAGTCCCAACGGCGTCGCCCTGTCGCCGGACGAGCGGGTGCTGTACCTCGCCGTGACCCGCGGCAACTGCGTCTGGCGGGTGCCGCTGCTGCCGGACGGCAGCGTGGCCAAGGTCAGCCAGTTCTTCACCTCCTACGGCCCGAGCGGCCCGGACGGCCTGGCGGTGGATGCGCAGGGCCGGTTGCTGGTGGCCAACCCCGGTCTCGGCTACGTCTGGGTGCTCAACGCGCGGGCCGAGCCGGTGGAGGTGCTGCGCGGCCCGGCGGGGGCGTCGATCACCAACCTCGCTTTCGGCGGCGCGGATCGGCGGACGCTGTACGTGACCGATTCGACGCACGGCTGCGTGCTGCGGGCGGAAATGGACGTGCCCGGGCTGGCGCTGCATCCGCAACGCTGACCTGCGCGGCGCCGGGTCAGCGGCGCCCGCCCCGCGGCCGCGCGGTCGGCGCGGCGTCGGCCACCTCCCGCACCAGCCGCATCCCCACCAGCGTGTACCGCGTGTCCGGCTTGTTCCAGTTCCGGTAGGCGCAGCGCGCATACAGCGGCCAGGTGTGCCAGGAGCCGCCGCGCCGCACCCGCACCTCGCCGCGGGCCGGGCCCTGCGGATCGTCGCGCGGCGCGGCGGCGTAGGCGTCGTCGGCATGCCAGTCCGACACCCACTCCCATGCGTTGCCGACCATGTCGTGCAGGCCGAAGGCATTGGGCGGGTAGGTCCCGACCGGCACAGTGAACGCATGGCCGTCGTGCCCGTGCAGGGCCTGGGACTGCCAGCGGGGCCAGTAGGGTGCGGCGTCCTGGTCGAAGGTGTTGGCGTGGCGCACCAGCTGCTGCGGGTCGTCGCCGTGCGGATAGCGGCCGCGGCCACCGGCGCGGCAGGCGTATTCCCATTCGGCCTCGGTCGGCAGGCGGTAGCGGCGGCCTTCGGTGGCGCTCAGCCAGGCGGCCAGCGCATGGGCGTCGTGCCAGGTGATGTTGACCACCGGATGGTCGTCCGTCTGCACGAAACCCGGGTGCCGCCAGGAATAGCGCGGATCGCGGCCTTCGAAGGCGTCGCCGCGGGCGGTGGTCGTTGGGTCGTAGGCCGGGTTCCAGCCGTAGCCGCCGGTGCCGTCGGCCTCGGATTCCGGCCGGTAGCCGGAGGCCGCGACGAAGCGGCGGAACTGGCCGACCGTGACTTCGGTGCGGCCCAGCTCGAACGCCCGGATGAAGCGGACCGTCCGCACCGGCTTCTCGTCCGCCAGGGCCGAGAAGCGCTCGGGTGCCATGCCCGGGTAGGCGGCGGCGAGGACGGCAGGCGATTCGTCGCTGCCCCGTCGGAAGCTGCCGGGCGGGATGCGCACGAACTCCATGCCGAGGATGTTGGTCGCGACGGCCGGCGGCGGCCCTGCCGAGCTGGCGAGTGGCCACGCTGTCAGCAGCAAGGCGGCGAGCCCCAGTGCCCACGGTGCGCCGAAACGATGCCGCAAGCGGGAAGACGACAAAAGCAGGAAACACATACAGCGCGGGGCCCGGTCCACCATGACGGACGCAGTATGAGCGTCAGGGTGGACCGGGCCCCGGCTGCGGCGGTCCCGAGCGGAACCGGCCGCGGGGCAGGTCCGGGTCACGGCGAACGATTTGCCGGCACGGAGCCGCCGGAGATCAGCGCTTGGTGAACAGCGCGCCGAGCAGGAAACCGGCACCGGCCACGATCGCCAGGGTGGCCAGCGGGTTCGCGACCGCCGACTCGCGCACCTGGTTCAGGGCATCGCCGTAGAGCTCCTGGGCCTTGCCGGCCGCCTGGCGGGTCTTGCCTTCTGCGCGGAGGCTGTTGTCGCCGGTGGCGGCGCCGAAGGCGTCCTGGACGTGGCCGGCGAGTTTCTGTGCGGTGCCTTCGATCTTTTCGAGCATGGTGGAAGCCTTTCGTGAGTAGTGATGTGATGCGTCCCTGGTTCCAGCCTTGGAAGCCTGTGCCGGGGACGAAGCGCTACTGTCGTCGATGCCTGCCGGTCTGCGCGCGGCGCCGCGTCGCCTGATGCCGTAGTGCATTGCGACCGTCCGGCTGTGGGACGCCACCCCACGCCGGCCGGCCGCCCACGGCCGTCAGAGCGGCACCAGCCGGCGGACGGTGGCCTGCACCGGATCGGGGTTGTCCGACGGCGGCACGCCCTCGTGGCTCACCTGGATGTGCATGTGCGTCATCAGGAAGGCGCCGTAGACGGTGGTGAAGGCGGTGTTCTTGGCGTCGAGCCCGGTGGCGACCCGCACCACGTTCATCGGTTCGGCCAGCCGGGTCGGGTCGAACATGATCCAGCGACCGCCGATCCAGGCTTCGATCACCGCATGGAAATCCTGCGGCGGCTCCTGGAAGTGGCAGTAGCCGCCGACCAGGCGCGCCGGGATGTTGAGCGAGCGGCAGAAGGTGATCGCCAGGTGCGCGAAGTCGCGGCAGACGCCCGCACGCTGCTGGAAGGCGTCCAGCGCAGTGGTGGTCGGGTGGCTGGTACCGATCTGGTAGGCGATGTTGTCGCGGATCCACTGGCAGATCGCCTCGACCCGCTGCGGCCCGCGCGGCAGGTGGCCGAACAGGTAGCGGCCGTCCGCCCCCATCGTGTCCGACGGGCAGAAGCGGCTCGGCATCAGGTAGGGCAGGACGTCGTCCGGAATCTCGGAGATTTCCGCCTCCCGCTCACCGCCATGGGGCAGCCAGCGGTCGATCCAGACGCTGGCGTCGTAGCGGATGTTGAGTTGTCCAGGTTGTGCGTCGCAGCGGAAGATCCGGTTGCCGAAGCTGTCGGTGGATTGCCGCAGCAGCACGTTGGGCGTGGCGGTGAGCGTCTCCGCCAGCACCTGCTGGTCGGGCGAGTGGGCGCACTGGATCTGGAAGATGAAGTGCGACGGTTGGTAGACCTGGTATTCCAGATCGCAGCGCAGCAGGGTCGGCGCCGCGTCGACGGACGAGATGGGTAGGGCGGACATGGACGGCTTTCGTGACGGGCAGACGGGCCCTCTTCCGGCCCGCCAGCCCGTCACTGTGCCCGCCGCCCGGGCCCCGGCCGTGTGGGCCTGCGCCGTCAGCGCCCGTCAGCCGCCGCCTGCGTGGACGGCATGGCGCGGGCCGGCAGCACCTGCCCTTCGCAGGCGCCGAAGCCGATGGTGCGGAAGCCCGCCCGCTCGCCGCGCGCGCGCAACATCACGCTGTCGCCGTCCTGCAGAAAGGCACGGGTCTCGCCGTTGCCGAGCACCAGCGGCTGCTTGCCGCCGGCCGACAGTTCCAGCATCGAGCCGCCCTGGTCCGGCGTCGGGCCGGACTGGGTGCCGGAGCCCAGCATGTCGCCAGGCTGCAGGTTGCAGCCGCCGACCGTGTGGTGCGCGAGCAGCTGGGCGATGGTCCAGTAGGAGTCCTGGAAGTTGCTACGCATCAGCCGCTGGTGCGGCTGGCCGGCGGCACGCATCTTGTCGGTCTGCAGCCAGACTTCGAGCTGCAGGTCGAGCGCGCCGCGCGCCCGGTTGTCGTCGCTGTCGAGGTAGGGCAGCGGCTGCGGATCGCCCGCGGGCAGCACGAACGGCGCGCGGAACGGCTCCAGCGCCTCCAGCGTCACGATCCAGGGCGACAGGGTCGAGGCGAAGTTCTTCGACAGGAAGGGGCCGAGCGGCTGGTACTCCCAGGCCTGGATGTCGCGGGCCGACCAGTCGTTGAGCAGGCCGAGGCCGAACAGGTGGTCCTCGGCCTCGGCCATCGGCACCGGCTCGCCCTGCGCGTTGGCGGTGCCGACGTAGATCGCCATCTCCAGCTCGTAGTCGAGCCGCTCGCAGGGGCCGAAGCGCGGCGCGCCGTCGGCGCCGCCCGCGCCCAGCTGCGCCACCGGCCGCGGGAAGCGCTGGCCCGACACGCCCAGCGACGAGCTGCGGCCGTGGTAGCCGATCGGCACCCATTTGTAGTTGGGCAGTAGCGGGTTGTCCGGACGGAACATGCGGCCGATGGAGGTGGCGTGGTGCACGCTGGTGTAGAAGTCGGTGTAGTCGCCGATGCGGGCGGGCACCGCGTATTCCGCCTCGGCCTGCGGCACCAGCGCGGACCGCCACGCCGCTTCGCCTGCGGCACCGGCGGCGAGGCCGTCGGACAGCGCCTGGCGCAGCACCACCCGCGCCGGACGGCCGCGGGCCATCAGCGCGTTGAGCGTGCCGTCCTCGGTGCCGGCGAGCGCGGCGGCGGCGTCGCCGGTCAGGGCGCCGGAGCGCACCAGCGCCGTCAGGTCGAGGATCTGGTCGCCGATGGCGGTGCCGGGGCGGAAGGCTTCGTCGCTGCCGGCGCGGCGGAAGATGCCGAGCGGCAGGTTCTGGATCGGGAAGTCGGTGCCTTCGGTGTTGGCGGAGGCGACCCAGCTCTGCAGGGCGGCGTCGTGGGTGCGGTCGAGGCGTGCGGTCATGGACGGTGGGACAGGAAAAAGAGAAGAGAAGCGCAGTCAGTCGGCGGACATGCCGGCGCGGCGGGCGACCTCGCCGAGCCGCTGGTATTCGGTGCGGGTCAGGGCATCGAGCGCCTGGGGCGTCGAGCCGCGCGGCGTGAAGCCGGCCTGCAGCAGCTTGTCGCGCACCTCGGGCAGGGCCAGCGCATCGTTGATCGCGCGGTTGAGCGCCTGCACCGTCGCCGCCGGCATGCCGGCCGGGCCGTACACGCCGAACCAGGGCTCCAGCGCATAGCCGGCGAGGCCCGCCTCGGCCAGCGTCGGCACCTGCGGCAGCGCGGGCGAGCGCTGGGGCCCGGCGACGGCCAGCGCCCGCAGCTTGCCGGCCTGGATGTGCGGCAGCGAGGCCGGCAGGTTGTCGAACATCACGCCGATGGTGTTGCCCATCAGGTCGTTCAGCGCCGGGCCGCTGCCCTTGTAGGCGACGTGCGTCAGCTCGGTGCCGGTGGCCTGGCCGAACATCACGCCGGCCAGGTGCATCGAGGTGCCGGCGCCGGCCGTCGCATAGGGCAGGCCCGGCTTCGCCTTCGCGGCGGCGACCAGGTCGGCCACCGTCTTCACCGGCGAGGCGGCGGGCACCTCCAGCACGATGGTCGAGGTGCCGAGCAGCCCGATGGCGGTGAAGTCCTTGCGCGGATCGAACGCCATCGACTTGTAGATGTGCGGATTGAGCGCATTGGTCGAGATCGCGCCGAAGCCGATCGTCGTGCCGTCGGGCGCCGCCTTGGCGACCAGGTCCATGCCGATGTTGCCGCCGGCGCCGCCCCGGTTGTCGACGATGACCGGGCGTCCGAGCGTCTCGGCCATCTTCTGGCCGACGGTGCGGGCCACCAGGTCGGTGGTGCCGCCGGCGGTATAGGGCACGACGAAGCGGATCGGCGCCTGCGGGCCGTCGGCGGCATGGGCGGCCGGCAGGGCCAGGCCGATGCCGGCGGCCAGGGTGCCGGCGAGCCGGGCGAAGCCGCGGCGGCGGAGGAAGGTGCGCATAGGAGTTGTTTCTTTCGGGTTGTGGAGGGCGGGTCAGGGAGCGGCGAAGCGGTCGGCCAGGCCCTGCCAGCAGTCGGGGTAATTCGGATCGCGCACGCCGCCCGCGTCGCGGTCCTGCAGCGCCCAGGCGGTCGGCACGAAACGGTAGCGGCTTTCGAACATGAAGGCCAGGGTGCCGTCGAGCTTCTGCGGCTGCAGGTCGCCGGTGCTGGCCTTCTCGAACGATTCCTCGTCCGGGCCGTGCGGCACCATGCAGTTGTGCAGGCTCGCGCCGCCCGGCACGAAGCCTTCGGCCTTGGCGTCGTAGCGGCCGTAGACCAGCCCCATGAACTCGCTCATCAGGTTGCGGTGGTACCAGGGCGGGCGGAAGGTGTCCTCCTGCACCAGCCAGCGCGGCGGGAAGATCACGAAGTCGCAGTTGGCGGTGCCGGGCGTGTCGCTCGGCGAGGTGAGCGCGGTGAAGATCGACGGGTCCGGATGGTCGAAGCTGATCGAGCCGATCACCATGAAGTTCTGCGTGTCGTACTTCAATGGCGTCAGGTTGCCGTGCCAGGCGACGACGTTGAACGGCGACTGCGCCATGTCGGCGCGCCAGAGCCGGCCGCCGAAGCGGCGCAGGATCTCGTAGCCGCCGCCCGCGTCGTCCTCGGCCGCGGCCACCGGCGCCTGGAAGTCGCGCGGGTTGGCCAGGCCGTTGGAGCCGATCGGGCCCAGCTCGGGCAGCCGGAAATGCGCGCCGTAGTTCTCGCAGACATAGCCGCGCGACGGGCCGTCGGGTAGGCCGACCTTGAAGGCGATGCCGCGCGGGATCAGCGCGATCTCGCCGGGGGCGACCTCCAGCACGCCCATCTCGGTGGTCAGCACCAGCCGGCCCTGCTGCGGCACGACCAGCAGTTCGCCGTCGGCATCGACCAGCGCGCGGCGCTCCATCGAGCGGTTGGCGGTGTAGACCAGCGCGCCCATGCCGGACTGGGTCTCGGCGTCGCCGTTGGCGACCATCGTGCGCAGGCCGTCGGCGAAGTCGGTCGGCGCATCCGGGATCGGCACCGGCGCCCAGCGCATCGGATCGGGCGGCATCGCCGCACCGCCGCCGCCGGCCGCGCCGGTGGTCCAGGCGTCCTGGGCGTAGGGCCGGTAGCGGCCCGAGACCACCGACGGCTGGCGCCGGTAAAGCCAGGTGCGCAGGTTCTCGTGGCGCGGCGCGGTGAAGGCGCTGCCGGAGACCAGCTCCGGATAGAGCTGCATCGGCGCGCGCTGCGGGCTGTTGCGGCCCTGCGGCAGCGCACCCGGCACCGATTCGGTGGCGAACTGGTTGCCGAAGCCGCTCTGGTAGCGCAGCGGGCCGGAGGGGGCGGACGTCATGGAAATCGCTCCTTGCTATCGAATCAGTAGCTGCCTGCGCAGGCGGGGCGGGCGCAGGAGGCCAAAAAACATCGGAAATTCACCGCATCTGCGCGGCAGCGAGCGCTTCGCGCAGCACCGGCAGGCGGCCGATGTGGTTGGCCAGCAGCAGCACCAGCCGGGCGTTGAAGGCGTGGCTTTCCTCGGTGCCCAGCGGCTGGTGCGCGTCGAGCAGCGCCTGGTAGAAGTCGTCGGGCGCGTCGAGGTTCGGTTCGGTGATCAGCCGGTCGGTCATGCGGCCTCCGCGAGCGGGATGGGCGGCGCCGGCGTCCGGCCCCAGGCCCGATCGAGCGCCGACCGCAGGTCGTCGGCCGACGGCGCGCGCCAGCGGGCGCAGACGTGCTGGTCGGGCCGCAGCAGGTAGACGGTGCCGGGCCGGGCGTCGTAGCGCTGCCAGGCGAGCGCATGGGCCGGGCCGTCGGCGATGCGCAGGACGGCGATCGGGGGATCGGTTTCTGCCGCCGCCTGCACGGCCGCGTCTGCCGCCGGGCCGTCGCCGAACACCAGCGCCGCGAAGCCGCGGCCGTCGAGCCGGCGCAGCAGCCAGCCGTTGTCGCTGCCGCCGCCGCCGCCGCCGGGGACGTCGTCCAGCGGCGCATCCACCGCCGGCGCGCCGGGCCGCAGGGTGCCGGCGAAGTGGTCGCGGTCGGGCGTGACCAGTGGCGAGTCCGCCAGCACCGTCGGCACCGACAGCCGGCCGCTGTTGACCAGCCGGCGCGCGAAGGCATGGTCGCGCGCCAGTGCCAGCACCGCGTCGCGGAACAGCTGGCTCACCGGGCTCTTGGGCGTGATGAAGTCGGTCGAGCGGGTGGACTGCAGGATGTTCTCGTCGGCCGCGGCCTCGCGCTCCCGGGCGTAGCTGTCGAGCAGCGCGACGGGCGCGCCCTGCTGCAGCACGGCCGCCAGCTTCCAGCCGAGGTTGTCCGCGTCCTGCACGCCCGAATTGGCGCCGCGCGCGCCGAAGGGCGACACGCCGTGCGCCGCGTCGCCGGCGAACAGCACCCGGCCGTGGCGGAAGGCCGCCATGCGCTGGCAGGCGAAGGTGTAGACGCTCGCCCAGACGAGCTCGAAGCGGGCCTCCGGCCCGAGCAGCGCCCGCACCCGGGGCAGGACGCGCTCGGGCTTCTTCTCTTCCTCCGGATCTGCGTCCCAGCCGAGCTGGAAGTCGATGCGCCAGACGTCGTCGGCCTGCCGGTGCAGCAGCACGCTCTGGCCGGGGTGGAACGGCGGGTCGAACCAGAACCAGCGCTCGGCCGGCGTGTCGGCGCCGACGCTCGGCAAACCGGCGGCACGCGCGGCCGGGCGGCCACCGTCGATCCGCACGTCGGCGATCAGGAAGCGGTCGCGGAAGGTCCGGCCGCGGCTTTCCTGGCCGAGCAGGCCGCGCAGCGTGGAGCGCGAGCCGTCGCAGGCGGCGACATAGCCGGCGCGCAGGTCGTAGCGGCCGTCGGGCGTCTCGACCGTCAGCGTCGCGCCCTCCCCGTCCTGCACCAGGCCGACGACCCGGTGGTGCCAGCGCACCTCCAGGCCCGGCAGCTGCGCCGCGCGCCGCGCGAGCTGGCCCTCGACGTGGTACTGCTGCAGGTTGATGAAGGCCGGCCGCTCGTGGCCCGCCTCGGCCAGCAGGTCGAAGCGGTAGACCTGCGATGCGCCGCTGAATACCCGGCCGACGCTCCAGGACACGCCGCGCGCGACCATCGGCGCCGCGCAGCCGAGCCGGTCGAAGATCTGCAGCGTGCGCTGCGCGAAGCAGATCGCGCGGGAGCCGGTCGAGAGCCGGTGGTCGTTGTCGAGCAGCAGCACCGGCACGCCGCGCTGCGCCAGGTCGATCGCCAGCGCCAGCCCGACCGGGCCGGCGCCGACCACCACCACCGGATGGCGGGCCGGCGCGGCGGCGTCGAGGTCGGCGGGCCGGACGTAGTCGAAGGCCAGGGTCTGGAAGTCGGCGTCGTCGCCGAGCGCGGGCAGGTCCTGCAGTCGCACGGTCGTCTCCTGCGGCGGCGGGTTCAGCCTTCCAGGGCGTGCCACATCTCGGTGTCGCGCTCGGCGGTCCAGATGCGGGGATGGACGTGGCCGGTCGTCTCGTCGTAGGCGCGGGTCACGTCGAACGGCATGCAGTGGTCGAAGATCACCCAGTGGCCGTAGCGCGGCTTCAGCGCGTCGTAGGTCTCGCGGTAGATCGTCTTCAGATCCAGGCCGCGGGCCACGCCGTTGTTGACCGTGGTGTAGACGTCGCTCACGAAGGCGCGGGTGTAGGCGATGGCCTCCTGCACCTTCGCGGCGCTCTGCAGCGCGTCGCCGCGGCCGGGCACCAGTTTTTCGAAGCCGTAGCCCGACAGCCGGTCGAGCGTGGCGGGCCAATCCTTGAAGTAGCAGTCGCCGGCGTAGGCGGTGCTCTCGTACTCGACCAGGTCGCCGGCGAAGCAGACCTTCTGATCCTCGATGTAGGCGATCGTGTCGCCCTTGGTGTGGCCGCGGCCGATCTGCGCGATCTTCACCTCGACCGCGCCGAGCCAGACGCTCATCGTGCCGGTGAAGGTCATCGTCGGCCAGGTCAGGCCGTCGGGCACCGACTCGACGTTGCGGAACAGGCGCGGGAAGCGGCCGATCTCGCTCGCCTTGTCCTGCTCGCCACGCTCGACGATCAGGTCGTAGGTATCGCGGCTGGCGATCACCTGCTGCGCGCCTTCCTTGAAATAGGCCGAGGCGCCCAGCACCCGCACCGCGTGGTAGTGCGACAGCAGCACGTACTTGATCGGCTTGTCGGTCACGCCGCGGATGCGACGGATCAGGTCCTGCGCCATCGCGGGCGTGGCCTGGGTGTCCACCACCATCACCGCGTCGTCGCCGATGAAGACGCCGGTGTTCGGGTCGCCCTCGGCGGTATAGGCCCAGGCGTTGGCAGTGAGTTGAACGAAGCTGACCTTCTTTTCCTCGAGGTCGGCGTGGCTGGCGAAGGCTTTGGTGGCCATGGGTTGTCTCGCTCCGGTCGACGCCTTCGTTTTAGACAAAGGCGTTTGTTTTCAGTGAATCGCGCCATCGTAGCGACGAAATTCAATCATGTCTAACGGATTCGACAACACTCCGCCCTACCATCGGAGCCACGGGGGACCAAATCGATGCAGGGCGACACGGAAGACGAGGGCGAGCGCGGACGGCGCGGCATCCAGAGCGTGGAAGTCGGCGGCCAGCTGCTGCAGGCGCTGGTGCATGCCGGCGTGCCGATGGCGCTGAAGGACCTGGCGCGCGATGCCGGCATGTCGCCGGCGAAGGCGCATCCCTACCTGGTCAGCTACGGCCGGCTGGGCCTGGTGGAGCAGGACGGCGCCAGCGGCCGCTACGCGCTGGGCCCGCTCGCGCTGCAGCTCGGGCTGATCGGCCTGCAGCAGTCGAGCCCGCTGACGATCGCCACGCCGCTGCTCGCGCCGCTGGCCCGCACGATCGGGCAGACGGTGGCGCTGGCGGTCTGGGGCGATCGCGGGCCGACCATCGTGCGGGTGGAGGAATCGCCGGAGACGGTGTTCGTCAGCATGCGCCACGGCACGGTGTTCTCGCTGGCGGGCACCGCCTCGGGACGGCTGTTCGGCGCGTATCTCGACCCGGCGGTCGCGCAGGCCATGCTGGAGGCCGACCGCGCGCGGCAGGCGAGCAGCGCCGTGGCCGACACGCCGGGCACGCCGCCGCGCGACCCGCTGCCGGACTGGGCGGCCTTCGCCCCGCAGCTGGCCGAGGTGCGCCGCCACGGCCTCAGCCGCTCCGAGGGCGAGGTGGTGCGCGGGGTGAACGCGATGTCGGCGCCGGTGTTCGACGCCGACTCCGCCCTGGTGCTGGCGATCACCGCGATCGGCGCGGTCGGCACCTTCGATGCGGCCTGGGACGGGCCGGTGGCGCGGGCGCTGAAGGCCTGCGCCGCCGAGGTGTCGGCGCGGCTGGGGGCGCCGGTGCGCAAGGGCGCTATCTAAAGAATAGCTGCTCGCGCAGGCAGGACGGGCGCTGGAGCCCGATTTGCTTCAAATTTCGGGCGTCAGGGGCTGCCGCCCGCCCCTATTCCAGATTTACTCCAGCCCTTCCTCCACCAGCTCCGCCGCCCGCAGCAGCGCCCGGGCCTTGGCCTCGGTCTCTTTCCATTCCAGCTCGGGCACCGAGTCGGCGACCACGCCGGCGGCGGCCTGCACATACAGCGTCTGGTCCTGGATCAGGCCGGTGCGGATCGCGATCGCCACGTCCATGTCCCCGGCGTAGCTGATGTAGCCGCAGGCGCCTCCGTACAGGCCGCGTTTCGTTGGCTCCAGCTGGTCGATCAGCTCCATCGCATGCACCTTGGGCGCGCCGGTCAGCGTGCCGGCCGGGAAGGTGGCGCGCAGCACGTCGATCGCGCTCATGCCCTCGTTCAGCACGCCCTCGACGTTGCTCACGATGTGCATCACATGGCTGTAGCGCTCGACCGCGAAGGCCTCGGTCACCTTCACGCTGCCGGTCTGCGCGATGCGGCCGATGTCGTTGCGCGCCAGGTCGATCAGCATCACGTGCTCGGCGCGCTCCTTCGGGTCGTTGACCAGCTCGGTCTCGGCGGCCTTGTCGGCCTCGGGCGTGGCGCCGCGCGGCCGGGTGCCGGCGAGCGGGCGGATCGTGATCTTCTGACCCTCGGGCGTGCTCTCCTGGCGCACCAGGATCTCGGGCGACGCGCCCACCACGTGCAGGTCGTCGCCGAAGTTGTAGAAGTACATGTAGGGCGACGGATTCAGCGAGCGCAGCGCCCGGTAGAGCGACAGCGGCGCTTCGGTGTAGCGCTTCTTGATGCGCTGGCCGATCTGCACTTGCATGAAGTCGCCCGCGGCGATCAGCTCCTTGGCCCGCTCCACCGCGGCGATGTAGTCGGCCTTGGCGAACTCGCGTTCCGACGGATGGCTCTGCGACGGCCGGATCGCCGGCGCGCTGACCGAGTACTTCAGCTGCTCGCGCAGTTCGCGCAGCCGCTTCTTGGCGGTGCCGTAGGCCTCGGGCTGCGACGGGTCGGCGTACACGATCAGGTAGAGCTTGCCCGACAGGTTGTCGATGACGGCGAGCTCCTCGCAGTGCAGCAGCAGGATGTCGGGGCAGTGCAGCGTGTCGGGCGGGCAGGAGTGCACCAGCTTCTTCTCGATGTGGCGCACCGTGTCGTAGCCGAAGTAGCCGGCCAGCCCGCCGCAGAAGCGCGGCAGGCCCGGCCGGATCGCCGCCTTGAAGCGGCGCTGGTAGGCGGCGATGAAGTCGAGCGGGTTGCCGTGGTCCGTCTCCACCACCACGCCGTCCTTCACCACCTCGGTGGTCGCGTCGGCGCCGAAGCCACGCGAGCGCAGCAGCGTCCGCGCCGGCAGGCCGATGAAGCTGTAGCGGCCGAAGCGCTCGCCGCCGACGACGGATTCGAGCAGGAAGCTGTGCTTGCCGCCGTCCTTGGCATGGGCGAGCTTCAGGTAGAGGGAGAGCGGCGTCTCCAGGTCGGCGAAGGCTTCGACCATCAGCGGGATGCGGTTGTAGCCCTGCTGGGTCAGGCTCTTGAATTCAAGTTCGGTGATCACGGTGTCGCTCCGGTTCGGGCCGGCGGCCCGGGTGGCCGCGACGGGCGGCCCGGGACGCGCACGGCGGCGGTCTGGCTGAAGGGAGAAAGGCAGGAGATGGAACGGCGGGAGGGATGCCGCAGGGCCGGCGTCGGTCGGCGGGGCCCGAAGGACCGGCGCAGGGTGCGCGCGGCGGTCCGCGTCATCCGCGGTGCGGAGCGGTCGGGCGTCGCCAGGGCCAGGCTCCCCGGTCGCCGGGACCTGCGCGGAACGTGCGGTGGACGAACATCGGGAAAGTGTAGCAGCGGGGGTCTGCGGCTCAGGCCTGCTGCAGCAGCACCGGCAGCGCATCGATCCGATCGACGAACAGGTCGGCGTCGACTGCGCGTACCGGCTCGCCGTGGTTGTAGCCGTAGGTGACCAGCGCGACCGGGCAGCCGGCGGCGCGGGCGGCCTCGGCGTCGTTGCGCGAATCACCGACCATCAGCGTCGCGGCCGGCGCGGTGCCGAGCGCGGCGCAGGTCTGCAGCACCGGCAGCGGGTCGGGCTTCTTGCGGGCGAAGGCGTCGCCGCCGAAGACGTGCAGGAAGAAGCCGTCCAGCCCCTTGTCGCGCAGCAGCTGCTGCGCAAGACCGGTCGGCTTGTTGGTCAGGCAGGCCAGGCGCAGACCGGCGGCCTGGAGGGCCTGCAGGCCTTCCGCCGCGCCGGGGAACGGCTCGGCATGCCGGCCGTTGATGCGGTCGTAGTGCGCGAGGTAGCGGTGCAGCGCATCGGCCGGGTCGTGCGCCAGGCCGCAGTGGCGCAGCGCAGACGCGACCAGATGCTCCGAGCCCTTGCCGACCATGTGGGCGATCACCGCGCGCGGCAGCGGCGCGGCGCCGAGCTCCTGCAGCATGCCGCCGAGCGCGACCTCGAAATCGCCGAGCGTGTCGACCAGCGTGCCGTCGAGATCGACGATGGCGGCCGCGAGCGGCGATCCGGCGAACGAGAGGGGCGGCAGGGACAAGGACATGGGTCGGGCGAACGCGGATGGCAGGGCCCGCGATGCTATCGCCCCGGCGCTCCTACAGCCCGCCCCCGCCCCGTCCTACCGCCGCGCACCGGATGCCTGCCGCACTATGAACGGCCTTCCGGCACCTGCCGGCATTCCATCCGAACAAGGAGCATTCCATGGCGACGAACAACGACGACAACCTGAACCGCGACCCGATCACCGACGCACCCGGCGCCCATCCGATCGGCACGGGTATCGGCGCCGGCGGCGGCGCACTGACCGGCGCAGCCCTCGGCGCTGCAGGCGGCCCGGTGGGCGTGGCCGTGGGCACGGTGATCGGCGCGGTGGTCGGCGGCCTGGCCGGCAAGGGCGCGGCCGAAGCCGTCAACCCGACCGCTGAGGACGCCTACTGGCGCGACAACTACGCCAACGAGCCCTACTACGCCACCGGCCGCGGCTACGACGACTACGAGCCGGCCTACCGCGCCGGCTGGCAGGGCCGCGCCGAGCGCCCCGGCAAGTTCGAGGACTACGACGCCGAACTGGCCTCTGCCTGGGAAAGCCGCCGCGAGCGTTCGACCCTCGGCTGGGACGAGGCCCGCCCGGCCGCGCGGGCCGCCTGGGATCGTGCCGAGCGCGAATATCCGTCCGAGCGCTACTACGCAGGCCTGTGACCATGGGCGCCACCGCACCCGCGCTGCAGAAGCGCGACGACCCGGCGCCGTTGCCCGACGGCCGGCCGTCGGACCATCCGGACGAAGGCGACACCCGTGTCGCCCAGTCCGACCAGAGCACCGAGCAGTCGTCCCCCCGCCTGCCGCACGAACGCGATCAGTCGGCCGACAGCCAGCCGCGCCATTCGCATGCCGCCCGCCAGCAGGGCGAGCAGGCGCACGACGACGCGACCAGCGGCCAGCAGGACACCGACCGCGCGCCGGTGACCGACCAGGTCTACCGCGAACAGCAGAAGCCCTGACGCTCCTGAAACGAGAGCACCCCGCGCAGGATGGACCTGCGCGGGGCGTTGTTTTGGGTACGAAACGCGCCGGACCTCGCCCAGCTGCTCCACCGGTCAGGCCGGAATCGATTCGGCCAGCGGCCGGTCCCAGTGGCGGTGCTCGCCGATCGCGGCGATAAAGGCGGGCGCGGTGGTTTCCGCCGCCTCGGCCTGTGCCGCGCCGAGCACCACGCCCGGGTGCTGCGCCAGCGCCTCGCCCGACGCGCCGGCGGCGATGCCGAGCCATTTCAGCAGTGCCGCGCCGTCGCCGATCGCGCAGATCGCCTTTCCGTGCTTGTAGGCCTCCAGCACGAAATGCACCGCGTCGCCCAGCTGGGCCAGCGCATCTGCGCTGTCCTTGCCGCCGGCGACCAGGACCGCATCGAACATCACCGAGGGCATCGCGGCGAAGGTCGCGTGCACGTCGAAGCGGCGGCCGCCGGCCGTCGCCACGCTGCCGAGCCGCGGAGCCACCACCAGGCATTCCGCCCCGGCATCGGCCAGCGCCTGCTGCACCGGCCGCAGCGACACCACGTCCACCCCGTCGGCCGCCAGCACCGCGACCTTGCGCGTCTGGATGCCGCGCTTGTCGGGCCGCGGGGCCATGCTGAGCGCGGGCGACTCCTCGACCGGCGACTGCGCCTGTACGTTGCGGTAACCCGCCTGCCCGGTCGCGGCACGCGCATCCGGCGGCTCGATGCCGAGCGGCGCCGCCACCTTCTTGGCGAGCCGCGCATCGACCAGCGCCAGGTTGTTCACCATGCGCTGGCGGATCGCCGGCACCGTCACCTTGCCCAGCTCGAAGCGGAAGGCTGCGACGATGTGCTCCTTCTCGGCCGGCGTCATGCTGTTCCAGAACAGTGCGGCCTGGCTGAAATGGTCGTCGAAGGTCGGGCTGCGGCGCCGCAGCTTCGGCGGCTCGATGGTGTTGTCGGGATGGCTCTGGAAGCCGTGCTGGCCGCCGTCCACCCGGAATTCCGCGCCCGCCGCGAGCGAGTTCGGCTCGTACGACACCTGGCCGCGACCGATGGTCATGCGGTGCATGCCGTCGCGCTGGAAGTTGTGGAACGGACAGACGCCACGGTTGATCGGGATCTCGTGGAAGTTCGGGCCGCCCAGGCGGGACAGCTGCGTGTCGGTGTACGAGAACAGACGGCCCTGCAGCAGCGGGTCGTTGCTGAAGTCGATGCCCGGCACCAGGTGCCCCGGGTGGAAGGCCACCTGCTCCGTTTCGGCGAAGAAGTTGTCCGGGTTGCGGTTGAGCACCAGCTTGCCGACCGGCACCACCGGCACCAACTCCTCGGGGATCAGCTTGGTCGCGTCGAGCAGGTCGATGCCGAACGACGCGGCCTTGTCCTCCGGCACCAGCTGCAGGCCCAGCTCCCATTCCGGGAAGTGGCCCTTCTCGATCGACTCCCAGAGGTCGCGGCGGTGGAAATCCGGGTCCTTGCCGGCGATCTTCTGCGCCTCGTCCCACGCCAGGCCGTGCAGGCCGAGCTTGGGCTTCCAGTGGAACTTGACGAAGTGCGATTCGCCCCGGCCGTTGATCATGCGGAAGGTGTGGACGCCAAAACCTTCCATCATCCGGTAGCTGCGCGGCAGCGCCCGGTCGCTCATCGCCCACATCAGCATGTGGGTGGTCTCGGGCATCAGCGAGGCGAAGTCCCAGAAGGTGTCGTGCGCGCTGGCGGCGGTCGGCATCTCGTGGTGCGGCTCGCCCTTGACCGCATGGATCAGGTCGGGGAACTTCATCGCGTCCTGGATGAAGAACACCGGCATGTTGTTGCCGACCAGGTCGTAGTTGCCCTCGGGCGTGTAGAACTTGACCGCGAAGCCGCGCACGTCGCGCACCGTGTCGGCGCTGCCGCGCGGGCCGGCGACGGTCGAGAAGCGCACGAAGACCGGGGTACGGGCCTCGGTGTCGTTCAGGAACTGAGCGGTGGTGTATTCCGACAGTGCCTTGTAGACGTGGAACGTGCCGTGCGCCGCGGCCCCGCGGGCATGCACCACCCGCTCGGGGATGCGCTCGTGGTCGAAGTGGGTGATCTTCTCGCGGAGGATGAAGTCCTCCAGCAGCGTCGGGCCGCGTGCGCCCGCCTTGAGCGAGTTGTGGTTGTCGGGGATCTGCAGCCCCTGATTGGTCGTCAGGACCTGGGCCGGTTCGTCCAGATAGGGCTGCAGCTGCTGCAGCTTGTCCGTGGAGCCGTCGGCCGCCCTCGCCTTGCCCCGTGCCCCGTTGCGCGCCTGCACCATCGTGTGTCTCTCGCCTTCCCGCACGCCCACGGTGGAGCGCGCCTCGAACCGTCAAGGAAAACGGGGTGCCGGCGCACCGGCCCGCAGGCCGGATGCGCAGGGCACCCCCAGGGGCTGCGGCCGCTCAGTAGTCGAAGCAGCGTTCGAGGGCGTTGACCAGGGCTACCAGCGCCACGGCGCCCATCGCGCCTGCTACACACCAGATGACCCAGTCCATGATGTACGTTCCCCGTTTGTCGCAGCCTCCGCCCGGCGGCGACATGCCCCGTTTACGGAAGTGAGGAAAGATTAACGTCGGGTAACGACGAGGGCCGTAGCCGGAAGCTCTGACGCCCTGTGGGACAGGGCGACCGGGCGTGTCAGCCCTGTCCGACAACGGGGCGCGGAGTGCATCCGCTGGCGCGGTTCAGCGCAACGCGCTGCGCATCGCGTCGATGACGGTGCGGTAGTCGGGCTGGCCGAAGATGGCGCTGCCGGCCACGAAGGTATCGGCGCCGGCGGCCGCCACGCGGGCGATGTTGTCGACCTTGATGCCCCCGTCGACTTCCAGGCGAATGTCCCGGCCGGTCGCGTCGATGCGTTTGCGCACCTGCTCGATCTTACGCAGGGTGGAGTCGATGAAGCTCTGGCCGCCGAAGCCCGGGTTGACGCTCATCAGCAGGATCAGGTCCAGGTCGTCGATCGTCCAGTCGAGGATGTCGAGGGGCGTGGCGGGGTTGAAGGTCAGGCCGGCCTTCACGCCCTTCGCGCGGATCGCCTGGATGCTGCGGTGCGGATGGGCCGAGGCTTCGGGGTGGAAGCTGATCAGGTCGGCGCCCGCCTCGGCGAACGCCGCGGCGAGCGCATCCACCGGCTGCACCATCAGGTGCACGTCGATCGGCACCGGGGTACCGTCGGGCGTGCGGGCGTGCGGCTTCAGCGCCTGGCAGACCATCGGGCCGAAGGTCAGATTCGGGACGTAGTGGTTGTCCATCACGTCGAAATGGATCCAGTCGGCGCCGGCGGCGACGACGTCGCGCACCTCTTCGCCCAGGCGGGCGAAGTCGGCGGAGAGGATGGACGGGGCGATGCGGTAGGTGGGGGCGGCGCTCATGGGGCGGGATTGTCGCAGCGCGGCCCGCAGAGCCGGCCGGAGGCCCGCAGTACCATACCGCCATGCCGAACTACCTGTTCACGGTGGAAGTCGAGCCGCAGTATCTGCCTGCCCAGTCCGCACCGGACCAGCACGTCTACAGCTTCTCCTACACCATCACCATCACCAACAGTGGCGACCTGCCGGCGCAGCTGATCGCCCGGCACTGGACCATCCGCGACCTGCAGGGCCGCACCGAGGAGGTCCGCGGCTTCGGCGTGGTGGGCCAGCAGCCGCTGCTGCAGCCGGGCGAGTCGTTCCGCTACACCAGCGGCTGCCATCTGCGGACGCCGAACGGCACGATGGAAGGCCGCTACGTCTGCGTCGCCGAGGACACCACCGTGTTCGACGCACCGATTCCCCTCTTCGTGCTCGAGGCCGATGCGCAGCCCCATGCGGTGCCCGCCGGCCCGCGCGTGCTGCACTGACGCGGCCGATGCGCAGGAAGCGCGACCTCGCCGGCATCCTCGACCGGCTGGACCCCGACGCATCGCTGGCCGAACGGCACCTGTGGGCGGTCGAACTGATCGACTGGATCCGCGGACGCGGCGCGACGCCGCAGGCCGCCGTCAGCCGCGTGCAGCTGCTGATCGACGCGCTCGACGCCCAGCCCGACAAGCGCGCCCTGCTGCGCGCCTGGTGGACCCGGCTGGTGGCGACGGTCGATTTCACCGCGCTGCTGGCCGACTACGGCTTCGCGCCGCGCACCGCGTTCATGAGCGAGCTGGCCGAACGCCTGCGTCGCAAGCTGCTGCCGGTCAGCCCCGAGACGATCGACGCCGGCGAGCTGTTCGCGCTGCTGCTGTCCGACCCGCGCGACGTGCACTGGATCGCGGCGCTCGACGACACCCAGCTCGCCCGGCTGGGCGCGCTGTTCGCGATCGAGGACCCGGCCGCGGCGGTGGCGCCGGGCTTGACCGCCTGGCAGCGCACGCTGCTCGACGCGATCGTCTACTGCACCGCGCAGGCGGTCGCGACCGGTTTCGCACCCGAGGTGCGGCTGCGCATGAGCGCCGCGGCGCGCGCCACCCGGCCGTTCCGGTCGCTGGCGCAGGACGTGGAAACGCTGCGCCGCGAGGTCGTGCGGCTGCCCCGCGACGGCCCGCAACTCGAGGACGCCGCGCTGCGGCTGCGCGACCGGCTCGACGGCTGCCGGCAGGCGGTCTCCACCGTCTATGCGCACCTGGAGGACAACGGCATCTCCGTCGGCCTGGTATTCCGGCTGCGGCAGCTGCGCGAGCGGCTGCTGCGCATCCGCGAGTTGCTGGACTGCCTGCTGTCGGGCCAGCCGCAGGCGGCGACCGGCCGGCTGCTGGCACGGCTCGCGGCGATGGGGCCGGAGCGCCGCAGCATCCGCGCGCTGATCGCGTCGAACTCCTCGCTGCTCGCCTCCAAGGTGGCCGAGCGCAGCGCCGAGACCGGCGAGCACTACATCACCCGCGACCGCGCCGCCTACGGCCGCATGCTGCGGCAGGCCGCGGGCGGCGGCGTGCTGACCGCCGGCACGGTGCTCGGCAAGTTCGCGATCACCGCGCTGGCGCTGTCGCCGTTCTGGAACGGCGTCTGGTCGAGCGTGCTGTACGCCGGCAGCTTCGTGCTGATCCAGCTGCTGCACTGCACGCTGGCCACCAAGCAGCCGGCGATGACCGCGCCGGCCATGGCCGCCAAGCTGAAGGAGCTCGGCAGCGGACGCGCGGTGGACGAATTCGTCGACGAGGTGACGCACCTGGTGCGTTCGCAGGTGGCGGCGGTGCTCGGCAACGTGCTGACGGTATTCCCGGCGGTGCTGCTGGTCGGCATCGGGCTGAAGGCGGCCCTCGGCCATCCGATGATCCCGGTGAAGGAGGCCCACCACGTGCTGGAGTCGCTCACGCTGCTCGGGCCGACGGCGCTGTTCGCCGCGTTCACCGGCGTGCTGCTGTTCTCCGCCAGCATCATGGCGGGCTGGGCCGAGAACTGGTTCGTGCTGCACCGGCTGGGCTCGGCGATCGAATACAACCCGCGCATCACCCGCTGGCTGGGCTCCGACCGGGCGCGGCGCTGGGCGCAGTTCATGCGCGACAACGTCTCGGGCTTCGCCTCCAACATCTCGCTGGGTGTGATGCTCGGCATGCTGCCGCCGCTGCTCGCCTTCGTCGGCATCGGGTTGGAGGCCCGCCACGTCACCCTGTCGACCGGCCAGATCGCCGGCGCGGCCTCGGTCTACGGACTCGCGGTGGTGCAGAACCCGGCCTTCTGGTGGTGCCTGGCGGCGATCCCGGTGATCGGCGCGCTGAACCTGGTGGTGAGCTTCCTGTTCGCCTTCCGGCTGGCGCTGCGGGCGCACAACGTCGGCCGGGTGGACCGGCTGCGCATCCGTGCGGCGATCTGGTCGCGCTGGCGCGATGCGCCGCTCTCCTTCTTCGTGCCGCGCGGCGGCAGCACCCGCCGGGCGGACCCGCCTCCGCCGCCGCCCGACCGGATCGAGCCGCACTGAGCGCGCGCCGCCCGCACGCCCTGCCGCCATGAACGAGATCGTCACCCTCTGGATCGACTGGCTCCGGCCGTCGATCGGCCTGGTGACGGTCCAGTGGGCGCTGGTGCTGGCCACCGCGGCGATGGCCGGCTCCCTGCTGCAGCGCGCGACCGGGCTGCCGAAGGTGGTCGGCTATGCGCTGACCGGCAGCGCCGCCGGCTTCGCGGGCTTCGGCGGCGCCGCCTGGCCGCTGTCGGGCACCGAGCTGTTCCTGCTGGAACTCGGCATCGCGGTGGTGCTGTTCGAGGCCGGCGGCCGCATCCCGCTGCGCTGGTTCCGCTACAACCCGATGGTGCTGCTGCAGAGCATCGCCGAATCCGCGCTGACCTACCTGGCAGTCGATGCCGCGCTCGGCTGGCTCGGCGTGCGGCCGACCGTGGCGGTGCCGCTCGCGCTGGTGGCGGTTGCCGCCTCGCCGGCGGTGCTGGCGCGGGTCGCGGCCGACGCCCGGGCCTCCGGGCCGGTGACCGACCGGGCCCTGGTGCTGGCCACGCTCAGCACCCTGTATGCGCTGGCCATCGGCACCGCCCATGCGGAACTACAGGCCCGCGAGCAGCTGCAGCTGCTGGCCACCGCCGGTCCGGCTGCGCTGGTGCTCGGCCTGTCGGTGGGGGTGGGCGCGGTGCTGGCGCTGGTGCTGCGTCTGGCGCTGCGCTTCATGAGCCCGAGCAGCGAGAACACCTCGATCCTGCTGCTGGCGCTGATCGCGGCGGCGGCGGGCATCGCCTCGCACCTGGGCGGCTCGGCGCCGCTGGCCGCGCTGCTCGGCGGCATGCTGCTCAAGCAGTTCCATGCGCGGCCCTGGGCCTGGCCGCGGCAGCTGGGCACCGCCGCGTCGCTGCTCACCATGCTGATGTTCGTGCTGGTGTCAGTGGTCGCGGCGCAGGCCGACTGGACCGCGCCGGTGGCCGGCCTGGTGCTGGTGCTGGTCGGCGTGCGGCTGCTGGCCAAGGTGGGCGGCGTGACGCTCGCCAACGTGCGCAGCGGAACGAGCGCGCGGCAGGCACTGTGGATCGGCTGCGCGATGGCGCCGATGTCCTCGATCGCGCTGCTGATCGCCTCGCAGTACGCGCAGGCGCCGGGCGCCGCGGCCCGCCAGATCGCGTCGATCGCGCTGCCGGCGATCCTGCTGATGGAGTTGCTCGGCGCCGTGGTCGCGACGGTCGCGCTGTACCGCGCCGGCGAAGCCTCGCGGGCCTGGCGGCCGCGCCGCAGGGGCCTGCCCGCCCTGCCGGGCGATGCGCCGGGCACCGGGGAAGGCGACGGCCATGGCGCTTGAGGCTTTCCGCCCGTCGCAGGCCCTGTCGCTCGGGGTGGAGCTGGAGCTGCAGCTCGTCAACACCCACGACTATGACCTCGCGCCCTATGCCGGCAACATGCTGCGGCTGATGGAGCAGATCGACCTGCCGGGCAACGTGGTGCCGGAGATGACCTCCAGCATGATCGAGATTTCCACCGACGTGTGCCGCGATGCGGGCCAGGTGCTGGGGCAGCTCTCCGACATCCGCGACGCGCTGGTGCGCTGCGCGGACCGGCTCAATATCGCGGTGGCCGGCGGCGGCACGCATCCGTTCCAGCAGTGGCACGAGCAGCGCATCTACGACCGGCCGCGCTTCCAGGAGCTGTCGGCGCTCTACGGCTACCTGTCCAAGCAGTTCACGATCTTCGGGCAGCACGTGCACATCGGCTGCCCCGACGCCGACAGCGCGCTGCTGATGCTGCACCGCATGTCGCGCTACATCCCGCACTTCATCGCGCTGTCGGCGTCCAGCCCGTACGTGCAGGGGCAGGACACGCAGTTCGATTCGGCGCGGCTGAATTCGGTGTTCGCCTTTCCGCTGTCGGGCCGAGCACCGTTCGCGCTGCAGTGGTCGGCGTTCGAGACCTTCTACGACAAGATGACCCGCACCGGCGTGGTCAAGAGCATGAAGGACTTCTACTGGGACATCCGGCCCAAGCCCGAGTACGGCACGATCGAGATCCGGGTGTTCGACACGCCGCTGTCGGTCGAGCGTGCCGCGGCGCTGGCCGGCTACGTGCAGGCGCTGGCCGCCTGGTTCCTGGCCGAGCAGCCCTTCACGCCGGACGAGGACGACTACCTCGTCTACTCCACCAACCGCTTCCACGCCTGCCGCTTCGGGCTGGAGGGCAACTACGTCGACCCCGGCACCGGCGAGCAGATGCCGCTGCGCGACCACATCCTGCTGACGATGCACCACCTGCAGCGCCATGCGCGGCAGCACGGCGCATCCGACGCGCTGCACCTGCTGCGCGCCGACGTCACCCGCGGTCACAACGATGCCCGCTGGCTGCGCGAACGCCAGCACCGCGAACAGCTGCTGGCCGAGGTCAGCCGGCAGGCGACGCTGAAATTCCGCGGCGCCTGAGCGCTGCACCGGCGGACAGGCGGAGTTGCAACCGCTAACATTTGGGGCATGTACGCATCCACCGCCCCCGCTCCTATTCCTGTCGGATTGTTAGGGGGCATGGGCCCCGCCGCCGGCCTCGACATCGCCCGCCTGTTCCTGGAGAGCTGCCGCGCACTGCTGCAGGCGCGCGGCTTGGCGATCCAGGATCAGGCCTATCCCGAGCACTGGCTGGCGCAGGTGCCGGTCGCGGACCGCACCCGGGCCCTGCTGGACGGACCCGACGCCATCGTCCGGGTGGAAACGCAGCTGGCGGGCACGCTGCAGCGCTTCGAGCAGCTCGGCGTGCGGGCGGTGGGCATCGCCTGCAACACCGCGCACGCTTGGCATGCGGCGCTGCAGGCGCGGTTTCCGGGGCTCGAGATCCTGCACATCGCGCGCGAGACGGCCCGCCATGTCCAGCGCGCCGGCGTGACCGAGGTCGCACTGCTCGCCACCGAAGGCACCTACCGCAACGGGCTCTACGACGCCGCGTTCACGGCCGCGGGCATCGCCTGCCACCAGCCCGAAGCCGACGAGCGCACGCAGCTGATGTGTGGCATCTACGACGGCGTGAAGGCCGACGACATGGCGCTCGCCGAACAGTGCTTCACCACGGTCGGCGCCGCGCTGCGGGCGCGCCACGGGCCGGACACCATGCTGATCATGGGCTGTACCGAGATCCCGCTGGCGCTGCCGCAGGCGCCCGCGGCCGCAGGCTGGCCGCTGGTCGATCCGACCCGGGTGCTGGCCCGTGCGCTGGCCGAGCGCGCCTACGCGGCCGGCTGACCGTTCCTGCACGGCGGGCGCAGACGCTCTACAGTCGCGGACCGGCGCCGCAGAGCGCCCGCGCCACTACAGGAGACAGCACTGATGCCCACCGCCTCGCCCGGGGATGCTTCCGGGGATTCGTTCGACTACGTCATCGTCGGCGCCGGCGCCGCCGGCTGCCTGCTCGCCCACCGGCTGAGCGAGGACGGCCGCCACACCGTCTGTCTGCTCGAGGCCGGCCCGCCCGACCGCAGTCCGTTCATCCACATCCCGGCCGGCTTCATCAAGGTCGGCTACGACCCGCGCTACACCTGGAGCTTCAGCACCGAGCCGGGCGAGGGCACTGCCGGCCGTCGCATCACCACCCAGCTCGGCCGCACGCTCGGCGGCTCCAGCTCGATCAACGGCTTCAACTACACCCGCGGCGTGCCGGCCGACTACGACGGCTGGGCCGCGCGCGGCAACCCCGGCTGGGCGTATGCCGACGTGCTGCCCTACTTCAAGCGGACCGAGCGCCGCATCGGCGCCGCCGACCCGCGCTGGCGCGGCACCGACGGCCTGCTGCCGATCACCGACTGCGACTGGCGCCATCCGCTGTGCGACGGCTTCATCGACGGCGCCGACGCGCTCGGCATTCCGCGCGACACCGACTACAACGCCTCCGACCAGGCCGGCGCCGGCTACTACCAGCGCTGGATCCAGCACGGCCGCCGGGTCAGCGCCGCCAAGGCCTTCCTGGCACCGGCGATGCGCCGGCCGAACCTGCAGGTCCGCACCGGCGCGCATGCGACCGCCGTGCGGTTCGATGGCCGGCGAGCGACCGGCGTGCGGTTCCGCGCCGCGCCCGGCGCACCCGAGCGCACCGTATCGGCCCGGCGCGAGGTGATCCTGTGCGCCGGCGCCGCCAACACGCCGAAGCTGCTGCAGCTCTCGGGCGTCGGCGCTCCTGCGCTGCTGCAGTCGCTCGGCATCGCGCCGGTGCATGCCCTGCCGGGCGTCGGCGAGGGGCTGCAGGACCACTTCATGGTGCGCTCCATCGTGCGGGTGCAGGGCGTGCAGACGATCAACGGCACCGCCCGCGGCTGGCGGCTGCTCGCGGAGATCGGCAAATGGATGGCCCGCCGGCCGAGCGTGCTGGCGATCAGCCCGTCGGTCGCCTACGCCTTCGCGAAATCGCGGCCGGACGCGCCGGCAGTGGACCTGCAGTTCCATTTCTCGCCGGGCAGCTACGCCTCGGGCATCGCCGGGCGGCTCGACGACTTCCCGGGCATGACGCTCGGCTTCTACCAGCTGCGGCCCGAGAGCGCCGGCTTCGTGCGCGCCACCTCCGCCGACCCGTTCGCACCGCCGGCGATCCAGCCGCACTACCTGGCGGCCGAGGGCGATCGGCGCACCGTGGTCGACGGCCTGCGGCTGGCGCGGCGGCTGCTGCATACGCCGGCGCTGCAGCGCTACATCGCGGCCGACGAGGCGCCGCCGGCCTCCGCCACCAGCGATGAGGCGCTGCTCGACTACGCGCGTCAGCGCGGCGGCACCGCCTGGCATTTCATGGGCACCTGCCGCATGGGGCCGGCCGACGATCCGATGGCGGTGGTCGATGCCGAGCTGCGGGTCCACGGCCTGGAGGGCCTGCGCATCGCCGACGCCTCGGTCATGCCGGCCATGCCGTCGGGCAACACCGGCGCGCCGACCATGATGGTCGCCGAGAAGGCCGCCGACCTGGTGCAGGGCAGGGTTGCCCCTCCGAGGGAATTCCCGCAGGTCTGACCCCCGCGCCGGCCGCGGCGCGCTGTCCCGTCCAACTGTACCTATCGCAGTGGGTACAGTCGTCCTACAGTGGCCCGACCACCAGCCGGCGACGGCACAACGACAGGAGACAGCAGCATGAAGACAGCGATCCACCGCATGGTCACCGCGACCGCCTTCGCGGCAGCCCTCGTGGCCGGCACGGCCCACGCCCAGGACATCAAGATCGGCTACAACGCCGACATGTCGGCCAGCGGCGTGGCCGAGCTCGGCGTCGCCGGGCGCTGGGGCTTCGAGGCCGCGATCGAGGACATCAACAAGGCGGGCGGCGTGATGGGCCGCAAGCTGGTGCCGGTGATCCGCGACGACCTCGGCACGCCGCCGAAGTCGATCCAGAACATGACCGAGCTGATCGACAACGAGAAGGTCGCCGCCGTCGTCGGCCCGGCCAACTCGGGCAACGCGCTCGCATGGCTGCACATCCCGCAGCAGAAGAAGATCCCGGTCGTGGTGCCGATCGCCACCGGCACCGAGATCACCACCCGCTACGCCAAGGAACCGCAGAACTACCTGTACCGCGTCTCGATGGTCGACCGCGAGCAGGTCGCACTGCTCGGCGCCTACGCCGCCAAGGCCAGCAAGGACAAGAAGATCGCGATCCTCGCCGACTCCACCGGCTACGGCCAGGGCGGCATCAAGGACGCGACCGACATCCTGGCGCTGCACAACATCAAGCCGGTCGCGGTCGAGAAGTACGGCCCGAAGGACACCGACATCACCTCGCAGCTGTCGAAGATCAAGGCCGCCGGCGCCGACACCGTGATCGTCTACGGCATCGCCGACGGCACCGCGCAGGTGCTGCGCAGCATGGAGAAGATCAACTACATGCCGACCACGCTCGGCACCTGGGGCAACCTGAGCGGCCTGCTGCCGAAGATGGCCGGCGGCAAGCTCGCCGAGCACCTGATCCTGGCGGCCTCGACCACCGAGGACACCAACGCGAAGACCAAGGAACTCGGCCAGCGGGTGCGCAAGAACTTCCCGACGCTCACCACCTTCCCCTGCGCCGCGCAGGCCTACGACTCGGTGATGCTGATCGCCGCGGCGATGAAGCAGGCCAACAGCACCGACGGCGAGAAGGTCGCCGCCGCGCTCGAGAACGTGAGCGGCGTGCAGGGCGTGATCAAGACCTACAACAAGCCGTTCAGCAAGCAATCGCACGAGGGCCTGGACGTGAGCGACTTCTACCTCGCCCGCTGGAAGGGCGACGCGCCCGGCCGCTACGAGGACGCGGTCACCAAGGCCCTGACGCCGGCCGACCTGAAGAAGTAAGCGACGCGATAGAGAGAGAACCGCCGCGGACCGCGCAGCGCGCCGGTCCGCCGCACCGGGCCGGAGGCGGCCGGAAAGGCGAGACATGGGAGCCACCATCCTCCAGGCCGTGTTCAGCGGCCTGGCGCTCGGAAGCATCTACGCGCTGGTCGCGCTGGGCTTCAACATCACCCACAGCACCACCAGGACCTTCAACTTCGGCCAGGGCGAGTTCCTGGTCGGCGGCGCCTTCATCGGCGTGACGGCGGTGGTGCTGCTGGCCGGCAAGGGCTTCGGCGCCTCGCTGCAGCCGGCCGAGGTCACGCTGGCGCGCTACGGCGGCGGCCTGCTGGCCACGATGGCGCTGATGGGCCTGCTCGGCGTGCTGCTGTACTTCACCGCGGTGCGGCCGTTCATCGGCCAGAGCGGCCTCGCCTGGGTGATGAGCACGATCGGCTTCGGCATCATCATCCAGAACACCGCCCTGGCGATCTGGGGCCCTGCCCCGCTGGTGCTGCCCTCGCCGCTCGGCAACGCGGTGATCCGCATCGGCGGCGCCGGCATCCTGCCGCAGGAGATCCTGGTGCTGTGCGCGAGCGTCGCGATCATGGTCGCGCTCGACCTGGTGATGCAGAAGACGCGGCTCGGCAAGGCGGTGCGCGCGGTGGCGCACAGCGGCTCCGCCGCCACGCTGATGGGCATCAACGTGACCGCGATCGTGGTGCTGGCCTTCGTCGTCAGCTCCAGCCTCGCGGGGCTGGCCGGCCTGCTGGTCGCGCCGATCACCACTGCTTCGGTCTTCATGGGCCTGACGCTCGCGCTGAAGGCGTTCTCGGCGGCGATCCTCGGCGGCCTGAGCAGCCCGCGCGGCTGCATGCTCGGCGGCTTCGTGCTCGGATTGATCGAGGCGCTGGTCGGCCTCTGGCACGCGGAGTTGCGCGAGATCAGCATCTTCGTGCTGATCATCGTGGTGCTGGTGGTCAAGCCCGAAGGCCTGCTCGGCCGGCGCATCGCGGAGAAGGTCTGAGCATGCGCTATCGAATCCATAGCTTCATGCGCATGCTGGACGGGCGCCGAAGCCCGATTTCCTTCCGATATTTTCCTTGCTGCGCACCCCGGAGGTCCACCCCATGACGATGCCCCGCCACGGCCACCTGGTCGGCGTCGCGGCCGCGGTGGCGCTGGTCGCCGCCCTGCCGCTGGTCACCGACAACGGCTTCTATTTGAAGATCGCCTTCCTGATCGCGGTCAACTACCTCGCCGCCGCCGGGCTGAACGTGCTGGTCGGCTACACCGGGCAGAAGTCGCTCGGCCACGCCGGGCTGTTCGCGGTCGGTGCCTACACCGTCGCGCTGCTGACCGCCCGCGCCGGCTGGAACCCCTGGCTGGCGTTCGTCGCGGCCGGGGCGATGGCCGGCCTGTTCGGCGTGGTGATCGCGCTGCCGGCATTGCGGGTCAAGGGCCCGGCGCTGGCGATGGTGACCATCGGCTTCGGCATCGTGGTCGAGAAGGTGGTGTCGGAATGGCAGGACGTGTTCGCCGGCCAGCAGGGCATCTACGGCGTGATCCCGCCGTCGATCGGCGGCACGATGTTCGACATGCGGTACTGGGTCTGGTTCGCCGGCGCCCTGGCGCTGGCCGCGCACCTGATGCTGCGGGCGCTGCTGCGCGGCAAGTTCGGCCGCGCCTTCATGGCGGTCAACACCGGAGAGATCGCGGCCGAGAGCGTCGGCGTGTCGGTCTACAAGTTCAAGGTGCTGGCCTTCGTCATCAGCGCCGTCACCTGCGGCCTGGCCGGCGCGCTGATCGCGCAGCAGAACCAGTACATCAACTCCGACTTCATCAACTTCAACCTGTCGATCTTCTTCCTGCTGATCGTGCTGTTCGGCGGCAGCTCGGTCTACGGGCCGCTGGTCGGCGCGATCGTGCTGACGCTGCTCGACGCCTTCCTCGCGCGCTGGCCGGACGTGCAGCACTTCACCTACGGCGCGCTGCTGCTGTTCGCGCTGTATGCGATGCGCGACGGCCTGGCCGGCGCGATCCGCCGCGCCGCGCAGGCGCTGGTGCCCGCGCTGCGCCGCCCGCCGCCGCTGCCGGACGCGGTGCCGGCCTGGCGGCTGCAGTCGGCCGAGGTGCCGCCGGCCGACAAGCCGCTCCTGGAGACACAGAAGCTCTACAAGGCCTTCGGCGGCGTGGTGCCGACCCGCGACGTGGACCTGCGCATCCGCACCGGCCACGTGCATTCGCTGATCGGGCCGAACGGCGCGGGCAAGACCACGCTGCTCAACATCCTGTCGGGCGTGATCGCGCCGAGCCGCGGCAGCATCGCCTTCAACGGCCACGACACGGTCGGCGTGGCGCCGCACCGCATCTGCCGCTTCGGCATGGGCCGGACCTTCCAGAACCTGCGGCTGTTCGCCGACATGTCGGTGCTCGACAACGTGATGGTCGGGCTGCACACCCGGCTGCGCCAGGGCTTCTTCGCCTGCCTGTTCGGCCTGCCGGGCGCCGCCCGCGAGGAACGCGCCGCCCGCGACGAGGCGCTGCAGATCCTCGACTTCCTCGGCCTGCGCGAGAAGGCCCACGAGACCGCCGGCAGCCTGCCCTACGGACTGCAGCGCCGGCTGGAACTGGCGCGGGCCCTGGCGACGCATCCGCGGCTGCTGCTGCTCGACGAGCCGGCCGCCGGCCTCAATCCGCAGGAGACGCGCGACCTGATCGGCGTGATCGGCCGCATCCGCGACCTGGGCATCACGGTGCTGCTGATCGAGCACCACATGGACCTGGTGATGGCGATCTCCGACCATGTGATCGTGCTCGACTACGGCGAGAAGATCGCCGAGGGCGCGCCGCAGGAGGTGCAGCGCAACCCGCGCGTCGTGGCGGCCTACCTGGGCACCGACGACGAGGACGACGAATCGGACGGCCCGCCGCCCGTCCAGCCGGAGCTGCGCCATGTCTGACGCGACGACCACGAGCAACACCCTGGCGGCCACCGCCACACCGTTGCTGCAGATCGAGGGCCTGGAGGTGCGCTACGGCGCGATCGAGGCGCTCAAGGGCATCTCGCTGGCCGTCGGCGAAGGCGAGGTGGTGACGATCATCGGCGGCAACGGCGCGGGCAAGAGTACGCTGATGAAAACCGTCTCGGGCCTGGAGCCTGCCGCCGTCGGCCGCATCCTGTTCCGCGGCCAGGACATCACCCGGATGCCGGGCCACCAGCGGGTCGCGCTCGGCATCGCGCAATCGCCCGAAGGCCGGCAGGTGTTCGCCGACCAGAGCGTGCGCGACAACCTGGTGCTCGGCGCCTACCACCGCCGCGCGAGCCATGCCGAGATCGAGGCCGACATCGAGGCGCAGTTCTGCGCCTTCCCCCGGCTGCGAGAGCGGCAGGACCAGCAGTCCGGCACGCTCTCGGGCGGCGAACAGCAGATGCTGGCCATCGCCCGCGCGCTGATGGCCAAGCCCCAGCTGCTGCTGCTCGACGAGCCGTCGCTCGGCCTCGCGCCGCTGATCGTCAAGGAGATCTTCGGCATCATCCGCGGCCTGAAGCAGCAGGGCATCACGCTGCTGCTGGTCGAGCAGATGGCCAACCAGGCGCTGGCGGTGGCCGACCGCGGCTACGTGCTGGAGACCGGCCGCATCACGCTGCAGGGGCGCGGCGCCGACCTGCGGCGCGACCCGAAGGTGCGCGCCGCCTACCTGGGCGATCACTGAGATGGACACCTTCGACTACGTGGTCGTCGGCAGCGGCGCCGCCGGCGCGATCGTCGCGGCACGGCTGGCGGAAGACCCGGCCGTGACCGTCTGCGTGCTGGAGGCCGGGCCGTCGGACTGGCACCCGTGGCTGCACCTGCCGGCCGGCTACATCAAGGCGGTGTTCGACCCCGCCTTCACCTGGCCCTACAGCACCGAGCCGACCCACTGGACGAACGGCCGGCGCATCCCGATCCCGCAGGGCCGCACGCTCGGCGGCTCGACCTCGCTCAACGGACTGGTCTACAACCGCGGCCAGGCGGAGGACTTCGACGGCTGGGCGGCGCAGGGCAACCCGGGCTGGAGCTTCGCCGACGTGCTGCCGTATTTCCGGCGCACCGAACGCCGCGTCGGCAGCACCGACGAGACGCACGCCGGCCGCGACGGCCCGCTGCCGGTGACCGGCTGCGACTGGTCGCATCCGATCTGCGAGGCCTTCCTGCAGGGCGCGACCGAGGAACTCGGCCTGCCGCGCAACCCGGACTACAACGGCGCGCAGCAGGCGGGCGTCGGGTATTTCCAGCGCACCATCCACCGCGGCCGGCGCATGAGCACGGCGCGTACCTTCCTGCATCCGGCGCAGAAGCGCGGCCGCAACCTGACGGTGCGCACCGATGCGCAGGCAACGCAGATCGTGCTCGACGGCGGCCGCGCGACCGGCGTGCGCTACCGGCAGGCCGGCGCGCGCGGAGTCGAACGCACCGTGGCCGCGCGGCGCGAGGTGATCGTCAGCGCCGGCGCGCTCAACACGCCGCGGCTGCTGCAGCTGTCGGGCATCGGACCGGCCGCGCTGCTGCAGCGCCACGGCATCGCGGTGCAGCGCGACCTGCCGGGCGTGGGCGCGCACCTGAAGGACCATTTCTCGATCCGGTTGGTGGCGCGCACCCAGGGCATCGCCACCATCAACGAGCTGGCGCGCTTTCCCCGCCTGGTGGGCCAGCTGGCACGCTGGGCCGCCGGCCGGCCGAGCGTGCTGGCGCTCAGCCCGTCGGTGGTGCACTGGTTCGCCGGCTCGCGCGCCGGGCTCGACCGGCCGGACCTGCAGGGCGTGTTCGCGCCGGCCAGCTACCGCGAAGGCTACGTCGGCCGGCTCGACACCTATCCCGGCATGACCTGCGGCGTGTGGCAGCACCGGCCGCGCAGCCACGGCACGGTGGAGATCGCCTCGGCCGATCCGGCCGCCGCGCCGGTGGTGCAGCCGCGCTACCTGGAGCACGAGGACGACCGCCGCACGCTGCTCGACGGCGCCCGCCTCGCCCGCCGGCTGTTGCAGACCCGCGCGCTCGCACCCTACGTGGTGGCCGAGTCGATGCCGGGCGTGGCGGTGCAGCGCGACGACGAGCTGCTCGACTACATCCGCCGCTACGGGGTGTCCTCGTACCACGTCAACGGCAGCGCCCGCATGGGCCCGGCGGCCGACGCGGGCGCGGTGGTCGATGCGCGGCTGCGGGTGCACGGCCTGCAGGGCCTGCGCATCGCCGACGCGTCGGTGATGCCCGAAATCCCGTCGGCCAACACCTGCGCCGCCACCATGATGATCGGCGAGAAGGCCGCCGACCTGATCCGCGAGGATGGCCGCCGATGATCGCGATCGACCTCCGCACCACCCTGGGCGAGGCGCTGTTCCGCGCCGCCGACGCGTACGGCGACAAGCCCCTGCTGATGGTGCCCGCGAACCCCGGCCGCGACTACGACCCGGCCGGCCGCACCATCGGCTTCGCCGCCATGGCCGCCCAGGTGCAGGCGCTGATGGCGCGGTATGCCGAGACCGGCTACGGGCTCGGCCACCGCGTCGGCCTGCTGCTGGAATCGCGGCCCGAACATATGCTGCACAAGCTGGCGCTCAACGCGCTCGGCGCCTGCTGCGTGCCGGTCAACCCGGATTACCGGCCGCGCGAACTGGCCTACCTGGTGGACCATGCGAATCTCGACCTGCTGCTGCTGCTCGAGGCCCGCCTGCCCGACCTGGAGGCCGCGCGGGCCGAATGCCGCAACCGCCCCGCCGTCGCGACGCTGGAGCGCTTCGCCCAGACCCTGCCGGCCGCCCGCCGCGCCGCCGTGCCCGGCACGCCCGACGGCACCACGCCCGCCAGCATCCTCTACACCAGCGGCACCACCGGCCGGCCCAAGGGCTGCGTGCTGTCGCACCGCTACGAACTCGCCTCGGGCCATGCCTACGCCACCCGCGGCGGGCTGGCCACGCTGCGCGAGGGCGCGGAGCGGATCTACAACCCGCTGCCGCTGTTCCACGTCAATGCGTCGATCCTGTCGTTCCAGTGCGCGCTGCTGACCGGCAACTGCCAGGTGCAGTCCGACCGTTTCCGGCCCGCCCGCTGGTGGACCGAGGTGCGCGAGAGCGGCGCGACGGTCGTGCACTACCTGGGCGTGATCGTGCAGATGCTGATGGCCCTGCCGCCCGGCCCGCAGGACCGCGACCACCAGGTGCGCTTCGGCTTCGGTGCCGGTGCCGAGCCGCAGCTGCATGCAGCCTTCGAGGCGCGTTTCGGCTTTCCACTGCTCGAGCTCTGGGGCATGACCGAGATGGTGCGGGCGCTGGTGGACTGCCATGCGCCGCGCCAGGTCGGCACCCGCGCCTTCGGCCGGCCGCTGCCCGAGGCCGGCGTGGAAGCGCAGGTGGTGGACGACGCTGACCGCGAGGTGTCGCGCGGCACGGTGGGCGAACTCGTCATCCGCCATTCCGAAGCCACGCCGCGCCAGGACTTCTTCGACGGCTACCTGGACGACCCCGCCGCCACCGAAGCGGCCTGGCGCAGCGGCTGGTTCCACACCGGCGACCTGGTCACGCAGGACCCGGACGGCATGCTGCACTTCGTGGACCGGCGCAAGAACATCATCCGCCGCTCCGGCGAGAACATCGCCGCCGCCGAGGTGGAGGCCACGCTGCTTACCCATCCCTGGGTCGCGCAGGCGGCGGTGATGGCGGTGCCCGACGCGGTGCGCGAGGAGGAAGTCATGGCCTGCGTGGTGCTGCGGCCCGACGCGCCGGCCGACCGGCAGGCGGTGGCGAACGCGCTGTTCGACCATTGCGATGCGGCGCTGGCGTACTACAAGGCACCGGGCTGGCTGCACGTCACCGACGACATCCCGACCACCGGCACGCAGAAGATCCAGAAGCACGCGATCTTCCCGGCGGGCACCGACCCGCGCACGGCGCCGGGCGTGCAGGACCTGCGGGCGCGCAAGCGGCGCACGCGCATCGCCTGACGCGCCTCAGCCGCCCAGCACCGTCCGCATCGCCGCGGTGAAGCGCGTGTCCAGCACCGCGTGCACGTTGTAGCGCGACCAGGGCGACGGCGCCGCCGCATCGACGCAGAAGATGCGGCCCGGCGCCATCACCACGTCCTGCGCCATCAGCGTCTGCGCGGTGGCGAGCGAGTCGGCCACGCCCGGCAGGCGTGCCCAGAGGAAGAGCGACTGCGGCGTGTCGGCGAACACCTCGGCGCCGAAGCTGCGCAGCAGCGCGCGGCCGCGCAGGCTGGCGTCGGCCACCCGGCCGCGCAGCCGCTCCAGATGGCGCGGATGGGCGCGCTCGCCGAGCAGCGTGTCGACGGTGCGCTCGCTGTACTCGCTGCTGCTGGTGTTGACCAGCACCTTCAGGTCGGCCAGGTCGCTCGCCAGGTCCGGGCTGCAGGCGACGAAGCCGACCCGCAGCGCCGCCGACAGCGATTTGGAAAAACTGCCCACGTACAGCGTGCGTTCCAGCTGGTCGAGCGCGCTGATGCGCGGCGCGGCGGCGGGGTGCAGGTCGCAGAGCGCGTCGTTCTCGACGATGCGCAGGTCGAAGCGCTCGGCCAGCGCCAGCACCTGCCGGGCGCGCGCGGCGGTGATGTCGGACCCGGTCGGGTTGTGGCCGAGCGACTGGGTGAAGAAGAGCCGCGGCCGCCAGCGCTGCAGCAGGGCTTCCAGCGCGACCGGGTCGGGCCCGTCGGCGCGCCGCGGCACGCCTACGATGTGCGCGCCGGCGAGCTTCAGCTTACCGAACAGCGGGTAGTAGCCCGGGTCGTCCACCAGCACCGGCGCGCCCGGAGGCACGAAGTAGCGCACGATGAAGTCGATCGCCTGGTTGGCGCCGTGGGTCAGCACGATCTGGCGCGGCTGCGCGTCGATGCCGATGTCGGCCAGCTTGCGTGCCAGCCGCTGGCGCAGCGGCGCATAGCCGCGCCGGTCGCCGTAGCGGAACAGCGTGCCCAGCCCGCCCCGGGCCACCTTGTGGTGCACCCGGTCGAGCCGCGCGCCCTGCAGCCATTCTGCGGGCGGGAAGGCGTCGCCCACGCTCAGGTGTCCCGGCGCCACGTGCAGCTGGTTGCGCAGCAGCCAGACGATGTCCATCGCGCGGCCGAGCGAGCCGGAATCGTCGTCGGCGCGTTCCGGCTCGATCGCCGGCTCCTTCACGAAGTAGCCGGCGCCGCGCTTGGGCTCCACCAGCCCGCGCGCGACCAGCGATTCGAAGGCGGTGACCACCGTGTTCTTGCCGTAGCCGCGCAGCCGCGCGATCTCGCGCAGCGAGGGCAGCTTGTCGCCCGGCTTGTAGGCGCCGTCGTGGATCTGACGCTCGATCGCGTTGGCGAGCGTCAGGAAGATCGGGGTGATGCGGGCCATGGGCTGCGCGGCGTGGATCAGGCCGCGCCGAAGAAGGCGCGCATCTCGGCCAGCACCGCGTCCGGCGCCTCCTCGGCCAGGTAGTGGCCGCAGGGCAGCGCCCGGCCCGAGACGGTGTCGGCCGCCGCCTGCCACAGCGCCAGCACGTCGAAGTTGCGGCCGACCGCGCCTTCGGCGCCCCACAGCACCCGCAGCGGCATCGCGAGGCGCCGGCCGGCGTCGCGGTCGGCGCGGTCGTGCTCCAGGTCGATGCCGGCCGAGGCGCGGTAGTCGCCGCAGATGCCCGCCGCGGTGCCGGGCAGCGCGATGCAGCGCTCGTATTCGGCGAGCGCCTCCGGGGCGAAGGCGGCCAGCCCTGCATGGCGGCGGCCCATCACCTCGCGCACGTAGGCCGCCGGGTCGGCCGCGATCAGGCGTTCCGGCAGCGGCGCCGGCTGGATCAGGAAGAACCAGTGCCAGTAGGCGCGGGCGAAGGCGTCGGTCGTGCCCTCGTACATCGCGAGGGTGGGCGCCACGTCGAGCAGCAGCAGCCGGCGCGCCCGCTCCGGATGGTCGAGCGCCAGCCGGTGCGCCACCCGCGCGCCGCGGTCGTGCGCGCCGAGCAGGAACTGCCGGTGGCCCAGGCCTTCCATGACCGCGACCATGTCCTGCGCCATCGCGCGCTTCGCATAGGCGGCGCCGCTCTCAACCGGCGCCGGCTTGGCCGAATCGCCGTAGCCGCGCAGGTCGGCCAGCACCACCGCGTAGTCCTGGGCCAGCGCGGGTGCGACGCGGTGCCACATCGCATGCGTCTGCGGATGGCCGTGCAGCAGCAGCAGCGGCGCGCCGGTGCCGGCGGTGCGCACGCGGATCGTGGTGCCGTCGGCGCCCGGCAGGTCGTGGATGGCGAAGTCGTCGAGCATGGGGATCGTCTCCTGAGTTCGGATGCGCGCGCCGGCCCGGGGCGGCCGGGCGCTGTCGTCCGCAACTGTACCTACCGCCACGGGTACAGCGCCCCTAGAGTGGCCGGCAACGACCACCGGAGACACCGACACCATGAGCCTCGATTCGCGCCTGCCCAACTTCCGCGCCCTCGCGCCCGCCGACCGCCTCGCGCACATCGTGCAGGCCGCCGGCCTCACCGCCGACGAGGCCGCGCTGCTGCAGTCGCCCGGCGCGCTCGGCCTGACGCGCGCCGACGGGATGATCGAGAACGTGGTCGGCACCTTCGAGCTGCCGCTGGGCGTGGCGACCAATTTCCGGGTCAACGGCCGCGACGTGCTGGTGCCGATGGCGGTGGAGGAACCCTCGGTGGTCGCGGCCGCGAGCTTCATGGCCCGGCTGGCGCGCGAGAGCGGCGGCTTCGAGACCAGCAGCAGCACCCCGCTGATGCGCGCGCAGGTGCAGATCCTGGGCACCACCGACCCGCGCGGCGCGCGGCAGGCGCTGCTGCGCCGCCGCGACGACATCCTGGCGGTCGCCAACAGCCGCGACAACGTGCTGATCGGCCTCGGCGGCGGTTGCCGCGACATCGAGGTCCATGTGTTCGAGACGACGCCGCGCGGCGCGATGGTGGTGCTGCACCTGATCGTCGACGTGCGCGACGCGATGGGCGCCAACACCGTCAACACGATGGCCGAGGCGGTCTCGCCGCTGCTGGAGGAGATCACCGGCGGTCAGGTGCGGCTGCGCATCCTGTCGAACCTGGCCGACCTGCGCCTCGCACGCGCGCGGGTGTCCTTGTCGCCCGAGGTGCTGACCACCGCCGAGCGCAGCGGCGCCGAGATCATCGAGGGCGTGCTCGATGCCTACGCCTTCGCGGCGGTGGACCCGTACCGGGCGGCCACTCACAACAAGGGGATCATGAACGGCATCGACCCGGTGATCGTGGCGACCGGCAACGACTGGCGCGCAGTGGAGGCCGGCGCCCACGCCTACGCCTGCCGCGACGGCCACTACGGCTCGCTGACCTGCTGGGAGAAGGACACCCGCGGCCACCTGGTCGGCACGATCGAGATGCCGATGCCGGTCGGCCTGGTCGGCGGCGCCACCAAGACCCATCCGCTGGCGCGGCTGGCGCTGAAGATCATGGGCGTGCGCTCGGCGCAGGAACTGGGCGAGATCGCGGTCGCGGTCGGCCTGGCGCAGAACCTGGGCGCCCTGCGTGCGCTTGCGACCGAGGGCATCCAGCGCGGCCACATGGCGCTGCACGCCCGCAACATCGCCGTCGTGGCTGGCGCCACCGGCGACGAGATCGACCGCATCGCCCGCACCATGGCCGCCGAGAAGGACGTGCGGGCGGACCGGGCGCTGGCCCTGCTGGCCGAGATCCGCGGCTGAGCGGATTACTCCTGTTTCGATAGCACCCCGCGCAGATCCTGCATGCGTCCGAGCCCGAAAATCTTCCTGCACCACTGCGTCGGCGCCCGCTCGTTTCGGCCGCTGTGGCTGCTGGAGGAACTGCAAGCGCCCTACGCGCTGGCGATGCTGCCCTTCCCGCCGCGCGCCCGCGCCCGCGACTACCTGGCGCGCAACCCGCTCGGCACCGTGCCGCTGCTGGAGGACGGCGACGTGCGCATGACCGAGTCGGCCGCGATGTGCCAGTACCTGCCGCAGCGGTGCGACCCCGACCACCGCCACGGCCTGGCGGTGCGGCCCGACGAGCCGGGCTACGCCGCCTGGCTCGACCTGCTGCACCACGGCGAGGCGACGCTGACCTTCCCGCAGACGCTGGTGCTGCGCTACCGGCATTTCGAGACGCCGGAGCGCCGGCTGCCGCAGGCGGCGGACGATTACGAGAAGTGGTTCCTGGCGCGCCTGCGGGGCATCGACGCGCGGCTGGCCGGCCGAAACGGCGACGCTGGCGACGCCGGCTGGCTCTGCGCCGGCCGCTTCACGGCGGCCGACGTGTCGGTCGGCTACGCGCTGATGCTCGGCGATTTCCTGGGGCTGGAGCCGCGCTATCCGCAGGCGGTGCAGCGCTACTGGGCGCGGCTGCAGCAGCGCGACGGCTACCGCCGGGCCCTCGCTGCCGAGCGGGCGGCGGCCATCGCACAGGGTGTTTCGCCAAGGCCTGCGCCGCAGGTGCTAGACGCCGCATAGGTCGGCGCGGGGGGGGG